>NZ_JACJVR010000111.1 GCF_014212175.1 Cohnella xylanilytica | reverse complement strand
GCCGTCAGGCGTTTTTCTTACTGCCATGGGCCCCATTCGCATACATTCTACTCTCGGTCTACGCCATCTCCTCTGGCGCCAATTCAGCCTCCTTAACGGCCGCGATGTCCGGTACTTTTTTGCGGCGGGTCATTTTGAGAGTTGCTAAGAATTGACATACGCTTTCGAATAAACTATGCTTTTATTAAGCTTAGTTCCCGGCATCAGCCGGGAAGCGGGGGAACCAACGTAATTGGGGCGTATCATTCCGGCCGGAATGTAGGGAACCATCTATCCCGAGCCCGTCAGCTAACCTCGTAGGCTTTGGATGGGTCAAACCGCGTTTTAACCGAAGCGCGCACACGCAGCAGACACGCAGATTTTGACCCTTCGAGGGTCTTTTTGCGTCTATAAGAGGCCCTCACGGCACGGACTCGCCCATCGAGTCTGATCGCCGAAGGGTCTTTTTTTGCTGATTGGAGAGGGGGGAGTACGGGTTCCGGGGGGCCGAGTCAGAAGTTCGATTATATCACTTGAGGAGGAATCGCAAGTGCCACAACCCAAGTATAGAACCGACATCGGGAAGATCGAGCAGCTGCCGGAAGCGGAGAGGGAGAAGCTGAAGCCGATTACGAACAAATTCGTTTTCCGAGTGAACGACTATTATTTGAACTTGATCGATTGGGACGACCCGAACGATCCGATTCGCAAGCTCGTCATTCCGAACGAAGGGGAACTGAAGGAATACGGACGCTGGGACGCTTCCGACGAAGATACGAATTATGTCGTGCCGGGCTGTCAACACAAGTACGAATCGACGGCCCTCTTGATCGTATCCGAGGTATGCGGGGCTTACTGTCGCTACTGCTTCCGCAAAAGATTGTTCCGCAACGACGTGAAAGAAGCGACGACCGACGTCGAGCCGGGATTGCGATATATCGCGAGCCAGCCGCGGATCAGCAACGTTCTTCTGACCGGAGGGGACAGTCTGATCCTCGCTACTCCCAAGCTGCAAGCCATCTTGACTCGGCTAAGGGAGATCGAGCATGTTCGCATTATCCGTCTCGGATCGAAGATCCCGGTCTTCAATCCGATGCGCATCTACGAGGACGAATCGCTGCTGGAGACTCTGAAGACGTTCTCTACGCCGGATAAACGGATTTATGTCATGGCGCATATCAATCATCCGAGGGAAATAACGCCCGAAGCCGTACGGGGCTTCGAGGCTCTCCATAACGCGGGAGTCATCGTCGTGAACCAGACACCCATCCTGCGAGGAATCAACGACGATTCCAAGGTGCTTGGCGAACTTCTCGACAAGCTGAGCTGGGCGGGAGTGACTCCTTATTACTTCTTCGTGAATCGCCCCGTGGCCGGCAATCGCGACTTCGTGCTGCCGCTGGAACGGGTCTACCGGCTGGTGGAAGAAGCCAAAGCGCTCACATCGGGATTGGGGAAGCGAGTTCGCTTGTCCATGAGCCATACGTCGGGCAAGATCGAGATTCTGGCCATCGAGGACGGCAAAGCCTACCTGAAGTACCACCAATCGAGAGACGGCCAATACGGCAAGTTCATGACGCTGGATTGTCCTCCCGATGCCGCGTGGTTCGACGATCTTCCGGGAAGCGAGCGGTACTGGACGCGGCCGAAGAAAAGAACGGAAGACGTCGTCTCCGTCAACGAATTGCCGGACCTGCCGTCCCGGGCTTCCCATCCTATACGCAAAGCGTCGACATGACGGGCAGGCTGTTCCCCGATCGGCAACTGCTGTGATATGGATCATGATCTGCCGGATCGGAAATGTGGTATTCTAGGGGCGCATTCGCAATGCCGAACCATGCCAAGATGACATAGGACAAGGGAGACGCGCCCATGAACTTCGACTATCTGCATCCGGCCGATCAGATCATCCGGATGATCGAACGCATTTATCGCTACGGAATGACGACGACGTCCGGCGGCAACCTGTCGATCCTGGACGAGAACGGAGATATCTGGATTACCCCTGGCGGAGTCGATAAAGGATCGCTCGGGAGAGCGGACATCGTGCGGGTGACGTCCGACGGACGAATCGACGGGCGTCACAAGCCTTCGAGCGAGTTTCCTTTTCACCAGGCGATCTATCGGTCGAGGCCCGATCTGAGGGCCATCGTGCACGCGCATCCGCCGTCGCTCGTCTCCTTCAGCATCGTGCGACGCGTCCCGAACGTGGGCATGCTGCCGGGCGAGCGCGAGATCTGCGGGGAAGTCGGCATGGCCGATTACGCCCTGCCCGGGAGCGACCGGCTCGGGGCGAACATCGCCCGGGTGTTCGCGGAAGGCAAGCACGCCGTCATGCTGGAGAACCACGGCGGCGTCGTCGGGGGAACGACGCTGATGGAGGCGTTCAAGACGTTCGAGACGCTCGAGTTCTGCGCCCGCACGGAGATTCTGGCCCGCCGGATCGGGACCCCGCGGGCGATCGCCTCGGAGCTGCTGGAGAAGGCGCGGATCGAGGAACCGCCGACGCTCTCTGAATTCGAGCCGGATCGGATCCCGACCGACGAGAGGGAAGCACGCCGCGATATGTGCGAGCTCATCCACCGAGCGTACGAACAGAGGCTGTTCACCAGCACGCAGGGCACGTTCTCGGTCAAGCTGGGCGACGACCGGTTCCTGATCACTCCACACGGGCTCGATCGGAAGATTCTCTCTCCCGAGGATCTGGTTCTTATCGACCGAGGGAGGGCCGAGAAGGGGAAGAGTCCGAGCCGGTCGGCCCTGCTGCACCGCCGGATCTACGAGCGCCAGCCGCACATCCGTTCCGTGCTCGTCTCCCACTCGCCGCACGTTATGGCGTTCGCGGTGACGGAGCGGAAGTTCGACTCGCGGACGATCCCGGAGAGCTACATTCTGCTGCGGAGCCTGCCGAAGCTTCCCTTCCTCTCCGTCTACGAAGACGCGGAGGGCACGGCGGATCGGTTCACGCCCGACGTTCCCGTCGCCGTCGTCGAGAACAACTGCGTCATCGCCACGGGGAACTCTCTGCTTCAGGCGTTCGATCGGCTCGAGGTGGCGGAATACAGCGCGAAGTCGATTATCGAGGCGGAGGGACTGGGCGCGATCGCCCCGATCGACGAGGCCAGCATTCGAGAGCTGGAAGAAGCTTTCCGATTGTAAAGATGGGATCACCCATTTAGGCGTTCGCACATACGATGACAAGTAGCAAAGCATCGCAGGGAGGCGAACGACCTTGTATTTGAGCTATGCGCACGGGTACGGGTGGTACCGAGCGTCCACTTTCCAACCCGTCTGGGCCACAAGCTACAACGACGCGTTGGAGATCATGAGGCAGTCGGTTCAGGGCGAGAAGGCCGACGAACTGTTCTACGACGAGCTGATCCGTCTGGCTCCGGGGAAGGAACAGGCCGACATCATCGCTTCGATCCGGGACGACGAGAGAGGTCATAACCGGATGTTCCGCGAGATGCTTCACGAGCTGACGGGGCAGCCCGCCGGCGAAGGAGGAGAGGAGACGCCGAAGAAGCCGGCGTCCTACGCGGAAGGGTTGAAGACCGCGCTGTTCGGAGAGCTCGGAGCGGTGGAGAGGTACCGCAGGCTATGGTTCGGGCTTCCGACCGGCATCTACAAGGACACCGTCTTCGGCGTCATGCTGGACGAACTCAAGCATGCGGACAAGTACAATTACTTGATCGGACAGATCGGGATGACGAAGACGGGCGGGAAACGGTAGGCGGCGGGTACGGTTATACAATCACAAGGGTCAACAGGATTGAATTTAGGTTGCGACGCAAGAACATTCAAAAAAGCCGGCGTATCGACGCCGGCTTTCAGGCTGTCTTGGCATATTTGACATATTGGATACGGATTAAGAGGTTGGCACAATGGGATGGACCGTGACCTTGCTCCAAACGCTTGTCCAATTCTTCTCAACGATACGTTTCTCGTAAATTTTTGCTCTTTCTTGCGTCTCGTTAAAAAAAGGGGTCGGCTTTATCCGCATATTTAAAACGTCATGAATCCCGCAAGGGGCTGTCAGGACGACATGATTCTGTTCATCTAATGCAAGCCCCAGTGCCGTCGCCGTTTCGGGAAATTTGGAGATGGCGTCCTCCGAGGAGGAATAGGGCGGAATGCGGTTGGCAAGGTGCATTCTCGCTTCGTTTTTGACAGACCAAGGGATTAGCGGGTTTAACCTTTTAAGCTTCTGCTCCAATTCCTTTTCTATCTTTTCATCGAGATGGCTCTTGTCGAAATAGACGACATCCACGTCGGACAACGGCGTTCGTTCCGTAAAATCATGAAGCGTATCCCAGATTTTCGATCGAACGAAACCTGCGCATACCCACCAGTCGGGCAAATTCAGAGACTTGACGTTGCGCAATATTTCCATCATCCAATCATCGTCGCTCACAAGTCGGACGATATCCTGCTCGCTGGCTAATATTCAAACCACCGCCCCTCGGGAATCGAATTCAAAAAAGAGACATTCAAGACCGCGATCAGTCGAATGTCTCTTTCGAGTCTAACGAAGAACAAAAAGCGAGCAGCCGCTTACACTTGCTGGATCTTGATCAGGTTGGTCACTCCGGAGACGCCGGCCGGCGTTCCCGCGGAGATGACGACGTAGTCGCCGGACTTCAGCAGGCCGGTCTTGCTGCCGTTGTCGAGCGCCGACTCGATCATATGGTCGGTCGATTCGGTCGCTTCTCCCTTGACCGGGATGACGCCCCACAACAGGGACAGGCGGGCCAGCACGCGCTCGTCCGGCGTGATGGCGACGACCGGCGCCTTCGGGCGGTACTTGGACACCATGCGCGCGGTGTAGCCGCTGACAGTCGGCGTCAGAATCGCCTTGGCGTCGAGCTTGCGGGAGGAGCTGACGACCGCCTGGCTGATGATCTCGGTAACCGAAGTCGGCAGGTCGTTCTTCAGCCGGTTGCTGGCGCTGGTCGAGCAGTCGTAGATCGACTCGGCCTTCACGGCGATCGAAGCCATCGTGGCGACGGATTCGACCGGATACTTGCCCGCCGCCGATTCGCCGGACAGCATGATGGAGTCGGCGCCTTGCAGCACGGCGTTGGCGGTATCGCTCACTTCGGCGCGCGTCGGGCGCGGATTGACCTGCATCGAGTCGAGCATGTGCGTGGCGACGATGACCGGCTTGCCGGCCAGGTTGCACTTCTCGATCATCTCGCGCTGGATCATCGGCACATCCTCGACCGGAATCTCGACGCCGAGGTCGCCGCGGGCGACCATGATGCCGTCCGACGCTTCGATGATCGCGTCGAGGTTGTCGACGCCTTCTTCGTTCTCGATCTTGGAGATGATCTGGATATGGCCCGCGTTCTGCTCTTCCAGCAGCGCCCGGATCTGCAGAATGTCTTCGGCGCGGCGCACGAAGGAAGCCGCGATGATGTCGATGCCTTGCTCGACTCCGAACGCGATGTGGCGGACGTCCCGTTCCGTCACGCCCGGCAGCGTCGTGCGAATGCCGGGCAGGTTGACGCCCTTGTTCGGCTTGATCGTGCCGCCGCTCACGATGCGGCAGACGACCGTCTTCTCGGTGACCGATTCGACGGTCAGTTGGATCAAGCCGTCGTCGATCAGAATCGAGTTGCCCGGCTTCACCACGAGCGGAAGCTCGGAGTAGTTGACGGAGATCGTCTCCGCGTCGCCCGGCTGAATCTCGGTCGTCAGCGTCAGCAGGTTGCCGGCTTTCAGCTCGTACGAAGCTTCCTTCAGCTTGCCGATCCGCACTTCCGGCCCCTTGATGTCCATCAGAATCGGCACGATCGTTCCGGTCTCTCGGGCCGCCTGGCGAATCCGTTCCATCCGGCCGCTGTGATCGCTCAATTCGCCGTGGGCCATGTTCAGGCGCGCCACGTTCATCCCGGCCTCGATCATGCGCTTCAACACGTCGACGGAGTCGCAAGCCGGCCCCATGGTACAGATGATCTTCGTCTTCCTCAAGTCGTATCCCTCCAGATGATGGTTGCCTCTATTGTAGCTCTAAATCTATCATTTCCATATGAAATATAGTATTCTATATGGATCATAGTACTGTAGGCGGTGCGGGACGATTGTGGCGATAAGATTGCGCGAAGTAAGGCACGACCGGGTGATGGAATGGTTCGAGGAGGAGTCGGGCGACAGCCTCCTGTTCACGCTCGTGCTGCTGAATTACGGCAAGTGCGTCTATTGGCTGGGCGCGGACAAGGTCATCGCGGAGAAGGGCGACGCGCTGCTGATCCCGGCGGGAATGGCTTATTACGCCAAGAGCATCCCTTCCGTTTTCCACGAGAAGTACGTGGCGAAGTTCGCGGCGGCGGGAGCGGGACTAGAGGAGCTCCCGTGGCTCACGGATCGGCAGTGGCGCAAGCTCAAGCCGGCGATGTTCGAATGGGCCGCGTCGCGATTCCGGACGATCGCCGAGGAGTGGGCCGACCGGACCGCCTACGCGGGCTTGCGGGGATCTGCGATCGCGCTGGAGCTGCTCGTGCTGTGGAACCGCGAGTGGAGCTCGGGGCCGGTAACCGCCGCCGTCGACTACCACGCGCAGCGGATGAAGGATTACATTCTCGAGCATTACCGCGAGAAAATCACGAAGGAAACGCTCGGCGACCATATCGGCCGCAGCCCGAACTACGCCGCGGCGCTGTTCCGCCGCGCGACCGGACAGACGATCAGCGAATACGTCCACGCCACGAGGATTAAGAAGGCCGTCTATCTGCTATCGGATTCGCTGCTGACGGTAGGGGAGATCGCGGACCTGCTCGGGTATCCGGACGTTTCCTATTTTCACCGTCTGTTCAAGAGGGCTACGGGCAAGAACCCTTCCGATTATATGAAGGACAGAAGAGGATAGAGAGGGAGAGGGTAGCGAAGCTGCCAGAATGAAGCACGCTCCGGCCTGTAACCGGGGCCTCCGTTCCCTCGTCTTATAGAAGGAGAGCGAATGCAGCCAGATCCAGTCAGAAAGGAATAGAGGATACTCATCATGAATAAACATCGTAGATATGCAAGAATCGCTATAAGTCTCATCGCCGTTCTGCTGATTCTGTCGGGGATCGGCTACGCCAACCGGGGGACGCTGGCCGCCTGGGGCTTCGACACGTTCCTGTCCAAGCGGGTCGAGGCGAAGCTGGCGGATACGTACCAGCCGCTGACGGACCGTCCCGCGGAGTCCGAGCCGCCGGCGGTCACGGAGCCGTTCACGCTGCTGCTGATGGGCGTCGACGCGCGCCCGGGCCAGACCCGGGGCCGTTCGGACACGCTGATCTACACCGTCGTCCGCCCGAAGGACGGCAACGTGCTCATGGTGTCCGTTCCCCGCGACTCGTACGCCGATATCGTAGGTAAGGACAAGAAGGACAAGATCACCCACGCGTACGCGTACGGCGGTCCGGAGATGGCGGTGAACAGCGTGCAGAAGCTGCTCGACGCGCACGTCGACCATTACGCCTCGATCAACTTCGAAGGCTTCGTGGAGGCGGTCGACACCCTCGGCGGCATCTCGCTGCCGATTACGAAGGACATCGTCAACAAGGGCAAGGATCACGAGAAGTTCACGATCAAGGCGAACAAGGACAGCTACACCGGACAGGAAGCTCTGAATTACGTGCGTTACCGCGAGGACGCGGGCGGGGACGTCTCCCGGACGGAGCGCAACCGCGTGTTCCTCGAAGCCATCATGCGCAAGGCGTCTTCGCTTAAGCAGTGGGATAAGATCCCCGAGCTGCTCGGCATTGTCGGAGACAACTTCCGCACCGATCTGCCGCCTTCGGCCATGACCGACCTGGCCAAGCAATTCCTGCAGACCGACCATCGCATCCGCAGCTATACGCTGAAGGGCTCCGGCGCGCGGATGGGCTCGCAGAACCTGTGGTACTTCGTCCTTAACGACAACGATCTCGCGCAGGTGCGTACGACGATCGCCAAGTGGCTCGACGCCGATACGCCGGCGGCGGAGCTGACGCTGCCGGGCGAGACGGGCGCGGGAACTGCCGCTGGAACAGCCGGAGGAACGGCCGCCAGGCAGACCGCCGGCGCTTCGCAAGCGGCGGCCTCCTGAGCATCGGCGCTTCGCGGCGTGGTGATTCGGGAAGAGGCCATGGTATAATGAAGGCGGACTAACGCATGCAGCCACACCGTTGAATGACGGAGGAGAGGAAAAGATGAACATCGCTTTTTTCCTTCTGCCGAAGCAGGAGGTTGTCTGTCTGCCCGAGAGCGCGACCCTGCGCCAGACGCTGGAGAGAATGGAGCGGCATCGGTACACCGCGGTTCCCGTCCTTAGCGACGACGGGAAGTATATCGGGACCGTGACCGAAGGGGACCTGCTCTGGTTCATGAAGAGCCGTCCGGACGTCGGCTTCGAGAACGCCCATCGGGTTCTGCTGTCGGAGGTTCCGCTTCGCGTGAACATCCGGCCCGTTCAGATCGAAGCCAACATGGAGGATCTGATCTCGCTGGCCAAGACGCAGAATTTCGTTCCCGTCATCGACGACATGGGCAGCTTCATCGGCATCGTCCGCCGCAGCGATATTATCGATTATTGCGAACGGCTGCTGCTGCCGCCCGCGATGGATGAGAAGCCCGTCCGCAGGGAAGCCTGATACCTAGCAAATGATGGAAGTCTGCCGTCCGCGGCGGACCGAAGCGGAGGCTAGGCGAGGCGTGAAGAAGACTCGGAACGACCGCATGGACATTCGGAACGACAACCGCAACGACAGTCGGAACGACGATCGCAAGCGAATCAAGAAGATGATCGGATATACCCTTGCACTAATCCTAATCGTCGCCGGCGCATCGGGGATCGGCCATTCGCCGCTTCTCCGCCGCCCGGCTTCAGCCCCCTCCGCTCCGGCGAAGGGGGCTGCGGCCGTTGCGCCCGCGGACGCCGCGGCGGATGCCGCAGGGATCGACCGTCCGACCCCGGAGGAGTCGAGGAGGGTATACGACATCGTCATTCGGGGAGGCCGGGTGATCAATCCGGAGACGAAGCTGGACCGGGAAGGCCTGAACGTCGCCGTCGAGGACGGCCGGATCGCGCTCGTGACCGATCGGCCGATCGCGGGAGAGCGGGTCATCGACGCGAAGGGACTCGTCGTGTCTCCGGGCTTCATCGACAACCTGTCGTACGACCCGAATCCGGTGGGCGTCTGGAACAAGCTCGCCGACGGGGTGACGAGCAACATCGCCATGCACGGCGGAACCGCATCGCCCGGCAAGTGGTACTCGTATTACGCCCGCAACCGGACCCCGCTGCATTTCGGCGCCTCCTTCTTCTACACCCAGGCCCGCAATAAATTCGCCCTCAGCCGCTACGATTCCGCGTCGCCGGAGCAGATCGCGGAGCTGACGGCCCAAGCCGAGCAAGCGCTCAATCAAGGGGCGCTCGGCATCTCGTTCAGCCTGGAGTACGTGCCGGGCATCCAGGCGCCCGAGATCGTGCCTCTCATGAGAGTAGCCCAGAGGTACAACGTTCCGGTCTATTTTCACGCCCGCTATTCGGACATGGAGGAGCCCGGCACAAACCTCGACGCGATCCGCGAGCTGATCGGCTATGCCGAGCGGACCGGGGCTTCGGTGCACGTCGACCATATCAACAGCACGGGCGGCACCTTCTCGATGCTGCGATCGCTGAAGATGCTGGAGGAAGCCCGGGACCAAGGGCTGGACATGACCGCCTGCACCTATCCCTACGATTATTGGGGGACGTACCTCGATTCGGCGAGATTCGACGAGGGTTGGCAGAAGCGCTTCCGGATCACGTACAAGGACCTGCAGATCGCGGGCACCTCGGAGCGTCTGACGGAGAAGACGTACAAGAAGTACAAGAAGGAGGGCAAGCTGGCGGTCGCCTACGCCATCCCGGAGGAAGACATCCGGGAGTCGCTGCGGTCGCCGTTCGTGATGATCGGCAGCGACGCCATTCTCGAGCCCGGCTACAACAACCACCCCCGGGCTTCGGGAACGTTCGCCCGCACGATCGGCCTGTACGTCAGGGAGCATAAAGTCCTCTCTCTCATGGAGGCTATCGACAAGATGACGCTCATGCCGGCCAGGCGGCTGGAGAAGCAGGCTCCCGCGCTGCGGAAGAAGGGGCGGATCTCCCGCGGGATGGACGCCGACATCGTCGTCTTCGACCCGGGCGAGATCAGCGACCGTTCGACGGTCGAGAAGCCGAGCCTGACATCGGCCGGCATCAAGTACGTCCTGGTGAACGGGCAGGTGGCGCTGGACGAGAAGGGGCTGCACAAGGACGTTCGCGCCGGGCAACCGATCCGCAGCGAGTTCGTCCGCTATCGCGTGCGCTCGGGGAATCTCGCGATCGGCGGCGGCCGGCAAGTGCCGGTCGTAAGCTACCGCGGGGAGGACTACGTCGACGCGGAGGTGCTGAAGCTCCAGGGCTACTCGCTGCGGTGGAGCCGGGAGGACCGCGCGTTCAAGCTGGCCGTCGGCGGGGGAGGCACGCTCGGGGCGGAGGCGGCCGCGGAGGCCCGGATCGAAGAGCCCGAGCCCGGCGAGCTTCTGCTGGAGCGGGGCTATCGGCTCGAGTGGGATGGCGGCGGGGCCGAGCTGCTGTCCATCGGCAGCCGCGGCTATATGCCGATCGGGACGCTGCGCTCGTTCGGCTGGACGCTGTCCCGCGGTGAGGAAGGGTGGAGAGCGGAGAGGAACTGAGAGACGACGGAGGCTTTGCCCGGGCGGCAAAGCCTTTTCTGATCCCAGGAAGAGGGTCGATTCGCCGGAACAGCAAGGATTTGCGCATTGCGGACTCCAGGAGTTTATGTGATATAATGAAGATTGCAGCTTTCTGGGCAGACGCGCGAGGATGAGCTTGATCATTCAGGGTTCGCCAGCATCCAGAACGTTCATCCGGCTGAATGATCTCCATCGGGCTTCCGGTCGCCGGAGGCCGTATCTTCCTTGGAGGTGGTCAAGCGATGGAACGAGATATGGATGTCGCCACTCGGGCGAGAATGATCGAGTGGCTGAAGACCGAAGTGGTCGATCAAGTATCCCGTTTGTTCAAGGCGATGTGGGACGGCAGCGCGGTCCGGATCACGGACGCCTTGGCCGGTCTGGTCGCCGGGGTCTACATTCTGGGACGGCGTCTCGGCGTCTCGTACCGGGACCTGGACGACGCCTTGGCCGATAAGCTCGCCAAGCTGAAGCAAGAAGGACATCAGCTGGAGGATCAATACCGAGATCTGTCAGCGTTAGAAGAACATATCCGCAAGAGGTGACCCCTTTGAAGATCGGCTGGAAGTCCGTGGCATGGAGCGCCGCGGCGCTGCTTCTGCTGCTCAGCATCCCAACGAAGCTCATCGTCGTAACCTTGTTCCTGCTCATGGTGCCCTTGGTCGTCCTGTACACGATGCTGAAGCCGATTCCGTTCCTGGTGCACGCGGCGTGCATCGGGTTAGCCTCTTTCGCGTTGCTGGGATCGTATTCGCTCATCCCGCTGACGTTCGGGTTCTTCTTCCTGATCCCGTCCGCGATCATGGGTCATATGTACAAGAGGCGCCTATCCGCCCGAACCGTCGTCACCGTAGCCACGATCGTTCTGCTGGCGCAGTTCCTCGTGCAGTTGACGATTTTCTCGATCCAGTACGATATCGACCTGTCCGCGGAATTGTCCGGCATGATCGAAGAAGCGCTTAAGCAGCTGCAGACGTCCGGTACCCTGCTTCCGGCCAATTGGGCGAGCGACGCGGCCGTGTCGATTGGCGACGCGTTCGTGAAGATGCTTCCTTCGCTGCTGCTCCTGTCTTCGTTCCTGCTGGCCGTCGTGACTCATGCCTTGTCCCGGCGAGCGCTCGGAACGATGGGAATCGTGGTGCCCGCGATGCCTCCGATGAAGAATTGGATGCTGCCGCGCAGTCTCGTACTCTATTACTTGATCGCCCTGATCCTCAGCTACGCCATCTCGCCGGACAACAACGGGTTCTGGGGCACGGTCGCGGCCAACGCCGTCCCGGTTCTCCAGTTCGCCTTCATCGTGCAGGCGATCGCTTTCTTTTACTATCTCGCGGACATGAAGAAGTGGCCGAGAGCCGCTCCCTTCCTGATCGCGATCGTCATTCTGCTGTTCCATCCGTTCTACCTGGTCGGATTGATCGATACGGCTTTTCCCCTGCGCAGATACTTCACCAAGCAATAGAGCGTTACAGTAACAACGGGACCGCCGGCGGCGCGCCGGGCGCGAGGCGGTCCATACAAGGGAGCGGAGCTTTAGATGCCCAAGTTTCTCGTTCAGCGATGGCACGGCATGCACAACGTATGGGCACTGGTGCTGATCTTGCTGCTTACGATCGCCCTCGCTTGGTACCAGTGGGTGCTGGGACTCGTCGGGCTGGCGCTCGGCGGAGCGGTGGGCGTCTACGCGATGCTCGCGGAACGCGCCTTCCGCAAGGAATTGAACGATTACGTGCTGACCCTCTCCCACCGCATCAAGGGCGTGGGCAACGACGTGATCGGCACGCTGCCGTTCGGCATCATCCTCTATAACGAAGAGAAGGAAGTCCAATGGCATAACGCGTACATCTCTTCGATCACGGGGCGTTCGTCGGTCGTCGGCGTCCCGCTGACGGAGCTGTTCCCGGCGCAGCAGGTCCAGACGAAGGACAAGGAAGCGAACAAAGCCGAGACGACCTTGAACGGGCGCGTCTACGAGCTGCTCTACCGGCAGCAGGAGAGGATGCTGTACGTCACCGACATCACGGACAGCTGGACGCTGTCCAAGCGGTACGAGGACGAGAAGCTGGCGCTCGGGATCGTCATGATGGACAACCTCGAAGAGGTGGCCCAAGGCATGGACGAGCAGCAGCGCGCGCTCATGCTGTCGAAGGTGACGGCGGAGATCAACGAATGGGCGCAGAAATACGGCCTGTTCCTCCGGAGGCTCTCCTCGGACAAGTACATGATCGTCGCCAACCAGTTCGCTCTCCGCCAGCTGGAGCAGACCCGGTTCGATCTGCTTGACGACGTGCGCGAGATCACGATGAACCTGAAGCTGCCGATGACGCTCTCCATCGGCTTCGCTTCGGGCACGGACGACATCGTCGAGCTGGGCCACCTGGCGCAGGGCAGCCTCGACATCGCGCTCGGCCGCGGCGGCGACCAGGCCGTCGTGAAGTTCGGCCAGCGCCAGAGCTTCTACGGCGGCAAGAGCAACGCCGTCGAGAAGCGGACGAGAGTCCGGGCCCGGGTCATCTCGCACGCCCTTCGCGACCTGATGAAGGAGAGCGAGAACATCGTCATCATGGGGCACAAGATGCCGGACATGGACTCCGTTGGAGCCGCGATCGGGGTGGTGAAGGCGGCATGCCAGTTCGGCAAGGAAGCGTTCGTCGTGCTGGAGGGGGTCAACCCGGCCATCCAGCGGATGATGGAGATGATCCGGGAGGACGAGAAGCTGGCCAAGCGGTTCATCACCCCGGAGCAGGGGCTCGCTATCACGAACAAGAGGTCGCTCGCCGTCGTCGTCGACACGCACCGGGCTTCGATGGTGGCGGAGCCGAGGCTGCTCCAGCAGACGGACCGGGTCGTCGTCATCGACCACCATCGCCGCAGCGAGGAATTCATCGACGACGCGGTGCTCGTCTACATGGAGCCTTACGCGTCCTCGACGTGCGAGCTGGTGACGGAGCTGCTCCAGTATATCCACGAGCGGGTCGTCCTGGAGGTGCGGGAGGCGACGGCGCTGCTGGCGGGCATTACGGTCGACACGAAGAGCTTCTCGATGCGCACGGGCTCGCGGACGTTCGAGGCGGCTTCGTTCCTGCGCCGCAACGGCGCCGATCCGACGCTCATCCAGCGGATGCTGAAGGAGGACCTCGAGGAATACATCAAGAAGGCGGAGATTATCCAGCATGCGGAGACCTATCGCGAGCACATCGCGATCGCGGTCGCCGATACGGGCAAGGCGGTGCCCCAGCTGCTCATCGCGCAGGCGGCCGACACTTTGCTCAACATGACGGGGATCCGCGCTTCGTTCGTCATCGGGCTGCGCCCGGACGGACTGGTCGGCATCAGCGCCCGCTCGCTCGGCCAGATCAACGTGCAAGTCGTCATGGAACGCATGGGAGGAGGCGGCCATCTGACGAACGCCGCCGCCCAGATGCAGGGCTGCACCGTTCAGGAAGTGGCCGCCAAGCTGAAGCAAGTGCTTAAAGAATTCGAAGGGGAAGAGGGGATTCCGGAATGAAAGTCATTTTCCTGCAAGACGTGAAGGGCCAAGGCAAGAAAGGCGAAGTGAAGGAAGTGTCGGAAGGCTACGCGCGCAACTTCCTGCTGCCGAAGGGTTACGTCCAGATCGCGACCGAAGGCGCCAAGAAGACGCTCGACCAGATCAACGCGTCCGTTCAGAAGAAGAAGGAGCGGGAGAAGGAAGAAGCGCAGGCTCTCGCGGCGAAGCTCTCCGAGATGACGGTCGTCATCAAGGCGAAGGCCGGGGAAGGCGGACGGCTGTTCGGCGCGATCACGAGCAAGCAGATCGCCGAAGCGCTGGAGAAGCAGAAGATCACGATCGACAAGCGCAAGATCGAGCTCGACGATCCGATCCGGACGCTCGGCGTGACGAAGGTGCCGCTCAAATTGTACCCCGACGTGAAAGGCACGCTGAACGTGCAAGTCGTGGAGGAATGACCTCATGAACGCAAGCGTGGAACCGATTCTCGAAGGCCGCATTCCGCCCCAGAACCTGGAGGCGGAGCAGGCCGTGCTCGGCGCGATTCTGCTCGAGACCGAAGCGCTGATCACGGCGATGGAGCGGATTCGGGCGGAGGATTTCTACAGCGTAGCCCACCAGAGAATTTTCGAAGCGATGACGGATCTGAACGACGACAACCAGCCGCTCGATCTCGTCACGCTGACCGCCCGCCTGCAAGACAAGAGCCAGCTGGAGGAGATCGGCGGGGTCACCTATCTGGCGAAGCTGGCCAATGCGGTGCCTACGGCCGCGAACGTCGAGTATTACGCGCAGATCGTCGAAGAGAAGTCGATGATCCGGCGGCTTATCCGGACGGCGACGCAGATCGTCTCGAACGGCTTCGCCGCCGAGGAAGACGTCGGCTCCCTCATCAACGACGCCGAGCAGCGCATCATGGAGATCTCGAACCGGCGCTCCACGTCCGGCTTCATCAGCATTCGCGACGTTCTGATGGAAGTGTTCGACCGCGTCGAGTTCCTCTACAACCACAAGGGCGGAACGACGGGCATCCCGTCCGGGTTCCGCGACCTGGACAAGATGACGGCCGGCTTCCAGCGAAGCGACCTCATCATCGTGGCGGCGCGTCCTTCCGTCGGGAAGACCGCGTTCGCCCTGAATATCGCGCAGAACGTCGCGGTGCGCGCCGGCGAGACGGTCGCCATCTTCAGTCTCGAGATGTCGGCCGCCCAGCTCGTGCAGCGGATGGTGTGCGCGGAGTCCAACGTGGACGCGGGGCGAATGCGGACCGGTTATCTCGAAGGCGACGACTGGGAGAAGCTGACGATGGCGATCGGCGCCTTGTCCGAGGCCGAGGTGTACATCGACGATACGCCGGGCATCACGGTCGCGGACATCCGGGCCAAGTGCCGGAGGCTGAAGAAGGAGAAGGGGCTCGGAATGATCCTCATCGACTACCTGCAGCTCATCCAAGGCCGGGGCAAGGCCGGCGAGAACCGGCAACAGGAGGTCTCCGAGATCTCGCGTACGCTGAAGCAGATCGCGCGGGAGCTCGAGGTTCCGGTCATCGCCCTGTCGCAGCTGTCGCGGGGCGTCGAGCAACGGCAGGACAAGCGGCCGATGATGTCCGACTTGCGGGAATCGGGCTCGATCGAGCAGGACGCCGACATCGTCGCGTTCCTGTATCGGGACGATTACTACAACCAGGAGACGGAGAAGAAGAACATCATCGAGATCATCATCGCCAAGCAGCGGAACGGTCCGGTCGGCACGGTGGAGCTCGTCTTCCTGAAGCAGTTCAACAAGTTCGTCAGCCTCGACCGCACGCATGAGGAGAGCGCTTGATGCTATTATTCGTATCCTAAGACAGTTCAAGGAATTCAGGACTTCAAGGAATCCAGCGGCAAATCCGGATCCCCCTCCAGACAGCCAGGCCGAGATTTATTCGGCTTCGTTGCGTGGAGGGGGATTTTATTTCGAGCCGGAGAGGGTTGGCGCTAAGCCATGAATGCGGAGGGTGAGGCTTCATCCGTCGTAACGGACACAGCGGCCGTTAAGAACGTGAAATTCGCCTTTTTCGATTTTTAACGGACACAGGTGCGCCTATTTCGTCGAAACCTTCTACTTCAACCATGTCCCGAAGCGTTTAAGGTTCGCGGTGTCCGTTACGTTTTCAAAAGGGCCGTTTTTCGCGAAATAAGGTCTGTGATGTCCGTTACGAAATATGGGGTGTACGAAATGGGCGCGGATTGGGCTGCGATGTCGTATGCGGGTGTCTTGGCATCTTTCGGCTGGAGAAGATGCCGAAGCTTGCGGATGGAAGCCGGCTCCGGAGGCACAATAAACCGCGTGGGCTGGCGCGAGACCGGCCTTCCCCGCGAGGCGCGCGCATCGGGGCCTGCTTGGCGTTCCGGTGCGGCCTGAATCCTCAGGCGGAGTTTCCGAGAAGGAGCGCGGCGGAATTCGGGCTTCGTGTGAAAAATTCGTTAAAATTTCCGAACGATCATATAGACGTCTAAACAATTGTTCGCCTTTTGATTGACTTCGCCTCCCGCGCTTGCTACACTAATCATGCCGTCTTGCGGCCTTTTACGGGCCGTACATCGGGGACGAATCCGGTCTCCGGTGCTTTTGCGCGCGCCGTCGTCGCCTTCGCGGCCCGGGGATGCGCCCAAGGGGGAGGCATCATCATGCCGGCATGAGCGAATCAGCCGGATGGAGGGATTGCTTTTGTCTACAGTTGTAGTGGTTGGAACGCAATGGGGAGACGAGGGTAAAGGGAAGATCACCGACTATCTCGCGGAGAAGGCGGACGTCGTAGCCCGTTACCAAGGCGGCAATAATGCCGGCCACACGATTCTCATCCAGGACAAGAAATACAAGCTGACCATGATTCCGTCCGGCATTTTCAATCAGAACAAAGTCTGCGTCATCGGCAACGGGATGGTCATCAACCCGGCCGCTCTCGTCGAAGAGATTCAATACATTATCGATAACGGCTTCAGCGTCGACAACCTGCGGATCAGCGACCGAGCCCACGTCATCATGCCTTATCACCTGGTGCTGGACGGCCTGGAGGAAGACCGCAAGGCCGACAACAAGATCGGAACGACCCGCAAGGGCATCGGCCCTTGCTATATGGATAAGGCCGCCCGGAACGGCATCCGCATCGCCGACCTGATGGTGGCGGAAGAATTCGCGGAGAAGGCTCGCACGCTGATCGCCGAGAAGAACCAGATCATCACGCAGATGTACAACGGCGAGCCGCTGGAAGCGGACAAGATCATCGAGGAATATCTGGCTCTGGCCGAGAAGCTTCGCCCGTACGTCACCGACACGTCCGTCGTGCTGAACGACGCGATCGACGAAGGCAAGAAGGTGCTGTTCGAAGGCGCCCAAGGCGTCATGCTCGACATCGACCAAGGCACGTACCCGTTCGTCACGAGCTCCAACCCGTCCGCGGGCGGCGTCTGCATCGGTTCCGGCGTCGGACCTTCGAAGATCAAGCAGGTCATCGGCGTCGCGAAGGCGTACACGACCCGCGTCGGCGACGGTCCGTTCCCGACGGAGCTGCACGACGAGCTCGGCCAGTGGATCCGCGACAAGGGGCACGAGTACGGCACCGTGACGGGCCGTCCGCGCCGCGTCGGCTGGTTCGACACCGTCGTCGTCCGGCATGCCCGCCGCGTCAGCGGCATCACCGGCCTGTCGCTCAACTCGCTCGACGTACTGAGCGGGCTGGAGACGGTGAAGATCTGCACCGCTTACCGCTTCCGCGGGGAGATCATCCAGCACTACCCGGCGAACCTGAAGACGCTCGCGGAATGCGAAGCCGTCTACGAAGAGCTGCCGGGCTGGAGCGAGGACATCTCCGGCGCGAAGACGCTGGCGGATCTGCCGGAGAACACCCGCCGCTACGTCGAGCGCGTGTCCGAGCTGACCGGCATCCCGATCGCCATCTTCTCCGTCGGCCGCAACCGCGAGCAGACGAACCAAGTGGCTTCGATTTACGAGTAAGACAGATCGCTTCAAGCAGCCGTTCCCGGCTTGGTCGCCGGGAGCGGTTTTTTGTTTGCTCCCGCGCGCTTGACCGGCCAAGAGGGTAACTGGGTTACTCACATTCGCCAAAAGTGCCGCATGACCGGCCAAGAGAGCAACGAGGTTACGTACATTCGCAAGCTGCTCCTCACTCTCGCTAAGGCGCAACACGACGCGCCGCCGCAGTTACAGCCGGCTTCATGAGATTCAACTTGATGCAATCTTTACTTGATTTTCCTAAATGGAAGTGTGTACAATGTGTACTAGTCAAAGTGGTACAGCTAGAAGGAGCGGGGCGGGATCAGCGATGTTCCAAATTAACGAGAGAAGCTTAAGTCCCATCTACGAGCAGATCGTGCAGCAGGTGAAGGAGCTGATCGCGAAGGGCGCCCTGAGGGAAGGGGATAAGATCCCCTCGGTGCGGGAGATGTCCGCCCTGCTGCTCGTCAACCACAACACGGTCGCCAAGGCGTACCAGGAGCTGGAGCGCCAGGGAGTGATCGCTTCCCAGCGGGGGAAGGGCGCGTTCGTGGCGCGGACGGCCGACGACCCGGGCATGGAGAAGGAACGGCTGCAGAAGCTGCGGGAGGAGCTGAGGCGCCTCGTCGTGGAGGCGCATCACCTGGGCATCGGCGGCAGGCGGCTGACGGAGTGGTTGAACGAAGAAATTCAGCGCTATGGGAGGGAAGAGGATGCTGACCGTCCGGAATCTCTATAAATCGATCGACGGCCGCCCCGTGCTGGCGAACGTCGGCTTCGCCCTGGCTCCCGGCCAGGTCGCCGGCGTAATCGGCCGCAACGGAGCGGGCAAGACGACACTGTTAAGAACGATGGCGGGCATTCTGGATCCCGACGCGGGCTCGGTCGAGTGCGAAGGGAAGTCGATCCACCGTTATCCGTCCGTCAAGAAGGACGTCGTCTTCGTCCCGGATCATACGGAATCGTGGCACGGCTATACGGCTTACGGCTCCGCCGACTTCTATTCGCGAATCTACCCGGGGTTCGACATGGGATACTTCCGGGCGACCCTCAGCCGGTTCGGATTGCCGCTCGACCGGAACGTCCGGTTATTTTCCAAGGGGATGAAAATGATGTTCGCGACGACCCTGGGCCTGGCCACCAAGGCGCGGTACGTGCTGCTCGACGAACCGACGAACGGAGTCGACCCGATCGCGAAGAAGCAGGTGCTGTCGCTCCTGATGGAGGCGGCCGCGGAGGGCACCTCTCTCCTCATCTCCTCGCACCTGCTCGAAGAGCTGGAACGGATGACCGACTCGATCCTGCTCCTCAAGGACGGAACCGTCGAGTCGTATACGTCGGAGGACATAGCCGGCGGCCGGTTCGTCAAGCTGCAGGTCGCCTTCGCGGGCGATGCGCCGGAACGTTGGCTCGCTTCCGACGACGTCCTCGTCCTCGACCACATCGGCCGGGTCTACACGCTGATGCTCTCGACGGAGGGGGAGGGCCGGGCGTACGAGGAATTGCGGAGCTTCGATCCGATTCTGATCGAGCCTCTGCCGGTGAAGCTGGAAGACTTGTATCTGTGGAAGCTGGGAGGCGGGAACGATGTGGGTTAAGGCGCTCTGGAGCCGGGAATACGAGCAGTCGAGGCTGTTTTTCTGGGCGGTTCCGGTCGTTCACTTCCTGGCTCTCGGATTCCAGCGGATGAACCGGTGGCTCTTCACGGAGCTGGCTGTCGTCAACGTCCGTCTTCAGCAGATCGGGCACGCTCGTATTCCCTTCCAGGAAGCCTACGGGAACGGAGAGTACGAGACGACGGGACGATTGTGGCTTCTCCTCGCCATGTTCGTGCTGGCGCTCGTGCAGCTCGGGACCGAGCGGAAGAACGGCTCGCAGGAGCTGCTGTTCGCCCTTCCGTACTCGCGGCGGCAGATCTACATGCACAAGTGGCTGCTGGGCGCGGCGCTTCTGACGGCAACGGTCGTGCTCAATACCGCGATCGACATGATTCTCGTGCTGAATTCGCCTATCTCCGGCTATTTCAGCCTTACCTATCATTTGGCCGAGCTCGGCTATACGTGGCTGACCCTTCTCGCGATCTATTCGCTCGTTCTGTTCGTCGGCACGATCACCGGCACGGTGGCGTTCCAGATGGTTCTGTCTCTGGTTCTGTTCATTCTGCCTGCCGGCCTTATCATGATCCTGCGGAGCTCGCTGGAGGTTCAGGGGTTCGACGTGGTTCGTCCTTACGACGGAGATATCGGGCTGTCGGCCTGGCACGATCGCTTGATCGACTGGCTGAGCCTGACGACGTATTTGACGGCGGACTACGACCGGCTCACCTGGCTGAAGGCCCTCGTCATGCTGCTCCTTCTCGCCGCCGCGCTGACCTGCGGGATGCTGGCGTACGAGAGGAACCGGGCGGAGAACAACGGGAAGCTGATGGTGTTCTCCGGCTGGGAGCTGGCGCTTCGGATCGGCTTCGTCGTCTGCATCTCGATGATCGCGGGATTGTTCGTCTCGGAGCTCGTCGGCTTCTCGAAAAGAATCGGCTACGACATCGGACTCGTCGCGGGCTTCGTCCTCAGTACGCTGGCCATAAGACGGCTGACGAGAATGAGATTTCACTTATAGAGCCACCCGCGCAAGTCTATTGCCGTCGTGAGAGAATGAGAGCCGCTAGGATTGCCCATACTGGTAACTAGGAATACTAGTCAGGCAGGAGGGCCATCCGATGTGGAAATGGGTAGGCTGGGCGGCGAAGCTGGTCGCGAGCGCTTTGCTGCTCAGCTTCTTGTGTATTTGGACGACCGGCTATATCGTGAACAGCTACGTGCAGTCGCTGCTGAAGGAGATGGACATTCCGCTGGAGGTGCAGCCGTTCGCCCTGTCCGGCGTCTGGGGCACGCTGTGGGGCGCGGAGAAGCCCGACGCGAAGGAGGCGAGCGGCTCGCCCTCGGCTAGCGAGACGCCGAGCGAGGGGCCGGACGGCTCCGCCGTGTTCGCGTCCGGGTCCGGGACGGGAGGCGGCCTGGAGGAGCCGGGAAGCGCGGAGCCTTCCGCGCGGCCGGGAGCGGGCGCGTCGTCCGGAGCCGAAGAGGGCTCGGGCGCCGAAGCGGGGGCCGGGAGCGGCAACGGCGGCGCTAGCGGAAATAACGGAGCTAGCGGGAATAGCAGCGATAGCGGGAACGGGACCGAAAATGGGAGCGGGACCGGAAACGGGGGCGTGAACGGGAACGGCGCCCGAAATCCCGGAGGATCCGGGGGAGAGGCGGCCGGCGAAGGCGCGCAAGGCGGGACGGACGGCGCGGGCGACGGAGACGCGGTGCCGGTCTGGAGCGGCTCGGCGGAGGAGGCCGCCCGTTCGATCACGGATGAAGACCGCCGCGAGCTGTATTCGCTGGTCGTCTCGAAGCTGAACGCGCAGCAGCTCCAGCAGCTGTCATCCTACCTGGAGGGCGGATTGACGGCGGAGGAGCTGCCCGAAGTCCAGAAGCTGCTGCAAGGCGCGTTGAGCGACGAGGAATATGAGCGGATGA
Organism: Cohnella xylanilytica; assembly: GCF_014212175.1. Classification (GTDB taxonomy): domain Bacteria; phylum Bacillota; class Bacilli; order Paenibacillales; family Paenibacillaceae; genus Cohnella; species Cohnella xylanilytica. The sequence continues at coordinate 19,915 of NZ_JACJVR010000111.1, read as the reverse complement.
TGGCGATGCTGCAGCCGTCCGGGGAGTCGTCCGAACCTTGACCCTGCGAACAATTTAGGCCCATAGTCACTTGCTCTAGCCGCTGTTCGACAGCGGCTATTTCCTTTTTATGAGATATTCTTCATCTTCGCGAAGTTGATAGTCTAGTTAAAGCTATGCTAAAGTTATAAACAGGTTTTAAGCTAGAACCGGCAACGATTGCCAGAGATCACGCAAAGGAGAAGATCATGACCGACTTCAAGAAGGCGGATCGGGATCCGAGCGGCCTGTCGCCATGGCGGCGATCGCTTCGACAATTCCGGTCTTCGTGCTTGAAAGGAATGACAGTCGTCCGACAAAAGTCCCAGCCCGCGATCCGGAATCTGTTCCGTCATTATAAAACTCCCCTCATCGCAACCGGGGCGGCCGTCTTGGCGGTCGTCGGCGTGTTCATCGGGGCCCATCAATACGTGCAAGCCCATACGAACTCTTATTATAAAGTCATCCTGAACGGCCAACCGATCGGCGAGATCAGCGACAGGCAGCTGGTCGAACAGGCGATCGAAGCCAAGTCGGCGGCGCTCGCCGCGGCGAAGACGGATATCGCTTATAAGCTCGACGAAGCCAAGGTTACATACGAGGATGTAAGTGCTTTCAAGAAGGCGCCCGACGACGAGGCCACCTTGAACGCCTTGTACGCGAATTTGAAGTCCCATCCGGTAGGCGTCAAGCTGGTCATCAACGGCAAGGACGTCGCCATCGTGAAGAACAAGGAGACCGCGAACGCGATCCTGAAGCGGGTTCAGGAACGATTCGTGCCCGCCCAAGCCGCTTCCAAGTCGACGGTAACGGCGCTCTCTTACGACGCTTCGAAGCAGACGCAGACGGCGAAGTCGACTCGCGTCGTGAAGTCGGTCGAGTTCGAAGAAGAAGTGACGACCGTTCCGGTCGACATCGACTTAACCCAGCTGGACGATCCCGAAGTGGTCTACAAGAAGCTGGCGACCGGCAATCCGGCCAAGAGGACCTACACGGTCCAGGAAGGCGACTGCGTCGGCTGCATCGCCCAGAAGATGAAGGTGCCTACCGCCGTCATCTACGCGAATAACACCTGGATCGAGAACGACCAGATCAAACCGGGCGACGTACTGGATATTACCCAGAAGAATCCGATCCTAAACGTGAAGTCCGAAGAAGAAGTGACTGAGATCGAGACGATCGACCCTCCCGTCGAGATCCGCAAGAGCGACGACATCAAGCTCGGCCAGTCGAAGACGATCCGCGAGGGCAAGAACGGCAAGCGCCAGGTGACGTACCGGCTCATCAAGCGCAACGGAGCGAGTATCGAGGAGGAGCAGGTATCCTCGAAGGTGCTCGAGCCCGCGGTGTCGACCATCATCCTGAAGGGGACGAAGGTCATCCCGAGCGAAGGCAGCGGCGACTTCATCTGGCCGGTCAAGAGCCATCGCATCACCAGCTACATGGGCAAGCGTTGGGGCTCGTACCACCGGGGAATCGACATGGTCGGCAACAAGTCGATCATGGCCGCCGACAACGGCACCGTCGAATTCGCCGGCAAGAAGGGCACCTATGGCAACGCCGTCATCATCAATCATAACAACGGCTTCAAGACGCTGTACGGACATATGAGCAGCATCAAGGTCAAGAAGGGCCAGGTCGTCTCCCAAGGCGACATCATCGGCATCATGGGAAGCACCGGGCATTCGACCGGCACGCACCTTCACTTCGAGGTCGAGCTGAACGGCTCGCTCCGCAATCCGACCAGCTATCTATAAGACGGACGGAGAGCCATTCCACGCTCGCCGGCCGCGCCAAGACCATCGGGATCGTCCCGGTGGTCTTCCTGTTTTTTTCCGAGGAAGAGGCTGCGGTCTATATTTACCATCCGGGGATCGCCGATTCGCCCGGAATGCTTGGTTCGCGGAAGACGGCCGTTATGTTAGAATAGAAGAGATAATGAGATCGCTTCCCGACACAGGAGGCCAGTGAGATGCCCGGTAAAATATTAGTGGTCGACGACGAGCGGCCCATCGCGGATATTCTGAAGTTCAATCTGGAGAAGGAAGGCTACGAGGTCATCTGCGCCTTCGACGGCGAGGCGGCGGTCCGCCTGGCGTTCGAGCTGGACCCGGACCTGATCCTGCTCGACCTGATGCTGCCCGTGAAGGACGGCATGGACGTCTGCCGCGAGGTGCGGACCCGGCTGTCGACGCCGATCATCATGCTGACGGCGAAGGACACCGAGCTGGACAAGGTGCTCGGCCTGGAGCTGGGCGCCGACGACTACGTGACGAAGCCGTTCGGCACGCGCGAGCTGCTCGCCCGGGTGAAGGCGCACCTTCGCCGCCAGCGCAAGCTGGAAGCCCCGCGTTCGGAAGAGGAGTCGGCTTCGGCCGAGTCCGAGCGCCAGGGCCTTAAGATGTTCAACCTGTTCATCGACACGGATATGTACGTCGTCTACAAGAACGGGCAGCCGCTCGACTTGACCCACCGCGAGTTCGAGCTCGTCCATTACCTCGCCCGCAACAGCGGCAAGGTGATGACGCGCGAGCATCTGCTTCAAGCGGTATGGGGCTTCGAATACTTCGGCGACGTCCGCACGGTCGACGTGACGATCCGACGTCTCCGCGAGAAGATCGAGGACGATCCGAGCAAGCCGGAGATTATCCTGACCCGCCGCGGGCTCGGCTATCTGATGCGCAATCCGAAGATGTCGCCGGGCGGTTACGGAGGATGAAGACGCTCCTTCCGTTCCGCACGATCCAGGCGAAGCTCATCATCATGGTGCTGCTGCTGATCCTGATCGCTCTCCAGCTGATCGGGGTCTACTTCATCAGCACGATGAAGAGCTCGCTGATCAATTCCTTCACGCAGAACCTGAACCGCCAGGCACAGCTTCTGATGGCGCTGGCCGACTCGGCCATCTCCCAGCAGGACAAGTCCGGCAACGTGGAGGAGAGCACGAGCGCGGAGCTGAACCAGCTGGTCGGCAACCTGTTCAGCAACAGCGGGACGGAGACTCAGGTGCTCGATTCGAGCGGCCGCGTGCTGGCGACTTCGCTGGAGGAGCACCAATCCTACGTCGGCCGCAAGAACACGTCGCTCCTCGTCAGCCGCGCGCTGCAGGGGATCAACGACAATACGGAGGAGATCATCGACTCCGACAACGTGCGCAAGAAGGTGATCGCGCAGCCCGTCGTGAGCGGGGGCAAGGTGATCGGAGCGGTGTACATCGTCGCTTCGATGAAGGAACTGTACGAGACGATGGAGCGGGTCAACCGGATCTTCGTCACGGGGATGCTGCTGGCGCTCGGCCTCACCGCGCTGCTCGGCATTCTGATCGCTGGCACGATCACGCAGCCGATCAAGGCGCTTACCCGCCAGGCGGCGGCGGTGGCGGAAGGGCGGTTCGAGGAGCGGGTGCCGGTGCTCGGCGACGACGAGATCGGGCAGCTGAGCACCGCGTTCAACGAGATGACCGACCGGCTTAGCGAGGCGCTGTCGGTCAACGAAGAGGAGAAGGAGAAGCTCAGCTCGATTCTCTCCAACATGAGCGACGGCGTGCTCGCGACCGACGAGATCGGACGCGTCATCGTCGTCAACCGGCGGGCGCAGGCGATGCTGGGCGAAGGGGCGATCGGCAAGACGGTGTCCGAGTGCCTGGACATCGACAAGGCGCCGATCGCCGAGACGTTAGGGGGCAAGGAGTCGATTCTGCTCATCCAGCGACCGCTGTCGCTGTCGCAGAGCGAGGACCACCTGTTGTTCCGCGTCACGCTCACGCCGATCCGCCGCCGGGACAAGGGCGTCGTCGGCGCCATCGCGGTGCTGCAGGACGTCACCGAATCGGAGAAGCTCGAGCAGTCGCGGCGCGAGTTCGTAGCCAACGTGTCCCACGAGCTGCGGACGCCGCTCACGACGATCAAGAGCTACGCCGAGGCGCTCGACGACGGCGCTCTGGAGGAGCCTCCGCTCGCCGAGCGGTTCGTCGGCGTCATCCGGAGCGAGACGGAGCGGATGATCCGTCTCGTCACCGATCTGCTGCACCTGTCGCGCTTCGACTCGAAGCAGGCGCAGCTTCGCCGGCAGATGACCGACATCGCGGAGATGATGGAGGACGTGGTCGACCGCTTCTCCTTGCAGCTGCGGCAGAAGGCCATCACCGCCAAGGTGCAGGTCGATCCCGGGCTGGAGAAGGCGTGGCTCGATCGCGACGGCATCGATCAGGTGCTGGACAACCTCGTCTCCAACGCCATCAAGTATACGCTGGACGGAGGCTCGATCCACCTGGCCGCCCGCCTGAACGAGGCGGGGCAGCTGTCCGTCACCGTCAAGGATACGGGGATCGGCATCCCGAAGAAGGATCTCGAGAGGATCTTCGACCGGTTCTACCGAGTGGATAAAGCCCGTTCGCGGAGCATGGGCGGAACCGGCCTCGGGCTGTCCATTGCCCGGGAAATCGTTCGCGCGCACGGCGGCCACATCGCCCTCGATTCCGAGCCGGGCGTCGGCACGACGGCGACGGTCACCCTGCCTTACGTGCAGGAAGGAGGGGAAGCGCCATGATCGAGAAGGGCAAATCGGCGCTGCTGGCGCTTCTCGTCGTCGCCAGCCTCGTTCAGAGCTACCTGCTGGCCTACAGCATGCCCAGCATGGAGGCCAAGGTCCGGACGGAGCAGGATTACGTCACGACTGATCCGCTCGGCCCGGAAGAGCAGGTGGAGAACCTGCTGCTGCCGGAGCAGCTCGTGCTTCACCTCGGAGCGGATAAGCATACGGTGTTCTACCCGAACGACACGTTCTACGACATGGTGCTGGACAAGTTGCGGGGACGGGAGTTCAAGGGGTTCCAGCAGGACACGATCGAATCGGTGAACTGGGATCAAGTGCGCAAGGACGACGTCGGCATCGAGGTCCGGTTCGGGCGCGCCGTGCCGTTCGAGCTGCTGCAGAGAGTATTCAAGCTCGACTCGAACTTCCTGTTTTCCGCCGATTCGGTGAGCCGCATCTGGATCTTCGCCCGGAAGGACCGCGAGGAAGTGCGGACATTCTTCTTCAGCTCGGACGGCCGCAACGTGTACGAGTCGCTGCGGGCCGACCTGACGGTGCAGGACGTGCAGCAGTACGCCGGCTTCGGCCAATATTGGACGCCGTTCCTCTATTCGGACGGAGGCGTGTACGTTCCCGAAGCGGCCAAGACGTACGATGCCGTCCGTGTTCCCTTCACCCGGTATACGCCGGACCAGATCCAGAGGAACCTGTTCTTCGACCCGGCCACGACGAGAATGATCCAGGATCGACAGGACGGGACGCAGATTTATACCGACAGCAAGAAAGGCCTGATCGTCGAACAGGAATCGGGCTGGCTCTCCTATTCGGACCCCGTCGCCCCGACGAGCAGCCAGAACAGCCTGAGCGATAACATCACGTCGGCCGTCCTGTTCATCAACCAGCACGGCGGATGGAACGGCACGCACCGCCTCGTGCGGGGAGAAGGCTCGGCGAGCGACAGCGTGATCCGGTTCCAGCAATATTACAGGGGGCTGCCGATCATCCCGACGGGCGGCTTCCGGTTCGGTTACATCCAGCTGACGATCCAGCAGGGCAACGTCTCTTCCTACGAGCGCTCCCTGCTTGTGCTCGGCGAGAAGGACAAGAAGCTGTCGCCGCAGCGGAAGCTGCCGGCAGGAGATGCGCTTAAGACGATGATCAAGGAAGCGGCGGCTGGGGGAATCGTCGAGTCGATCTTCCCGGCTTATCGACCGCAGCTGGAGAAGGACTCGGTCCTGCTGCAGCCGGTCTGGGCGATCCGCCTCGCGGGCGGCGAAGTCCGGACGGTCGGTTGACGCGGAGGGCCGCGGCGTTGGCGGGATCGTCGCGTTGGCGGGACAGTCGCGTTGGCGGACCGTCGCGTTTGCGGGATCGTCGCGATGGCGGAACTCGCCGTTATGGAGCGCCGGAGCCGCATAGGTCATCGCAAGATCGCTTGGAAGAAGGGAGGTGCGCACGTGGACTGGAGTCGGGCCAAAAGCGTTCTGATCGCGGCGTTCCTGCTGCTCAATATCGTTCTCGGCTACCAGCTGTGGCTGGAATGGCGGGAGCGGATCGATTCGGCCGTCGACTGGACGTCGCTGCCCGCCGACATTCGGCAGAGCATGACGAACAAGGGCATTCGCGTGAACGCGGAGATTCCGACGGATACGCCGGAGATGCGGGGGCTGACGTTCCGGCTGAGGGAGCCCCCCGCCGGCATGGCGAACGGTCCGCTCGAGCTGAACCCGCAGCCGAACACGCGAATCGTCTTCTCGGAGGAGGAGCTTCAGCGGGAGCTCGGGGGAGTCGTGCCGGAGATTAGCCGGTACCGCTTCGATTACCCGGGCAGCAACGAGAAGGCGTGGGTGCTCAACCGGATCGCGGAAGGCTGGCCGATCTTCGACGTGCGCATCGAGCTGTACTACAAGGATCAGAAAATCACCTCCTACCGGCAGGACCGCATCGACATCGTTCCTTCGGAGGACGCGAAGCCGCAGAAGGTGCTGCCTGCGACGAAGGTCGTCGCCTTCCTGATCGACCGGAACTATCTGCCCAACGGATCGGCGATCAAGGACATCCAGCTCGGCTATCACGGCCAGCTGTACAATTCGGAGATGCAGGTATCGGCTCCTTCCTGGAGGGTTCTGCTCGAGGACGGCGAAGTGTTCTACGTGGACGCCATCAGCGGGGAAGTGGTGACGGACCAGGGCGAAGCGGCCAGCAAGCTGAACGCCGACGGAGCGGGGGCTTCGGGCGCTCGTTCATAGACGTTTTTCGGAGGATCAATAAGCAATGGAGTCGTCCCGGCACCGGGCGGAGTCGGGCGCACATGGGAGAGAGAAACGAGAGGTATTCATCATGGGACTGCGGTTTACGGTACTCGCCAGCGGTTCGACCGGCAACGCGACGGTCGTGTCTTCGGACGCGGCGACCGTGCTGGTCGACGCCGGCCTGAGCGCGAAGAAGATAGACGAGCTGCTCAAGGAGCGGGACGTGTCCGGGCAAGAGCTGGATGCAATCTTCGTCACGCACGAGCATTCCGACCATATCAAGGGGCTCGGGGCGCTGGCGCGCAAGTACGAGCTGCCCGTCTACGCGAACGAGAAGACGTGGGCGGCGATGCACAAGGGAATCGGCGAACTGGCGGACGACCAGCGGAAAATCATGGCGACCGACAGCGCGATGGAGATCTTCGACCTGAGGATCGAATCGTACGCTATCTCGCACGACGCCGCGGAGCCGGTCGGCTACTGCTTCTACTCGGGCGGGGCGAAGCTGAGCCTGGCGACCGATCTCGGTTACGTCAGCGACAAGGTAATGCGCCAGCTGAAGCAATCGGACGTGCTGGTGCTCGAGTCCAACCACGACGTCAACATGCTCCGCATGGGGCGCTACCCGTGGAACATCAAGCGGCGGATTCTGGGCGACACCGGCCACCTGTCCAACGAGGCGGCGGGGGAAGCGCTCTGCCAGCTGCTCGGATCGGGCGGCACGCGCCGCGTCTATCTGGGCCATCTGAGCCAGGAGCACAATCAGATGGATTTGGCCAAGCTGACGGTGAATACGATATTGGAAGACAACGGTTTTTTCTATCAGAAGAACGAGTTCGCCATCTGCGAGACCTACTACGACAAGCCGACCCCGTGGGATCTCGTCAAGTCATAGGGTCAAGTCGCGGTCCAGCTCGGCTTCCATCCGGGAGGCCTTGAGGCGCAGCTCCTCCGCGGTGATGAGGCCTTTGTCCGCGAGCAGCTCGATCAAGGCGCTCAGCGCGAGAAGCTGGCGGTAGTGATCCTCCTTCAGGTCGGCGAGGCGTACGGCCATATCGAGAAGGGGACCGACGGGGGCGGAAGGCTTCATTGGCTCATCTTCCTTTCATTACATAATAGAAGGAATGGGGACTTCGCTTGCTTCCCCCGTTCAATTCTATTACTATTTTAGTCAAAACAAGCGAATCTATTCCGGATATTCCGGTATTCGATAGAGAGAGCGCGACAGCGGGGTCCAAGGCTTCTAGGGGAAAAGGACGGTGCGAGATGAGTTTCTTCGACGACGATTTCTATTCCACGCGGGTGAAGCGGAGAACCCGCCGGAATTCCGGCTTCCGGCCGAACGACGGACGCGGCTTCCGGCAAGGCTCGGTATTCCGCGTCGCGCTTCTCTCCTCCCTCGCCAGCTCGCTCCTGGTGGCCATTGTCTTCACCCTGCTGGTGAATCGGCCCGCCGCTCCTTCGGCCCGTCCGGTGACGGCGGGCGATCAGTCGATCGTGGAGACGTCGGAGCGGACGATCACGGCCGCCGCGAAGATTCGGCCGGCGGTCGTAAGCGTCATCAACCGGCAGAAGCTGGCCGGGGGACGTTCGGACGATGCGGAGAGCGGCTCGCTGGAGAACGCGAGCCTCGGCTCGGGCGTCATCTTCGAGAAGAAGGACGGCAAGGCGAGAATCGTCACGAACGCGCACGTCGTGGCGAACGCGGGCAGCGTCGAGATCGCGATGGTGAACGGCGGCACGAAGGAAGCGAAGATCGTGGGCAGCGACGCGATCACCGACCTGGCGGTGCTGGAGGTCGACGCCAAGGGCATCGACACGGTCGCCTCCATCGGCAAGTCGAGCCGCCTGCGGGAGGGCGAGACGGTGATCGCCGTCGGCAATCCGCTCGGGCTTAGCGACTCCTTGACGGACGGCATCGTGTCCAACCTGAAGCGGATCATCCCGATCTCGCTGAACCAGGACGGCAATTACGACTGGGAAGAAGAAGTGATCCAGATCTCCGCTCCGATCAACTCCGGCAACAGCGGGGGAGCGCTCGTCAACCTGGACGGCGAAGTGGTCGGCATCAACAGCATGAAGGTGCTGGACATGGGCGTCGAAGGCATCGGCTTCGCCATCCCGATCGACGACGCGATGCCGGTCGTCCGCGAGCTGATCGAGCGGGGCAAGGTGCTCCGTCCGTATCTGGGCATCTACACGATGGACTTGGGCTCCTACCTCGACGGGCTGGAGATGCAGGACGACGGCGGATTCGATGGCGGATTCGGCGGCGGCGGCGATGGCGAAGAAGACGGAACCGATTCCGGGACCGATTCCGGAAGCGCTCCGGACGAGGCTCCGGACGGGGAAGACGTGCCCCCGGTCGTCGTGCCTGAAGGCGTGGAGAAGGGCGTGCTCGTGCTGGAGGCGGTCGGTCCGGCCAAGGAAGCGGGCCTGAAGCTGAACGACATCATCGTCAAGCTGGACGGCAAGCCGATCGGCAGCATGATGGAGCTGCGCAAGTATTTGTATAATTCGAAGAAAATCGGGGAATCGCTGACGATAACGTATTATCGTGACGGGAAGCAGAGCGAGCTGAGCGTGAAGCTGGCCGAGAAGAGCGAGGACAACGAATAGGAAGGAACCGCCGAATGTATTGCGTGTGCAAGGAGCATGTCGAGTTGGCGATCGATAAGTTCGTCGACGAATACGAGGACGCGCCGGACTTGGTCAACCTGGCCGAGACGACGTTCCGCGACTGGAAGCCGCCGGAGCACTGCCAATGGTGCGAAGGCCCTGCCGAGATTTTGATCGTCTGATTCGATGACCCGCCCGGCCGGCTAGAAGACAACAAGAGAGACAGCAAGAGAGCAACCTCCGGTCCTATGGGATTCGGAGGTTTTTTATGTTGGCGGCGGAGGGGGCGAGGCTCGGGTTTGTCGGTCGATATAAGCTGCTTAGGGGGACAAGCCGTCTCTTGGCCGGCAGCGGCGGTTCGTTGCTGTGGACCCGGTTTGTCGGGTTAGGCTTGTCGGAAAAATAAGAGCGATAGATTTGCGCCGATGGCGTCGAACGAGGGTATAAGTAGAAGATGAAGAGGAGGCGGAAAATGATGAGACAAGCTTGGTTGTACGCCGTCGCAGCGGCGGCTCTGGTCGTCGTTCTGGCCGGCTGCGAGAAGGGGAGCGGGCAAGGGGGAGGGAAGGCCGGCCGAGACGGCGGTCGTCACGGAGACGGAGGCGCCGGGCACGGCTGCGACGCCGGCTGAAGGGAGCGCGAGCGCCGAGGCCGAGGCGTCGGAGACGCCAGTGCCGTCGCCATCGCCGTCGCCGAGCGAGAAGCCGGCCGGCGGAGCGGGCGAAGAGGGGAAGCTGCCGCTGCCCAAGATCGCGCTCGCGCCCGTCGCGGAGTCGGCGGAATTCGAGTCGCTGGCGGGCATCGAGCATGCGCCGGGAGCGGACGGCACGCTCTACGTCCTGGAGCAGCCGGGCCGGATCAAGGCCGTGAAGACGGCGGCCTCCTCCTCCGACAAGCCCGAGACGTTCCTCGACATCGGCGACCGCGTGTACAGCGAAGGCTCCGAGCAGGGGCTGCTCGGCTTGGCGTTCCACCCCAAGTATCAGAGCAACGGTTATTTTTACGTCAACTATACGACGAAGACGCACACGGTCATCGCCCGCTACAAGGCCGACCCGGCTTCGGGTCGCGCGAACGCGGCGAGCGAGAAGGTGCTGCTGACGTTCGAGCAGCCGTTCTCCAACCATAACGGGGGCCAGCTCGCGTTCGGACCGGACGGCTACCTGTACATTGGAACCGGGGACGGCGGAAGCGGCGGAGATCCGCACGGGAACGGCCAGAACAAGGACGTCCTCCTCGGCAAAATCCTGCGGGTCGACGTCGACAAGACGGAAGGCGAGCGCGCGTACGGCATTCCCGCCGACAATCCGTTCGCCGACGGGAGCGGGCGGCAGGAGATCTACGCCTACGGGCTGCGCAACCCTTGGCGGTTCAGCTTCGACGGGAAGACGGGCAAGCTGTGGGCGGCGGACGTCGGGCAGAACGAGATCGAAGAGATCGACCTGATCGAGAGGGGCGGCAACTACGGCTGGAACGTCAAGGAAGGGACGGCGTGCTACAAGCCGCAGAAGGGGTGCGACGCGAAGGGGATGACCGATCCGGTCTGGGAGTACCGTCACGACGAAGGCCAGTCGGTCACCGGCGGCTACGTCTACCGCGGTGGCTCGCTGCCCGGACTGGTCGGCTGGTACGTATACGCCGACTACGTGTCCGGCAAGATCTGGGCGCTGCGCCTTGGCGAGGACGGCAAGCCGGAGAACAAGCTGCTGCTGGAGTCGCAGACGAACGTCACCTCGTTCGGAGTGGACGGGAAGGGCGAGCTGTATTTGTGCTCGCCGGACGGCATTTTTAAAGTGACGGCCGCCTGACCGCGTGCCGAGAGCAAGACAGTGTCGCAACAAGCCGGATTTTTCCGCTTGTTGGGCATTCAGCCGGTCCGCAGGCCTCCAACAAGTCGAAGATTTCCGCTTGTTAAGCTTTCGGCCGGCGCCTGGGGCCGCAACAAGCCGGATTTATCCGCTTGTTTAATGAGCTTCCCGCCCCTGGCCGGACTTAACGCCGCCGCCAGAACCGGCGAAGCCAGTCGGCGCCCCACTTGCTCAGCACGTTGGCGGTCAGCGCGAACGCGACGACGAGGCCGGACAGCGTCACGGCGAGCGCGATCCACTCGAACGGCGAATACGCCTTCGCGGCGGACCAGCGGATCGGGCCCTTCAAGTCCTCGATCACCTGGTTCATGCCGTAGATGCCGCTGATGACCGTGTAGATCGTCAGCACCGTGAGCAGGTAGCCGGATCGCTTGGACGTGGCGTTCTCCTGATACTTGTACAAGTCCGTCAGCGTCATCTTCACGTCCTCGAACAGCTCGTCGTTGCCGTACATCCGGCGGAGCAGAAGGAAGATCTCCCGGCCCTGCGTCTGCGAGACGACCTCGAGGAAGTCGTACTTCGCGGAGAACGTCGTAATCGCGCGAATGAGCACCTCGGTCTGCTCCGGCGTCCGCTCCAGCTGGACCCGCGAGTAGGCGTTGGCCAGCTTCAGCAGCACGATCCGGTGGAACAGATTGAGCAGGAGACCGTAATAATACTCGCCCAGCATCTTGTCGGCGAGGGCGTTCGCTTCCGGCTCCGGCCGTCTTGTCAGGCAGCAGAAGCAGCTCTCGTCGGCGAGGTAATACGTGTCCGGAGCCCACCGGTCGAAGCCGACGTCCCGGCAGAACCGCCGGATGTACGGCTCGTGGGTCGCGCTGACGCGAGGCCCGCCCGAAGCGTCCAGCCCGTCCAGGCGAACGGCGCGGTACCGGTCGAGCAGCGTGATCTCCACGTCCCCGTCGAACGCGTAGTGAGCCATGACGAACATCCGCTCGTCGATCAGGTAGGGAAGCTTCTCGAAGTACGAGCCGTCCATCGGCGTCCGGTCGAGATATTCCACGGTATGGGGCAGGATCGCCTGGAAAATGAAATCCTGAATCTCTTCGTACCGCTCCCCCTCGAACTCCACCCAGGCCCGTCGGTCCCCCGCGTCCTCGTCCTGCATGACGCGCAGCCGGTCGGCGAATTCGATCGCCTGGGAGAAGCGGATCCCGGCCCAATCGCCGCCGCCCGGTTCGCGAACGTCCGACAGTTCGACGCGAAGCGTGATGAAGCCGGTGTCGAACGGGCAGAGCACGACGTCGACCGAATGCAGCTCGAACGGCGCGTCGAAGCGGGCCGTATGCAGCGTCGCCCGCAGCCCGAGAGCCTTGCTCATCCGCTGGAAGCTCTCCGGGTTGTCGTCGCCGGGGAACAGGACGTGGTTCGTGAACGGCAAGTAATAGCGTTCCATGGCCCGGTGCGACACCCGATGGCGGGGACCGTAGAACGCGTCCTCCAGCTCCAAGGCGTCCAGCCGGAACGGGACGAAGCCCTCTCTCGCGAGAGTGCGGCGCAGCCTTCCGTGACAGTCGGCGTCGAGCGAGAACGGGAAGAGCAGCTGGAACAGCGCTTCCCGAACCTTTTTGTCCCCCGACTCCATGTCCGTCCGCCTCCTTCCTCACACCGGAGAAGCCGCCTGCTTCTCGTCTTCCTCGCTCTTGCGCTTCTCGCGCAGTTCCCTGGCGAATCTCCGCTCGATCTCGCCTTGGTCCCCGTACACGTACAGCACGTCGCCGGCTTCGAGCGGGGTCCGCATCCGCCGGTCGCGGATGGCGACGTCGCCGCGCCGGATGAGCAGCACGTTTAAGTCCGCGAATTCGTCGCACAGCCGGTCCGGCGTCTGCCCGATCAAGCCCGAGCCTTCGCCGAGAGGCACGTCCACGAACGCGTCGTTCTCCCGCAGCAGCAGCACCTCCCGGATCGACAATTCATGCACCTGGAACGACTGCCGGAACGTCCCGGACAGCCGCTTCGACAGGAACCGGCCCGCGGAGGGCGAGCGCACGATAACGAAAACGACAAGAAGAGCGGTCGCCGCGACCGTCAGCTGAACGAGATGAACGTCCGGCGCGAGAATGGCGCTGATGCAGGAGATGACGACCGCCAGCGAGAACGCGCCGAACAGGATGAGGAAGATGCCGATGCGGCGCCGGACCGGATGCCCGAGAATCAGCTCCGATTCCCGAGTCGTGAAGCCGGTGCCGGTCAGCAGGGAGACGACCTGGAAGCGCGCGATGTCGTAGTCGAGGCCGGTCGCCCGCATGAGAACGACGGAGATCTCGACGACGAGCAGAACGATCAGGGAATAGAGGAGTATGAATCCCATGAGCCATCCCCCCTTTTTGGGACCGGACGCGGTGTTGGCTATAAGCTGTTATACCCGCAACGGGGGGCGGTCTGAAACGCCCCGAGCCCCGGGCAAGGCCGGAGCCGCCCGGCGACGCGCGGAAGCCCGTCCCCAACCTCAACGGTAAAAGTCTTGTAAAAAGTGGATAAAACCGATTGACACCGTTTCCCGGCGATGGTAAAGTGTCAAATAGATTTCACAAATCGAAAGGAGGATTGCGTCCCATGCTTAACGCCATGATTGTTCCAACATTTCCTGCCGCTCATGCTAACAAGCTACCCGGACGTAATCCGACTGCGCCGAATTAATCACTTGGACTTCGACTTCCAAGGCGCATGGTTACGTTCCCGTAATCGTGCGCCTTTCTTACACCGCTCGAGCAGAACATACGTTCTCGGCTTCGCGGTGGAGAGCGTATCGCTTGCGGGCGGTACGCTCTTTTGTTTGTCGCGTTATTCGTTTAACGGAAAGGTGTGAAACCATGTTCACGGTACTTAGAAAGCTAGGCTGGTTCTTCAAGCTGCACTGGCGCCGGTACACGATCGCGATCGTGCTGCTGACGGTGGTCGGCGTGATGGACGTCATTCCGCCGAAGCTGGTCGGCTACACGATCGACGGCATTCACGAGGGAACTCTCAGCGACGGGAGGTTCTTCGAGGTGCTCGCCTGGTGGGCAGGCCTGACGGTGGGAGGCTACCTCATTACTTACGTATGGATGTATCAACTGTTTGGGGGAGCGTTCGTTCTGGAGCGGCTTCTTCGGAAGCGGCTGATGAGACATTTTCTGAAAATGACTCCGACCTTCTACGAACGCAATCGAACGGGCGATCTGATGGCTCGCTCCACGAACGACCTGTGGGCGATCTCGAACACCGCGGGCTTCGGCATTCTGACGCTGATCGATTCCTCGCTGTTCATGCTCACCATCCTGTTCATGATGGCGGTGCTCATCAGCTGGAAGCTGACGCTGGCGGCGCTGCTGCCGCTCCCGATCATGGCGATTCTCATGACTACGTTCGGCAGGAAGATCCACGACCGCTTCATGAAGGCGCAGGACGCGTTCGGCGAGCTGAACGACCAGGTGCTCGAATCGGTGTCCGGCGTGCGCGTCGTCCGCGCCTACGTTCAGGAGGAGGCGGACCGCGACCGGTTCCACGCCAAGACGAACGAGGTGCTGAACAAGAACATCGCCGTCGCCAAGATCGACGCCCTGTTCGAGCCGACCAACAAGGTGCTCGTCAACCTCAGTTACATTATCGGCTTGTGCTTCGGCGGCTACCTCGTCTTCCGCGGCGAGATCACGCTCGGCGAGCTGGTGTCGTTCAACGTGTTCCTCGGCATGCTCATCTGGCCGATGTTCGCGATCGGCGAGCTGATCAACATCATGCAGCGGGGCAACGCCTCGCTCGACCGCGTCAACGAGACGCTCGGCTACAAGCCGGACGTCGACGATAGCGACCGTCTGGTGACGGTCGACGCGCCGGAGACGATCGAATTCAAGAACGTCACCTTCCGCTACCCGAGCTCGTCGATCGACAACCTGGTTAACGTGTCGTTCACGCTCAGGCGCGGGCAGACGCTCGGCATCGTCGGCCGGACCGGCAGCGGCAAGACGACGGTCCTGAAGCAGCTGCTGCGCGAATACCCGCTCGGCAGCGGGGAGATCGCCGTGTCGGGCGTCTCTCTGCGCGACATGGAGATCGACCGGCTGCTCGGCTGGATCGGCTACGTGCCGCAGCAGCCGATTCTGTTCTCGCGCACGATTCGCGAGAACATCCTGTTCGGCCGCGACGGCGCGAACGAGGCCGACCTGCAGCGGGCGCTGGAGCGCGCTTCGTTCGCGAAGGACATCCGCTTCCTGCCCGACGGGCTGGAGACGCTGGTCGGGGAGAAGGGCGTGGCGCTGTCCGGAGGGCAGAAGCAGCGGGTCAGCATCGCGCGGGCGCTTATCGCCGACCCCGAGATTCTCATTCTCGACGACGCGCTGTCGGCCGTCGACGCGAAGACGGAAGCCGAGATCATCGACGGGATCCGCACCGAGCGCGCGGGCAAGACGACGCTCATCACGACGCATCGCCTCTCGGCGGTGCAGCACGCCGACTGGATCATCGTCATGGACGAAGGCCAGATCGTCGAGGAAGGTACGCACGAGCAGCTGCTCGCCATAGGCGGCTGGTACAAGGAACAGTACGACCGGCAGCAGCTCGAGGCGATGGTCGAGGCTTCCTAGGGAGGCCACGCGGATTCACCCGCACGCAATTCGATAAGGAATGAAGGTGACAGGCTCGTATGGGACTGACGGGTAAACGATTGTTTCAATACGCGATGCTATATAAAAGGCCGATTCTGTTCGCGCTCGCGCTGCTCGCCTTGGCGGTCAGCGTCGAGCTGCTCGGGCCGTTCATCGCCAAGCGGATGATCGACCAGAACATTCTCGGCATCGAGAAGGTCTGGTACGAAGCCGACGCGAAGAGCGGCAAGACGGCCGAATACGACGGCAAGTTCTACAAGAGAGAGGACCGCTTCGCCAAGGGCGAGGCCAAGGGGGCTCCCGCACGGGTGCTTCAAGCCGGGGCGAGCTACTACTGGCTCGAGGGCGCGGACGTTCTCGAAGGCTCCCGCCAGGTGGACGGCGGGACGATGACGGTGACGGCCGAGGACGGCCGGACGCAGGAGTACGCGGTCACGAAGCTCTCGAAGAGCGAAGTGTTCCGCTTCTACAAGCCGGAGATTCCCGGCTTGATCACCCTCGCCACCTCCTACTTCGGGCTGCTGCTGCTGGCGGCGGTGTTCACCTACGGCCAGCGGCTGCTGCTGCAGACGTCGGCCAACAAGATCGTGCAGCGGATGCGCGAGGACGTCTTCGCGCACACGCAGCGGCTGCCGGTGCAGTACTTCGACAACCTGCCGGCAGGCAAGGTCGTCTCGCGCATCACGAACGATACGGAAGCGGTGCGGGAACTGTTCGTGGCGGTTCTGGCGAACTTTTTCTCCGGAGTCGTCTACATGGCTGCCATACTGGGCGCGCTGTTCCTGCTCAGCCCGAAGCTCGCCCTGGTCGCGCTTCCGCTCGTGCCGATCCTGCTGCTCTGGATCGTCGTCTACCGGAAGTTCGCCGGGCGCTATAACGAAGTCATCCGCAACAAGCTTAGCGATATCAACGCGATGATCAACGAGTCGATCAACGGAATGCCGATCATTCAGGCGTTCCGCCGGCAGAAGATGACGATGGAAGAGTTCGACGAGCATAACAAGGAATTTTACAAGTATCAGAACAAGATGCTTAGCCTTAACTCGATCACGTCTCACAACCTCGTGAACGTGTTTCGCAATATTATTTTCATAGCGGTGATATGGATGTTCTGGGGCAAATGGTTAGGCTCGGCCGTCACGGTCGGGGTGCTGTACGCGTTCGTCGATTATATGAACCGGATGTTCCAGCCGATCGTCGGGATCGTCAACCAGCTGGCGAACCTGGAGACCGCGCGGGTATCCGCGGAGAGGGTGTTCAAGCTGCTGGACGAACCGGGAATCGACGTGGCGACGGGCAAGCTCGACCGCTACAAGGGCGAAGTCGCGTTCAAGAACGTCACCTTCGCGTATAAGGCGGAAGAATACGTGCTAAAGAACATCTCGTTCGAAGCCCGCCAAGGGGAGACGGTCGCGCTCGTCGGCCATACCGGGTCGGGCAAGAGCTCGATTCTGAACCTGCTGTTCCGGTTCTACGACGTCGAGCAGGGGACGATCTCGGTCGACGGCACCGACGTGCGGGACATTCCGAAGCAGCTGCTTCGCCAGCACATGGGCATCGTGCTTCAGGATCCGTTCCTGTTCACGGGCACGATCGCTTCGAACGTCAGCCTCGACAACCCGGCGATTAGCCGGGGGAAGGTCGAGAAGGCGCTGCGCGACGTGGGCGCGTACGACATGTTCATGAGCCTGCCCGGCGGGATCGACGAGCCGGTCATCGAGAAGGGCAGCACGCTGTCCGCCGGCCAGCGGCAGCTGATCTCGTTCGCCCGGGCGCTCGCCTACGACCCGGCGATCCTCATCCTCGACGAGGCGACGGCGAGCATCGACACCGAGACGGAGGCCGTCATCCAGGCGGCTCTCGACGTCTTGAAGAAGGGGCGCACGACGTTCGTCATCGCGCACCGGCTGTCGACGATCCGGCAGGCCGACCAGATTCTCGTGCTCGACCACGGCGAGATCGTCGAGAGGGGCAACCACGATTCGCTTATGGCGCTGCGCGGCAAGTATTACGCGATGTACCAGCTGCAGCAGGGCGGGGCTTCTCCCGTTCTGAGCGCTTGAGCGGCATCGGCGAGAGGGTAGAAGGAAGCGGAAGGCCGCACCCGGGCGAATTTGGATTCGCTGGGGGTGCGGCCCTTTTCTGTCATTGTGCGGCCCTTTTCCGGAGTGGACGACGTCACCTCTCCAAAGCGCCCCTCAAATCCTTGACTCCGAATTCCAGGTACGCCTTCAGGCAGGTCAGCATGAACACCCAGCCTTCCTTGTTGTCGACGAGCTTCGGAATCAGGTCCGGGTCGTCTTCCCGGAAGCCTTCCTCGGTCACCTCGACGACCGTGACGGAGCGGTCCGCCGTCTCCCGGAAGACGATCGAGACCGTATGCTCGTCCTCACCTTCGCCCCAGAGGAAGACGATTTTGCGGTTCGGCTCGACCTCGGTCAGGCGGATGTCCAGAACCGCGCCGTACAGGTCGTATTCCAGCGCGACGGTTTGGCCCGTCTCCCATCTGGCGGAGCTGGAGGAGAACCAGAAGTTGCCGATTTTCTCGGGGTCGACGAACGCTTCGAACACGTCGCGCGCCGGCTTCGCGATGCGGAATTTCGTTACGTTGTTCATGGGCGGAATCACTCCTTTGAACCAAGGTTATTCTATCGTCCATTGTACATCCTTGCCCGTATCATCGCACATCATCATTGGGTTATCCTAATACCGAAGCAGGGGATGCGCGACCTGACGCCCGATTCTCGAACGGTCTTCGTTGTGGTACGATAGGTGGGACCCCGATTGCCAGAAAATGCAGAAACCTAAATGAGGTGCTTAAGTGTCAGGCTTCGCACAATTAGGAATATCGGCCGAACGTACGGCCAGGTTGGCCGCTCAAGGCATCCAGAAGCCGACTCCGATCCAGGAGGCGGCCATACCGCTCGTCCTTCAAGGGAAGGACGTAATCGGACAAGCGCAGACGGGCACGGGCAAGACGCTCGCGTTCGTGCTTCCGATGCTCGAGAAGGTTAACGTCAAGTCGGATAAGCTTCAGGGTTTGATCGTTACTCCGACCCGCGAGCTCGCCCTTCAGATTACGGAGGAAGTGAAGGGGCTCGTCGGGGAGGACGAAGGGATTCGCGTGCTGGCGGTCTACGGCGGCCAGGACGTCGACGCGCAGCTCGCCAAGCTGAAGGGCAGCGTGCATCTGATCATCGCGACGCCGGGACGGCTGCTCGACCATCTGCGCCGGGAGACGGTGCAGCTGTTCAGCGTGCAGACGCTTGTGCTCGACGAGGCGGACCAGATGCTGCACATGGGCTTCCTCGGCGAGGTCGAGGAGATTCTGCGCAACACGCCGTCGCACCGGCAGACGCTGCTGTTCTCCGCGACGATGCCAGGGGCGATCCGCGAGCTGGCGGGCCGCATCCTGCGCAAGCCGGAGGAAGTGACGGTGCGCGGCAAGCAGGTGACGGTGAAGGACATCCGGCAGCTCGTGATCGAGACGACGGACCGCGCCAAGCAGAACGCCCTGAAGGAGATGATCGACGAGACTCGGCCTTATCTCGGGATGATTTTCTGCCGGACGAAGCGGCGGGCGTCGACGCTTAACGAAGCGCTGCAGGCGGCCGGCTACGCCAGCGACGAGCTGCACGGCGACTTGTCCCAGGCGAAGCGGGAGCAGGTCATGAAGCGGTTCCGCGAAGCGAAGCTGCAGCTTCTCGTGGCGACCGACATCGCCGCGCGGGGGCTCGACGTCGAGGGCGTGACGCACGTCTACAACTACGACATTCCGCACGACGTGGAGAGCTACATCCACCGAATCGGCCGGACGGGTCGCGCCGGCGAGTCGGGGATGGCGATCACGTTCGTCGCGCCGAAGGACCGTCCGGAGCTCGCCAAGATCGAGAGCGGCATCGGCATGGGCATCGAGCGCCGGACGATCGGGTCTTCGCCTTTGGCCGCGGGCGAGGGCCCGGCGGCGAGACGCGGCGCAGGCGCTGGGGCCGGAGCCGGCAGAGGCGCGGGCGCGGGCACAGGCGCTGGCGCCAGAAGAGCC
>NZ_JACJVR010000110.1 GCF_014212175.1 Cohnella xylanilytica | reverse complement strand
CATTATCACAGCACAACGACAGCCGGCTGTAACAGCCGTTGACAACGGGCGTTCGATCTCCTATAATTCTCGACTGAATTCCTAGCAGTGACGAGAAGGGGAACGACGCCATGCCCCGCACGAAGGAACAGAACGAAGAGATTCGCAGGCAGCGGAAGCAGGAGATTCTGCGCGCCGCCATTCACGTCTACGTCGATAAAGGTTACGCCGCCTCCGACATGGGGGCGATCGCGGATCGGGCCGGCCTGGCTCACGGGCTGGTCTTTTACTATTTCAAAAATAAAAAGAACCTGTTCCGCGAGCTGTACGAATTCATGATGGAGGAGTCCCGGCGCAACACCGCGGCGCACTTCGAGCAGGAAGGCTCGACGCTCGACTTGTTCCGCGGCTACGCCCGATCGGTGTGCGAGCGCGTGCTGGACAACCCGGCGATCCCGCGCTTCTACGCCAGAATCGGCCTGGACGCGCACCATCTGTACGAGCCGGGCGAGATCTCCCCGTTCGACTGGGTCAAGAGCTTCATGCTCCCGATGATCGCTGCGATCGAGAAGGGCATCGCGCGCGGCGAGATCCGGCCGGGAGACGCGGGCCTCATGGCGATGCAGTTCTGGGGCTCCGTGTCGCAAGGGATGACCTATCTGGAGCAGGCACGGCAAGAGCTTGATGCGCAAGGGACGGAGGGGGCAGCCTTGCACGAGCGATTAACGCCGATCCTGGACCAGGTCGTCGAGTCTTCGGTCGCCTTGTTCAAGGCGTGACTCGGTATTCGCCGGAGCCCCCGCGGGGCTCTATCCGATGTTAGGACGCTCGAAGTTCCTTCGCGGTACGATACACGGATTTTTTTCTTTTTTATCCGGGCTTAGAGTCACCTGCTTTTATGGAATCGTGTCGCGTCGGGCTCCTCTAGCTTGCCTGATTCAAGTTTCGACCGGGGGAACCGGACCCTGCGATTCCGATTGCAACGCCGAACGAGAAATTGATTCGTACTGTGTATGAAAAATCGCATAGAATTCGTCTTTAGAAGGTGCAACGGATGGATTTGTGCGAGAAAACATACAAATTCGACCTTATAACGGCGCGTTGCCTACGTATTATGTGAAAAATCATACAGAAATCATCTTCATGCGATTTACTTCGACGATTTTATACGAAAAATCGCACTCGTTAAACCGCCTGCATTCAAATCCTGCACGGTCCGAGCTCGGCAAAGAGGTGAACCTGAACATGAAAAACCAAGTTAGTGTGCGTATCGGACAATCGTCGTTTTTTTTGGCTTTTTATATTGACTTATAACTCAATCAAAAATAAGATAGCTGTAGGAGGCGATGCTTGCATGTTATTGGAAATGGAGAAAGGGCAATTCGATTCGTTCGGGGATCTGGAGCTGTTCCTCGCTTGCTCGGAACCGGCCGTCCGGCGAATGAGCGGAAGGGAGCCGGCGGCGAAGAAGGAGATCATGGACGAATTAAGCGAGGGGCAGCGCGCGGCGTGCCTGTTCCGCGTTCTGTATCCGGCCAGCGGTTCGGAGAAGGACTTCCGGGCATGGCTCTCTTACTTGCTGGAGCAGCCTTCTTATTGGGACGGCGTCCTCGGAAGCTTGCGCTTCTTCGGCGAAGCGGCGATGCTCAGCCTCCTGGAAGACGCGAGAGGGGTCGTCGAACAGGCGAATCGGGGGAGTCGCTCCGGCGCCGCGATCGAAGAGGGGGAGCTGCACGGGCAGATCGGCTTCCTGTACGAGAGCTTCCGGACGATCGTGCCGGAGAGCGTCGAACGAATCGCCGTCTATATCCGGTCCCATCCGGACCAATTCGTACGATTAAGACATTAAGGTCCAAGCTCCGCTTTACGCGGAGCTTTTTTGGCGTTCAGCTTCCCCTCCCGCTTGCGCGGATTTACAATACGGGGGAGTAATGACGCGCGCAGACGAGGAGGGGACGTTATGATTCGAGCGGTACTATTCGATCTGGACGGAACGCTGCTGGACCGGGATCGATCCTTGGAAGCATTCTTAGACAACCAGTATGACCGGCTGGAAGCGTTCAGGCACATTCCGAAGGAACCATTCAAGCTCAGGTTCGTCGAGCTGGATGCCCGGGGCTGCGTCTGGAAAGACCGGGTCTACCGGACGCTGATCGAGGAATTCGGCGCGGAAGGGCGAGCGAACGCGGAGGAGTTGCTCGCGGATTACGTGAATTCGTTCCGGTTCCACTGCCGGCCGTTCCCCGGAACGATCGAATTATTGGAAGGGCTGAAGCGGCGAGGATTCAAGCTGGCTCTCGTCACGAACGGCTATACGGACTTTCAAGAGTCGAATATTTCCGCCTTGAATTTGAACCCCTTTTTCGACGAGATTCTGATCTCCGAACGCGAAGGGGTGCGCAAGCCCGACCCGGAGATCTTCCTCCGGGCGCTCCATCGGCTTGGCGTCTCGCCGGAGGAGGCGGTCTTCGTCGGCGATCATCCGGAGAACGACATCGACGGAGCGGCGAAGGCCGGACTGCGCACGATCTGGAAGGAAGATTCCGGCTGCGCGAAGCCGAAGAACGCGACGGGATCGGTAAGTCGTTTATCCGAGATCCCGTTCTTATTGGAAGGGTGGAGCATCGAATGAGGAGCAACGAGTCTACACCGACACGCCCCGCTCCTCGAACACCCGCTTCGCCGCGAAGATCGCGTTGAGCGCCCGGGGAAATCCCGTATAAGGCGCGCAGTGGACGATCGCCTCCACGATCTCCGCGGGCGTCAGGCCGACGTTCAAGGCGGCGTTCAGGTGGACGATGAGCTGCGGCTCGCAGCCGCCCTGCGTCGTCAGGGAGGCGATCGTGATCAACTGCCGCTGCTTCAGATCCAGTCCGGGACGCGAATAGATATCGCCGAACGCGAATTCGATCACGTACCGGCCGAGATCGGGCGCGATATCCTGAAGCGACTCGATCACCCGCCGGCCGCCTTCTCCGTCCACCTCCATCAGCTTCGCCCAGCCTTGTTCGTAACGGTTATTGCTCATCGTACAACCTCTCCTTTTCGTTGGATAAAAGCAGAATTTATCGGCTTTCCTGGTTCCACCTTACCGTTTAGAGCGCGCTCCAAGGCAAGCGTTTTTTTCGATTCGGCCTCGTGCTACAATGACGGAATGGACTATTTAACGATTCAGCAAATGGCGGGACGGACGGGGTTGTCGGAGCATACGCTCCGTTATTACGAGAGAATCGGATTATTGACGGGGGTTCGAAGAGACGAGAAGGGGTACCGCCTGTATGCGGAATCCGATCTGGAATGGATTCGGTTCCTGATTCGGCTGCGGGAGACGGGCATGCCGATCCGGGACGCGAAGCGGTTCTCCGCCCTGCGCGAACGAGGAGAGGAGACGTTCGGGGAACGATTGGAGATGCTGACCGAGCATCGGGAGCTGATCGAAGCGGAGCTGCGGAAGTGGCAGGAGCATCGGCGCAAGGTAGATGAGAAAATCGAGTACTACCGATCTCGCCTCGAGGGCGGCTCGCCTTCCGAACGCTCGGGAACGCTCGTCGTTCTGCTTCATGAAATCTACGGGTTAAACGGTCATATCCGTTATTACGAGGAGAGGCTTCGCAGCGAAGGGATGGAGGTGTTCGCTCCCGATCTCTTGAACCGGGAAGCGTTCGCTTACGAGGAGGAAGATACGGCGTATCGCTTCTTCACCGAAGAAGTCGGATTCGACCGTGCGCTGGGGACCGCGAGAGAGGCGATACGCCTGCATCGCATGCGGTACGAACGCGTCTTCGTCGTCGGCTTCAGCGTCGGCGCGACGGTCGCCTGGCGCTGCGCGGAGGAGGCAGGAGTCGACGGCGTCGTCTGCTACTACGGCTCTCGCATTCGCGATTATGCGGACGTATCCCCCCGGTGCCCGGCGCTTCTGCTCTTCAGCGAAGACGAGGAGAAGCGAATGACCCCCGAGACGCAGAGGGTCTTGGAGGTCAAGCCATTGACGGACGTCGAATATTTGCCCGGCGCTCACGGGTTCGCCAATCCGTACGACAAGCGGTACGATCCGATGCTGACGGAGCGGGCTTACCGCAAGCTGGCGGCGATGCTAAGAGGCGGCGGTTCGGTCCGATAAGCGTACGCATGCATGCGGGTACGGAGTCATCGGGAAGCTTCCCTTAGTAGACCCGCCTGCGCCCACGCGGCGGCCGCCTCCTCGGCTTCCCGATAGGCCTTGGCCAGAACCTCGTCCCGTCCCAACGAGTAAACGCCCTGCGCGCGAATGATTTGATAGTCGACCCCCATAAAGTTGAACATCGATTGCAAATAATGGTGGGAGTACTCGACTTCCGAATACCAATCGCCGTTCGTATAGATTCCGTCGCTCGCTTGAATGACGAGAACGTTCCTGCCGTCATGGAGCAGGCCGACGGACCCTTGGTCCGTATAGGCGAACGTCTCTTTGGCGATCAGGATGTTATCGATGTAGTCCTTCAGCTTCGACGGGATATTGAAGTTATGCAGCGGCATGGCGATCACGTACTTCTTGGCGCTCTTGAACTGCCGAAGAATGTCCGACATTCGGGAATCGAGCCGCTGTTCTTCCTCGGTTAACGGCTCCTCCCTTTTCCTTTTCTCCTGCACGCTCAGGAAGGTGCGATCGATGCAAGGGATGGGCTCCCGGTATAAATCGATTTGTTCGATTGGCGCTTCCGGATTCAACTTGCGATATCGTTCCACAAAACGTCGAAGCACCAGAAGGCTAACGGACGATTCGGAATCCGCGACGGGGTGCGCGTTGATGACGAGCAGCTTTTCCATGTTCTCTACTCCCTTGTCGATTCTATTTGGTCTGACATGAGTAAAGACAAGGAACGGCTTTATTTTGTGACAGAGTCCTTAATCGCGTTCATGAGCTGCCTCGCGCTGTCTTCGATGCGATCTTCCGCCGCCTGAAAGACGCTGAGCTTCAGGATCGGCAGCGGATCGGTGTTCGGCAAAAAGCAAGACGAGCTATCCTTCACGATAATCTGGCGCGGAAGGAGCTTGCGGATCAGGTCGGCGACATTCAGCTTCTCGGGCAAAACGAGGTGCGTATGAACGCCGGACCGAACGTTCGCATGACGGACATAGCCGGTATCGTTATAGGTATCCAGCGATTCCGTCAGCAGCCGCATCCGTCGATGATAGGCGGCCGCGATCTTCCGCCTGCGGCGATCGAACATGCCGTTCTGCATGTAAATCTCGAGCGCGGCTTGCGAGAGCAAGGAGCTGTCGTAGTCGGAGAGCTGCTTGTAGGTTTTGAACGTCTCCCGAAGAGGCGGAGGGAGGACGGCGACTCCAAGGCGCAGCCCGGGAAACAGGATTTTGGAGAAGCTCTTCAAGTAGACCGTCCGGGAGGAGTCGTAGGCGTGGATCGGGTCTCGCTTGGGCTCGGTCTCCAAGTCGGCCAAATAATCGTCCTCGATCACATAGACGTCGTAGCGGGCGGCCAGCTCGGCGATCGCTTTCTTCGTCCGCTCCGAATAGCAAGTGCCGAGAGGGTTGTGGAACCGCGGCATCGTGTAGAACATCTTGACGTCTCCCGCGCGGAAGAGGCTCTCGAGCCGGTCGAGATCGATCCCCTGTTCGTCCCTGGCGATGCCGAGCGCGGGAATGCCGTGAGTCTCCAGCAGCCGGATCAGCAGATGGTAGCCCGGCTGTTCGAGCAGCACGGTCCGTTTGCCGCTAGGGAAGGGCATGGTCGCGAGAAGGTGAAGCGCCTGCTGGACTCCCGAGGTGACGACCATCTCGTCCGGCCGGGCGAATACTTGGCTGTCGGGCAAGTGCTTGCTCAAGACGTTCAGGAACGACGGAAGACCTTGCGGGGTTCCGTACAGGAACAGGTCGTTCCGGTATTTGTCGATCGCTTTGTTCAGGCAATGCTGGAAATCCCGGTAAGGGAACAGCTCCGGATCGGGGGAGGCCGTCGCGAAGTCGACGACCGTTCGGGGCTTCGGAGCGATATCGCCGTTCTTCGCCACCGCGTAATAGCCGCTTTGCGGTACCGAGTAGACGAGATGGCGCTTCTCCAGTTCCGCGTAGGCCTTCACGACCGTGCTCTTGCTGCAGGAGTAGCGGTCCGCCAGCTCCCGAACGGACGGAAGCTTCTGTCCGCCCCGTATCGCCCCCTCTCTCATTTGCCATTCGATGTCGCTCTGGATCGTTGCGAATTTTCTCGTCATTCGGCTCGTCTCCTCGTTCGTCTGTACTGGTACAGTAGGGGCAAAAGGGAATTGAATCGCGTCCGCGCTCCCGATATGCTAGAACACGAAGCCGGCCGGCTGCCGCATAGAACGAGAGGGGATAGAGTTGGCCAATTCGGGAAGAGTCTACTTGATGGCTCTATTATACTCGACGATTATAGCCTTTACTTACGTTTTTACGAAGTCGGCGATGCGGTTCGCGGATCCCGTCGATACCCTCGCCGCCCGGTTCACGTTGGCCTTCGTCGTGATGCTGGTTCCCGCCTGGACGCGATTCCGGCAATCGAACGAATGGAGAAAATGGCTGCCGCTGCTGCCGATCGGGCTGCTGTATCCGACGGCGTTCTTCGGGTTGCAGGCTTCCGGTCTCGTCTACACGACATCTTCCGAAGCCGGCATCTATCAGGCGACTTCGCCGGTCTTCACGCTGATGCTCTCCGCGCTCGTGCTTCGGGAGCGCTCGACGCTAGCGCAGAAGCTGGCGGTCGGCTGCTCGGTGCTCGGAGTCGTCGTCATGATGGGTTCCGGCGGCGATTGGCCTAGCGGCTCGAACGTCGCGGGGATCGCGATGCTGCTGGCATCGTCCCTCGCTTTGTCCTTGTACAGCGTTCTGGCCCGATTCCATCGAGGCCGGTTCTCAGCCTTCGAGATGAGCGCGGCCATGATGTTCGTCGGTTGCGTCTTCTTCGATGCGTTTGCCGTCGGCCGCCATGCGTACGAGGGGACCATGGGCGCGATGCTGAAGCCGCTCGGGCACGGCGAATTTATCGGAGCCGTCGCTTATCTCGGGCTTTTCACGTCGGTCGCGTCGTCGCTGCTGTCCAACTTCCTGCTGTCGAAGCTGGAAGCCTTCAAGATGAGCCTGTTCGTCAACTTGGGCACCCTATTGTCGATCTTGGCCGGGGTGATCCTGATGGGCGACCGGCTGACCTATTGGCATATCGCGGGAGCCTCGCTTATTATTGTGGGCGTGCTCGGCGTCCAGGAATGGAGAAGCCGATTCCGGAACGAATCGGCAGAGGCGAAGGAATCTGAATGAGGAGGAGACTTATGATTCGGTTGTGCGAGAAGAGAGACGAGAAGGACATTTATCTGATCATCAACGACGCGGCGAAGGCGTACCAAGACGTCATTCCCGACGATCGCTATCACGATCCGTACATGAGCGAGGAGGAGCTCGCGGACGAGATTCGGGACGGCGTCGTCTTCTGGGGCTTCGAAGAGGACGGGGAGCTGACGGGGGTGATGGGCATCCAGGACAAAGGGGATGTCGCGCTCATTCGGCATGCGTATGTCCGAACGTCCAGACGTCAAGGAGGGGTCGGAACGAAGCTGCTGAAGCACCTCGTCGGATCGACGGACAAGCCGATCCTGATCGGCACTTGGGAGGCGGCGGACTGGGCGATCTCGTTCTATCGGAAGAACGGGTTCGGGCTGGTTCCTTCGGATAAGAAAAGGGACTTGCTGCTCCAGTATTGGAACGTGCCGGAGAGGCAGATCGAGACGTCGGTCGTCCTCGCGTCGCCTAATTGGCGATAGGAAGACGAACCCGGACGATCACTCGGTCCGTCCGGGTTCGCCCTGCCATTCCGGCACGCGATCGAACGAATCTCGTTAATCTTGCAGGTAGATTTCGATTCGTTCCTTCCCTCTGCCGATATTATTTCGTTTCAGTTTGATGACGCCGACTTCGCCCGTTCGATGCAGATGCGTTCCTCCGCAAGGAACCTTCGCAAGGTCCTTGATCTCCCAGTACCTCCTGCCGTTGCTGACATCGGAGAACTCGCTAGCGATATCGTAGTCGGCACGGATAATAGCGTGGGCTTTTTCTTCGAATTGGGGGAATCCTGAATGACATTTTAGCCCCCGATCGTTCCCGCATCGCTCTCCTGTCCGCCGGACAAAGCATAAAAAATCGTTCGATTCACGGTGATCTCGTTATCCTTCACGGTTTGAACGATAGCCTCTAATTCGGTTAAATACGGACTTGTCCAGAAGACCTTCTCCACCAAGATCACGACCTCCAATCTACCCTTGAGTTATTACAACCGTTCTATTGCGGATTCAATTCTTTAATCATTTTATAGTTGACCAGTTCTACGCCTTTGCGTTCGACGATTTGCGATCGGACCACCCGATACCCTTTGCTCTCGAAAAAAGGTTTGGCGGTGATGCTCGCATTCGTCGTTATCTCCGGCAAATTTGATTTTCTGGCTTCGGATTCGAGAACGCTTATCAGCGCCGAGGCGATTCCTTGACCTTGATAATCTTTATGAACGAACAATCGGTCGAGATAGCCTTGCCGATTCATATCGGTGAAGCCCACGATACGTTCCTCTTTCTCGGCCACGAAGGCGATGTTACGGCTTAGAGAAGCCCTCCAGCTCTCGCGCCGCTCTTCCAGGTCGTTGGCGGAAGCCCAAGCGTCAAGCTGCTCCCGCGAGTAATCTCTCTTGTTAACGGCATGAACGGTGCCATAAAATAAGTCGACGATCGAGTCGATATCCGCCTCGCGATAATTCCTAATGAACAATCTCATGTCCCCCGCATCCGTTCCCGTATGGGTAGTTGTACATATCTAAAGGGATAGGATAATCGAACTTGCTGCATTTGTAAATATTTGGACGGAAACGGACGATGAATCCATGAATTGCGCGGATTCGTTCATTCCCTC
This sequence comes from Cohnella xylanilytica, assembly GCF_014212175.1. Classification (GTDB taxonomy): domain Bacteria; phylum Bacillota; class Bacilli; order Paenibacillales; family Paenibacillaceae; genus Cohnella; species Cohnella xylanilytica. The sequence continues at coordinate 132,889 of NZ_JACJVR010000110.1, read as the reverse complement.
GGGACTGGGAGTTATGAGAGGATAGGGATATCTTGATAGGGAAGGGTAGAGGAGGGAATCCATATGATCGCATTCCGCGTTCGCCAAGCCGCGATTCAAGATCTGGATTCGCTGGCCGAGCTGTTCGACGAATACCGCGTGTTCTACGGCACGGAGTCCGATCCCGCCGGTGCGAGAGAGTTCCTGTGGAACCGGTTCGAGCATAACGAATCGGTCGTCTATCTCGCGGAAGAGACGGAGACGGGGAGAGCGGCCGGGTTCGCCCAGCTGTATCCCTCGTTCTCTTCGGTGTCGATGCGGCGGATCTGGATCCTGAACGATCTGTACGTCCGGGAATCCTACCGCGGCCGCGGAGTCGGCGGGAGTTTGCTGGAGTCGGTTCGGGAGTACGCCGTTCTGACGAAGGCCAAGCGAGTCGAGCTGACGACGGCGGCGACGAACCGCACGGCCCAGCGGCTGTATGAGAACAACGGCTACGAGCTTGAGCAGACTTTCCTCAAATACTGGTTGACCGTATAGCCGAGATTCCGGTATGGTTCGAAGTAGGGGAGGGGTAGCCGATGGAATGTCCATATTGCCGGCACGAAGTCGAGATCGAGCAGGGCAAGTGTCCGATCTGTCTGGAGCGCCTGTACGACGTCACCGAGGAGGACTTCGAAGAGGACCGGGAGCTGAACGATCTCAACGTGGCGGACGCGATCCAGAGCCGGTTCCGCTGCGCCAAGTGCGGAGGAGACGACGCGAGAGTCAAGGAAGTGGCGATGACGGGAACGGGGCTCAGCAAGCTGTTCGACATCCAGCATAACCACTATCTATTCGTGTCCTGCAACCATTGCGGCTTCGTAGAAGTTTACGATCCCGAGGTACTCCAAGGGAAGAAGCCGGGAACTCTCGGAACGGTGCTGGATGTTCTATTCGGAGGATAATGAAGGAATCCGGAAGGAGGGGTTATTCGTTTGAGTTTTCTCGCGAATACGCCCAAGCCCCCTTATTACGCCGTTATCTTCTCTTCGACGAGGACGGAGGGAGACAACGGATACGGGGCGATGAGCGATAAAATGGTAGAATTGGCCTCGCGGCAGCCTGGCTTCCTGGGAGTCGAGAGCGCGCGCGGCGCCGACGGCAACGGAATTACGGTGTCCTACTGGGAGTCGGAAGAAGCGATTCGCGCTTGGAAGGAACATGCCCTGCATCAAGTCGCTCAACGGAGAGGCCAGTCGGAATGGTATAGCAAGTATGCCTTGCGGGTCGCCAAAGTCGAGCGAGACGGCCTGTTCGAGCTGTAACCGATGGTCGCGGCTTTTCTCCACGGGTTCGTCCTCGCGCTCGGACTCATACTGCCTCTCGGCGTTCAGAACTTCTTCGTCTTCTCGCAGGGGGCCAGCCGTTCCAGATTCGTCCAAGCGCTGCCGATCGTCTTGACCGCTTCGGTCTGCGATACGCTGCTGATCGTCCTTGCGGTGTCGGGGGTCTCGCTGCTCGTGCTTGGAGTCGGCTGGCTCAAAACGGCGCTGGCCGTCGGCGGAATGCTGTTCCTGCTCTACATGGGGTACCTCAGCTGGAAGGCGAAGCCTGCCTCGTCCGCCGACGCGGAAGCGATGCCCCGGCACACCCGGAAGCTGATCGGCTATACGGCGATGATCTCCATCCTTAACCCGCACGCCATTCTCGATACGGTCGGCGTGATCGGAACCGGCTCTCTGTCCTATTCCGGGACGGAGAAGCTCGTCTACGCCGGCGCCTGCGTACTGGTCTCCTGGCTCTGGTTCCTGACGCTGGCCGCGGCCGGCCGCATCGTCGGAAGACAGGATCGCACCGGCCGGTTCGCCCGGGTATTGAACAAGATCTCGGCGGTCGTCATGTGGGCGGCGGCGGCGTATTTGATTATCTCGCTATAAATAACGGCGACGGAAGGCGCGGGCAGCGGACCCGCGTCTTATTTGATTTCTGCTTCCGAACCGTGTTAGAGTCTAATTGCCGACTGATTCAGTGGGATAATCACGACAAAACGGAGGTTGCGGAAGCAACATGACGAGAATCGCCAGCAATTTGACGGAACTGATAGGCAACACGCCTCTATTGGAACTAACCAACTTCAACCGGCATCACGGTCTGGAAGCGAGGATCGTGGCCAAGCTGGAATATTTCAACCCCGCCGGCAGCGTGAAGGACCGGATCGGCTACGCCATGATCAAGGACGCGGAGGAGAAGGGGCTGCTGAAGCCGGACTCCGTGATCATCGAGCCGACGAGCGGCAATACGGGCGTCGGGCTCGCCTTCGCCGCGGCGGCGCTTGGATATAAATTAATTATTACGCTGCCGGAGAGCTTCAGCGTCGAGCGGCGGAAGCTGCTCGCGGCGCTCGGAGCCGAGCTGGTGCTGACGCCGGCGAACGAAGGCATGGCCGGCGCGATCCGCCGGGCGGAAGAGATCGCCGCCGCGACGCCGAATTCCTTCATTCCGCAGCAATTCAGCAACCCGGCGAACCCGGAGATCCACAAGAAGACGACGGCGGAAGAGATCTGGAGAGACACCGGCGGCGAGGTCGATCTGTTCGTGGGCGGCGTCGGCACGGGCGGCACGATCAGCGGGGTCGGCGAAGTGCTCAAGCAGCGCAAGGATTCCGTGAAGATCGTCGCGGTCGAGCCGTTCGATTCTCCGGTGCTGTCCGGCGGAACGAAGGGCGTTCATAAGATTCAGGGCATCGGAGCGGGCTTCGTGCCGGACAACTTCAACCGGGACGTGGTCGACGAGATCCTCCCCGTCAAGAACGCCGACGCCTTCGAGACGGCTCGGGCTCTCGCCCGCCGAGAAGGCCTGCTCGTCGGCATCTCCTCCGGAGCCGCCGTCTTCGCGGCGCTGCAGCTGGCCAAGCGGCCGGAGAACAAGGGCAAGACGATCGTCGCGCTCCTTCCGGATACCGGAGAACGGTATTTGTCGACGGAGCTGTACTCGGCGGAATAGGCGGAACAGGCGAGCAACATAGACATCCAGACATCCAAGGCGCAAATATCGCGATCCGTCCGCGGGGGAGATATTTGCGCTTTTTCTATCGAAGGAGGGAATCGGCATGTGGTTTCTAGTCGTTCTGTTCGCGATCGCGATGTTCTTCCTGATCAGCAACCAATATTCCTTGATCCGCAAGGTAGACGAGCTGCACAAGACGCTCCGGGAGATCCGGGACGATCGGGCCAATCGTTGAGGCGGGCGCCATGTCTTTGCGAGAAGTCCGAATTCTGCACGAGAAGATAACGTCGCCGAACCGATACCCGTTCAACGTTCCGTCCATCCGTACGATGGATAGTCTCGAGTTCCGCCGCAACGTGACGTTCTTCGTCGGGGAGAACGGCTCGGGCAAGTCGACTTTGCTCGAAGCGATCGCGTATCAATGCGGCTTCCATACCGCCGGCGGGGGGAGGAACAACTATTACGAGCTGGCCTCGTCGGAAGCGATGCTGGGAGATTACATCCGTTTGTCGTGGCTGCCGAAGGTGACCAACGGCTTCTTCCTGCGATCCGAATCGTTCTTCGGCTTCGCCAATCATATCGACGAGATCGCGAGGGAATATCCGTCCGTCTACGACTCCTACGGCGGCAGGTCGCTGCACGAGCAGTCGCACGGGGAATCGTTCCTCGCCTTGTTCCGCAACCGGTTCGGCCGCCCGGGGATCTATCTGCTCGACGAGCCGGAGGCGGCTCTGTCCCCGGCCCGGCAGCTGGTTTTTCTCCGCATCATCCATGAGCTTCAGCGCCGCGCCCAGCTCATTATCGCCACCCATTCGCCGATTCTGCTCGGCTATCCGGACGCGGACATCTACAACTTCGATGCTTCGCCGGTCGGTCTCATTCGTTACGAGGACACGGATCATTATCAGACGACGAGAAGATTTCTGGAGAATCGCAAGTTTTATTTGAGAGAGCTGTTGGAAGAAGACGAGGAAGAACGGGAAGGAGGAGTTGATCGGTGATCGCGCTCGGTATCTCAGGCAGCTTGCGGCAGCAGTCGGTCAATACGGCCATTCTTCGAACGATGGCCGATTTAGCCCCGGGCGGAGTCGAGTTTCGGCTGTTCGACGGTCTGGACGAGCTGCCCTACTTCAGCACGGAGCGGGATCGCGACGGGGAGCCCGAACCGGAATCGGTTCGGAAGCTGCGCGCGGCCATTCGCGAGGCGGACGCCGTCGTCATCTGCACCCCGGAATTCGCGGCCGGCGTGCCCGGCGTCTTGAAGAACGCCTTGGAATGGACGGTGTCGTCGGCCGACTTCATGCACAAGCCGACGGGCGTCATCAGCGCCTCTCCGACGGTCGCGGGCGGAGACAAGGCTTTCGCTTCGCTGCTGCTGACGCTCGGGATGCTGATGGCGGACGTGCCGGAAGAAGGGAAGCTTACGATTCCGCTCGCGAGCCAATACGTGAACGAGCGGGGAGAGATCGCGGACGAGGAGCTTCGGGGCCGGTTGAAGCGGGTGTTGTCCGCGGTTACGGTTGACTCGGCGCGGGATTCTATCGACGGCGAGGGAGGTTGATCGGTTTTGGAAGGGTGGGCCATTCTCATGTTCGTCTTGCCGCTGATCGTTGTTATCGGTATTCTCAGCATCGACGGCAAATTGAAGAGGAAGCTGGCGAACGACGAGAGAATCATCCAGAGACTCGACTCGATCTTGGCGGAATTGAAGGATCTGAACCGCCGGGATGAATACTGAAGTCGATCGATCGTCATTCGAAGAGGACCGCGATCAGCCGGTCGTCCGCCGGATCGAACCGGACCGCGACGTTCACGCCGAATTCGCGGCCGTCGCGTCTGAGCCAGAGCCGGAAGCGCTCTTCGGCGAGATGCGGGGACAAGTTCCTGCGTCCCGCATGGAGATAATCGACGATCGAGGCGGATTCGTAGCGGCTGCGGGTCTCCTGCATGGCGATGCGGCCCCATTTGGCGTAAGAGGGCTCCGCCCGCGCGTTGGCAGGAAGTCCGGGGACGGCGATCGTCGCGGCGAGCACGATCGTCAGGCACAGGCGAGAGAGAAGGATGGACATGCGGCATCTTCTTTCTTTTTTTCGAATCGTATTGGATAGTATGGCTTAAAGAGGAAGATCCGATACGGGAGAGTCTCGGGGATCGGGCGTTCCGCGGTGCGGTATGGTAAAATTAGTAGATTCCAAAATGGGAAGGGAGCTTGGTTGCAATGGAGAAAACGCTGCTCGGAAGAACGGGATTGCCGGTCACGAAGCTCGGGTTCGGCGCGATGGAGATTCGGGGGCCCCGCGTCTGGAGCGGAAGGCCGATCTCCGACGAGGACTCCGGCCGGATCCTGAACGCGGTTCTCGACGCGGGCATCAACTTTATCGATACCGCTTACGACTACGGGCGAAGCGAAGAGCTGATCGGCCGCTATATCAGCCACCGCCGAAGCGAATATATTCTGGCAACCAAGTGCGGCTGCACTCTCGTCGATTGCGGAGACCACGACGAGACTCCGCACGTGTGGACTCGCGACAATCTGCTCCATAACATCGAGACGAGCCTTCGCAGAATGAAGACGGATTACGTCGACGTCCTGCAGCTGCACGGCCCGACGGTCGAGCAGACGAAGGAAGGCGGGCTGGTCGACGTCCTGAAGGAGATTCAGGCATCGGGCAAGGTCCGCTGGATCGGCATCTCGTCTTATTTGCCTCATCTTCCGGCGTATATCGATTCCGGCGACTTCGATACGTTCCAAATTCCGTACTCGGCGCTCGAGCGCGCCCACGAAGATTTGATTCGGGAAGCTGCCGCTGCCGGCGCGGGCATCATCATTCGCGGAGGCGTCGGACGCGGCGAACCGGGCGCGGGCCTCGGAGCCGAGGACAAGTGGAAGCTGTGGGACGACGCCAAGCTGGACGAGCTGCTCGAGGAAGGGGAGAGCCGCACGGGGTTCCTGCTTCGCTTCACGCTCAGCCATCCGAACTTGTCGACGACGATCGTCGGGACGATGAAGCCGGAGCATCTCGCCGAGAACGTGCGCTATGCGAGCAAGGGCGCGTTGCCAGCCGACGTGTACGAGGAAGCGAAGAGAAGGCTCGCCGCCGCCGGCCAGACGCCGGTTCTGCGGTAAGCCGGCGGGTTCTGCGGGACTGCAAGGCGCGGTGCTGCAGGGACAAAGGGACAAAGGAACAAAGGAACAAAGGAACAAAGGAACAAAGGAAAAAAGGAACAAAGGGCCGTAACCTTCATTTTGGCGATTGGAGAGCATGCGCGGCTGTACCGGGTTCTGTAACCCCATATGGGCGGTTCGAGTGAGTCTGGCGGCCAATGAACATGCCGTAACGTCTATTTTGGATGTTGGAGAGGGCGAGTTGGCTAGTTTACGCGCTCTAACCGCCAAATTGGAGGTTAGAGAGACTCAGTGGCTTGAGGTGCGTGCTGTAACCGCTATTTTGGAGGTTACAAAGGCTCGGCAGCCCAAGTTGTGCGCTGTAACGGCTGTTTGGGAGGTTACAGTGGCTCGGTGGTCCGAGATACGCCCGTGGCGCGCGCTGCAAAAGCCCAATCGTTAGTTCGAGGGAACTGTAACGGATGAAACGTAACGGAGAACGCTTCGGATATGAAGATACATGTATAGTAACGGACGTTACGGTCGCAGGAGCGAGCAAAATGGCCATCCCTAGCGGAATGGTCATTTTGCTTATGCGCGGAGCCTGCTTCAAGCGGCATTCCTTCACGGTCTGTTGGGACGAGCCGCTCCTGAACGGAGGGGATAACGCCTCCCGTGCAACTAAATCTTCAATAAGACGTCTATTCATGACAGGAATGATTATGTTAAGAATAGGAGTTTTGTAATCGATGCGGTTGCGCAAGAGCTTGATCTTCCTCTGTCTCCTGACCCTCCTTGTCCCTTGGCTGCGGATCGACGGCGCGAACGCGGCGCCGGCCGCCGGCGACATCTCGATCGTGCTGGATGGCCAGCCTCTCGCCACGGACGCGGCGCCTTACGTCGTTCCGAAGGCGAACGTCACGATGGTGCCGATCCGGGTCATCAGCGAGAATCTGGGCGCTTCGGTCCATTGGTCGCAGAGCGACCAGACGGCGACGATCTCCCGCGGCGACGCGACGATCCGCATGACCAAGGGCAAGAAGTTCGCCGAAGTCGGCGGCCGATCCGTGTCTCTGGATAACACCGTTGACGCGAAGAACGGCCGGATCATGGTGCCGCTTCGCTTCGTCGGGGAGAACCTGGGCGTCGTCGTCGACTGGAACTCGAAGACTCGCACGATTACCCTGACGACGCCCGAAGGAACGGGAGCCGAACCGGGCTCGGATCCGGGCTCGAATCCGGGCTCGAATGGAGGAGAAGCGAACGAGGGCTCCACCGCCATGCGCGGCGCCTGGATCTCCACCGTCTACAATCTGGATTGGCCGTCCAAGGCCTCGTACGGCGACGCGGCCAAGCAGCAGGAGGAGTATCGCAAGACGCTCGACGAGCTGCAGGGAATGGGCATCAACACGGTGTTCGTGCAGGTCCGTCCGACCGGGGACGCCTTGTATCCGTCCAGCCTCGTGCCGTGGTCCAAATATTTGACGGGGACGCAAGGCCAAGATCCCGGGTACGATCCGCTCGCCTTCCTGATCGAGGAGACGCATGACCGCGGCATGCGCTTCGAGGCATGGTTCAATCCGTTCCGCGCGAGCGTCGACGCGACGACGGCGGGGCTGGCGGCGAACCACGTGGCAATCCAACATCCGGATTGGGTCGTCCCGGTTCAATCGTCTTCCGGCTCCAAAGTGACGTATCTCGACCCCGGCGTTCCGGCCGCCCGGCAGCACATCATCGACGCCATCCTGGAAGTCGTAAACCGTTACGACATCGACGGCGTCCACCTGGACGACTACTTCTATCCGTCCGGGGCGACGTTCAACGACGACGCCTCGTTCAAGCTTTACAACGACGGAGGCTTCACGGCCAAGGCGGATTGGCGCCGCGACAACATCAACCGGTTCGTTCGCCAGCTTAGCGAATCGATCCACGCCGCGAAGCCGAAGCTGGCGTTCGGCATCAGTCCGTTCGGCGTCTGGCGCAACCAATCGGCCGACCCGACAGGCTCGGATACCAAGGCCGGCGTCACGACGTACGACAGCATGTTCGCGGACGTGCGCACATGGATCCGGAGCGGCTGGATCGACTATGTCGTGCCGCAGATTTACTGGAGCCTCTCGTACAAGAACGCCCGCTACGACGTTCTCGCGGATTGGTGGGCGAACGAGGTCCGGGGAACGAAGGTCAAGCTATACATCGGCCACGCCCCGTACAAACTAGGAACGAGCGAGGCGGGCTGGCAATCGGCCCAGGAAATCGTCGATCAATTGAACTACAATAAGAAGCTCGCGGAGATTCAAGGCGACGTGTACTTCAGCGCCAAGGACCTGCTCAAGAACCCGCTCGGGCTGGCCGGCGAGCTTCGCAAGTATTACGGATCGTAAGAAGGAAGGGATGCTCCGGTGTTGATCGGAGTCGTATCGGATACGCACATGCCCCGAATGGCGAAGTCGCTTCCGCCTCCCCTCGTGCAAGCGTTCGGGAAGGTCGACCGGATCGTCCACGCGGGCGATTGGACGGAGCTGGGCGTGCTCGCGGAGCTGGAGAAGCTGGCGCCGGTGGACGGCGTCGCGGGCAACAACGACGGGCCGGATATCGTCAAGCGGTTCGGCCTGCGCAAGATCCTGAAGCTCGGGGGCAAGCGAATCGGCCTCGTGCACGGGCACGGGGAAGGCGCCCGCAGCTCGACGGAAGCGAGAGCCCTGCGCGCTTTTCAACAATCCGAGGTCGACTGCATCGTGTACGGCCATTCCCACGTCCCCGTTCTGAAGGAAGTGAACGGAGTGATCGTGTTCAACCCGGGTTCCCCGACCGCGAAGCGCAAGCAGCCGCAATATTCGTTCGGCCTGATCAAGATCGAAGGTACCCGAATCTCCGCCAGGCACGTGTTCTACAAGGAGAAAAGCTGACCCCATGACGAAAGAACGAGAAGGAGAGAGCGGATGGCCACTTATCTGGTGACGGGCGGGGCGGGGTTTATCGGGTCGCATCTATGCGAATCGCTGCTGCGAGACGGCCATCGGGTCGTCAACGCGGACAGCTTCGCGGAGCTGTACGATTACCGGTACAAGGCGCGCAACGTCCTCGAGTCGCTGGGGAAGGAGCCGATCTTCGAATACAAGGGGCGGGCGGAAGACTTGTCCCGTCTTCAATCGCTCGCGAATTCGGAGACGTACCGGCTCGAGCTCGCCGATATCCGCGACGAAGCCGCGATGGACCGGCTGTTCCGCGAATACAAGCCCGACGTCGTCATCCATCTGGCCGCGCTGCCGGGCGTGCGCGCGTCCATCGACCGGCCTTTGGAGACGCTGGACGTGAACGTCAAGGGGACGCTGCTGCTGCTCGAACGGATGCGGGCGCACGGCGTAACCAAGTGGGTATGCGCGTCCTCTTCGTCCGTCTACGGCAACAATCCGAAGGCGCCGTTCTCGGAGGACGATCCCGTCGATCGGCCGATCTCCCCGTACGCCGCTTCCAAAATAAGCTGCGAGCTTCTGGGAGCGACGTACCGCCATCTGCACGGAATCGACGGCCTCATGCTTCGCTTCTTCACGGTGTACGGAGAGAGGCAGAGACCCGACCTCGCCATCCGCAAGTTCGCGGCGCTGATCGCCGAAGGCAAGCCGATACCCTTCTACGGCGACGGATCGACGAGCCGGGATTATACTTACGTGGCGGATATCGTGGAAGGGATCCGGAGCGCGATCCGGCACGTCGAAGCGAACACCGGCGTGTACGAGATCGTGAACCTGGGCGGCAGCCGCACCGTCTCCCTGACGGCGATGGTGGAGGCGCTGGAGAGGGAGCTCGTCGCCCGCGCGGTGCTGAACCGGCTGCCTCCGCAGCCCGGAGACGTCGAGCGGACGTGGGCCGATCCCTCCAAGGCGAAGAGGCTGCTCGGCTTCGAGCCGGCGACGAGCTTCGAGGACGGCATCCGGCGGTTCGCGGCGTGGTTCCGGGAAGAGAGGCTGCGCGAGCGGAAAGTTTAGTCGTAAGATATATTGTGCGGAGGTTCCGTCCGCTATACAATGGAATAAGGGCATATGTCCGGCAAAATCGGCAGGGGAAACCGCGAAGGCGGTTTCCTTTGTCGTTGCGGCGGAGGAGCGGCATACGATGGGCAATTGGGTTAAATATATACGGAAATACGGCTTGTCGTTCGGCGTCGCGTTCCTGCTGGTCGCCATGGAGGCGGCGTGCGACCTGCTTCAGCCGACGCTTCTGGCGCGAATGATCGACGAAGGCGTCGCGACCTTGGACCGGACCGCCGTCCTGAGGTACGGCGGCTACATGCTGCTCGTGACGGCCGTCGGCGCGATCGCGGCCTCCGGACGGAACATCGTCTCCAGCCAGGTGTCCCAGCGGTTCGGCTCGGAGCTCCGGTCCGACCTGTACCGGCATATCCAGTCGCTCTCGCTGCGCAACCTGGACCGGTTCGACCGGGCGTCTCTCGTCACGAGGCTGACGAACGACGTCACTCAGCTGCAGAACTTCGTCAACGGCATGATGCGCATCTTCGCCAAGGCTCCGATTCTGTGCATCGGCAGCCTCGTCATGGCGATTCGCCTCAACCCGCGCCTCTCCCTGGTGCTCGTCGTCGTCGTTCCCGTCGTGGGCGCTCTCATCGCACTGAACATCCGGATCGGATTCCCGATGTTCCTGAGGGTGCAGGCGGCGATGGACCGGCTGAACGGCATCATGCGCGAGTACTTGGCCGGGGTCCGCGTCGTCAAGGCGTTCAACCGGTTCGCCGGCGAATCCGAGAAGTTCGGCCGGGTGAACGAGGAGTTCCGGCGCAGCTCGGCGAACGCGATGCGAAGGATGGCCGTCTTCAACCCGGCCATTCTGCTGACGGTCAACTTCGGCATCGTCGCCGTCATCTGGCTCGGCGGCCTTCGCGTCGACGGCGGAAGCATGCAGGTAGGACACATCGTCGCGTTCGTCAACTACATGACGCAGATCTTGTTCTCGCTTATGCTGATCTCGATGGTGTTCAACATGCTCGTCCGCGCCAAGGCTTCCGTCGGACGGATGCAGGAAGTGCTGTCCGTCCGGGACGAGACGACTTGGCAAGAGGATGCCGGCCGTCTCCTGGACGGATCGGGAAGAGTGGACTTCGAGCGAGTCTCCTTCTCGTACAACGGTCCCGTAGGCGCTCCCGCCTTGAAGGGGATCGACCTCTCCGTCCGTCCGGGGGAGACGATCGGCATCATCGGCTCGACCGGTTCGGGCAAGAGCACGCTCGTCGGGCTCGTTCCCCGGCTCCATGACGCGACAGAGGGCGCGGTGAAGCTGGACGGCGTCGACGTCCGGCTGCTGGATCCGAAGCTCGTGCGCGACCGGGTGGCCGTCGTCCCGCAGAAGCCGATGCTGTTCTCCGGCACGATTCTGGACAACATCCGGTGGGGACGGGAGGACGCGACGGAGGAGGAGGTCGCCGAGGCGGCGCGGATGGCGGCCGCGCACGACTTCATCGCCGCGCTGCCGGAAGGCTATCGGACGAAGCTCGGCCAGGGCGGCGTCAACCTGTCGGGCGGACAGAAGCAGCGGATCTCGATCGCGAGGGCGCTCGTCCGCAAGCCGCGGGTGCTCATTCTCGACGATTGCACGAGCGCGGTGGACGTCGCGACGGAGGCGGCGATCAAGGAAGCGCTGCGGAGCTACGCCCGAGGGCTGACTTGCCTGCTCATCGCGCAGCGGATCACGTCCGTTATGGACGCGGACCGGATTCTCGTGCTGGAGGGCGGCGAAGTCGCGGGGATCGGCGATCATGAGACTCTTCTGCGGGAGTGCCGTATTTATCAAGAGATCTATCGGTCTCAGATCGGCGAGGAGATGCATAGCGATGGCGTCAGAGCGTGAACAAGGGGCCGGGCGGCCGAATCCGCCCGCCGTGCCGCTCGTTCCGGGGAGACCTCCCGGCGGCGGCAGGGGAGCTCCCGTCCAGAAGGCCAAGGACCGCGCGGGCACCCTGAAGAGGCTGTGGTCGTACATCGGCCGGGAGAGGAAGTGGCTCGCCGTCGTCTTCGCCCTGATCCTCGCCGATTCGGGACTGACGCTTGCCGGCCCTTACCTGATCGGCGTCTCCGTCGACGCGATCTCGGGCCCCTCCGGCGGAGGCGTCGACTTCGGGCTGCTCGAGGCCGCCCTGATCGGCCTAACCGCCGCCTACGTCGGAGACGCCTTTCTCACCTGGCTGCAGGGCTGGCTCATGGCCGGAGTCTCCCAGCGGATCGTGAAGAGCCTAAGAGAAGCTCTCTTCGCCAAGCTGCACAAGCTGCCGCTGGCCTACTTCGATACGAGGCGCCACGGCGAGATCATGAGCCGGCTGTCCAACGACATCGACAACGTCAGCACGACCGTGTCGCAGACGACGTCGCAGCTGATGTCCGGCGTCATCGCCATCGCCGGATCGCTCGTCATGATGCTCGCGCTCAGCCCGCTGCTGACGCTGGCCAGCCTGATCACGGTCCCTCTCGTCTACTTGCTGGCGAGAACGATCGCGAAGCGGACGTCGTCGCTGTTCCGCGAGCAGCAGGCCACGCTAGGCCAGCTGAACGGACAGATCGAGGAGACGATCTCCGGCATCGAGGCGGTGAAGGCGTTCAACCGCGAGGACAAGGTCATCGAAGGCTTCGAGGACGCGAACCGGAAGCTGCGGGACGTCGGCATCCGCGCGCAGATCTGGTCGGGCTTCCTCATGCCGCTGCTCAGCGTCATCAACAACATCGGCTTCGCCGCCGTCGCCATCGTCGGGGGCATGCTCGCGGTCAAAGGAATGGTCACCGTCGGCGTCATCGCCAGCTTCATCAGCTACTCGCGGCAGTTCGTCCGGCCGCTCAACGACCTGGCGAACGTCTACAACGTGCTGCAATCCGGCCTTGCCGGCGCGGAGCGGGTATTCGAGGCGATGGACGAGAAGGAGGAGGCGGAGGACGCGGCCGGCTCCGTCCGCCTGACCGCTCCGAGAGGCGAAGTCGAATTCGAGAACGTCACCTTCGGTTACTGTCCCGACGCTCCGATCGTCCGCGGCATGAGCTTCCGCGCCAAGGCGGGGGAGAGCGTCGCGCTCGTCGGACCGACCGGAGCCGGCAAGACGACGGTCGTCAACCTGCTGACTCGGTTCTACGAGACGACGGGAGGCCGGATCCTCATCGACGGTCGGGATATCCGGGAGTATACGCGCGACAGCCTGCGCGGCGTCTTCGGCATCGTGCTTCAGGATACGTATTTGTTCTCGGGAACGATTAAAGATAATATCAAGTACGGGAGAGAAGACGCGACGGACGAGGAAGTCCGGGAAGCGGCGGCCGCCGCCAACGCGGACGCCTTCATCCGCCAGCTGCCGAAGGGGTACGACACGGAGCTCAGCGAGAACGGGGGCAATCTCAGCCAAGGCCAGCGGCAGCTTCTGGCCATCGCCCGCGTCGTGCTCGCCAAGCCGTCGATCCTCATCCTCGACGAGGCGACGAGCAGCATCGACACGAGAACCGAACGTCATATTCAAGAGGCTCTTCTCCATATCATGAGAGGGAGGACGACGTTCATCATCGCCCATCGCCTGAATACGATCCGGGACGCGGACGCCATCATGGTGATCGACAAGGGGACGATCCGCGAGAAGGGCTCGCACGACGAGCTTATGCGGAAGCAGGGCGATTATTACCGAATGTTCCGCAACCAATTCAAGAATATCGTTCAAGAAGCGTGACCCTCGGAAGGCGGATGGCGAATCCTTCTTCACGTCCCGTTCATATTAATGTGCTATGCTGGTAGGAATAGGCACAACGCGGAAGGTACGTGTTCGATCATGTCGATCATCAACGATAGTATCGATTGGCTGCTAAGCGTCACGCAGCTGGACGGCTTCAACATCCTGCTGATCACCGTGCCGCTGGCCATCATCCAAGGATTTCTCGGCTTATTTCCGTTCAGCACGCTGATCATGCTGCACATCTCGGCTCTCGGCCTGGCGAACGGGATGATCGTGAGCTGGCTCGTGAGCATCGTCGTCTCGCTCGTCGTCTATTTCTGCTGCCGTTACTGGTTCGCGGATTGGTTCGATAGGAAGCTGGCGCGGTACGAGAGTCGGTATTCGAAGTGGAAAAAGTATTTTCAATTGTACGGCGTGTGGACGATCATCCTGATGCGCACGCTGCCGATCATGCCGAACAACGTGATCGCCTTCCTGGCCTCCGTGTCGTCGATCCGGCCGGCGCCGTACCTGATCTCTTCCATCGTAGGCAATTTGTCGCATATCTGGCTGTTCGGAATCATCAGTTCGTCGATTTTGCTGCCGGAGACGGATATCCGGCTGCTGATCGGGTCCTACGCCGTTTTCTTCCTGATCCTGTCTTTAATGTTCGCATTCGACCTGCATCGACAAGGTTCGAGAGGGCGTCGCGCTTAGCGCGGCGCTCTTTTCATTGCAACGAGCTGTTATGTAATATAACGCGTTGCCGGAACCTTTCGCCGCACCTTCTCCTATTTGAAAGGGCTTAAAAATGAAGCGATTGAAATGTAAACAGTTACAAAATGAAAGAGGGAAGCCGCGGTTTTATTCCAATCCGGATTTTAATGAAAAAATGTAATGAAAGTTAACGCGTTTTATTGACAAGCGTTCGTCCTCGGATTACATTATTAATAAGCGCAAAATAGTTGTTAGTTATCAGAATGTGCTATAGAATTACAGGGGATTAATTTCCTGTATTCTAGCACATTTTTATTTTTTATATAGGGGGGGATTTTGCCAAACGTTGTCGGTTTTGCCGGAATTATGTTGAGCTAGACGAAGCAATCAGAGAACACAGACTCAACCCTCGACAAAACAGAATGGAGTGGAGACAGAACATGAAGAAAAAATGGTCGTTGATGGCAGTAACGGGACTTACGATCGCCATGCTCACCGCATGCGGCGGAGGCAACAACGGGAACAGCGCTTCCGGCTCGGACGCTTCCTCGAGCCCGAGCGCTAGCGCGGGATCTTCCGCCCCCGCCCAGACGGAGACGCTGTCCTTCAAGATGGGCGTCGAGCCTTGGGTAGGCTACGCTCCCTGGTGGATCGCCGCCGAGCAGGGGATATTCAAGAAGCACGGCCTGGACGTCACGGTCGTGAACTTCAACCAGGACTCCGATATCAACGCGGCGTTCGCGGCTGACAACATTAAAGTCGCCAACATCGCCACTCATACGGCCATTAAGATGGTGGGCAACAACGGCCTGGCGCTGAACGGCATCATTCTGCTGGACGAGTCCAAGAAGGCCGACGCGATTCTCGCCGCCGGCAAGGCGCAGAGCATCGCCGACCTGAAGGGCAAGAAGGTCGCCTTCGAAGAAGGCACGACGTCCGACCTGCTGCTTCGCCAAGCGCTGGCCGACAACAACATGACGATCGACGACGTGCAGGTCGTCTACATGCCGGCCTCCGACGCGGGCCTCGCGCTGCTGTCGGGCAAGGTCGACGCCGCCGTCACATACGAGCCCTATATCTCCACGGTCAAAGCCAAAGGCGACGTGCAGCTCATCTACTCCGGCGAGAACGCTCCCGGCCTCATCAGCGACTTGACCGTCATCAAGTCCGATTACCTGACCGAGCATCCGGGCGTCAAGGACCAGCTCAAGCAAGTATGGGACGAGACGATGGCCTACTGGGAAGCGAACAAGGACGCCGGCAACAAGATCATCGCCGAGAAGAGCGGCATCGACGTCGCCGAGCTTCCGGTCATTCTTGAAGGGCTGAGCTACTTCACGTCCGCCGATCAGGCGAAGCTGGCCGACTCCGGCGAATTCCTGAAGACGGCAACGAACATCCAAGGCATTCTGACGAATCAGAAAGTGTTGGACAAGCAAGTCGACCTGAATCAAATGTTCCAACTGAAGTAAGCTTCCGACTTAAATAGCTCCAGTGCAAGCTTCTAGTATCCGTCATCGGCGGGAGCTATGAATGAGCGCAGCAACGAACGAGGGAGCCGCCTTCCGACCGGCAACGACGGGGGGGAGGCGGCTTCTCCACCAGTCCATCGAGAGGGGATCAGACACATGCACAACGGACCGGACGCCAACTTCCCCGTTGGCAAGCTGGCGATTCTGCTCGCGGTTCTGCAGGACCACGAGTGGAGGAAGAGCGTCGAGCAAGAATTGACCGCCGGCGGCTACCGGTTCACGATCGGCCGGGTCGGCGCGATGGATATGATGAAGGTCATCGCCGCGATCGAGACCGCCGCGAAGAACAATCATATCATCGACAGCGAATCGTACCGCGAGGTGCATGCGGTCTACCACGCCATCATCGAGGCGCTCCAAGGCGTGGGCAGAGGAGAGGTGCAATTCGGCAACATCCTTCGGACGGTAGGCCTCACGTTCTCGATCGTCCGCGGCAAGTTCGCGGGGGCTGTCCAGCACGAAGGAGACTGGGTCGCGGTCGCCGTCTACGGCACGATCGGCGCGCCCAAAAAAGGCTTCGAACATGAAACCATCGGTTTTGGTTTTAATCATATTTAGGTGAGGGATGCAAGTGAGAAAATATACGATTCTATCGATCGCAAGCATCCTCGTCGTGCTCGCGGTATGGTCCGTCGTGACCTACTCCAACCTGATCGACCCGCTGTTCCTGCCGACGCCGGGCGGAACCCTGAACGCCCTCGGCGAGGAGATCAAGGAAGGCATCTTCTTCAAGGACGTCGGCGTCAGCTTCTACCGCATCCTGATGGGCTTCGTCATCTCGACGGTGTTCGCGGTTCCGATCGGCATGATGATGGCCACCTCCAAGGCCTGGCAAGCGGTCTGGGAACCGCTCATCGGCCTCATCCGCTACATGCCCGCGGTCGCCTTCATTCCGCTCTCCATCCTCTGGTTCGGCACGAGCGACCTGCAGAAGTTCTTCATCCTGTTCCTCGGCGTCTTCTTCCAGGAAGTCATCATGATCGCCGACAACTGCAAGACGGTCAACAAGTCTCTCGTCGAGGTCGGCCATACGCTAGGCTTCACCAAGGGCGAGATTACCCGCAGCATCGTGTTCCGCGCGGCTCTTCCGGGCATGGTGGACACGTTCCGGACGACGTGGGGCTGGGCGTGGACGTACCTCGTCGTGGCGGAGCTGGTCGCCGCCTCCGAAGGTCTCGGCTTCCGGATCATGCAGGCGCAGCGCTACTTGAGCACCGACCGGATCGTCCTCGGCATTCTCGTCATCGGCCTGTTCGGACTTATCACCGACCAGCTGTTCGCTTGGCTGTACCGCAGAATGTTCCCGTGGAAAACGTTGGAGAAAGCGAAGGGGTGACCGTACGATGGCACTGCATCTAGTGAACGAACAAGCCGCGTCCCGTGAAGTGATGCTGCGCGCGGAGAACGTCACCAAGACGTTCGTCAGCAACAAGAAGGAGATCACCGCCCTCGAGCGGGTCGATATTACGATCTACCAGCAGGAATTCGTCTCCCTGCTCGGTCCGTCCGGCTGCGGCAAGTCGACGTTCCTGCGGCTGGTCGCCGGACTCGACGAAAAGACGGACGGCGTCCTCACGCTGAACGGCTCGCCGATCGTCGGCTCGGGGCGGGACCGCGGCGTCGTGTTCCAGCAATACAGCCTGCTTCCTTGGATGCACGCCTGGGAGAACGTCGCGTTCGCCTTGAAGAAGTCGAAGGGAATGACCGGCGCGCAGAAGAAGGAGATGGCGTTCCACTTCCTCGAGCTTGTCGGCCTGAAGGGGTTCGAGAACCATTATCCGGCGCAGATGTCCGGGGGCATGCAGCAGCGCGTCGCCATCGCGAGAGCTCTCGTCTACCGGCCGAAGCTGCTGCTTATGGACGAGCCGTTCGGCGCCCTCGACGCGCAGACCCGCCGCGACATGCAGGATCTGCTCATGCGGATCTGGTCGGAGGAGAAGTGCGGCGTCCTGTTCGTCACGCACGACGTGGACGAAGCGATCTACCTGTCGGACCGCATCTACATGATGAGCGCCCATCCGGGCCGCGTCGCCAAGGAATTGACGATCGACATGCGCAAGCCGCGCGACTGGAACGACATGCTGTCCGACCAATTCGTGCAGTACAAGCGCGAGATCGTCTCCGAGCTCGAACGCCAGAAGGCCATTCAGAAGCAAGCGCAGCAAGCCAAGCTCTAATCGAATCGGACGACGAGGTGACGACACGCATATGTTGACAATCGTGGAGAGAAGCGGGCTTAGCGCCACCCAAGCCGCGACGGGCGCGGCCGGGCAGGAACGCCGCGAGGCCGTCCTGCACATTATAGAAGAGGTCAAGCGCGACGGCGACGCCGCCCTGTTCCGCTTGACGGAGAAGTTCGACCGCGTCGTTCTGCCGCAGCTGGCCGTCGCGGACGAAGAGTTCGAGGAAGCGTACCGCGTCATCGATCCGGAGGTGCTCGAAGCGCTTCGGGAAGCGATCGCGAACATCCGCGATTACCACGAGCGCCAGCTGCGCGAATCGTGGATGACGACGAAGGAGAGCGGCACGATACTCGGCCAGCTCATTCTCCCGCTCGAGCGGGTCGGCTTGTACGTGCCGGGCGGAACGGCGGCCTATCCGACGTCCGTCATGATGAACGCGGTGCCCGCGCTCGTCGCCGGAGTGAAGGAGATCGTCATGACGACGCCTCCCGGCAAGGACGGCAAGCTGAACGCGGCCGTGCTCGTCGCGGCGGCGGAGCTGGGCATCCGCCAGGTGTACAAGGTGGGCGGGGCGCAAGCGATCGCCGCGCTGGCGTACGGGACGGAGACGATCGGGTCGGTCGACAAGATCACGGGACCCGGCAACGCTTTCGTCGCGACGGCCAAGCGGGAAGTGTTCGGCCAGGTAGCGATCGACATGATCGCGGGGCCGAGCGAGGTGGTCGTGCTCGCCGACGAGACGGCGAAGGCCGCCTACATCGCCGCGGACCTGCTGGCGCAGGCCGAGCACGACCCGCTCGCGTCGGTGACGCTCGTCACGACCTCGCGGGCGCTGGCCGAGGAAGTTCAGCGGCTGGCCGCGAGCCAGCTCGAAGGGCTCGACCGGAAGGAGATCGCCGCGAAGGCGTTGGAAGGCTTCGGAGCGATCTGCGTGGCGGCCGACCTGGAAGAGGCGATCGACATCGTCAACGAGCTGGCGACGGAGCATCTCGAGATCCAGATCCAAGATCCGTTCGCGCACCTGGGCAAGATCAAGCACGCCGGAGCGATCTTCATCGGCGACGACAGTCCCGTCGCGATCGGGGATTACTTCGTCGGAACGAACCACGTGCTGCCGACGGGGCGCACCGCCCGGTTCTCGTCCGGCCTGTCCGTCGACGACTTCCTGAAGAAGACGAGCTTCGTCCGGTACAGCCGGCAGGATATGCTGGACAACGGACGCAAGATCGCGGCGCTCGCGCGCTTCGAAGGCTTGCAGGCGCACGCGAGGTCGGTCGAGCTGAGGCTGGAGCGGAAGTAATCCCGCCCCGGCTTCGGCAAGAGGCCGCGGCGGCGCCCGCCGCGAGTTCCCCCTTTTTCGAACCGTATCCATTCCCTCTAGCATCCAGAAGCTTATCGCGCCATACAATTCCTTTAGACGCTTTAGCGGGCACAGCTGGCCCGAACGCGCAAGTCCCCCATCGATCCGATCGAATTCCCTTTCCAGCGGCCATTTAGCGATTAGTGATTTAGAAGCCGGTACCCGATTTGGTATGGGCTTTTTTCATTATTCGTAAAGCAGGTGACAGCATGATTACAACGGCCGAACTCGCAGTACACGTCGACGGACGCTCCCTCACGGTAGAGGACGTCGTCCGCGTCGCCCGACACGGGTGGAGGGTCACCCTCGACGAAGGCAGCATCCAGGCGATGCAGCGCACGAGGGACTATGTAGAGAAGCTCCTCCGGGAGAAAAAAGTGGTATACGGCCTCACGACCGGCTTCGGAAAATTCAGCGACACCTACATCTCCGCCGAAGACGCCAAGGCGCTTCAGCTCAACCTCATCCGCAGCCACGCCTGCGGAATCGGACGCCCCTTCGCGATCGAAGTCGTCCGCGCCATTCTTCTCCTGCGCATCAACGCTCTCGCGCTCGGCTATTCCGGCATTCGGCCCGGCGTCGTCTCGCTGATGGCGGAGATGCTGAACCGCGGCGTGACTCCGGTCATTCCGGAGCAGGGCTCGCTCGGCGCCAGCGGCGATCTCGCCCCGCTGTCGCATCTCGCGCTCGTCCTCGTCGGCGAAGGCGAAGCGTATTACGAGGGCGCCGTAATGCCGGGCGCGGAAGCGATGGCGAAGGCGGGCCTCGCTCCGATCGCGCTCGAAGCGAAGGAAGGGCTCGCCCTGATCAACGGCACGCAGGTGATGACGGCCGTCGGCGCGCTCGCCTGCTGGGACGCGAAGCGGCTCGCCGAATGGGCCGACTGCGCCGTCTCGCTCACGAGCGAAGCGCTGTACGGCGTGCGCGACGCGTTCGACGACGCCACCCACGCCATTCGGCCGCACCGCGGGCAGCGGCAATCCGCCGCGCGCATCCGCGCCATGACCGCGGGCAGCAAGCTGATGACGAACCAGGGCGAACGCCGGGTTCAAGATCCGTATTCGCTGCGCTGCGCGCCGCAGGTGCACGGGGCGAGCCGGGACGCCATCGCCTACGTGGAAGAGAAGCTGGAGATCGAGATCAACTCGGCGACGGACAATCCGCTTATCTTCGCCGAGGAGGAGCGCGTCATCTCCGGCGGCAACTTCCACGGGCAGCCGATCGCGCTGGCGATGGACCACCTGTCCATCGGCGCATCGGAGCTGGCCAACATCTCCGAGCGCCGCATCGAGCGGATGGTCAATCCTCATCTGAACGAGCAGCTGCCTCCTTTTCTGACGAACAACGGGGGCGTGGAATCGGGCTTCATGATCGCCCAATACGCGGCCGCGTCGGTCGTCTCCGAGAACAAGTCGCTCGCCCATCCGGCCAGCGTCGACTCGATCCCGTCCTCCGGCAACCAGGAAGACCATGTGAGCATGGGCACGATCGGGGCGAGGAAGGCGAGGCAGATCGTCGACAACGCGTACAACGTGCTGGCGATCGAGCTGCTGTGCGGCGCGCAGGCCGCCGACTTCCGGGACCCGGCCTCGCTCGGAGCCGGAACGAGACGGCTGTACGAGCAGGTTCGCGAACGGGTGCCGTTCGTCGACCGCGACCGCGTCCTGTCGGGGGACTTCAAGACGATCGCCGACTGGATGAAGAGCGCCGGTTCCCTGGACGGACTGGCCGACGATTTGCCGAAGGCTTGATTGGGCGAGCCGGACGCTTCGGACGGCAACGACGCCAATAAGCTAAGGCAACGACGCCAATAAGCTAATAAGACAGAGACGCTCCATATAGCGCCGATCCATATACCCTTAGGAGGATGAGAAGGATGACTCTCTACAACGAAGACCGCGTCATTCGCGCGCCGCGAGGAACGAAGCTGAACACGAAGGGCTGGGTGCAGGAAGCCGCGCTGCGGATGCTCATGAACAATCTCGATCCGGAGGTCGCCGAGCATCCGGAGAAGCTGGTCGTCTACGGCGGCATCGGGCGCGCCGCGCGCAACTGGGAGAGCTTCGACGCCATCGTCGCGTCGCTGCAGAACCTGGAGGAGAACGAGACGCTGCTCATCCAGTCCGGCAAGCCGGTCGCGATCTTCCGCACGCATAAGGACGCCCCGCGCGTGCTGCTCGCCAACTCCAACCTCGTTCCGGCTTGGGCGAACTGGGATCACTTCCACGAGCTCGATAAGAAGGGGCTCATCATGTACGGGCAGATGACCGCGGGCAGCTGGATCTACATCGGCAGCCAAGGCATCGTCCAAGGGACGTACGAGACGTTCGCGGAGCTGGCGCGCCAGCATTTCGGCGGCAGCCTGAAGGGGACGATCACGGTGACGGCCGGACTCGGCGGCATGGGCGGCGCGCAGCCGCTCGCCGTCACGATGAACGAAGGGGTCGTCATCGGCATCGACGTCGACCAGAGCCGGATCGAGAAGCGGATTCATTCCCGCTACTGCGACATGCTCGTGCACAGCCTCGACGACGCGATCTCCCTCGCCGAGGAAGCGAAGGAAGCGGGGCGCCCGCTGTCGATCGGCCTCGTCGGCAACGCCGCGGACATTCTGCCGAGAATGATCGGCCGCGGCTTCATTCCGGACATCATCACCGACCAGACGTCCGCCCACGATCCGCTCAACGGCTACCTGCCGTCCGGGTTCACGTTGGAGCAGGGCAAGAAGCTGCGCGAGGAGAACCCGGACGAATACGTGAAGCTGTCCAAGGCGAGCATGGCCCGCCACGTCGAAGCGATGCTCGTCATGAAGGACCAGGGCGCGATCGCCTTCGACTACGGCAACAACATCCGCCAGGTCGCGTTCGACGAAGGCGTCCGCGACGCCTTCTCGTTCCCGGGCTTCGTGCCGGCGTATATCCGCCCGCAGTTCTGCGAAGGCAAGGGGCCGTTCCGCTGGGCCGCGCTCTCCGGCGACCCGGAGGACATCCGCAAGACGGACGAAGCCGTCCTGAAGGCATTCCCGGACAACGCGAACCTGCACCGCTGGATCAAGATGGCCCAGGAGAAGATCGCCTTCCAAGGGCTCCCTTCCCGCATCTGCTGGCTCGGCTACGGGGAGCGCGCGAAGTTCGGCAAGATCCTCAACGACATGGTCGCGTCCGGGGAGCTGTCCGCGCCGATCGTCATCGGCCGCGACCATCTCGACGCCGGCTCGGTCGCCTCGCCGAACCGCGAGACGGAAGCGATGCGCGACGGCAGCGACGCGGTCGCCGACTGGCCGATCCTGAACGCGCTCGTCAACACGGCGTCCGGCGCGAGCTGGGTGTCCGTCCACCACGGCGGCGGCGTCGGCATGGGCTACTCGCTGCACGCGGGCATGGTCGTCGTGGCCGACGGCTCGAAGGACGCGGAGGAGCGGCTCGAGCGCGTATTGACGACGGACCCGGGCATGGGCGTCGTCCGCCACGCCGACGCCGGCTACGAGCTCGCCGTCGAGACGGCGAAGAAGCGCGGCGTCCGCATGCCGATGCTGGGATAAGGGTTGAAGGGTTGGCTGAATTCGCGCCGGAACGGAAGGAGCAGAAGGGCATGATCTATATTCGCAACGCGGCCCAGGTCGTCACGATGGCCGGGCCGAACGACAAGCCGAGAACCGGGGCGGGCATGAGCGAGCTGGGGCTGATCGAGAACGGCGGCATCGTGCTGGAGGGCGAGACGATCGCCTTCGTCGGTCCGGACGAGGAAGCCCGTCGCTACGTCGAGGCAAGCGGCCGGGAGTACGAGGTCATCGACGCTTCGGGCAAGCTCGTCGCGCCGGGCCTCGTCGATCCGCACACGCACGTCGTGTTCGCCGGCTCGCGCGAGAAGGAGCTGAACATGAGGCTGCAGGGCGCGACGTACATGGAGATCATGAACGCGGGCGGCGGCATCCATTCCTCGACGGCGAGAACCCGCGAGGCGAGCGAGGAGCAGCTGGTTATCGAGACGCGCAAGCGCCTGGACCGGTTCCTCGAGCACGGAGTCACGACGATCGAAGCGAAGAGCGGCTACGGGCTTCGGCTCGAGGACGAGCTGAAGCAGCTTCGGGTCGCCCGCCGGCTGAACGAGGAGCACCCGGTCGACCTCGTGTCGACGTTCATGGGCGCGCACGCCGTGCCGAAGGAGTATAAGGCGGATCCGGACGCGTACGTGAAGCTCGTGACGGACGTCATGATTCCCGCCGTTGCGGCCGAGGGATTGGCCGAGTATTGCGACGTGTTCTGCGAGGAGGGCGTCTTCACGCCGGAGCAGTCGCGCGTCGTGCTGGAGGCCGGCAAGCGCTGGGGCCTGAAGCCGAAGATTCACGCGGACGAGATCGAGCCGTACGCCGGCGGCGAGCTGGCGGCGGAGATCGGCGCCGTGTCGGCGGAGCATCTGCTGCGCGTCTCCGACGAAGGCATCCGCGCCATGGCGGAGAAGGGCGTCATCGCCGTTCTGCTGCCGGGCACGGCGTTCTTCCTCATGACGAAGCCGGCGGAAGCGCGGAAAATGATCGAAGCCGGAGTGCCCGTCGCCCTGTCGACGGACCGCAACCCGGGCTCCTGTCCGACGGAGTCGCTGCCGTTCGTCATGAACCTCGCGTGCCTGACGATGAAGATGACGCCGGCCGAGGTGCTGACGGCGTGCACGATCAACGCGGCTCACGCGATCGGGCGCGCCGGCCGGATCGGCAGCCTCGAGGCCGGGAAGCAGGCGGACGTCGTCGTATTCGACGCTCCGAACTACTTGTACCTGCAATACCACTACGGGGTGAACCTGGTCGAGACGGTCGTCAAGAAGGGCAAGACGGTCGTAGCCGACGGACGGAGGACGGACCGATGAGAGAGCTGCGCGTGAACCCCGAGCGGCTGGCCGCCCGGATCGAGGAGCTCGGCCGGATCGGCCGCAACGCCGAGGGGGGCATGGACCGCACGACGTTCACCCCGGCGGAGCTGCAGGCGCGCGACTGGCTGAAGGAGCGGCTGCGCGAGCTGGGGCTGGCCGTGCGGGTCGACGAGGCGGCCAACATCTGGGCTCGCCGGGAAGGGAGTCAAGGCAAGGGCAAGAGCAGAGAAGAAGGCAAGGGCAGGGGCGATGGCGAGGAGAGCGGCGGCGGCAACGGCGCCGAAGAGGAGCTCCCGGTCATCGCGTTCGGCTCGCACGTCGATTCGGTGCCGAACGGCGGCATCTACGACGGGGCGCTCGGCGTGCTGCTGGCGCTGGAGGTCATGCAGGTGCTGGCCGAGAACGGCGTCGCGACGCGCCACCCGTTCGAGCTCGTCTCCTTCAGCGCGGAGGAGCCGAACCCGTTCGGCCTGTCGACGTTTGGCAGCCGGACGGTCTCCGGCAAGCTGCGCCGCGAGCACCTGGACGGCGTCCGCGACGACAAGGGGACGCTGCTCGTCGACGCGCTCCGCTCGGCGGGCGGCGATCCCGACCGCTTCGAGGAAGCGCGGCGCAAGCCGGAGGAGCTGGCGGCGTTCCTCGAGGTGCACATCGAGCAAGGGCTGCGCCTGCTCGACCGCGGCATCCCGGTCGGCGTCGTGACGGCGATCACCGGCATCTACCGCGAGGAAGTGACGGTATGGGGCGAAGCGAACCACGCCGGCACGACGCTGATGGCGAACCGGACGGACGCGCTTATGGCCGCCTCCGAGCTGATGCTCGCCTTCGAGGCGGTCTGCCGGGAGCATCCCGCGGACGAGACGGTCGGCACGATCGGGCGCATCGCGAACTTCCCGAACGCGGCCAACATCATACCGGGCAAGGTGCAATTCCACCTGGAGCTGAGGGGCAAGACGCGGGAGGAGATCGGCGAAGCGATCGACTCGTGGACGAAGCGGGCGGAGGACATCGCCGCGAAGCGGGGCGTCCGGCTGGAGCGCAAGCTGCTGCTGGACCAGCATCCGGCGGCGATGGACCCGCTAGTCGCGGACGTCTGCGCGCGGGAAGCCGAGAAGCTGGGCTACCCGTGGATGCCGCTCGGCAGCATGGCCGGGCACGACGCGGCGCATATGGCCGCGCTCACCCGATCTTGCATGCTTTTCGTCCCGAGCCTCGGGGGCAAAAGCCACTGTCCGGAAGAAGAGAGCCGCATCGAAGACATCGAGAAGACGGGCAACGTGCTGCTAAGGTCGCTGCTCGCCCTGGACGAACAACTGAACCGGTAGGGGGACATATCCGATGCAAAAGCTGTATACCGCCGATTACGCGTACATCAACGACGAATTCCGCAAGCAAGGGGCGCTTCTGGTCGAAGGCGACGTCATCAAGGCGTCCGGAGACCTGGACGACTTGACGGCGCTCTACCCGGACGCGGACCTGATCCGCTGGGACGGCCAGGCGATCGTGCCCGGCACCGTCAACGCCCACAACCATTCGTTCCAGAGCCTGCTGCGGGGCATCGCCATCGACAAGCCGTTCCTGGAATGGCGCGACCAGGCGCTGTACAAGTACACGCCGCACCTGGACGAGGACGCGATCTACACCGGCGCGCTGCTGGCGTTCGGAGAGATGCTCCGTTACGGCGTGACGACGGTTTGCGACTTCTACTACATCCATAACGGCGGCACCGCCTACGACGAAGCCGTCATCAAGGCCGCGAACGACCTCGGCATCCGCCTCGTGTTCGCCCGCACGATGTACGATTGGGACGGGGCTCCGCTCGCGTACCGGGAGTCGATTCCGGACGCCGTGGAACGTACGAGGTCGCTGGCCGTCAAGTACCAGGGCAACCCGATGGTGACCGTTCATCCGGCCCCGCACAGCCCTCACGCCGCCTCTCCCGAGATGATTCAAGCCGGGCACAGGCTTGCGGTCGAGCTCGATACGCCTTACCATATCCATGTAGCGGAAGAGATGTTCGAGGTCGAAGAGATTCTGCGAGACTACGGCAAACGGCCGATCCATTACCTGGATTCGCTGGGCGTGCTCGACGAGCGCATGATCGCGATCCACCTCGTCTGGCTGGACGATTCCGAGGTCGAGCTCGTCGGCAGCCGCGGCGGTTCTCTCGCGTACTGCCCGTCCAGCAACATGTTCCTGGCGGACGGCATAACGCGCATTCCGGATCTGGTCAAGGCCGGGCTCAACGTCTCGCTCGGCACGGACGGCGCCTGCAGCAACAACCGGATCAGCGTGTACGAAGAGATGCGCATGGTCGCGATGCTGCAGAAGGTCGCCCGGCTGGACGGCACTTGCGTGACGGCGAGCCAGGCGTACAAGATGGGCACCGCGAACGGGGGCCGGGCGCTGAGATTGCCGGTCGGCTCGCTGGACGTCGGCCAATACGCGGACTTCGCGGCGATCGACGTTCACGACCTGTCGCTCGCTCCGCGCAACGAGCTGTTCGCGAACATGGTGTACGCGATGCAGCCTTCGGCGGTGAAGCGGGTTGTCGTGGCGGGCCGCACGGTGTACGAAGCGCCTTCCGGCATTCTGACGGTGCCGGAGCGGACGATCGGCGGCCGCGTCGACGCCCTGTTCGAGAAGCTGGCGAAGCTCGTGTAGTCCAAACTTTTTTTTTCGAAAATAAAGGGGGTTCCATCCATGTCCACCTCGCTATGGCGGCAAGAAGTATCGAAGCTCGAGGCGTACGTGCCCGGCAAATCGATCGAGGAAGTGAAGAAGCAGTACGGCTTGTCCGAGATTACGAGACTCGCGTCCAACGAGAATCCGTACGGACCGTCTCCGAAGGCGATCGCCGCGATGAACGCGGCCGCCGCCGAGAGCCACCTGTATCCCGAGCCGACGAGCGCGGAGCTGCGGCATAAGCTCGGGGAGCTGTACGAGGTCGACCCGGCCCAGGTTCTCATCTCCAACGGGGCGGACAACGTGCTGATGCTGATCGGCCAAGCTTACGTCAATCCCGGCGACGAGGTCGTCTACTGCGTGCCGACGTTCTCGGTGTACCGCACCTCGACGGTCGTCATGGGCGGCGTGCCGGTGGAGATTCCCCTGACCGAAGATTACAAGTTCGATCTGGACCGCATTCTCGCCAGCGTGAACGAGAAGACGAAGCTGATCTACGTCTGCAACCCGAACAACCCGACCGGAACGATCGTCGATTCGGACGCCTTGGGAGCCTTCTTGAGCCGAGTGCCGCCGCACGTCGTCGTCGTGCTGGACGAAGCGTACGGGGAATTCATCGACGTCGAAGGGTACAAAACGGGGGCGGAATACGTCCGGGAAGGCTACCCCGTCATCTCGGTGCACACGTTCTCGAAGCTGTACGGCCTCGCCGCCATGCGGATCGGGTACGCGATCGCTTCGAAGGAGGTGCTCGCTCCGGTGCTCGCGGTGCGCGAGCCGTTCCCGGTGAGCCGGATGGCCAACGCCGCGGCGCTCGCCAGCCTGGAGGATACCGACTACCGCGACTTCATCCTGTCGACGAACCGGGAAGGAATCCGGTATCTCACCGCCGAATTAGGAGCGCTGGGCATCGACGTCACCCCGTCTTATTCGAACTTCGTTCTCGCGAATTTGCACAGGGACGCGGTGCCGGTCGTCGACGCCCTGCTGCGGGTAGGCTTCATCGTAAGGCCTTGCCGCTCGTGGGGGTATCCGGAGCATATCCGGATCACCGTCGGCAGCCCGGAGCAGAACCGCCGGTTCGTCGAGGCGCTGCGGCCGATCATGAACGCCTAGGCCGAGCCGTCGGGGGAATGACCGGGAGAATTGGAGAGGAGCCGTTAAAAGGATGAATATAGCGGGTGCGGAACGCAGAACGACCACGATTATGATGCCGGGGCAGTATCGGCAAGGTCCCGGCGTCATCCGGGAGCTGCCGGCCGTCGTCGCCCGCTTCGGCGCGGACGCGCGGGCGCTGCTCGTGGCGACGGCCGGAGGCTTGAAGCGGCTGGGCGAGGACAAGCTCCGCGATTGGACGGCGGCCGGGCTTCCCGCGCAGGTCGCGGAATTCGGCGGGGAGTGCTCGCACGAGGAGATCGAGCGGCTGATGCGGGAGGCGCGGGAATGCCGGGCGGACGTCATCGTCGGCTTCGGCGGCGGGAAGCTGCTGGACGCGGCCAAGTCGGCCGCGTACCGGCTGGACCTGCCCGTCGTCATCGCGCCGACGATCGCCGCGAGCGACGCGCCTTGCTCGGCGCTGTCGGTCATCTACGACGAGGAGGGGCGGGTCGTCCAGCTTGAGACGCATCCTCGCAACCCCGACTACGTTCTCGTCGATACGGAGATCATTCTGCGAGCGCCGGTTCGTTATCTGGCCGCCGGGATGGGGGACGCGCTCGCGACCGCTCCCGAGGCGCTGGCATGCCTGCGGGGCGGCGGGAAAACGATTCTCGGCGCTTATCCGACTCGGTTCGGCATCGCGGCGGCGGAGCTGTGCGGCCGCATCCTCGCCGAGGACGGCGTCCGCGCCTACGGCGACGCCTCGCGCGGCGAGCTGACGGACGCGTTCGAGCGCGTCGTCGAAGCGAACACGCTGCTGAGCGGCATCGGCTTCGAGAGCGGCGGGCTGGCGGCGGCGCATTCGCTGCACGACGGCTTGACGGAGCTGCCCGAGTGCCACCCTCTTCTGCACGGGGAGAAGGTCGGCTTCTGCACGGCGGTGCAGGCGGTCCTGCTGGGCGAGCCGGACGAGGCGGTGCGGTATTTGCGCTTCTGCCGCGACATCAAGCTGCCTTCGACGCTGGCCGAAGTCGGGCTTGATCGCGGAGCCGCAGATGCGGGAGAGCTGCGGCGGAAGCTGCTCGTCGCGGGAGAGAGGACGCTGTCGCCCGAGGAGACGATCCATTCGATCGGCCGGGCGTTTACGGCCGCCGAGATCGCGGACGCGTTCGAGGAGACCGACCGTCTGGCGCGAATCTCGTTTTCATAGAGGAAGATTGACTTGAGCAGTTAAGAGGATTAGGAGTTTAGGAGTTTAGAAAGCATTAGGAGACAGGCTTGCGGGAAGGGAGAGGCATTCGCATCATGGCTAGTCACGTTATCGTCGTCGACGCGAGCACGAGCGCGGTCAAGAGCTATCTGTTCGACCTGGAGAGCGGAGCGGCCGTCGGCAGCGCCCAGACCGACATTCCGATGCGCGTGCCGGAGCCGGGGGCGGCCGAGGTGGACTCGGATCTCTGGTGGGACGGCGTGTGCAAGACGATCGCGGAGCTGCTGGACCGGCACGGGGGAGCGGGGGCCGCGGATGCGCTTGCGCTGGAGGCCGTCGCGGTGACGAGCCAGCAGATTTCCTGCGTTTTCCTCGATGGGGAAGGAAGTCCGGTCGCCCCCGCCTACCTGTGGATGGACACGCGCTGCACCGAAGCGATCGACCGTCTGCGGGAGCGCTGCGAGGCGGAAGGGAAGGGAACCGATTGGATCTTCGAGACGACGGGCATTCCGCCTTCCGACAGCTGGGGGCTCGCGAAGCTGCTCTGGTTCCGGGACCGGCATCCGGAAGCGTACGGACGCATCCGGCGCGTCGCTTCGGTCGACGCCTTCCTGCTTAGCCGCCTGAGCGGCCGGTTCGTCACGGACGAGACGAACGCCTGCTTTTTCCATATGGATATTCGAAGCCGACAGCCTGCTTACGGGCTGCTTCGCTTTTTAGAGGCCGATCCGGGCTTGTTCCCGGACATCGTGCCGCCCGGAACCGTCGTCGGGAACGTGACCGCGGAAGCGGCGAAGCGAACCGGGCTGCCTGCGGGGCTGCCGGTTATCGCCGCCGCTTCGGACCAGCCGGCCGCGCTGCTCGGCATGGGCGCGGTCGCTCCCGGCGAGGCGGTCGTCAATCTCGGGACGGGCACGTTCTTCATGACGCCGCTCGCTTCGCCGGTCGTCGACGCGCGGATGATGACGAATATCTCCGCCGTTCCGGGCTCGTGGCTGATGATGGGAACCCATTATTTGACCGGCGGGGCGATGAGCTGGCTGCGGGATCTGCTGTCGTTCCATGGCTCTGTCGACCCCGTTGCTTCCGGATCCCCGGCAGACTCGACTCCGGTATCGTCCCCGGCTTCGTCTTCGGATCCCGCTTCGGCATCGTCTCGCTCGGTGTCCTTCGAGGAGCTGAGCCGGCTTGCGGCCGGCACGGAGCCGGGCGCCGAAGGGCTCGTGTTCCTGCCGGGCCTCAGCGGCACGGGCACTCCGCGCTGGGATCCCGACGCCCGCGGCTTGTTCGCGGGACTCGGGCTCGGCCATACCGCCGGCCATCTGGCGCGGGCGGTCATGGAGAGCACCGGCTACGGCATCCGCAGCATCCTCGGCGCGTTCGGCGAGATCGGCATCTCCTTCGAGAAGCTCATCATCTCGGGCGGGCCGACTTCGTCGGAGGTGTGGCGGCAATCGCTCGCCGACATTCTCCAGCGCCCGCTGACGCTGTCCAGCGTACGGGAAGCGACGCCGCTCGGCGCCGCCATGCTGGCCGCCGTCGCGCTCGGGCGCTTCGCCGAGCCGGCGGAAGCGGTCCGCCGCTGGGCGGGCGAGCAGACGATCGTCGCGCCGCGGGAAGAGTACCGCGGGACGTACGATCGGATGTACGCCGCGTACGAGGCTTGGTCGGACGCGGAGGCGGCCGTGAGGCGGCTGGGGTTGGGGCCGCAGCCGAAGCCGGGGATGGAGCGCAAGGAAGAGTAGCTTAACGGATCGACCCCAACATAACGATTTACCACTGCACAAGGGAAGGCATGGGAGAGCCGATATGGATAAGAAACCGAAAATCGTCGTCGTCGGGGACGCGCTGCTGACCCCCGAATTTCTGGCGGAGAGCTTCTCTTCGTTCGCGGCTGCCGGCTGGGATGTCGTTCCGTTCCGGTTCGGCCCGCCTACGCTGCACGAGCTGGACGAGCAGCTGCTCGTCCTGGAACGGGAAGGCCCCGACGCCATTCCGGCGCCGGAAGGACTGGAGCCGCTCCTGGCCGATGCCGAGCTGCTCGTCGTTCACATCTGCCCGGTCAGCTCCTCCTTGCTGGAGCGCAACCCGCAGCTTCTCGCCGTCGGCGTCCTGCGCGGCGGCTACGAGAACGTCGACGCGGCCGGCGCGGAGAAGCTGGGCATCCCGGTCGTTCATACGCTCGGCCGCACGTCCGAAGCCGTCTCCGACTTCACGGTCGGGATGATGCTGGCGGAGATGCGCAACATCGCCCGCTGCCACGCGGACATTCGCGCGGGAGGGTGGCCGAAGGAGTTCCCGAACACCGGCCGCATTCCCGAGATGCGCGAGCTGACGGTCGGCATCGCCGGCTTCGGCGAGATCGGGCGGCTCGTCGCGAAGAAGCTGGGCGGCTTCGGCTGCCGCGTTCTCGCGTACGATCCGTACGTGCCGGACGACGCGGTGCGCGGAGCGGGAGCCGAGCCCGCGGATTGGGAGACGCTGCTCGCCGAGAGCGACGTCCTGACGCTGCACTCGCGCCACTCCGCGGGCAGCCCTCCGCTTCTCGGAGAGGCGGAATTCGCCCGGATGAAGGCGGGCTCGTACTTGATCAACACGGCGCGCGCTGGGTTGGTCGACATGGCCGCCTTGGCCGCGGCGCTGCGTAGCGGCCGTCTGTCCGGCGCCGCGCTCGACGTCTTCGACGCCGAGCCGCTGACGCCCGATCATCCGCTGCGCGGACTGGACAACGTCACGATGACGAGCCACATCGCGTTCGACACCGAGGCGTTCTACAAGCGCTCCTCGGTATTGTGGCGGGAAGGGATGGACCGGCTGTTCGAAGGCTCGGACCGCCGCGTCTGGATCAACAAGACGCCTCTTGCGGACGAGAGGATCGAGAAGCTGAAGGCGCTGTGGCAGGCGGCTGCGGCGAAGGTTTAAAATTCGCGCTCTCCGAGAGAGTCGGGAAGGAGGAGGATTCGTGTCCGCGACCAAGACAGCGGCGATCATAGGGAGCAGCGGCGGGAACCTCTTCCATTCGGGCGGAGGCGATCCGTCCAAGCTGCTAAGCGAGATCGCCGAGCAGTGCCGCGCGGCGGGCATCGCGGTGGAAGCCGCGCTGTTCGTCGCGGCATCGGGCTCCATGGACCAGACGGCGGCTTCGACGACCGCCGAGCTGTACGAATGGAGCGGCGGCGCGCAAGCGTTCCGGCGCCGGGAAGCCGGCCCGCTGGAAGAAGTGAACCGCCAGGCCGAGCTTCAAGACGCGGATATCGCCGCGCTTATCGAGCAAGGCCGCATCGACGGGCTCATCCTGATGAGCTGCGACCCGCTCGGGACGAACCGCCGCTCCATCGAGGCGGCGGTCCGGCGCGGGCTCCCGATCGTCGGAACCGGAGGCACGTCGATGGGCCGCGTCAGATCGATGGGAGCGAACGTCGTCTCGCTGTCGGGCACGACCGGGACGACCAACCTGACGCGCGCGGTCTCGTTCGCGCTCGCGCTCAGCCGCCATTGGAAGCTGCCGTACCGAATGGCGGGAACGCGCACCCTCCGGCAGGCGCGCCTCAGCGGCGTCATGTCGTCGTCGATGCCGGCGTTCATCGCCGTCCTGCTGCTGCTGTCCGTCGCCAAGCTGCCCGCCTTGTCCGGCCTGCACGAGGCGGCCGCCGTCCTGGCCGCGCTGCCCGGCGTCATTCTCGCCGTGTTCGCGGCGCGCCAGCTGTCCGACCTCGGCGAGGTGACGCTGATCGCGGGCGCGATCGCCGGCCTCCTGTCCGCCGAGGCCGGCATCATCGGCGCCGTGCTCGGAGGCTTGGCCGCGGGATGGCTCGTGCCGCGGGTGTTCCAGTTCGGAACGAAGCGCGGCTTCCCGGCGACGACGGTCAACATCGCGACGGCGGGGGTGTCCGGGCTGGTGCCGGGCCTTCTTCTTTTCTACGTCGCAAGCCCCTATACGTCCGCAGCGGGAGACGCGATCCGGGACGCGCTCGATTGGATTGTCGGACTCAGTCCGGCCGTGATCGGTCTCGTCCTCGGCTTGGCCATGTGGCCGCTCATCATGAAGGGCTGGTACCATGTGGCGATTCTGCCGCTGATCCTGATCGAGATGGAGCGATACGGCAACAGCCTGTTCGGCGCGCTCGACATGGCGGGTCTCGTCATGACGTCCGCCGGCATCCTTCTCGCCCAGATGGCGGTGCCTCCGAATCCCGGGGAACGGAAGCTCGCTCTCAAGCCGTTCTGGCTGAACGTCGGGTTCGGCACCTTCATCGAGGCTTCCTACGTGTACATGCGGAACAACCGGGCCGTCTATGCCGGAGCGATCGTCGCGTCCGGCGCGGCCGGAGCCGTCATCGGCGGGCTTCACCTTCGTTCGACCGCGTATGTGCCCTCGTATCTGGCGCTGCTGTTCAGCAACGACGCCCGGGGATTTCTGCTGGCGATGTTGACAGCGATGGCTCTGGCGTTTACGGTAAGTTCATGCGCCAATTGGGCCAATCGCAAGAGACGAAGGCAGGAAGCCGCCGATTAGAAGGCAAGGAGAGATGACGATGACGCTCAAATGGGACGGCCATACGCACACGAAATTTTGTTACCACGGCAACCCCGCGGAGCTGACCGAATACGCGGACCGGGCGGTCGCGCTCGGCTTCGACCGGTACTCGGTGACGGAGCACCCGCCGCTGCCCGATGGCTGGATCCGGGACGAGAAGCTGATGGCGGAGCTGGCCATGCCGAGAAGCGAGCTTCCGGAGTATATCCGCTACGCGACCGGGATGAAGAAGAAGTACGAGGGGACACTCGAACTCGCGGTCGGCCTCGAGATGGACTACCTGGACGGGCATGAATCGTTCTCCGACGGGATCCTGGAGCCGTACCTGGACGTGCTGGAAGACGCGGTCGTCTCCGTCCACTACCTCGCGGGGCGGGACGGCATGTACTGCGTCGACTTCACGGCGGACGACTTCCGCGCCAATCTGCTGAGCTACTACGGGACGATGGACCGGGCGGCGGACGAATATTTCGACCAGATCGAGAAGTCGATCGCCTGGGCCGCCAAGCTCCCGATGCGCCGCAGAATCGGGCATCCGCTGCTCATCACGAAGTTCGCGCGAGAGCTGCCGCCGATCGACCCGGCTCTGATTCGCAGGAGACTGGAGCGGATCGTCGGCCAACTCGCAAAGGCTAGAATCGGCGTCGACGTCAACACGGCGGGCCTCCGGGTTCCGACTTGCGGCCACGCATACGCTCCCGTCTGGTTCATTCGCCAGTGTCTCGAGCAAGGCGTCGAAGTCGTCTACGGCTCGGATTCGCACAAGCCGGAGCAAGTCGGCTTCGGCTACGACTACTTCCAGGCGGCGGTCGAGGGGAAGGTGCCGGATGAAGCTGACTGAAGCGGAGCGCAGACTGGTCGATTCCATCGACGGCGAGAAGCTGACGGATCTGCTTCGCCGGCTCGTGCAGGCGAACAGCGAGAATCCGACGGGCACCGAGAAGGCCGTCGCCGACATGGTCGCGCAGGAGCTTCAAGGCGAGACGGGCCTTCGCGTGGAGCTGCAGCCCGTGGAGCCGGATCGCTTCAACGTCCTCGCGGAGCTGGCGGGCCGGCGTCCTCAGAAGCTGCTCTTCAACGGTCATATGGATACGGTGCCCGCGGGCGATCGGAGCTTGTGGACCGACGATCCATGGGGAGCCGTCGTCCGCGACGGCCGGATGTACGGCCTCGGGTCGGCGGACATGAAGGCCGGGGTGGCGGCGATGATCGTCGCCGTTCAGGCTCTGAGCCGGCTCGGCATCCCGTTCGAGAGAGGGCTCCTGTTCACGGCCGTCATCGACGAGGAAGTCGGCTTCCTAGGGACGAAGGCGCTGCTCGCCGGGAACAAGCTGGCGGACTGCGAGATGGCGTGCGTCTCCGAGCCGACGAGCCTGAAGATCGGCAACCGGCTGAAGGGCGCGCTCGAGTTCGCCGCCCGCACGACGGGGCGCAGCGCGCATACGGGCATCGCCTTCGCGGGCGATAACGCGATCTACAAAATGGGCCGTTACCTCGAGGAGCTCCGCCGCTACAACGATTCTCTGAAGGCGCGGATGGACGAGCCCGACCTTCGCTACCCGACGGTCAACGTCGGCAAGCTGCAGGGAGGCGTCGGCGTTACGCTCGTGCCCGACCGCTGCGAGCTGGAGTTCGACCGGCAGGTGCTGCCGAGCGAGACGATGGAGGAGGCGGAGCGCGAGATTCGCGAGCTGACCGAGTCGTTCTCGAAGCGGGAGGGCGTCGAGGTCGAGCTGATCCTGCGGCAGAAGTTCGACAACTGGACCGTCGCGGAGACCGAAGAAGTAGTGCGGGGGCTAGCCGGCGCGCTTCGGGATCTGCACGGAACGGAGCCGGAATACGCGGGCTTCAACGGCTACGCGGAAGTCGAGCTGCTGGCCGCGGCGGGAATCCCGTCGGTGCTGTACGGACCCGGCACGCTGGACGTGGCCCATGCCCCGAACGAGTTCGTTCCGCTGGACGAAGTGCTGGCGGCCGCCCGGGCATACGCCCTGTGGGCGTATCGCTATATGACGGCGGCGCGATAGACTCCTTTTCACAAACATCCATAGAGAAGCTGATCAAGCGAATAGACCCTTTAGAAGGAAGCTTCAAGGACTGACCCGCCTCGGCGCGGGTCCGTTTCGGGCTTTCTTTTTTTGTGCATTCAATAATCAACCCAACGACAGGGAGAGATCGAGATGAGCGAGACGAGAATGAGGCAGGCTTCCCACCACCGCAAGACGGGCGAGACCGACGTGAAGGTCGCGTTCGCGCTGGACGGCTCCGGAGCGTGCGAGATCGACTCGGGCGTGCCGTTCCTGGACCATATGCTGCATCTGTTCGCGGTTCACGGGCGGTTCGACTTGAACGTGAAGGCGATCGGGGATACGCACATCGACGACCACCACACGGTGGAAGACATCGGGATCGTGCTTGGCGGATGTCTGCGGGAGGCGCTCGGGGACAAAAGAGGCATTCGCCGCTACGGCAACGCCTTCGTGCCGATGGACGAGACGCTCGCGCAGGTCGTCATCGACATCAGCAACCGGCCGCATCTGGAGTACCGGGCGGATTATCCGTCGAGAGAGACGGGGCGCTTCCAGACGGAGCTCGTGCACGAGTTCCTGGACAAGCTGGCGATCGAAGGCCGCATCGCGCTGCACGTCATCGTCCATTACGGGCACAACACGCACCATATGATCGAAGCGGTGTTCAAGGCGCTAGGCCGCGCGCTCCGAGAGGCGACGAGCATCGAGCCGGGACGGACGGACGTTCCTTCCTCCAAGGGCTTGCTCTGACAACTGACATCAAGGGAGGACATACCGATGCTCAATGGGAAAAAGCTGGTCTGGATTCTGGACGACGAATGGACCGATCATTCGGTGGAGAAGGCGATCTACGAGGCGAACGGGTTCGAGGTAAAGGTGACGACTTCCGAGACGCTGGCGGAGGATACGCCTCTGTACGCGCCCCATGCGGACGGCGTGGTGGCGCAGGTCGGCTTCCCCTGCGGGGCGGAGCTGATCGGGAAGCTCGCTTCCTGCAAGTCGATCGCGATCTCCGGCGTCGGCTTCAATCACGTCGATCTCGAAGCGGCGACCCGGCAGGGAATCGTCGTCTCGAACGTGCCGGACTACTGCATGGAGGAAGTGTCCGATCACGCGGTGGCGCTTATGTTGGCGTTGGCCAAACGTCTCGTGCCTTTCCACAATCAAGTGCTCGCCGGAGGCTGGGACCCGCTCGATACGCTGCCGATGTACCGCTTCAAGGACCGGACCGTCGGCCTGCTCGGCTTCGGGCGCATCGCCCGCAAGGTGGCCGAGAAGCTGAAGGGCTTCGGCGTGCGAATCGTCGCCCATGACGAATACGTGGGGAGCGAGACGTTCGCCTCGTTCGGCGTTGAGCCGCTGTCGTTCGAGGAGCTGCTGAAGCAATCCCACATTCTGAGCCTGCACGTGCCGCTGACGCCGGAGACGACGGAGCTGCTCACGTACGAGCGGATGAAGACGATGCCGAAGGGGGCGATTCTCGTCAACACGTGCCGGGGCGGCGTGATCCGGGAAGCGGACTTGGCGCGGCTGCTGGAGGAAGGCCATCTGGCCGGAGCCGGACTGGACGTGCTGACGGAGGAGCCGCCGAAGCCGGGGCACCCGCTGATCGGGATGCCGCAGACGCTCGTGACGCCGCACTCGTCCTACGTGTCGGTCGAGTCGGTGCTGGAGCTGAAGCAGCGGACGTGTCAGATCGTCATCGATGCGGCGAACGGCAAGACGCTGTCGTATTCGTTGAACAAGCCTGCGGCGGTATAAAGGGCGAATGGGGGAAAAGGAGGCGAAACCGATGAGCCGGATCGAATGGGAGCGGATCGGCCGGGAACGGCGTCGCGTCAGCCGCTGGTCGGGAGGGACGACGGCGGAGATCGCGATCCATCCCGCCACTTCGCAGTACGCGGCGCGCAACTTCGCTTGGCGCGTCAGCACGGCGACCGTCGAGGCGGAGAGGACCGACTTCACGCCGCTGGACGGCTTCAGCCGCATCCTTATGGTGCTGGAGAACGAGCTGACGCTGCATCACGAGGGGCATGGCACGTATCGGTTACGGCCGTACGAGCAGAATGCGTTCGAAGGCGGCTGGCGGACGAGCAGCGAGGGCAGGGCGACAGACTTCAATCTGATCTATGATTCTCGGCTTCGCGCTCGGATGAGCGTCCTGGAGGTGCCGGGGGAAGCCGCGTTAGTCGCCGCGGTCGGCAGCCTTCCTTGCGAAGAAGGGGAGCATTGGATTCACCGGATCTGGTATACGGCCGAGGGCTCGGTCGAGGCAGCCGACGCGGGCGGGAACGCTCTGTGCCGGCTCGATGCGGGCGATGCGCTTCTCTTCGCGGTTCATCGCAGCCATGGGGAAGAGAG
The DNA here is from genome assembly GCF_014212175.1 of Cohnella xylanilytica. GTDB lineage: Bacteria > Bacillota > Bacilli > Paenibacillales > Paenibacillaceae > Cohnella > Cohnella xylanilytica. Next base: position 94,544 of record NZ_JACJVR010000110.1, on the reverse strand, counting down.
TTGGTCGCTTCGGAACGCGGCATCCGGTCGGGCGGTCGTCATCGAGAGCGTCGTGTTCTCCTAATAGTTATATATGCGATTTTCAAAATCCGCCGCAAAGGCGGATTTTTTCTATCGTCCAATATAGACGAGCTTGAACCCGTGCAAGGGTGCCCGGATAAAAACATTGAAAAAGGTGGATTTTCAGCCGGTTTATAGTAAAATAATGTAATTCGAGGTTAATTGTTGTGAGGTGGCGTTCCCATGAAAAAGTCGATTACGATCGCCGTAGGATGCGCCATCGTTCTCGCCGGCGGAATATATGCCGTGTCGGAAAAGGATCCGCGGATCGTTCCGGTTCATCCGAACGAAGTGGCGAGCATCGAGATTTTCAACGCATCGCTCACCACAGTACCGAACGATTCGGAGATCCAAGCGATGGTCGTAACGGAATCGGCGGACGTCGCCAAGGTCATCGACCGTCTAAACCGAATCAAGCCAAGCGACAAGGCGATCCCATTGGACGGCGATTATACGCTGGTTCTCCATCGGAACGATGGCACGGAACTTGTTTATGTCTATGAAAAGGGAGAAATGAGGACCTCGACCGGATTCTCGGGCCAAGCGAAGAGCGACAACGTTCTGAACCGGCTCTGGGCGAGTCTCGATTATCCCGTCAGAGACATGAAGGGCGAAGGGCTTCCGGCAATCGTTAACGCTGAGCGGGAGGGATAAAGGGTGAATAAGGCAGCGATATTCGTTTCGGTCCTTCTCCTTGTGTTGTTAACGGGGTGCAATTCGGATTCTCACGAAGGCCGGAAGGAGAAGCTCCTTGTTTATTTTGCCGAAGGGGAGAATTGGGCTTCAACCTTTACGCTGATGGACGCGGGCGAATCGATCTTCGACTCGCTGTACATTCAACATATTGGAGATAGAGAGTCGACCATGGATCCGATCGAATACACGCTTGAAGGCAAGGGAATAAAGTTAGCCAGTCAGTATCCCCAGAAATTACAAGGAGTACGAAGTTTCCAGGTCTCCGGGGAGAGCAGCAAAGAGCTGATCGACGGCTTCGAAGACAAGGATCAGGAATATAAGCTGACGATCAAACAGAACGAAAGCTCGGAAGAGCTCATTTTGAAGTTAGTGAATGAGTCTAATCGAAATTGAGACTTCAGATCGATGATATTTATGGCTCAAGGGAGCTCAGGAGACACGGGAAGGGAAGGAGGACGCCCATATCCGCTGCGTAATGATATTAGCCATCCTCTCGTTAGCGGTTCTTGTTGCTTCTTGCTCCAACGGATCACAGCAAGAAGGATCCAACGCGAAGCTTCCTCTAGGATTTACAACAGATAATATCAAAAATGCGGTTGAAGATTATACGAATTATCGTTTGTGGTTTTATCCGAATAAGGTCGAGAGGTCGAAATTCGAATTGGAACCCTTCATTGGCGATACTATTAATGCCGAAGTAAGGATCTATTCGGATGCAGCGGAAAAGAAAACGGTCTACGTCTCCACCGATATGGGAGATTGGCTCGTAAAGCTTATCGAATCGTTCGGGATTGTTCATAGTGAAGGTTTCCTTGACAAGGAGAACGCTCCGATGTATCCGGTTGGAAACTATGAGACCGTCAGTTCGTTTACTCTTGAGATCGAGGAGCCTCATCAACCGGATTTTGGCATGTCTCCCCGCAAGGAAAAAATGATCCAAGCGACGGAGGAAGCTGTTCGGGGCATATGCAAGGACTTCGCAAGCGGGACCGAATCGAACTTGTGGCGCGGTTCAAAGGCGTACATTGCCGACTTCTATGAATACGAAGAAGGAGTAGAAGTTTGGTTTGTCCGACAAGACGGATATGTATGGTACTTTCCGTTTCAAATTACCGAAAAGAACGGCGTATTTGAAACTCAAGGCATAAAGGGTTTTGGGATCGATCACATGGAGGATTTGGATCCCATGATGCCGGGGAGATTCATGTTCGATAAGCAAACTTCAAGCGCCGTCAGACAGCTGGAATGCAATTAATGCTGAGTTACCGCATATAGACGGCTCAGCTCTTGGTCTGATTTAAATGTACGTCATCGTCGCAGCCGCAACCTTGTTAGTCGGCTATTTGAATCCATCGCTTGATGATGATAACGTGTTCGAATTTACAATAAATATCCTAGTATGAGCGGACGTATTGGCATCCGTGTTAATCCTTATGGTGATCAAATTAGCGATGCTAAGAAATTAACGATTTCATGCGGATTGACGATACGCGACCCAGCCAAAATCGGAGGTTCCTATGACCCGAATCGTATTCGTAAGACACGGAAGCACATTGTGGAATAAAGAAAAGCGAGCGCAAGGCCACTCCAACAATCCGTTGGATGAGGAAGGATTTGAACAAGCGAGGCTTGTTGCCGCTCGCCTTCAGAAGCAATCGTGGGACGGGATTTATTCCAGCGATTTACTCAGAGCGCGCCAAACGGCCGAGATCATCTCGTCCCGCATCGGGATAACGGATATTGTGCTTGACAGCCGCCTGCGCGAAATTCACGGCGGAATGATTGAAGGAACGACAGACGAAGAACGAGTGGGAAAATGGGGCGAAAACTGGCGGGACATGGATCTAGGAATCGAAAGTCCCGCGGAGTGCATGGCTAGAGGCAAGCAATGTATCGAGGAGATGGCGGAGAAATATATCGGCCAAAATCTGTTGGTCATTAGCCACGGAGCGATCATACGACATACTCTGAAAGCGCTCATTCCAGATTTTCAAACCGAGGAATTATTATTGAACACTTCTATCACCGAGATCGTCAAACAAGGGGATGGATGGAATTGTATTCGATATAATTGCACGGAACATCTAGCCTCGTCTTAAGGTGGGGGTTACATGCCCGGCAAGAAGCATAGCGCCATTATTTCGATGGTCGTCGTCTTCGTTCTCCTCCTTCTTGGGTGCAGTAAAGAACGAGAGCTCGAGGATAGCTCAGGTAATGGATTAATTATCGAGTCCATTCAAATGGGACTAGGCGGGGAATTGAACAAAACTTTAGTGACCTATAGCTTCTTGCTCTCTAACAAAACCGAAAATCCAATTTTAATCAAAGAAGTCGAACCTATCCTATCAGAAGACCTAATGAATAGAATAGAAAACAAGGACCAACTGATCAATCAAGTGAACCAAATGATTCCTGGAAGATCCTCGAAAGAAATTTCCGGCTCGTTCTATGTCCGGACTCAAGGATTAGATAAACAAGGAATTATAAATCTGAATAAGGAACTCAAGAACTTCAAATTGATAACGGAACAGATAATTGGGGCTGGAACCCCATTAAGGTGATTTATGCGAAAGAAAACAGTAGGTATTATTTTCTTAATCGTTCTTCTTGCATATATTCTATTTTTCCCTTCCCCTGGAGCGGAACTAGCCGTTCGGAAACATTTATTTTTTTCCTTCCATCCCATAAAAGCCTTCAGTCGTTCGATCCACGAAGGAAAAATTAAGAACGACCCCAAGTATGGTGATCTCTATGTCGTTGATGGGATAGATACGCCTTTCGTTTACGTAAAGAAAACGGCCTGGGGTTGGAGAGTCACTTCAAGCGGATCGGGACCTTAAAATAACAAGCCGGCGATACATATTTGAACAAGGGCTCTTCATAAAAAGAGTGATGAGGAAATGATTATCTTCAACCGCCAACTCCCTCCCGAGTAGGAGGGGGCTTTTATTATGTTCGCAGATCATGTCGCAGAGACAGGAAATTCCCCGACTGATGTGGAAGATAGTAGAATTCCGGATGAATTGCGAGGTAGACCATGCCAACGATTACAGAAGCGTACGTCGACAGCCTGGCGCCGAATGCGGGCGCGATCAAGAACGGCCGGGACTTGGTCAAGAAGAACAGTTTTCCCCAATTGAACGAGACCGAAGACGGGAGCTTGCTGTTCGGAGAGTGCAAGGGAAGCGGCAAGGAGCCCTACCGATGCTCCGTCGACTTCGCGAACGAGGCGAATCCCGTCTTCCGCTGCACCTGCCCCAGCAGGCAATTCCCATGCAAGCATACGCTCGGACTGCTGTATGCCCGAGCTCTTGGCAAGTCCTTCGAGAGAGCGGATATCCCGCAAGACATCGCCGAGAAGCGGGACAAGGCGGAGAAGCGCGAGGAGAAAAAGAAGGAAGCGGCCGCGGCGGATAACGGAGACGCCGCGAAGGCGAAGCGGAAGACGAACAAGTCCGCGCTCGTCAAGAAGATCGCCGTCCAGCTCGACGGACTCGGCATGCTGGAGAAGCTCGTCCTGCAGCTGACGCAGTCGGGACTCGGAAGCGTAGACAAGAAGACGCTTCAGATGGTCGAAGAGCAAGCGAAGCAGCTCGGCAACCACTACATACCGGGAGCGCAGGCCGGTCTTCGGGAGTTCGTGCTGACGATGCGGGCGGAGGGAGACCGGGAAGCGGTCTATACGTCCGCGATGGAGAAGCTTCTGGCTTTGCGCGCTCTGACCAAGAAAGGCAAGAGCTACCTGGAGCAGCGAGCCGAGAACCCGGATCTTCCGATGGAGACGGCTTCGACTCTCGAGGAGCAGCTGGGCCACGCCTGGCAGCTGGCGGAGCTGCGGGAATACGGGCGCGTCCAGACCGACGCGGAGCTGGTTCAGCTCGCGTTCCTGTCCTACGCGGATGAAGCGCGCGGCGAATTCGCCGACACGGGCTGGTGGATCGATCTCAAGGAGGGCGCGATCCGCGTGACCCGCCATCTGCGGCCGTTCCGCGCGGTCCGGGCGCTCCGGGAGGAGGATACGTTCCATGGCGTCGTGAAGGCGGAGGAGCTGTTCGTCTATCCGGGCGACCTCAACGCGAGGGTTCGGTGGGAAGCGTCGACGTTCCGGGACCCCGAACCGGCCGACTATGCCAAGATCAAAGCTCTTGCGGCGCCTTCCTATCCGGAAGTCGTCAAGCAAGCGAAGAACGTCATCAAGAACCCGCTGGCGGACAAAAATCCCGTTCTATTGGTCGCATTCCGCTCCATCGAGCGGATGGGAGACGAATACCTCTTGAGAGACGCCCAAGGCAAGCCGCTTCCGGTGGCGGACATCGGGCTGGGCGGACGGCCGACGACCCCGATGCTCTCCCTGCTTGGGGACGAAGAGCTGCGGGACCAAGCCGCGCTCGTCATGTTCCGGCATGACCTGGAAGCCAATCGTCTAAGCGTCCAAATCATGAGCATCGTGACGGATCGCCGAATCGTTCGGCTTCTGTATTAGAGGAGAGACGATATGAGCATAGACATTTTGTTCGAACTGCAGCAGGAGACGCGCCGTCTGTTCATCGCCGGAAGCGCGATGGCCGCGGGCGATCTGAGGCTGACGAAGCTGCTGCCCAGGCTGCGGAACCTCGGCGAGTCCGCGCCGGTGTTCAAGCGGCTCGCGGACGCGACGGACGAATTGCTAGCCGCGGAACGGGAAGAGAGCGCCGCGAAGCTGCTGGAACTCGGCACTCTGCTAAGCGCCGTACTGTATACGCAAGGGAGGACGGAGACGGCCGGGGAATCGCAGCCGGTCCAGGGGGCGGGTGTCGGCCTCAAGACCGACACGACTTATCGGAAGCTGAACCCGCTTATCTTAGCGTTGACGACCAAAGGGCAGGGGCGCCTGGAACAGATCCGGGCCTCGTTCGAAGACGGAAGCTTCCTCGACCTGCGGGCGCTTCAGGCCATATGCTCGGCGTTGGACGACAGCTACGCGGAGATTCCGGACTACGTTCAAGAGAAGCTGATTCCCGCCTTCGGAAGCGATGCGGTGCCCGTCTTGAGAAGCCAATTGAACCTGCAGGGGGGCAAAGGGGACGGCCGAAGGCTTCAGCTCCTCCATCGTCAGCTCGGCCGCTCCATGATCGATCTCGTCGCCGAAGCGGCCGTCGACGGCTCGCCGGAAGTCAAGATCGTGGCCGTCTCGATTCTGGGCGAATATCCCGAGCAGGAATCGTTGGTATTGCAGCTTAGCCGGGAGAAGCGCAAGGAGGTTCGCTCGGCGGCTTACTTCTCGCTGGCTAAGCTTGGCACGGCTGCCGCGCTGCAACGGCTGTACGAAGCGGCTGTCTCCAAGGATCGGGAGCTGGCGGTCGATCCGATCCGGGCGAGCGCTTCTTCCGAGCTGATGGGGCGAATGATCCGATTCGGCGAGGACGCGTTGGAGCGACATTTAAGCGGCGAAGGAAGCGATAAGAGCGAAGCGGCGGAGCAGATCCGGACCGCGATAAGCTGCCTGGAAGGATCGGGCCGGCAGATGGCCGCGGAGACCTATTCGTTCCTCCGGAAGCTTCTGTCTTCCGAAGCCTTCCTCGTGCAGGAGACGGAGACGACGCAGGAAGCGGCCGCGGAGCTTCTGCTCGAGCTGGATTGGCCGGAGGCGGACCGGTTCGCGATCGAGCTGGGAGACGCCGGCCGAGGCTCGTTCCTCGGACACGGATTCCGCGCCGCCTTCCGGCAGATGCCTCCGGCCGATGTCTACCATCGCTACGCAGGCTTCCTGAGCAAGGGCAAATCCAAAGCGGCGAAGGAGCTGCTCGGCGCGATCCGCAGCCTGGCCGCCTATCAGACGCGAGGGGACGAGGAGCGGGACGGAGCGGGAGTCGTTCCCGAAGCAGCGTGGGACCCGCGCTGGGTGCAGCTGTTCATCCGGCTCGACCTGCCTGAGCTGGTCTGTCTTTTCGCGCAGCGGGCCGACCGGGACGTGACCGATTACCTGACGGGCAAGCTGCAGAATGCCAAGGCGAACGATTGGCACGTGTACGATATCCTGCTCGCGCTCTTCCGCATCCGGTACCGGGAGGCTCCGGAGCTGCTCATGGGGCATCTGGAGAAGGGGGCCGGGCGTCACTTGTACTATCTGAATTGGCAGCACAAGCGATTGATCGCTTCGATGCCGAAGGCGTACGCGCCGCGTCTGCGCGCGTTCGCGGAGCAAGCGGCTTACGAGTCCGTGCGCAATGAACTGTTTTCCATTATCGAAGCATTGGAAGAGAAGCCGGACGACGCGGCCGAAGAAGGCGGAAGGGGACTATGGGGATGGATCCGAAACAAGATGTCTTAAGATTGCCGGCGGAGAAGCTGTACGCGAGAGAGCTGGAGGCGCTCAAGGAAGTAGACAAAGAGGAGAGGCCAGCGGGCTGGCAATTATCGCCCAAAGCCGTCTTGACGTTCATCGTCGGAGGCCAAGCGGGCGATACCGCCATCACGCCCAAGTATATCGGCCATAAACGGCTGGTCGAGATGGCGATCGCGACGCTGCTCACGGACCGGGCACTGCTCCTCATCGGGGAGCCGGGGACGGCCAAATCCTGGCTGTCGGAAAATCTGACCGCCGCCATCCACGGCGACTCGTCGAAGGTCATTCAGGGAACGGCCGGCACGAGCGAGGAGCACGTTCGCTACTCCTGGAACTACGCGCTGCTGCTCGCCCAAGGCCCTTCGGAGCAGGCGCTCATTCGCAGCCCGATCTTCCGCGCGATGGAGAGCGGCGGCATCGCCCGCTTCGAGGAGATCTCCCGCTGCGCTTCGGAGGTGCAGGACGCGCTGATCTCCATCCTGTCGGAGAAGACGATCGCCATTCCCGAGCTGAACCGGGAGGTGGCGGCGGAGCGCGGCTTCTCCATCATCGCGACGGCCAATACGCGCGACAGGGGAGTCAACGAGATGTCCGCGGCATTGAAGCGGAGATTCAACATCATCGTGCTGCCGGCGCCGTCCAGCCTCGAGACGGAGATCGACATCGTGCGCCGCCGGGTGAGCGAGATCTCCGCCAGTTATCGGCTGCGCGCGTCTCAGCCCGACGAGGAGACGGTTCGGAAGGTCGTGACGATTTTCCGGGAGCTTCGCAGCGGGGTTACGCTGGACGGCAAGGAGAAGGTGAAGGCTCCGACCGGCGTCATCTCGACGGCGGAAGCGATCTCCCTGCTGACCGGCAGCATGGCGCTGGCGGGCAGCTTCGGCGACGGGCGAATCACCGACGAAGACGTGGCGGCCGGCCTGCAGGGCGCCATCGTGAAGGATGAAGAGAAGGACCGCGTGGCGTGGAAGGAATATTTGGAGAACGTGATGAAAAAGCGGGGGGCCTCATGGCGGAGTCTGTACGGCGCATGCTCGGAGATCAATGGGTGAGCGGGGCGAGGGAGCCGCATCGCTTCGGCGTCCGGCATCTGTCGCCGGCCGGTTCCTATCATCTTCTGGCGCTGCTTGAAGAGGTGCAGCCGACGGCCGTGCTGATCGAAGGGCCGAGCGATGCCGGCGGGCTGGCCGGCCAGCTCGTCTCGCGCGGCGTCGTGCCGCCGGTCGCGCTGCTCGCCTATACGGAGCAGCTGCCCGTTCGAACGCTGCTGTACCCGTTCGCCGATTACTCGCCGGAGTATCAGGCGCTGCGGTGGGCGCATCGGAACGGCCGGCATGCCGAGTTCATCGATCTGCCGACGGAAGCGTCGTTGGCGATCGTCGAGCGCAAGCGGGAAGCTTACGGCGAGATCGAACGCAAGCGGGAGCAAGAACGCAAGCAAGAGCGTAAGCGGGAGCACGGGAACGAGGACGCGAACGAAGACGAGAGGGAGCGCAAGCGGCCGGATTTGTACGCGCGAATCGCGGAGCTGTCCGGAGAGCCGGATTACGAGGCGTACTGGGAACGCCATTTCGAGCACAGCCTGGAGCCGGGCTCCTACCGCGCCGCGATCGCCCGCTTCTCGGAAGAGATGCGAGCGATGACGGAGGAAGAGGAGCTTCGCGCCGCTCCGCAGGAATCGGCTTATAACGAGATCCGCGAATCGTACATGCGCCGCAAGATCCGCGACACGATCGCAGCCGGCCACCTGCCGGAGCGAATCGTCGTGCTGACCGGCGCCCACCATACGCCGGCGTTGACGCCGGAGCGTCCCGCGATGACGGACGAAGAGCTGGCGCTTCTGCCGCGGGTGCCGACGAGAATGACGCTTATGCCTTACTCGTACTACAAGCTCTCGTCGCATTCCGGCTACGGGGCGGGCAACGCCGCCCCCGCCTACTTCGAGCTGCTCTGGCAATGCATGCTCGAAGGGGATCTGGACCGGCTCCCGGCGCTGTACTTGTCCTCGGTCGCTTCGCGGATGCGCGAGCAAGGAACGTGGCGTTCGACCGCGTCCGTCATCGAGGGCGTCCGGCTGGCCGAAGCGCTGGCCTCCTTGCACGACGGCGCAAGGCCGACCTGGAAGGATCTTCGCGACGCGGCGACGATTCTGTTCGGCCACGGCGAATTCGCGGTCGTCGCGGAAGCGCTGGCGCGGACGGATATCGGCACGGCGATCGGAAGCTTGCCGGAAGGCGTGAGCCAGACGCCGGTGCAGGACGACCTGAACCGGGAGCTGAAGCGTCTCAAGCTGGAGAAGTATAAGACGCTGGTCGCCGCCGAGCTGGATCTCGACCTGCGGGAGAATCGCCGGGTTCAATCGGAGGAATCCGCCTTTCTCGATCTGAACCGGTCGGTGCTGCTTCACCGGCTGGCCGTCTTGGGCATTCGGTTCGCCCGCAAGCAGCACGCGCGTCAAGCGGACGCCACTTGGGCGGAGCGCTGGGTGCTGCAGTGGTCGCCGGAGGCGGAGATCGAGACCGTCGAATCCACGCTTAAAGGGGAGACGGTCGAGCTGGCCGCCGCGTATGTCCTTCACGAGCGGCTGCATGCCTGCGCCGACATCGCGGAGGCGGCGAAGATTATCCGCCTCGCCGGGGAATGCGGACTTCCGCAAGTCGCCGGCGACGCGGTGTCCGCGCTGCAGCGGCTAGCCGTCGACGCCGGCAACTTCGAGCAGATCGCGGAGACGGTCCGCGAGCTGTCCGTTCAGCTGCAATACGGTTCCGTACGGCGAATCGATACGGAACCGCTGCTTCCGATTATGCGGCAGCTCTTCCTGCGCGGCTGCCTGATGCTGATCGAAGCGTCCGGCTGCAACGACGATGCGGCCGCCGGGATGGTCTCCGCGATTCATGCCATGAACGCGGTCGCGCAGGAGCACTACTCGGAAGTCGACGAGCCGCTATGGCTGTCCAAGCTGAAGGAACTTGCCGAGCGCGACGACCGGAACCCGAAGCTGTCGGGCTATGCGTTCTCCATCGTGCTGGAGCGGAACGAAGCCGGGGAAGAGGAGTGCGCGCGGGAAGTGGCGAGGCGGCTGTCGCCCGGCATTCCGGCCGATCTGGGCGCGGGATGGTTCGAGGGGCTGTCCTTGCGGAATCGATACGCGCTCCTGTCGCGGGATTATTTATGGCGGCATTTGGATGCCTACATCCAATCCCTGGAAGCGGAGCCGTTCAAGCGGTCGCTCGTCTTCCTGCGACGGGCGTTCGGCACCTTCGAACCGCGGGAGAAGGCGGCGATCGCCGAGCTGCTCGGAGATATCTGGGGCACGGGCGCCGATACGACGGGCGAAGCGCTGCAGCGTCCGCTTAACGAAGAGGAGAAGAGGAGTCTCGATGAACTTAACGATTTTGATTTCGGAGATCTGTAGACGATGACGGCATTGGACGCGGAACAGGCGAAGCGGTGGCGGCTCATCCTGGGCGCCGCGGCGGAGGAGAAGCTGTTATCGGCCGTCGGAGGGTCGGCGAGCGGAGGGCTTCTCGACGAAGAGAGCCTGCTGATGGACGAAGCGCTGGCCGCTATCTACGACGGAACGAGCGGGGAAGCCGGCGCCGGAGGGGCTTCGGGCGCGGGAGGAGCCGGCGGCGGCTCCAGGTCGGCCGGTCTCGGCGCATCCGCTCCGAAGCTGGCGAAGTGGCTCGGGGACGTGCGCTCGTTTTTCCCAACGGATATCGTGTCGGTCATTCAAGCGGATGCCGTTCAGCGCAAGGGATTGACGCGGCTGCTGTTCGAGCCGGAGCTGCTGTCCCAAGTGAAGCCGGATATCGGGATGGTCGCCACCCTGATGTCGCTGCGCGGGCAAATCCCGGAGCGGACGAAGGAGACGGCGCGCGCCTTGGTGCGGGAGGTCGTGGACGAGATCGTCAAGCGGCTGGCCAGCGATCTTGCCCGGGCGGTGACGGGAGCCTTGAACCGCAGACGGCATTCGCCGCTGCCTTCGTTGACGGGGCTCGATTGGGGCAGGACGATCCGGAGCAACCTGAATCATTACGACCGGGAGCGGAAGCAGCTCGTTCCGGAGAAGGTCTACTTCTTCGATCGCGCGCGGAAAAGCAAGGAATGGACGGTCATTCTCGATATCGACCAGAGCGGATCGATGGCGAATTCCGTCATCTATGCGTCGATCGTCGGCTCCATCTTCGCCAGCATGCCGTCGCTCGACACGCGCGTCGTCGCGTTCGATACGGAAGTCGTCGATCTCACCGAGGCTTGCGCGAACGATCCGGTGGATCTCTTGTTCGGCATTCAATTGGGCGGCGGAACGGATATCAACAAGTCGGTCGCTTATTGCGAATCGTTCGTGACGGAGCCGAAGAAGACGATTTTCCTGCTCGTATCGGATCTGTACGAAGGCGGCAACCGGACGGAGATGATTCGGAGGCTGCGAGACATGCATGAATCGGGCGTTCGCACGATCTGCCTGCTCGCGCTCTCGGACGACGGCGTTCCCGCGTATGACGAAGATGTCGCGCGGAAGCTCTCCCAGTACGGAATCCCGTGCTTCGGCTGCTCGCCGGATAAGCTGCCGGAGCTGATCGAAGGCGCTTTGAAGGGGATGGATCTTCAAGGATTGGCGGAGCGGGTTAAGCAGGGCAGGGGGCAATAGGCGAGGCAAAGGACGGCAGCGGGTGCCGTCCTTTCTCATACTGTTGGTTAATAGCCTTAGCGATGGCGATTATGTTACTTTAGCTTTTCTACCCAACAGAAGGCTAAAAGGAGGAGTCTCTATTACAGACATTACTCAGATAGTTGATCAAATCAATCAAGCAGCGACATGCGGTCAAGTCAAGAAAATCGAATCATTCATTAACTCCATGGCGTTGGATGAGCAATTGGGTCTTCATGGTTTGTTAAATCCAGCAGCTCTTGAAACAATAGCGAATAACATAGACATTCTTCATATAAAACGAGGCGTAAAAGAGCATATTATTTGGTACTAATTGAGCAAGCTTAATTGGTCGGATGAAGTGCTGTCGAGGATCATTCAGATATATAAACATGAAACCTATATTGCATTGGAAAGTCTAGTGATAAGTGCTATTAAACTAGATGAAATAGAAGATTATCAGATAGAAATGATTCTAAACGTATTTGATACCAAAGAGATTAAGAGAGAAGTTGAAAAGTGGATTGAAAGTAGAAAGAACTCGAAGCTCGAATAGATCGAACCAATAATAACGATTGAGTGGATGGTGTCTCAATGGGAATGAATTTTACGGCGTTCATGGGGCACTCAATGAAGATTGACGAATTGGAGAACTTGATTATTGACTTAAATGATAATCCTGCTCGATATCCATTTATTAATGAGTTCGTTAACGATTTGTTGCCCTATAATCCTAAAGATTCGAATAAGAAATGGCGACTTATTGCGGACGAATTAGAGGGAACAGTCGATTGCATTGGACCATGCGGGATATCCCTAACATTTTCAAAAAGTGTATGTTATTTTCATCATTATTACCGGTGGATTGCATTTCTGAAGGATAACGATGTTCAACATAGCCTTAGAACATTCTGTTTTGAATTGCTGCGAACTCTTCATTCGCCATTCGCAATATTCGTTCCGGACAATGCCGCAAAGGAATCAAGCATTCTTGATTTATTGTGGGAGGATAGAGATATTTTTTACATGAAGGAGTGGCTAATTAAAAATTGCGGATTACCCAAAAAAACGATTCTTGAAATTTATCATGACTTAGGCGATACTTGGGAATCGGACGGTTACTATTTAGATGAATTTATGGATTTTCGATAACTCGGGTTACAGATGTTTGTCATGCGGATTTCATATGCTTGTTAAGGGGATCCCTTACGGGATCTCCCATGTTATTGCCGATTAATGGCCGATCCGGTGCTAGAAATATCCAAGATTTGCGAGATACCGATTAGAAGGAAGAAGACGGTCATTCCGATCAGCGAGAAGCCTAACCAATATCGCGCTTTGCCGGACTCTTGAACCGTCTTGCCGCGCACAACGAATAACAGCCCGACGATTAGGATGATAAGTGCCATTCCGAACATGAAAAACCTCTTTCTGACAAATCGGCTGCGCCTTTCCTTATTTTACAGCAGCGAAATGCAACAGGGCAAATTGCCATTGCAGGGACTATTCTTCTGTGACCCGCTTGGCATTAAACCTCCAATCTTATGGCCGTTAATGGCTCGGCAAACGGTCAAAAATGACTTTTTTTATGAAATAGGCGCAGCGGTGTCCGTTAGGCTTTATCGTCCTTATACCGCATACCCAGCAAGCTCTAAGGTACTGCTCGAGCGGAAATTTCTGCATACCCAAGCGGTCGTATTCTATAACAACTTATCTCAACAGATGAGTATGCCATAGAATGAAATGTCGATGATCGTTCGCCACCGAATTAGCTTAGCGACAAAACGGCTTTGCCGGAATACTTCCGTTCGAGCAGGCTGCGGGCGACGGAACCGATCTCGGTCCACGGCGCCTCCGCTTCGATCCGGGGAGTCAATCGGCCGTCCGCGACCAGCCGGGCCAGCAATCGGAGATCGTCCGCCGCCGAATGGCGGTTCAGTTCCTCCCCGAGGAAGAAGCCGTACAGCGTTCTCCCGCCGGAAGTCACCAAGTTCCTCATATCGACGGTTGCGACGGGCGAGGAGGAGAATCCCACCGCGACGCAAATGCCCTGCGGCCCAAGCTGCGGCAGCAGAGCGGCAAGCGTATCGCCGCCGACCGAATCGACGATCAGATCGAAAGGTCCGAATTCGCTGGCCGACGCTATTCCGGAGTAGCCAACGACCGCTTCGTCGGCTCCGGCTTCCCGGACTAGCTGCGCCTTCTCCGCGGTGCTGGCCGTTCCAACGGCGAAGGCGCCGGACTGCGCCGCAAGCTGATGGGCGAACAGGCCGACTCCGCCGGTTGAGCCCGTAATGAGGATACGCTTGCCGAGCAGCAAACCTTCTTTGCGAAGCGCATAGAGCGCAGTCAGACCGGCTACCGGCAACGTCGCGGCCTCCGCGAAGGAGACTTCGTCCGGAATCTCGGCCAGCATCGATACGGGGGCTGCTACTTGCTCGCTCCACGCTCCCATCGGGAGGAGGCCGACAACTCGGGCTCCACTCCGCGGACCCGCGCCGTTCGCGGCTTGCGCGATGACCGTCCCGGAGAAGTCCCAGCCTGGTCTGGCTATTTTCCCGGAATCTAATGCATCCTTAACTTCACCGCGATTGAGAGAGACGGCTTGAACCTGAACGATCGCTTCCCAAGCCTGAGCTACGGGAGCTTCCACTTCCTTGATCGTAAAAAAATCGGCAGTATGCGGATCGGTTACGATGGCGCGAATCATCTGTCTATCCCTCCATGAACTGAGTAAATTGGATGCAGGTCAATCGAATTGACCTGCGATTTCATCAAGGAGTATACTTGAAGCGATTTTGCGCACCAAGTGCAGAACTACACCTCGATTGGCGAAAGGGAGAGGGATATGCCAACGGACGACTCCACGCTGAAAATCGTCTTGGGGGAGATCGAGACGGTGCGGATGAAGCGCCAACGGGAGCGTGCCGACCGGCCGCGTTCGACCTGGAAACGGTTTACCCAGCAGGAGTTGAACGACGAAGCTTGTCCTACCTATAAGAATCTGCTGGTCGGACGTTCTCGCCGCATCCCGGATCGTCAGACGATCATCGGCATCGCGGATTATTTGGAATGCGGCTCCGATGAGCGCAACGATCTATTGATGGCAGCGGGGTACCTTCCGATCCGGACCGAATGGGAAGGACGGGAGCTCAAGCTTGGCTTGGACTGGGCGCAGCGGACGATGAGAGACCTTCCTTTTCCCGCTATGATCGTTACTTCTACTCAGGATATCAAGGGCTATAACGAGCCGTTCCTCCGTTTGTTCGAAATCCCCCTCGATCGAGCCTTCGACACTCTTATGAATAGAATCGATCTCCACTGTCATCCCGATCTGCCCATCCGCTCCCGATCCACGTTCGACAAAGAGTCGTTCGAGCTGTGGGAGTCGCACATCGTTCATGGAATTCAGGCGTTCAAGAGAGAACACTTGCTGTCTCGCTATGACGATTGGTATCAGAGATTGGTTCGGCGGGCTCAAGACTATGGCTTGAACGAAAAAGTCGACAAGTACGAGAAAAGGCAGATTTCTGAAGAAGAGCCGGACCGCGCGCAATCCATATTGGCCCGAGCGGACAGCGCAGGGGAGCTTGTTCCCATTCGCTTCAAGCAAGTTTCGATGACCTCGAGCAACTGTGACTATCCACGGATTCAAGTTTTTCTGCCGGTCGATGCTCCCGCGCGTCAACTATTCGAAGATTTAGGTTGTCCTGCCGACTGCGGCCCCTTCGGATCGCGCGGATTAGCAGGAGTTTACATGTAAATCGCGAATTATCCAGTTCAAACCAGATAGGAGCTCAATGGAGATGTACATTCATCGACCGTTAGCCGAAGAAGACTTGGAGCGGATTTGCACGTTCCCGCAGTCGGCCGAGGAACTATTCTACATGAGTCCCCGAGCGAAATTCCCCTTGACGCCCGAGCAAATCCTGGAGCTTCGGAAGGGCCGGTACGATCCCACCGTCATCGTCGAGGAATCGACCGGGCGGGTTGCGGCCTATGCGAATATTTACGACGCGGGCGAAGAAGTGTGCTGGCTGGGGAACGTCATCGTGTCTCCCGAGTATAGAGGCAAAGGCGCGGCGGAGGCGTTGATACGAGCGATGCTTCGGCTGGCCAAGGAGAACCATGGGGCCAAGCGGCTGCTGCTCTCTTGCCATAATACGAATTCAAGAGGACTCGCTTTTTATCATAAACATGGCTTTAGACCGTTCGACATTCGAATCTCTACGCTCGACGACGGCCGCAGAATGATCACGATTCAGATGGAAAAAGAAACGGGGCATTGAGGAGGGGCATGTCGAGGATGTCGAAGCCGTCGTCCGAGAAGCGGGTTTTCGACGTTTTTCCCTATACGGATCTTCTCGAAGGGTCTCTTACGCGTTGGAGAAATACACAAAGAATTATCCGAACCTCCGAGTCCGTGACTTCGCCAGGAGCGGGCATGACATACGGGGGATGGAAAAGCTGGAGCTTTATGAGACCGTTCAATCATATTTGAATGAACTCGGCTAAAATCATTCATTGAGGGAGGCACCCTCCATGTCCAAAGTATGGAAGCTTGCAGTCGGCGTTGTGCTTGCGTTTAGTCTGTTGATTCAGCCGGTGTCGGCGGCCGCGAAGACGATCAAAATCAAAGTCACGCTCGTGAGCGTCGAACTGGTCGATAACGACCATGTGGGCAACGAGTGGTACACGACCGCGTCCGTGAACGGGAAAACCATCGAAGAGGGCTCGACGCTGACTTTAACGGTCAAGCCTACGGATACGCTTAAGCTGAAGGCTTACGCCGAAGAGCAGGATAAAATCCCCGATAAAGGTACGACGAATGCGACGCTGAAAGTCTCGAACGTTAAGAAATCCGTCAACAAGGAGCTGAACGTCAAAGTCGTCGAGAACCGGGGCCGCTATTCGGGCAACGAGGCCGATTGGAAGTTTACGTTTAAGATCGAGAAATAGGCGGAGCGCAAGTAAACACAACTAAGGGCAAGGTGAGCGAGATAAAACTGCTTTTCGTCTGCAGCCGGAATAAGTGGCGCAGTCTTACCGCGGAGAAGATATTTGACGGAGTTAACGGATACCAGGTTCGGTCCGCCGGCACCGAGGATGGAGCCCGAATCAAAGTGACGGAAGGACATGTCGGTTGGGCGGATCTGATCTTCGCGATGGAGAGGAAGCATGTCAGACGGCTTAAGGATAAATTCCAGGAGGCTCTGGCCGCCAAGCCGCTACACTGTCTGGACATCCCGGACGACTACCGATTTATGGACGAAGAGCTTATCGAGATTTTAAAAGCCAGAGTATCGGAGTACGTGGAAGTGCCGGAATAGGAAGATCGTGCTTGTTCGGGAGGCGAAGGATGTTGAGCTCGCTCGGACGCTCAGCCATGTAGCCGCGGTCGTCTGCTGGCTGCCGGTGCCGACGTTCGACGTTACCGTATTTACGCAGGATGGTACGGACGATTTGGTGGAGTGGGTCGTCAGGCGATATTTTCGTTGAGAAAAGAGCCGGTGACCCATTCATATTTAAGCTCCAAATAACAAGTTAAAGAGCCCAAATTCGTCGGCGTTGCGGGATGCGCCGCAGGAAGCCGGCTTGAATTGTGTGATTTTTCGTACAGATTCTTCTAGATAAACAATGCAGATGAACTTTATATGAATTATCATACAAATTATTGGTGAAGAACCATAATGGGGCGGAGTTTGTATGTTTTTTCATACAACAATCAAAAAAAGTGCCATTTCGAGGAAGAATTTATATGATTTTTCGTACACCATTCCAGGCCAGGCACCTTCTGAGGGCGGAACCGGGTCCAATTCATCGCACTCGTATTCTCTAGCAATCCGGCTGGGTCTCCTCGTAGTCATCTATACTCCAATACGAACCCGAATCTGCTACTGTGACGGCTCTCACAGAACGATCCGAAAGATAGTTGCGAAATGATGGATATTGGATCTCAGGAAGGAGATGTAGTATATTTCGAGAATTTAG
Source organism: Cohnella xylanilytica (assembly GCF_014212175.1). Taxonomy (GTDB): domain Bacteria; phylum Bacillota; class Bacilli; order Paenibacillales; family Paenibacillaceae; genus Cohnella; species Cohnella xylanilytica. The sequence continues at coordinate 76,818 of NZ_JACJVR010000110.1, read as the reverse complement.
CACAATGACGTATGTAAATAAAAGCAGATTAAAATAGAATAAAGCGGGTTGATGTGGATGCCCAATATAAAACCAGTAATTCGAGAGCCATATTACGATAAGCCTAATGGATTGAGCAAGAAGCGACTCGAATGGAGTTCACTTTCTTATCTTCGAATAGCAGTGATTCTGAAGTAGAATTGTTTTTGCTGCATTTATTTGGCTACAACAAAATTAGTGCCTCTTGGTCATTTGAGGAATCATTTGAAGAACTTTTAAAGGAAGATGAAGTGGCCATTTTAGGCGGGGTTGCTTTTATTCAAGATGATGAAACCTATATTTTGCCTGGTTGTTGTTGCGGACTTGAAGATATGCAGCCGATTAGCTTTTCGATTCGTGCCAAACAAAGTCCATGGCTAGGGCATGACCCGTCGCCTGGAATTATTTATTTCGATGATTATGCTGTGGTATGGTCAGATGATCCGGAAGTACAGCAGGAAGAACTCATTAGTATTCGTTTTACTTATGAAGAACTAATCGACAGCCTCGAAAGATGTAAAAAGGATTTATTGGGGTTTATTGAAGGACCCTTTTACCGCTGGATTAAGCTAAGAGACCGGGATATAGCGAATCGCATGAAGCAAAAAATGCTTTATTGGTTTTTGAATGACGGTTATCCTTCCGATTAACGAATCGTGGACGAAGATAGGCGTATCCTTGAATCGGCGTGAGCACAAAAACAGGAGAAGACCCCATGAATCGTATATTGGTCATTGGTTCGGCCGGTTCGGGAAAGTCTACGTTATCCCAGCGAATTGGCGAACGCTTACAGCTCCCCGTTATTCACCTAGACAAGTACTTCTGGAAACCAAACTGGATTCCAACTCCAAATGACGAGTGGGATCGATTTGTTATGGAAGCCGCTAACCGAGAACGGTGGATTATGGATGGCAATTACTCAAGGACACTGGATTTACGATTGAAGCGTGCCGACGTTGTCCTCTTTTTAGATATGCCCAGATGGTTATGTCTGTATCGGATTTTTAAACGAAGAATTCGATACCACGGCACAACAAGACCCGATCTGAATGAGGAATGTCCGGAGAAGCTTGATTGGGAATTTGTCAAATGGGTTTGGAATTACAAGAAAAGAAGCAGACCAAATGTAATCGATAAGTTAGATTCCGTAAGAGATCAAAAGAAAGTCATCATTGTAAAGACAAGAAGGCAGGCAAAGGAATTGATAAAGCGGCTAAAAGAAAAAGGGGAATTATCATAAAGGTTGAGGCACAACCGCAAATAACATCGCTTCGCTTCATAGGCCCCGTTCTCTAACGAACTCCAGAGTCGCTATTTTGCGTCAGAAGCTCATTTTAAAACTCTAACGAATCCAGGAAATCTTATTTAGGGCCAACTGGGTGAAAAACGGGCTTCCAGAACGAAATAGCGACGCTACGATTCGTTAGGATCGAAAAATCCTTGAAATCTTCGGAATAGCGTTTCCTCGATTCGTTAGCCGCCTTCCTCCCTCCGAATCTGGAATTGGTACAAAAAGACGTTCATCCGAAAAAACAACCCTAACCTGGAAATCGGGTCGCGAATTCAAGGTTCGAATGGCACAATCATCGAGTTGTTGAATAAAAGGCAATACTCGACACGAATAGGCTGCCCCGCAAGCGAACTTCGCTTTAGGGACAGCCTATTTACCTTTTCCACGCAGATTCACTTCAAATCCTCGATCGAGTTCACGTCCATATACGCCGGCACGACGAGACCGAGCTTCGTGCCGGACAGGTTGGCGCCGAGGTCGTCGACTTGGCTCTTGTACTTGTCGTAATAATCCTTCGACGTCGTCGGCAGCCAGGCGGCGACCATGGCGTCGGCGTCGCCGCCGGCGATGCCGGCCCACATCGGGCCGATCTCCACCTGCAGCATGTCCGCCTTGTAGCCGAGCTTCGTCTCCAGGACGGAGCGGACGACGTTCGTGCTGGCGATCTCCGAATCCCAGGCGACGAACGCCAGCTTGATCCGCTGCCCCGAGACGGGCGTGATTCCTTCGATCCAAGGAGCGACGAGGTCCGGATGCTCCTTCACCCACTTGTCCGCGGCGGCGGCCGGCTGCATGCCGTCCGAGATGGAATTCATCACTTCCTCCATATCGGAAGGCTTCCACGAGAAGCGGTCGAGGAACTGGTAAGCGGCCGGCTGCTCCGTCTTCAATCCCTTGCGGACGATCGTATGAATCTCTTCGCTGCCGCCGAACGATCCTTTCGGATCGTCCAGATACTTCAAGTCGTACTTGATGAACATCCAGTGCGGCGTCCAGCCGGTGATGATGATCGGCTGCTTGTTCGTATAGGCCTTGTTCAAAGCGGCCGTCATCGCGGTACCCGAGCCTTCGACGAGCTTCCAGCCGTCCAGCTCATAGTCCTTCATCGCCTGAGAGGCCGCCTTCATAAGCCCCGAGCCGGGGTCGATGCCGATGATCTCGCTATGCACGGACCGAGCCACCTCGTTCTCGGTGCCCGCCCGGTTCTGCGCCCACTGGAAGACGCCGGCGGCGACGAGCAGGACGACGAGCCCGGCGGCGATCCACGAAGCCCGGCGCAGAGAACCCGTGCGCCCGCGACGCTTACCGCCGCCGCCTCCGACCGCCTTCTGCGAGAGCCGGTCAAGCAGGATCGCCAGAATGACGACGGCGAGCCCGGCCTCGAAGCCTTGGCCCGTGTTCAGTTGGGTGACGGCCCGGTAGACGTCGGCCCCGATGCCCTGGGCGCCGATCATGGAGGAGATGACGACCATCGACAGGGACAGCATGATCGTCTGGTTGATGCCCGCCATCATGCTCGGCAGGGCGAGCGGAAGCTGCACCTGCATGAGCTTCTGGCCCGGCGTCGAGCCGAAGGAATCGGCCGCTTCGATCAAGTCGCCCGGAACCTGCTTGATGCCGAGGTGAGTAAGCCGGATCGTCGGCGGGATCGCGAAGATGACGGAGGCGATGACGCCGGGGACGACGCCGAGGCCGAAGAAGGTGACGGCCGGAATGAGATAGACGAAGGCGGGCATCGTCTGCATGAAGTCGAGCAGCGGCGTCAGGACGTTGCGAACGGTGCGGTTGGCGGCGCACCAGATGCCGAGCGGGACGCCAAGCACGATGGAGACGAGGGAAGACGTCAGGACGAGAGCGGTCGATTCCATCGTCGCGTCCCAGTAGCCGAGGTTCCAGATGAGCAGCAGCCCGACCGCGGCGAACAGCGCAAGCGGCCAGCGGCCGAGCCGATAGGCAAGGGCGGCTAACAGGACGATGATGAGCCACGCGGGAAGCAGATGAAGCAGGGCGGAGAACGCGTACACCGTGCCGCCGATGGCGGAGGACAGAACCTGGAACAGCAGGCTCAGGTTCGTTCCCAGCCAGTCGACGACGGACTCCACCCATTGATCGAGAGGCAGCTTGGGCATCGCGATTTACGATTCTCCTTCCACATTGATATGATCCGCGCTGCCAGTCAGGGCGGCCAGCACTGCGCCGCGCACGATGATGCCGAGCAGCTTGCCGTTCTCGTCGGTGACGGCGACCGGAACCGGCGTGCGGCCGACTACCTCGAACAGGTCGTTCAGATGCTGGTCGGGAGGCACGGTCGGCACGTCGCGGATGACGATGTCGAGCAGCGACCGCCCGTCCTTGATCGCGTTCGAAGCGTCGTCGGCCGTGATGACCCCGATGAGGCGGCGAGCCTTGTCGACGACGTACAGGTTGGAGATGCCGCTGTCCCGCATGAGCTGCAGCGCGACGCGAGGGCCGCGCTCGGGCGAGATCGTCTCCGGGCGTCGCATGACGTGGGCGGCGGTCAGCACCTTCGACAGGTCGACGTCTTCGACGAACCGCTCGACGTACCGGTTCGCCGGGTTGATCAGAATCTCCTCGGGCGTGCCGATCTGCACGATGGAGCCGTCCCGGAGCAGCGCGATCCGGTCGCCGATGTGCAGCGCTTCGTTCAAGTCGTGGGTAATGAAGATGATCGTTTTTTTCATTTTCTGCTGCAGATCGAGCAGTTCGTCTTGCATATCCTTGCGGATCAAGGGGTCGAGCGCGCTGAACGCCTCGTCCATGAGCAGAATGTCCGGCTCGTTCGCGAGCGCCCGGGCAAGGCCGACCCGCTGCTGCATGCCGCCGCTGAGCTGATCGGGGTAGCTGTTCTCCAGGCCCTTCAGGCCGACCAGCTCCAGGCATTCGACCGCCCGGTCCCTGCGCTTCCCGCCGTCGACGCCGCGAATCTTCAAGCCGTATTCGACGTTCTGGGCGAGGGTCATATGCGGGAACAGCGCGAACTTCTGGAACACCATCGCCATCCGCCGACGCCGGAATTCCCGCAGCTCTGCCGGATTCATCCTGGCGACGTTGCGGTCGCCGCACCAGATCTCCCCGCCGGTCGGCTCGATGAGCCGGTTCAGCAGCCGGATGAGCGTCGACTTCCCGCTGCCGGACAGCCCCATAATGACGAAGATTTCGCCTTCCTCGATGTCGAAGCTGACCCGGTTGACGCCGACCGTATGCTTCGTCTCTTCATAGATCTTCTTCTTGCTGTGTCCCTTCGCGAGCAAGTCGAGCGCCCGATGCGGCTCCGCTCCGAAGATCTTCGTAAGCTCCTTGACGGATACGATAGCCATGCCGCGTCCCTCCGAACAAGATTGATGAATCCGAATTCCTGCTTAGAATGGGCAACGCAAGGCAGAATCATCCATGGAGCGGTTTGACACGTCCGATCGGGGGTCTTTATAATTTTTACAAGTCGGCTCTCGGCTTCGGGGGCCTTAGGGGAAGGGATGGAAGGCATCATGATTAGCAAAGCGGAACGAATCAAGCGGACGAAGGCGCCCGAGCCGAACGCGGAGTGGGGAGGCCGGGTGCCTCCGGGGCAAGTGCTGACGGAGCGGTTCCCGATCCTTCACGAAGGCGAAGTGCCTCGCTACGATATGGAATCTTGGGATTTGCGGATCTTCGGCGAGGTGGAAGAGGAGAGAAGCTTCTCCTATGGCGAGCTGATGGCTCTGCCGCGCGTGCGGATCGACTGCGACATCCACTGCGTGACGAGATGGTCGAAGCTGGATACGTCCTGGGAAGGCGTCCGGTTCCGCGACCTGTTCGCGCTGCTGAAGGTGAAGCCGGAGGCGAAGCACGTCATGGTGCACGCGGACCAGGACTACGACACGAACATTCCCTTGGAAGACTTGATGGGGGACGACATTCTGCTCGCTACCCATTACAACGGCTTGCCCCTGACGGACAAGCACGGGTGGCCTCTTCGCTTGCTCGTGCCTCATCTGTATTTCTGGAAAAGCGCGAAATGGATCCGGGGCTTCGAATTCATGAAGGAGGACCGCCCCGGGTTCTGGGAGCGCAACGGGTTCCACAACTACGCGGATCCGTTCAAGGAGCAGCGCTTCTCGGGCGAGGATCTGAACATCCCCGAGGACGAATGGCACCACAAAGACTACGACTAAGAAGGAGCGGGATCGGATGAGCGAGCCTCTTAAGCCGTCGCTGGACCGGGAATACATGCTGGAGCTGCTGGGCCGGCTCTTGAACACGCCGAGTCCGAGCGGCTACTGCATGGCGATCATGAAGCTGCTGCGGGCGGAGGCGGAGAAGCTGGGCTATAGGCTCGAGACGACGCCGAAGGGCAACGGGATCGTGACGATTCCGGGCGCGGCAGCGGAGGACGGACGAGGCTCGCTCGCCTTGTCCGCGCACGTCGACACGCTCGGGGCGATGGTCCGGTCGATCAAGCCGGGCGGCACGCTCCGCTTCACGCCGATCGGCGGGTACGCCATGCAGACGGTGGAGGGGGAATATTGCCTCGTCCACACCCGGGACGGCCGAACGTACGAAGGAACGGTGCTGTCCACGAAGCCCTCCGTGCACGTCTATTCCGACGCGAGGGAGTGGGCGCGGGAAGAGGCGAACATGGAGATCCGGATCGACGAGGCGGTCTCCTCGAAGGAAGACGCGGAGAAGCTCGGTATCGCTCCCGGCGACTTCGTCTCCTGGGATCCGCGCGCGCGGATTTTGCCCAGCGGGTGGATCAAGTCCCGCCATCTGGACGACAAGGCGAGCGTCGCCGCCCTGTTCGGCGTCCTGGAATGGCTGGCGAGAGAGGGAAGGAAGCCGGTCCGAACGGTGAAAATGATTTTCTCCGTCTACGAAGAGGTCGGCCACGGGACGGCGTGGATTCCGGCGGACGTCGAGGAGCTGATCGCCGTCGACATGGGCGCGATCGGCGACGACCTGTCCGCGACCGAGCGGGACGTATCGATCTGCGCCAAGGACTCGTCCGGTCCGTACGATTATGGAATGACGACCCGCCTCGTCCGGCTCGCCAAGCGGGAAGGGCTTCCGCACGCGGTCGACATCTACCCGCACTACGGCTCCGACGCCTCCGCCGCCTTGAGAGGCGGCAGCAACATCCGGGCCGCGCTCATCGGGCCGGGCGTCCATGCCTCCCACGGCATGGAGCGAACCCACGCCGACGCGGTCGCGAACACGGCCGCGCTGCTGCTCGCCTACATGATGGACGAGGACGAGGACGGTTCGAGCGAAGGGTGACGGACGGGCGAATTTCGCCCCAGTTCGAGCCGTCGAATTAAGGCCGATCCGGCCATTGGACAAGACCGCAAAAAAAGCGGTCTTTTTTGTTTGTTTTCGACCGAATTCGGCAGGATTTCATGAACCTTATCGCGGTTCTCATCGTCTATTAAGCAACAAGATCATACGGGGCGGAACCGGGGCTGTACGCGAGGTTCGCCGAACGAGGAGGGCTGCCCACACGACTAGCCGTTCAAGCTTGACAGCGGACGTTTATCCAAGCATGAGTCATGGGTTCATTGAACGAGCAGTACCGCATTCGAGAACGACGACAGCATCGCATTAACCCGTACTGCGTATCGCAGCTTCAGAGCAAGACAACGAAGTTGGAATTAGGCAATCGGAATGACGTTTGGCCCTTACCGGCCCATCGGCACGCAATTCATGCTTGATAGACCACAAACCACTCCATTCTTGATTCGACCCTTAAAAGGAGTCCGCTGGCATGCGCAATAACACACATGGGAAAGCAAGGTATATGCCCGGCCTCGACGGCCTGAGGGCATTGTCGGTATTGGCGGTTATCGCCTACCACCTCAATTGGCAAGGGGCGCCCGGAGGGTATTTGGGCGTCGGCGTTTTCTTCGTTTTATCCGGTTATCTGATTACGGATCAATTGGTCGCCAGATGGCAGCAGGGCGGAAGGCTGGACCTCAAGGACTTCTGGCTGCGCAGAGCCCGCAGGCTGCTCCCCGCGATGCTTCTCATGCTCGCCGTCGTATCCGCTTGGCTGCTCGCCACGGATGCGGGGCGGCTGCGTTCGCTCGGCGGGGATATCGGTTCCGCGGTCGCTTACGTCAACAACTGGTGGCTCATTTACCATAAAGTCTCGTATTTCGAGAGCTTCGGGCCTCCGTCCCCGTTCGGCCACTTCTGGTCGCTCGCGGTGGAGGAGCAATTCTATCTCGTCTGGCCGCTCGTCCTCGTCGGCTTGCTGAGCGTTCTCCCCCGCAGGGGCCGGCTGGCCGGCGCGATCGCGGCCGGGGCCGCCGCCTCCGCGCTGGCGATGGCGCTGCTGTACTCGCCGGGCGAGGACCCGAGCCGCGTCTATTACGGCAGCGACACGCGAGTGTTCGGGCTGCTCATCGGCGCCGCGCTCGCCGTCGTCTGGCCGAGCGCCAAGCTGAAGGAGACGGACGGTCCGGGCGCGAGGCGCCTTCTGAACGGCGTCGGCGCCGCTTCGCTGGCGGCGATCCTGTACATGATGGCGGAGTGGAGCGAATACGACTCGTTCGTCTACCGCGGAGGCCTCGTGCTTCTGTCGGTCGCGTCGGCCGTCCTGGTCGCTTGTCTCGCGCATCCGTCGAGCACGATCGGCAAGGTGTTCTCCGCGAAGCCGCTGCGCTGGATCGGCGCCCGTTCTTACGGCATTTATCTATGGCATTATCCGGTCATCGCCTTGACGACTCCGGCCTCGGAAGCGGAGAGCTTCGACCTCTGGCGCGCGGTTCTGCAGACGGCCGCCAGCATTGCCTTGGCCGCCTTGTCCTGGAAGTACGTCGAAGAGCCCATCCTCCGCGGCGCTTGGAAGAAGGGAGCGCGGGAGTTCGCCGCCCGCACGCGTCAGCGGGGCTGGGCGAGGAAGCAGGCCGCCGCCTTGGCTACGGCGAGCTTGACCATCGTGCTGTGCGTCTCGTGCGTCGGCACCGGCTCGGTCGGGGAAGCGAACGCGATTACGGCGCCGGGCGGCTCCGCGGACGGCGGATCGGCCGGCGCCGGAGGAAGCGGCGGCATCGGCGGCGGATCGGGGGCCGATGGCGGGAATTCGGCTTCGGCCGGCGACGGGAACGGAGGGATTCCGCTCTCGACGCCCGATGCGAAGCCGGGCGCGAACGGCGGCTCCTCCGTCGTCGTAATCGATCATCCCGCCGGAGGCGGCGTCATCGGCTCCGGCGTCGGCATCGGCACGGCCACCGGGCTGCCGAAGCCGGGAACGGTTCCGGCGTCGGGCCAGAAGCCGGGTTCCGCCGGAACCGGCGGGAAGCCGGGAAGCGGCGCGACCGCGGGCGGCGCCAAGCCGGCTGCTGGAGGCGGCGGCTCCGCGCCGGCCGGCTCGAAGCCGGAAGCGGGCGGGAAGGATGCCGACGCTCCGGAGCCGCAATCCGGCAAGGGAATTACGGTCATCGGCGACTCCGTCATTCTCGGCGTGAAGCCGTATCTGGAGAAGCTGCTGCCGGGCATCGTCGTCGACGGCGAAGTCGGACGCCAGCTGTCCGAAGCGCAGGACACGATCGACGCGCACCTCAAGGCCGGCGACATGGGCGAGCTCGTCATCTTGGAGCTCGGCACGAACGGTCCGGCCGGCGAGAAGAGGCTGAAGAAGCTTCTCGATTCGATCGGGAAAGACCGAACGATCCTGATCGTCAACACCCGCGTGCCGCGCAAGTGGCAGGACGACGTGAACGACCTGCTGAAGGACGCGGCGGCGGATTACGACAACGCGACGCTGGTCGATTGGTATTCCGCCAGCGAAGGCAAGACCGAATTTTTCGCCAAGGACGGCGTGCACCTGAACCGCAAGGGCGGCGAGTTCTACGCCGCGATGCTGGCGAAGGCCGTCGCCAAGGCGAAAGGCTGATCGGCGGCGAACCTTTTAAAGCCCGATTTAAAGCCCGCTCCCTGCTCCGGTTCCGGAGGAGGGAGCGGGCTTTATGAATGAGGCGAGGATATCGGCGGCCGAGATTCCCTTAGAGCCCGAATTCCTCGGCGAGCAGCCGGTACGACTTCATCCGCGCGTCGAAGTCGTGGGTGAGCGTGACGACCATGAATTCGTCGATCCCGTATTGCTCCTGCATGTTCAGCAGCCGGTTGCGGACCTGCTTCGGCGTGCCGATGATTCGGCGCTGGCGAACGGCGCGGATGCGTTCGCGGTCGTATTCGGTGTACGGATAGCTCTCCGCCGTCTCCACCGAAGGGAACCAGTCGAGCAGCCGGCCGTGCTCCAGCGAGAGGAAGAACAGATCGGTGCTCGTGGCGAGACGGGACGCTTCTTCCTCCGTGTCGGCGCAGATGACCATAACCGCCGCGAGCGCGCGGGGCTCGGGATTCAATTCGGACGGCTGGAAGTTGTCCTTGTAGTAATGGACGGCGTCTTCGCTGCCGGGCACGCCGAAGAACTGCGCGTACGCGTAGTTCGCGCCCTTGCGGGCGGCGATCTGGGCGGTTCCCAGGCTGGAGCCGAGCAGCCATACCTCCGGCGCCGTCGGAATCGAGGGAGCCGCGTGCAGGCCGGCGAAGCGGTGGTTCGCCGGCAGCGAATCCCGCAGATAAGCGTTCAGATCGTCGACCTGCTGCGGGTAGCGGTCGATGTCGCCGTACTTGCCTTCCTGCAGCGCCCGGGTGGACAGAGGCATCCCGCCGGGTGCGCGGCCGAGACCGACGTCGATGCGGCCGGGATGGAGCGCTTCCAGCAGCCGGAAGTTCTCGGCGACCTTGTACGCGCTGTAGTGGGGCAGCATAATGCCGCCGGAGCCGACCCGGATCCGCTCCGTTCGCGCGGCCAGGTGCGCGATCAGCACTTCGGGGCTGGAGTGGGCGAGAGCCCGGGAAGAGTGATGCTCGGACACCCAATAGCGATGGTACCCGAGCTTGTCGGCGAGCTGCGCCAGCCGGGTCGTCTCGGCGAGAGTCTCGCCGGCGGTTCTTCCTTCGCAAATCTGCGATTGATCGAGAACGCTCAATATCATGGCTCACACCTCGTTCGGGTTGATGGACGAAGAAGCTCCACCGGTCCTAATTGTTCCTTATGGTATTCCATCATACCTCCGCTTTTAACTGTAGTCAATAAAATCACAGAATGTTCGCGGACAGTTTGATTCGGCCCGAGTTTGTTTTATGATAGGGAGGAAGGAGGCGATTCTCGCATGGAGATCATCTATCACGGACATTCATCCGTCCAAATCACGACGGGCGGACAATCCCTCATCATCGATCCGTTCCTGCGCGGCAACCCTCTCGCCGTCGCCAAGCCGGAGGACATCAAGGTCGATGCGGTTCTGCTGACCCACGCGCACGACGATCACATCCTGGACGCGGAGCCGATCGCCAAGGCGAACGGAGCGAAGGTAGTCGCCGTCGTCGAGCTCGCGACGTACCTGTCGTGGAAGGGGCTCGACACGATCGGCATGAACCTCGGCGGGACGGTCGATCTGGGCTTCGCGCAGGCGAAGATGATCCAGGCGTTCCATACGTCGGGAATTACCCTGCACGAAGAGAAGAGAATCATGTACGGCGGCGTCCCCGCCGGCTTCCTGATCCGCGCGGAAGGGAAGACGATTCTGCACGCGGGAGACACGAGCCTGTTCTCGGACATGAAGATGATCGGCGAGCGGGAATCGATCGATCTGGCGTTCATCCCGATCGGCGGACACTTCACGATGGGACCGGACGACGCGCTGCAGGCGGCCGAGTGGTTCGGGGCGCGGCAAGTCGTGCCCGTTCACTACGACACGTTCCCGGTTATCCGGCAGGATTCCGAAGCGTTCGTGAAGAAGCTGGAAGAGAAGGGAATCCGGGGACGGGTGCTCGCTCCCGGGGAGAGCATGACTTTGTAAGGGAGAAGGACCGGAGATGGCGAAGAAGAAGCCGGCGACGAGCCGGAAGCCGGAAGCGGCCGCCGACGCAGCGCCCGCGGCGACGCTCAAGGACCTGCTCAGCGCCGAAGTCGTCGGCAAGCTGAAGGCGCAGGCGGAGCAGATGAAGGCCGAGGAGGCCGAGCGGCGGGAGAAGGCTCGCAAGCAGGAGGAAGAAGCGCGCGCGGCCGAGAAGAAGCGGCTCGAGAACGACTTCGAGTATTTATTGAACAACAGCGGCATGGATTGGAAGAAGTACAAGTAAACTCTCCATAAGGGCGGCAAGGGGCGGCACCGTTACGGTCGGCAGGACCTCCGAGCTGCCCTTTGCGGCTTGGTGGAAGGCTGTCGCGCGTCGGGGAGAGCGGTCCGTCGCGGAGGGCGGAGGGGGACTCGGATATGAAATCGGATGAGAAGCTGCGCCTTGTTCTCGACACGGACGCCGGCATCGACGGCGCCATCGCGCTGCTCTATGCCTTGGCCGATCCGGGAATTCGGCTGGAAGGCGTCACGACCGCGCGCGGAGCGACGAGCGCGAGCCATGCCGCGGAACGGGCGCTTCGGCTCGTCCGTCTGATCGAGCCCGGCTGCGATGCGGATGTCGCCGCCGGCGCCGAGAGCCCGCTCGAGCGGGGCATCGCCGAGCCCGATCCGGCCGCGCACGGCCGAGGCGGCCTCGGGGACGTTCTGCTGCCTCCGTCCGACCGAACGCCGGCCGCCGAATCGGCAGCCGCTTATTTGGCGCGCAAGGCGAACGAGGCGCCGGGCCAGATCGCTCTCGTTCTCGCCGGCCCGACGACGAACTGGGCGCTGGCCGTGCGGGAAGACCCCGGCATCGGGACCAAGTTCAAGAGCGTCTTCGTCGCGGGAGGCACGGTGCTGGAGCCCGGAGACGCGACGCCGGTCGCCGAAGCGAACTTCCATGCCGACCCGGAGTCGGCGGCGATTCTGTTCCGGACGGCCGAGCCGCTGACGGCGATCGGCCTCGACGTCTCGGCGAAGCTGACGATCGGCCGGTCCGAGCTGGAGCGAATGGAGCCGTACGTCCCGGCAGCGCGGAGCCGGGCGGTTCGCTTATTGGCCAGGCTGATCGACTATCGCGCCCGCCATCCTCTGCACCCGGGCCAGCCGGTCGGACGGGTCCCCCTGCGCGCGGCCGCCGCCGTTCTCGCGGCGGCGAGCCCGGAGCCGTTCGTCTATCGCGAATGGTACGCCGAAGTCGCTGCGGAAGGAGGCGTGACGGCGGGAATGGTCGTCGCCGACCGCCGAAGCGCGCCGGATCCGGCGGCCGGCCGCCGAGTCCGCTTCGGCGTCGACGTCGTTCCGGAACGGGCGCTCCATCGATTCATGACCGCTTTCATGCGCGAATAACGCGCTTCCAAATCGGATATTTACAAAACGGCATCCTTGGGTGTAGGATAATAAAGCAACTTGTGTACAAGTAGACAGATAGGTTGGAAGGGGTGAAGCTCCGCATGAACTACCCGGAAGCTTGGCTGCGGGGAGCTTCTCTTGGCGAAGGGATCGCCAGCAATATTCGGCTGAAGATTGTAAGCGGCACCATTCAGCCGGGCGACAAGCTGTCCGAGAACGGAATCGCGGCCGAATTCGGGACGAGCCGTTCGCCCGTGCGGGAAGCGTTGAAAACGCTCTCCAGCGAAGGCCTGATCCGCTTGGAGAGGATGGGCGCCGTCGTCATCGGCCTCGGACCGAAGGAAGTCGGGGAGCTGTACGACGTTCGCTACCTGATCGAGAGCTTCGTCCAATCCCGGATCGCCGCCCTGGACGCCAAGGCGTTATCCGTCGTGCTCGAGCGGATCATCGACAAGATGGAACTGGCCGGCAGGCACCGGGACCCGGTGGAGTTCGCGTTCCAGGACTTGTCCTTCCACGAGACGATCATCGCGGAGGCGAAGCATTCGCGGATCTGGCAGCTGTGGAGAAGCATTCGGCAGCTCGTTATGACGGTCATGCTTATCACGACCGAAGAGGTGTTCGCCGAAGGCGAAGAGCGGGTGGAAGCGGTGATCGAGAAGCACCGGATTCTGCTGCAGGGTATCCGCAGCGGAGACCCGGAAGAGGTGCAGAAGCGGGTGCGGCGATACTTCGACGATTCGTACGTCACGCTCCGCCACAGCCTTCCGCATCGCGAAGAAGACCGGTAAGAGCGGTCTTTTCGCCCTCCAACTTGTCGACAAGTACACAAAAGTAATTCTGGAAAGTTTAGGCAAGACTGAGCAAGACCGAGCAATCGCGCAAGACCCTGCAAGACCCTGCAAGACCCTGCAAGTCGAACGACTTCAAACCAGACCAACATCTATTGGGAGGACACCATGACTACGATTTTCGGACTCAGCCATGCGGCTACCTTGCTCCTCTGGACCGTTATCGCGATCGCGTTCCTGATCGTGTTCATCTCGAAGTTCAAATGGAATCCGTTCGTCACGCTTCTGCTCTCCAGCATCCTGCTCGCCCTGCTCGCGGGCATGCAGCCGGGCGACGCGGTTACGTCCATCACCAAGGGTCTCGGCGGAACGCTCGGGACGATCGCGATCGTCATCGGGCTCGGAACGATGCTCGGCAAGATGATGGCGGAATCGGGCGGCGCGGAGAGAATCGCCACGACGCTCATCGACCGGTTCGGCGACAAGCGCGTCCACTGGGCGATGATGCTCGTCGGCTTCCTCGTCGGCATTCCGGTGTTCTTCGAAGTCGGCGTCATCCTGCTTATCCCGATCGTCTTCATCGTCGCGAAGAAGACGAAGATGCCGCTGCTGCAGATCGGCATCCCGGTGCTCGCAGGCTTGTCCACGGTGCACGGGCTCGTCCCGCCGCATCCGGCCCCGATGATCGCCATCGACGCCTATGACGCCAACCTGGGCAAGACGATTCTGTATTCGATCCTGATCGGCCTTCCCGTCGCGATTCTAGCCGGCCCGCTGTTCGGCAAGTTCATCGGCAAGCGGATTCAAGTCGAGCCGGACGAGAAGCTCGTCGAGCAATTCGCGATGAAGGAGCAGCGTACGCTGCCGGGCTTCGGCATCACGCTGTTCACGATCCTGCTCCCGGTCATTCTCATGCTGATCGGCTCGATCGCGAGCATCGCCGACCCGAAAGCGACGAGCGCGTTCACCCGGTTCTGCGAGTTCATCGGCCATGAGGTTATCGCTCTGCTCATCGCCGTCGTCTTCTCCTTCTTCTCGCTCGGCTTCGCCCGCGGCTTCTCGAAGGAGCAGGTGTCCAAGTTCGCATCCGACTCGCTCGCCCCGATCGCCGGCATCGTCCTCATCATCGGCGGCGGCGGAGCCTTCAAGCAAGTGCTGATCGACAGCGGCGTCGGCCAAGCGATCGCGGATCTGGCGACGAACGCCCATATCAACGTACTTCTGTTCGCTTGGCTCGTCGCCGCGCTTATCCGCGTCGCTACGGGCTCCGCGACGGTCGCGATGACGACGTCCGCCGGCATCGTCGCGCCGGTGCTCGCGATGACCCCGGGCGCGAACGTCGAGCTCGCCGTCCTGGCGACGGGCGCCGGATCGCTCGTCCTGTCGCACGTCAACGACGCCGGCTTCTGGATGGTCAAGGAGTTCTTCAACATGTCGGTGCCGCAGACGCTCAAGTCGTGGACGATGATGGAGACGATCCTGTCGGTGGCCGGATTGATCCTCATTTTGATTGTCAGCGCGTTTGTGTAAAAATAAAAGAGAGAGAGAAACCACACTGGAGGATACGACGTGACTACGCAAAGTTATCTGATCGGCATCGATATCGGCACGACCAGCACGAAGGCGGTGCTGTTCAGGGAGGACGGAAGCGTCGTCTCCGTCGGGAACGTCGGCTATCCGCTGTACACGCCGACGCCGCAGATCGCCGAGCAGAACCCGGACGAGATTCTGGCGGCGGTCGTCGGGTCGGTGAAGGAAGCGACGGAGAAGGGCGGCATTCGGCCGGAGGAAGTAAGGTTCGTCTCCTGCAGCTCGGCGATGCACAGCGTCGTTCCGGTGGACGCGTCGGGCAAGCCGCTGATGAACGCCATCACCTGGGCCGACAACCGGAGCGCGGCATGGGCGAAGCGGCTGAAGGAGGAGCTCGGCGGGCACGACATCTATCTTCGAACGGGGACGCCGATTCATCCGATGTCGCCGCTCGCCAAGCTGCTCTGGCTTCGGCACGAGCATGCCGACCTGTTCGGGAAGGCGGCGAAGTTCGTCTCGATCAAGGAGTACGTGCTGGAGAGGCTGTTCGGCCGCTACGTGATCGACCATTCCATCGCTTCGGCGACGGGAATGATGAACCTGAACTCGCTCGATTGGGACGAAGAGGCGCTGTTCGTCGCGGGAATCGCGAAGGATCGGCTGTCCGAGCTCGTTCCGACGACGTATCGGCTGGACGGCTTAAACGCCCGGTATGCCGCCGAGATGGGCATCGCGCCTTCGACCCCGTTCATCGTCGGGGCGAGCGACGGCGTTCTGTCGAACCTGGGCCTCGACGCGATCGACCCGGGCGTCGTGGCGGTGACGATCGGGACGAGCGGGGCGATCCGCACCGTCGTGGACCGTCCGGCCGCCGATCCGAAGGGGCGCTACTTCTGCTACGCGCTCACGGAGGACAAGTGGGTGATCGGCGGTCCGGTCAACAACGGCGGCGTCATCTTCCGCTGGGTACGCGACGAATTCGCGGCATCGGAGACGGAGACCGCCAAGCGGCTCGGCATCAGCCCGTACGACGTGCTGACGCGCATCGCGGAACGGGTCCGTCCGGGCTCGGAAGGCCTTATTTTCCACCCGTACCTGACCGGCGAACGCGCCCCGCTCTGGAATCCCGACGCTCGCGGTTCGTTCTTCGGCCTCACGCTTCACCACCAGAAGGAGCATATGATCCGCGCGGTTCTGGAAGGCGTCATCTATAACTTGTACACCGTCATGCTCGCCATGCAGGAGACGACCGGCGTCCCGGCGCGCATCAAGGCGACCGGAGGGTTCGCCCGCTCGCCCCTGTGGCGGCAGATGATGGCCGACATCTTCAACCAGAACGTCGTCGTCCCGGAGAGCTTCGAGAGCTCCTGCCTCGGCGCGGTCGTGCTCGGCTTGCGCGCGTTCGGCGACAAGAACGCGTTCTCCCGCGTCGCGGCGATGGTCGGCACGACGCACGAGCACGTTCCGAATCCGGAAGCCGCGGGCGTCTACCGGGAGCTGCTGCCGATCTTCGTCCGCTTGTCCCGCCTGCTCGAAGAGGAGTACGCCAGCATTGCCAACTTCCAGCAGAAGTTGTTTAATCAAGGATGAGTCCAAGATAGGGATGGGGAGGAATCCGTTATGATCGTGGCGACGAATACGATTCGCGTCAAGTCCGGCCATGTCGACGCGGTGGCCGAGAGGTTCATGAATCCGAAGGGCGTCCAGCACGCGCCCGGCTTCGTCAGGATGGAGCTGCTCAAGTCGTCCGAGGAGGACTACGACGAGCTCAAGGTGTGCACCACCTGGGAGAGCCGCGAGGCGTTCGAGGGCTGGTTGAACAGCGACGCGTTCAAGCAAGCCCATGCGCACGCGAAGCCGGGCGGAGCTTCCGCCGGAGCCGCGGGAGCCCAAGGCGGGGCCGCTCACGGCGGGGCTTCCCATGGAGGAGCCGCGCATGGAGGCGCCGCGCAGCAAGGGCAGCCGTCTTCCGTCATGCTCGGCTCGAAGCTGAGCGTTCACGAGATCGTATTTTCGACCCCATCGTAATCTTCGCAAGCGCGCAGAAGACCGTCTTGAGCCGGATCCCGGCTTGAGGCGGTCTTTTTGCGCGTTAGACGGTTTTCGGCGGCTCCTAGGCTTCGAAGCAACGCGTCACTTTTAGGGGACCCTGTCCATGTTATAATGTTCGATAGCATATACTAGCGAATTAGGAGAGGCGAACAATGGAAGAGTCGGCGCGCATACTGGTCGTCGAGGACGATAACGAGATCAACGCCCTGCTCGGAGGTCTCCTTCGTAGAAGCGGCTACGAGGTTCAATCCGCTTATTCGGGCACGGAAGCGAAGCTATATCTGGAGATGAAGGAGTGGGACCTCGTCCTGCTCGATCTTATGCTGCCGGGGATGAGAGGGGAGGAGCTGCTGGCGCTCATTAGCGCGCGCGGCCGCTCTCCCGTTATCGTCATCTCGGCCGAGGGAGAGCGGGAGTCGAAGATCTCCGCCCTTCGCACGGGTGCGGACGACTATATTACGAAGCCGTTCGATCTGGAGGAAGTGGCGGCGCGGGTCGAGTCGCTGCTGAGACGTTATCGGCGGCTGCCGGCTTCGGCGGCTTCGAAGCTGCTTCGTCACAAGGATCTGACGTTGGATCCCGAGCTTAAGCTCGTTAAGGTCAAGGAGACGGAGCTGACGCTGACGGCCAGAGAGTACGAGATATTGGCGCTCCTGATGTCGTCTCCGAAGAAGCTGTTCTCCAAGGCGAACCTGTTCGAGAGCGTCTGGGGGGAGGACTTCATCGGCGGGGAAGAGAACGCGATCAACGTCCATATGAGCAACCTGCGCAGCAAGCTGGCCCGCGCGAATCCGGACGAAGAGTACATCGAGACGATCTGGGGCATGGGGTATCGGCTCAAAGCTTAAGCTTTTCTTACGAATCGTCTTACGATCTCTTAGGGATCGGCATCTATACTGAAGCCATCGCAATCGAGAACGGGTCAAGGAGCCTTCGCCTGGCAAGCGCTAGCCGGCCAGAAGCGCTTCGCGGGCGTTCCCGCCAGCCCGGACTCGAACAAGGAGGCTTAAGGTCCATGAACGAATACGTGCTGCGCACGCATCGGCTGACGAAGAAGTACAAGACTCAATACGCGCTCGACAACGTCGACCTGTCCGTCCGCCAAGGAACGATCTACGGCTTCATCGGCCAGAACGGCGCCGGCAAGTCGACGCTGATGAAGCTGGTGACGGGGATGGCGTTCCCGACGTCGGGAACGATCGAGCTGTTCGGAGCGAGCGACGAGCGGGAGATCGTCCGCAATCGCAAGCGGATGGGAGTCGCCATCGAGAGCCCGGCCCTGTACCCGCATTTGACGGCGCAAGAGAACCTGGAGGCGCACCGCCTTCAGCGGGGCGTTCCCGGGAGGGATTGCGTCGCGAGAACGCTGAAGCTGGTCGGGCTGGACGGCACCGGCCGGAAGAAGGCGAGGAACTTCTCTCTCGGGATGAAGCAGCGGCTATCCTTGGCCGTCGCCTTGCTCGGCGATCCGGAGTTCCTGATCCTGGACGAGCCTACGAACGGACTGGACCCGATGGGAGTCGTCGAGATGCGCGAGCTGCTCCAGAAGCTGAACCGCGAGAGGGGCATTACGATCCTCATCTCCAGCCATATCCTAAGCGAGCTCCACCTGCTGGCGACCCATTACGGCATCATTCACCGAGGGAAGCTGCTGGAGCAGTTGACCGTTCAGGAGCTGCAGGAGAAATGCCGGCAATACGTCCACATCAAGGCGAACGATCCGGAGCGCGCGGCCGCCGTGCTGGAGAGGGAGTTGGCGACGACCGAATTCGAAGTGCTGCCGGACGGCGTCATCCGACTCTACTCCCATCTGGAGAAGCCGGCGAGCGTCTCGAAGGCGCTCGTCGCCGGAGGGCTCGAGCTAGAACAGTTCATGCCGATGGGCGAAGATCTGGAGAGCTACTTCGCGGCGCGGATCGGGGGCGGCGCGAATGGCTAACCTGATCCGATCGGAATGGTTCAAGCTGAAGCGAAGCCGCGTATTCTGGCTCATGCTGGGCGTTCTGCTTGTCTCGGCGGTCGCTTATTGCGTCTTGAACTACATGGACGATCCGAACGACGGAGGAGCGCTTAACGCCGTATCCGGCATGGACATGTTCGTCGCCGGAATGGGCGGCAACTTCTACATTATCAAGATCGGCGTCTGCATTCTGGCCGGATTCTTCATCTCGAGCGAGTACTCGACGGGAACGATGAAGAGAGCGGTTACGTCGGGGAATACCCGAAGCCAGGTCATCTTGGCGAAAACAAGCGTCTATCTCGCCGGTTCCGTCCTGACGGCGCTGCTCTTCCCGCTCGCGAGCTTGGCCGCCGGTTCCCTGTTGTTCGGCATCGGAACGCTGGAAGGCGTCTCCTCCGTCGCGGAGTACATCGTTCGCTGCTTGGGCCTCACGATAACGGTAGCGGCAGCCCATGCGGCCATTGCCGCCTTGATCGGTACGCTATTCAACGACAGCGGCAAAACGATCGGCTTCGGAGTCATCTTCTTCTTTTTCATCGACGGGGTGTTCGCGTTAGTCGGCAATTACGTTCCGATCGTCAAGACAGTTTACGAGTATTCGGTGTTCAGCCAGATCATTCATTACACCGAACCGGCGCTGTCCTCCCGGAACGTTCTGCTAACGGCGCTTATCCCTCTTGCGACGTCGGCCGCGCTGCTCGTTCTGTGCGTGTTGGCGTTCCGGAAGAAAGAAATCAAATAAACGGCGAAGACGAGTCGAGGCAGAGCGAAAAGGGGGCGGATGGACGTGCTGATCGGACTTGCGGCCGCGGGGTTCCTCGCGGCGGCCGTCTGCCTGTTCCGCTTGCTCTCCTTGAGAAGAGAGATCCGCGGCATCGCAAGGCATCTCCGCCGTTACAACCGGCACGAGACCGCCGCCAAGCTCACCGTCGGTACGGCCGACCGGAGCATCCAGGCGCTCGCAGAGGAGATCAACCGGCACACCGAGCTGATCGTGCAGGCGAACGCGGAACGCAGAAGGACGGAGGACGAGCTGCGGAAGGCCGTCGCCAACATGTCGCACGATCTGCGAACGCCGCTCACCTCGATCTCCGGCTATATTCAACTGTTGGAATCCCGCGAGCTGCCGGAGGAAGAGAAGAGGGAAGCCGTCGGCATCATCAAGCAGAGGGCGGACCGGCTGCAATCGCTGCTGAACGACTTCTTCGAGCTGACCGTCCTCGATTCGACGGACTATTCCCTGAAGCCGGAGAAGCTGAGATTGAATCGGCTGCTCCCGGATATTCTGCTCGGCTTCTACGACAAGTGGAGCGAGCGGCGGCTGGAGCCGACGTTCCGGCTCCCGGAGGAGCCGATCGTCGTCTTCGCCGACGAGTCGGCCGTCCGGCGCGTCGTGGAGAACTTGATGGTCAATACGATCCGGCACGCAGCAGGAAGCATCGACATTGCCCTGGAAGCCTCGGCGGGAAGGGCCGTGCTGACGATCGGCAACGACGCTCCGCATCTGAAGGGCTTCGATCTGGAGCTGCTGTTCAACCGCTTCTACATGGCGGACCGTTCCCGATCGGGCCGGAGCTCCGGGCTCGGCCTGTCGATCGCGCGCGGCCTCATGCACAAGATGGGCGGCGAGCTGACCGCCGAGATGAAGGGCGAACGGCTGCTCATGAAGTGCGAGTGGAAGTTGGGTTAACAGTAAAAAGGGTTGTTCCGATAAGACATTCGCTTATCGGAGCAACCCCATATTTCTTATGCGGCCCTGTCGCAGCAGGCGAGTCGCTAGCGCGCGCCGCTGGCGCCGCTCAAGGCAATGGTTCACTCGCCGAGGAACGCGCTCAGCATCCACACGTGCTTCTGCAAGCCGGCGAGGATGTCGAGCAGCAGGTCCCCGGTCGCTTCGTCGCCGACGGATTCGGCGTAACTGATGCCGAGCTGCAGCTCTTCGATCATGAGGCGGAAGTCGGAGACGACGGACGACACCATCTGCTCGGCCGTTCGGGTTGCCGCTTCCTCGCGGACGGACGCCTGCTTCAGGGCTTCGGCCAGCGTCGGCACCGCGTCGTCGCCCAGCGCGCGCACGCGTTCGGCCAACTCGTCGATATGGCCGGCCGCTTCGCCGTACAGCTCCTCGAACTTGGAATGCAGCGTGAAAAATTGCGGGCCGCGGACGTGCCAGTGGTAATTGCGCAGCTTTATCTCGGTTACGATCCAGTTGGCGAGTTGTTTGTTCAGAACGGTTGTCATGGCGCTCATAGAAGGTTCCTCCTTGGAATTAAATTTAGACTTAATCTAAATATGAACACATCATAACACCTTTTCAGGCGCGCATCATGAAGATTCGATGAAGGTTTGATGAAGACAGGACGAGGCCGGGCCGCGAGTCCAATAATCCTCCATAAGGAAATCGGCATGCGGCAGGCTAGGTTCCACAGCCGTTGTCTGCTACAATAAAGGAGCCGACAGGCATGGGGGTAATCGCAGCTTATGAGGAGATTCAAGAAGTTCTATATCGAGATTACGAGCGTCTGCAACCTGGCCTGCACGTTCTGCCCGGAGACGAAGCGCCAAGCCCAGTTCCTGCAGCCGGAACGGTTCAGCCGCATTCTCGACGAGATCAAGCCCTATACGGATTCGATCTACCTGCACGTGAAGGGGGAGCCGCTGCTTCATCCGAAGATCGACCGGCTTCTCGAGATCAGCCACGACAAAGGGTTCAAAGTCAACATCACGTCCAACGGGACGCTGCTCCATAAGAACCGCGACAAGCTGCTCGGCAAGCCCGCGCTTCGGCAGATGAATTTCAGCCTGCACAGCTTCGACGGGCATCCCGGGTCCACCGATAAGGAAGGCTACGTGACGAGCGTCTTGGACTTCGCCAAGGAAGCCGCGGCGGAGCACGGCGTGCTGATCTCGCTGCGTCTGTGGAATCTGACGGAAGACAACGCGACGAATCTCGAGAGAAGAAGGAACCGGGAAGTGCTGACCATCCTCGAGAGGGAGTTCGGCCTCGACTATGCGATCGAGGACCGATTCGAGCGGGGCAAGGGCCTGAAGCTGGCCGATCGCATCTATCTGAACCAAGACCACGAGTTCAAATGGCCGAAGCTGACCGAACAAGAGGATGAGGGCAGAGGCTTCTGCCACGCGCTGCGCAATCAAGCGGGCGTGCTCGTGGACGGAACGGTCGTGCCCTGCTGCCTGGACGGGGAAGGCGTCATCAACCTGGGCAACATTCACGACAAGCCGTTCCGGGAGATTATCGAAGGCGAGCGCGCGACCCGGATGTACGACGGGTTCTCGCGGCGCGAAGTGGTGGAGGAGCTGTGCCGGAAGTGCGGCTACCGGCAGCGGTTCAACCTGGAGCCGGCGGACGTTCGCGCCTGACGGATGGCGATCTGTCCGCAATATTCAGCGGATACGCCGATTTAGCCGGATTTACGTTCTTCGCAAGCCATTATTCTTCGGATGACTTGATTATTCTTTGATTTTCTAGTATATTGTTAGTTAATTACATGCGCGCATTGTAACAATCTCATACGCAACAACCGGAGGAGCCTGCCATTCGCAGGCTTCTTTTTGTCTTTTTCCGGGTTCTCGTTCCTCGTTCGGGGAACCAATATATTAGATCATCTGGGGGTACGCCATGGAACAACAAGCGATCTGGGCCATCGTTCTATTTCTGATCACTTACGCGCTAATCGTCTCGGAGAAGATCCACCGGACGATCGTCGCAATGCTCGGAGCCGCGCTGATGGTCGGCTTCGGCATCGTCGACCAGGAGAACGCGATTCATCACATCGACTTCAATACGCTCGGCCTTCTCGTCGGCATGATGATCATCGTCGGCATCACGGCCGAGACGGGGCTCTTCAATTACATCGCCGTCGCGGCGGCCAAGAAGGCGAAGGGCGTGCCGATCCGCATTCTCGTGTCGCTCGCCGTCATCACCGCCGTCGGGTCGGCGTTCCTCGACAACGTGACGACCGTTCTCTTGATGGTGCCCGTCACGTTCAGCATCACCCGGCAGCTCAAGGTCAATCCGATCCCGTTCCTGCTGACGCAGATCGTCGCCTCGAACGTGGGAGGGACCGCCACCTTGATCGGGGATCCGCCGAACATCATGATCGGCAGCGCGGTCAAGGAGCTGACGTTCAACGCGTTCCTCTTCAACCTGGCGCCGATCGTCGTCGTCATCATGGCGGTCTACGTCGGAATCTTCATTCTGATGTTCCGCAAGTCGCTTCGGGCGTCGGAAGAAGCCGTCCGCGGCATCATGGAGATGGACGAGAGGAAGCTGATCACCAATCGGAAGCTTCTCGCGCAATCCTTGAGCGTAATGGGACTGACGATCGTCGGCTTCTTCACGCATCAGCTGCTGCACCTGGAGTCGGCCACGGTCGCGCTCGCGGGAGCGTTCGTTCTTCTATTGTTGACGGGCGAGCACGCGATGGAGAGGGCGCTCGGCAAAGTCGAATGGACGACGATCTTCTTCTTCGTCGGTCTGTTCGTTCTCGTGTCGGGCCTCGTGGAGACCGGCGTTATCGCCGAGCTCGCTCAGAAGGCGATCGATTGGACCGGGGGCGACCCGGTCGCGACGTCGATGCTCATCCTGTGGCTGAGCGCGATCGCCTCCGCGTTCCTCGACAACATTCCGTTCGTCGCGACGATGATCCCGATGATCCAGGAGATCGGGGCGCTCGGCTACGGCGATCTGGAGCCGCTCTGGTGGAGTCTCGCCCTCGGAGCCTGTCTCGGCGGCAACGGGGCGCTCATCGGCGCGAGCGCGAACCTGATCGTCGCCGGCCTGGCGGGCAAGGAAGGCCATCCGATCTCGTTCATGAGGTACCTTAAGTTCGGATTCCCGCTTATGCTTCTGTCGATCGTCATCTCGAGCGCGTACCTTTATTTGCGGTATTTGTAAATCGGGTCCCCTCCTTGACGAAACCCGGCAATAGCATTAAATTTAAACTAAGTATAAGTTGAGGAGGGGAACGCCATGTCCCGCCAAGGCCTGACCGCGCCGCGAAGGCTGATCCTGGACATCGTCAGCGAGTCGCACGACCATCCGACCGCGTCGGACGTCATCGACCGCCTGAAGAGCCAGGGCCATAGCGTCGCTTACGCAACCGTCTATAATTCGTTGAGATATTTGACCGAACAAGGGCTCATCCGCGAGCTCAAGCTCGAAGGGGACGCGAGCCGGTACGATTCGCGGACCGAGGATCACCAGCACATCGTCTGCACCTCCTGCGGGAAGGTGGACGAGGTGATGACGGAATCTCCGAAGGAATGGCTCCGCCGCATCGAAGCCGAGACCGGGTATTCGATCACGGAGGAACAATTGCTCTTCAAGGGGGTGTGCGCCGAATGCAGAACGTCGAACAACCGAACCGCGCATTGACCGCGGCGCCGCCCTTCCCGGAGGGAGCCTTCTGCGATACGACCCGGCGGATCGTGGTGATCAGTCCTTTTCCCGCGCTGCTTCAGGATCTCGTCTCGGAGCTGATGGCCCGCTGCTACGACGTGCTCATGTTCCATCACGCCAAGGAGCCGATTCTCCCGCTGCTGCAGAACGATCTGTTGATCGTGGACCGGACTTGGGGGACGGACGCGGACGAACCGATCGAAGCGGTCGCCTCGTCGGACTGCCTGTTCCTGGTCGGGGACCGGACGCCGGCTCCGCTGCCGGAAGGGAATGCTCTCGTCTGGCCTTCCGATCTCGGGACGGCGATCGCGAAGATCGAAGAGCTCGCGGGGCAGAGCAAGCCGACGGGCGAAGATTCGGCTTCGGGAGCGTCCGACCGGCTGCGGTTCAAGGACGTCGAGATGGATCTGAAGCGCATGATCGTGCTGAAGTCCGGCTCCAAGGTCGACCTGACGAAGACGGAATACGACCTGCTGCGCGTGCTGCTGTCGGCGGACGGCGTCATGACGCGCCAGGACATCATGGAAGCGATCTGGGGCGACGGCTACTTCGGAGGCAGCAATTCGATCGACGTTCATATCAAAAGCTTAAGGCACAAGCTGGGCGACGACCCGAAGCGCCCCGCCTACATCGCGACCGTCCGGGGAGTCGGCTACCGGCTGGCGGAATAATCCCGAGAGAGGCCGCGGAATTTGCCGCGATAGACGCGGCCCGCGGCGCTTCATGAAATCTTCATCAACTCTTCATCATACCTTCATGCAGTTCGATCGCGCGGATGGTATGATTTTTTTGTACCCGATAATTAAACTAAATCTAAATATAAAGATGGAGGGAAACCGAATGCGCAAAACGATTATCGTCGGCACCGGCCCCGCGGGATTGACCGCGGCGATTTACCTGGCGAGGGCGAACCTGAATCCTCTCGTCATCGAAGGACCCGAGCCGGGCGGGCAATTGACGACAACGACCGAAGTGGAGAACTTCCCGGGCTTCCCGGAAGGCATTCTCGGGCCGGAGCTGATGGCGAACATGCGCAAGCAAGCCGAGCGGTTCGGCGCCGAATTCAAGACGGGCTGGGTGAACGAGGTCGACTTGTCCAAGCGGCCGTTCACGCTGCGGGTCGAAGGGCTCGGAGAACTGCAAGCCGAGACGCTCATTATCTCGACCGGCGCGTCGGCGAAGTATCTCGGCATCCCGGGCGAGAAGGAGAACGTCGGACGCGGCGTCAGCACCTGCGCCACTTGCGACGGATTCTTCTTCCGCGGCAAGAAGATCATCGTCGTCGGCGGCGGGGATTCCGCCATGGAGGAAGCGAACTTCCTGACGCGCTTCGCGTCCGAAGTCGTTCTCGTCAACCGCCGCAGCGAGCTCCGCGCTTCGAAGATCATGCAGGCGAGAGCCCGCGAGAACGCCAAGATCAGCTGGGCGCTCGACCGGACGCCGCTCGAAGTGGTCGCGGACGATTCGGGAGTGAAGGGGCTCAAAGTCCGCAACAACGCGACCGGCGAAGAGGAGCTGGTCGAAGCCCAAGGGGTGTTCATCGCGATCGGGCATAACCCGAACACGAAGTTCCTCGGCGGTCAATTGACGACCGACGACCACGGCTACCTCGTCGTCAACCCCGGCACGACGGAGACGAACGTTCCCGGCGTCTTCGCCTGCGGCGACGTTCAGGACAACCGGTACCGCCAGGCGATCAGCGCCGCGGGCACGGGCTGCATGGCCGCTCTCGACTGCGAGAGATTCCTTGAGGAAGCGGCCGCATCGGGCAAAGAGGAAGTTGCCGTCTAAGCGACGTTATTTTCAACCTATAACGAACGAAATGGAGGAGGACCCGCCATGGCCAACGCGAATCCCGTCATCGTCTACACGAGCACGTACTGCAACTACTGCAAGCAAGTGAAGTCGTTCCTCTCCGACAACGAAGTCGAATACGAGGAGCGCAACATCGACCAGGACGAGAAGTACGCCGAAGAGCTGTGGAACACCGGCCTGCGTTCGGTACCGGTCACCGTCTTCGGGGACGTCAAGATTCTCGGCTTCAACCAGACGCAGCTGAGCCGCGCCGTCTCCGAATACAACGCTTGATCGCCCTTCGCCGATACCGATACATGCCAAACATCACGCTAACAACCTAGGAGGATTCAACCATCATGAGCAACCAACAAACGATCGCCTATCCCTTCGCCAAAGTAGGACTGCCCGCTCCCGACTTCAAGCTGCCGTCGACCAAGAACCTCGCGACGCTCGAGGAGACCGTCTCCTTGTCCGAGTACCGCGGCAAGTGGCTCGTCCTGTTCTTCTGGCCGTACGACTTCACCTTCGTGTGCCCGACCGAGATCGTCGGCTTCAGCGACAGCTACGAGCAATTCAAGAGCCTGGACTGCGAGATCGTCGGAGCCTCCGTCGACAGCGTCTACACGCATCGCGCCTGGATCGAGACGCCGGTCGACAAGAACGGCATCGGCGCCATCCGCTTCCCGATCGCTTCCGACTTCACGAAGGAGACGGCCCGCGCCTACGGCATCCTCGACGACGAGTCCGGCGCGGCTCACCGCGGCCTGTTCATCATCGACCCGGAAGGCATCCTGCGCTACCAGGTCGTCACGGACATGAACGTCGGCCGGAGCGTCGAAGAGACGCTGCGCGTGCTTCAAGCCCTGCAATCCGGCGGGCTGTGCCCGGTGAACTGGAAGCCGGGAGACAAGACGCTGGGCTGATTGCGCGTTAAGCCGACATCGGCTTTCGAGTTTATTTTCTCTTCCAATCTGCCATAATAGAGACTAGAAGGGCATAGACTCGGCAAGGCAGCGGGCGAACCGGACACGCAATCGTTCGTCCGAGAGGTGGCGGCAATGAAGGAAGGCAACTTCGCGAGAGGCTGTCTGTGGGGAACGGCGATCGGTCTCGTTCTGTGGGGATTGATCGCGGTTCTGGTATGGAAGCTGGTCTGAAGGTATCAACAGCGCTAATCGTTCAAACAGGGAAGGTCCAGTAGTTCGAGCATTCTAATCTTTTCCAAGTTATTCAGGCTCTCCAAGCGCGAGACTCCGGTTCCCCGAAGGGGCTGGAGTCTTGTCGCGTCTTGGGGGCGGATGGATGGAACTGGCAGGGTGACGGAGGTACGGGCTGGGCATACTCGATTGGGCGAGAGAAGCGCCTCATATGGACTGTGGCCGAGCATAAGGACGATTTCCGATGGCTGGCGAGGGCGTATGAAGCGGTGAAGAATGGCGGCGTCGCCGCTCGCCGGGTTCGCGAACCGGCGAACGCAGCTGGCGTTATCGGAGGCAGGACAAGCTTACCCTCTTGACTTGAGTCGGTCTCTAGGACTATATTAATTCGGTGTCTCTAGTTTTAGCGAAGGGAATGCTTGTACCATTGACTGCGAACGAAGACGCCAAAGCGAAATTGTCCATCGTGAAAATCCTGAAATGCAAAAACCCCGAATGCAAGGCCTGGGTACGGGAAGAGTTCGCGACGCCCGACCAAGCATGCCCGATGTGCAAAGGCCCGATGCTTCGCACGATGAAGCACCTGCCTCCCCTGCAGAAGAAATTCAAAGCACCGGCTAAATAGGATCAGACGGAGAAGAAGCCCGCCGACGCGCGGGCTTCTTCGCGTTCCGGCGAGCGCGGATCGGGCGCGTGAGGCTGGCGTAAATCGGGCGAGAGCGGGCAGAGCGCAGATGGGAGTTAGCGTCGCATCGGATGAGCTGCTTAGAGGTGCTGACGGCGGCGAGGAGAAGCGGGATATCGATTGTGGTATTCTAGAGATAGAAGAATGAACGGCCGATAGAGAGGCGCCGAAGGGAGAGACGCGGAAGTGAGACGGGAATTGTGGATCGATGGAGAGTGGAGATCGTCCGGCATGTACGCGGAGCTGCGGTCCCCTTACTCGGGGGAACGGATCGCCGAAGTAGCGCAGGCCGGGGAACGCGAGACGGGGGAAGCGATCGCGGCGGCCGAACGCGCCTTCGCGATTATGTCGGCGATGCCGGCGCACGGGAGAACGGCGATCCTCGAGCGGGTCGCGCGGCTCATGGAGGAGAGGAGCGAGGAGCTCGCCCGCATCTTGACGCGGGAAGCGGCGAAGCCGCTGAAGACGGCGAGAGGCGAGATCGCGCGCACGATTCAGACGTACAAGTTCGCGGCGGCGGAAGCGGGCCGCATCGGCGGGGAGACGATCCCGATGGACGCGGCGCCCGGCGGAGAAGGGCGGGTCGCCTATACGGTGCGCAAGCCGCTGGGCGTCGTCGGGGCGATCACGCCGTTCAACTTCCCGTTCAACCTCGTCGCCCACAAGGTGGGGCCGGCGATCGCCGCGGGCAATACGGTCGTCCTGAAGCCGGCCGGCCAAACTCCGCTGTCGGCTCTCGCGCTCGCGGAGCTGTTCGAGGAAGCGGGTCTTCCGAAGGGCGCGCTGAATGTCGTGCCGGGCAGGGGCTCGGTCGTGGGCGAAGCGATCGCGAGGGACCCTCGCGTCAAGGCGGTCACGTTCACGGGAAGCCCCGAGGTCGGCATCGCGCTGAAGAGCAAGGCGGGGCTGAAGCGAGTGACGCTCGAGCTCGGCTCGAACTCCGCCCTGATCGTCGACGATACGGTGCGGCTGACGGATTCGCTCATTCAGAGGTGCGTTGTCGGCGCCTATTCGTTCAGCGGGCAAATCTGCATCTCCATCCAGCGGATGTACGTCCACGAATCCTTGTTCGACGAGTTCGTCTCCAGGTTCGCGGAGGAGGCGGGGAAGCTCGTCATCGGCGACCCGGAGTCGGAGGAGACGGACTTCTCCGCCCTTATCCACGCGACGGAGGCTTCGCGCATGGAGGAGTGGGTCGCCGGCGCGGTTCGCCGGGGAGCCAAGCTCGTCGCGGGGGGACGGCGGCTCTCCGAAGCGGTGTACGCCCCGACGGTGCTGACCGGCGTGCCGGAGGACGAGCCGGTATCCTGCCGCGAAGTATTCGGACCGATCGTCTGCGTCGAGCCGTTCCGAACGCTGGACGAAGCGATCGAGAAGGTGAACCGTTCGCGCTACGGCCTTCAGGCCGGCTTGTATACGAACGATCTGCAAGCGGCGATGAAGGCGGCCGACAAGCTGGAGGTCGGCGGCGTCATGATCAACGATTTTCCGACGTTCCGGGTCGATCACATGCCGTACGGAGGCGTGAAGGAGAGCGGCTTCGGACGGGAAGGCATCCGCTACGCGATCGAGGAATTGACGGAGCTCAAGCTGGTCTCCATTCGGCTGCGGGACGGAGGCTGACCTAGATGCCGGATATCGGGGAACTGTTGGATCGCCAGAGAGAATGGATCGCGCAAGGGAAGGCGGGGAGCGTCAAGGAGAGGCTGATGAGGCTGGCCGCGCTGAAGGAAGCGATTCGCAGCCGGGAGCCGAAGCTTCTCGCGGCCTTGCGCGACGATCTCGGCAAGTCGGAGGCGGAGGCGTACATGACCGAGATCGGCATCGTCTATCGCGAGATCGGCTTCGTCCGCAAGCATCTTCGGAAGTGGGCCCGGCCGCGCAAGGCGAAGACCGCTCTGACGCATATCGGGTCGATCGCGCGGATCGTCCCCGAACCGTACGGAACCGTCCTCATCGTCGCGCCTTGGAACTATCCGTTCCAGCTCGCCGTCTCTCCGCTGATCGGGGCGATCGCGGCGGGCAACGCGGCCGTCGTCAAGCCGTCGGAGTTGACGCCGCGTGTATCCGGCGTTCTGGAGGAGATCGTGACGGCGGCCTTCCCGACAGGCGGCGCCCGGGTCGTGCAGGGAGGGCCGGAGGTCAGCGAGGAGCTGCTCCGCCACAGGTTCGACCTCATTTTCTTCACGGGCAGCCCACGGGTCGGGAGAATCGTGATGGAGGCGGCCGCCAAGCATTTGACGCCGGTCGTGCTGGAGCTGGGCGGCAAGAGCCCGTGCATCGTGCACAAGGACGCCGACTTGAAGCTGGCGGCGCGCCGGATCGCCTTCGGCAAATTCACGAACGCCGGCCAGACGTGCATCGCTCCGGATTACATCCTCGTCCACCGGGACGCGAAGGATCGGCTCGTCGCCGAGCTGGCGGCGGCGATTCGCGAATTTTACGGCGACGACCCGCTCCGCAGCCCGAAGTACGGCCGAATCGTCAGCGAGCGCCACTTCGACCGTCTGCTCCGGTTCGCGTCGGAAGGCCGGACGCTGCACGGCGGGGCTTACGACCGGGAGAAGCTTCGGTTGGCGCCGACGATCGTGGATTCCGATTGGGAAGCTCCCGTCATGCAGGAAGAGATCTTCGGTCCGGTGCTTCCCGTGCTCGAATACGGGGAGCTAGGCGAAGCGATCGACGCCGTCGCGTCCCGTCCGAAGCCGCTCGCGCTTTACCTGTTCACCGGGGACCGCTCGGTGGAGGAGGCCGTGACGCGGCGCGTCTCCTTCGGCGGAGGCTGCATCAACGATACGCTCATGCATATCGCGACTCCCTATCTGCCGTTCGGAGGCGTGGGAGAGAGCGGGATCGGCAGCTACCACGGACGTTACAGCTTCCAGACCTTCTCTCATGAGAAAAGCGTCCTGAAGCAGACGACGAGGTTCGATCTCTCGTTCCGCTACCCCTCCTCCGAGCGCGGCATCCGGATCATCCGCCGGTTGTTCAAATGACCGCGGCAACGGGATGAACGCCGTTGCCGAACCCTCCGGCCGCTCATACCTTGGACTATTCCGCATCTTAACGGGTGGAGGAGAAGAGCGAGAATGAGCTCAAGCTATATCGGCAGCAAGTGGAGCAAGACGCTTCCGCTGCTTCGCAACGCCGAGACGAGACGGTGGGTCCCGGAGACCGCGAGATTGTCCAAGGGGAAGCTGAGGTCGCTGCTCGCGCGGTACGAGACGGTTTACGTCAAGCCGGATCTCGGAACGTTCGGGATCGGCGTGATGAGGGTGAGACGGCTGACGGGAGGCGGTTACGAGCTCCGGCACGGAACGAAGAGGGCGACGTATCCGAATTACGAACGGCTGTACGGAACCGTAGCCCGTCTGAGAAGGGGAAGGCCCTATCTCGCCCAACAGGGCATCAAGCTGCTGAAGCACAGGGGCCGGCGCTTCGACGTCCGCGTCATGGTCCAGAGGAGTCCGCGGATGCGGTGGGAAGCGACCGGGGTGATCGCCCGGGTCGCCGCGCCCGGCAAGGTCGTCACCAACTACCATAACGGCGGAACGCCGATGCCGCTGGGCAGGCTGCTGAAGCCGTACCTGAGCGCTCGGGGCATCTCTCGCCAGATCCGTTCCTTGAAGAGGACGGGGGTCAAGGTGGCGAAGGTCATCAAGCGGCGATTCCCCGGGATCAACGAGCTCGGGGTCGACGTCGGCCTGGATCGGACGTTCACGCCGTGGATTCTCGAGGTGAACACGAAGCCGGACCCTTACATCTTCCGGAAGCTGCCCGACAAGTCCGTCGTTCGCAAGGTGATCCGCTACGCGCGGGCTTACGGGCGAATCCGATAACCGAATGCGGCGAAACCAGAGCGCTTCGAGGCGCTTCGGGTTTCGCTTTCTTTATTCCGATACGGTAGAATAGTAGACGATCTACGTGAAGCGAATTCGTTCGCGAGGGAGGCAGCGGGACTTGAGCAGTGTAAAGATCGATTTATACGGGGATTGGATCGAGACGGTTCGCGAGATCTTCCGCGGATCGGGCTTCCCCTTCGAGCCGGGGACGCCGGATACGGTCATCGGACAAACCTATTACCGTCAATCGGCCGATACGGACGAAGAAGCGAGCCGGCTGAGCGAGGAGAACGAGAGCCGGCTGCGAGGCATGCATTCGACGATCCTGGAGCATCTGGACGCCGTCATTATTCCCGATATTCGCGCGCGGACGGGATACGAGGGAGACGAGTTCGAGTTCAAATGGGTTTACCAGCAGGGAGAGCATATCGTCGAGACGTTCTCGAAGTATCGGATTCCCCTCGAGTGAGCCGAGAGAAGAGGGGCCGCCCGCGTCCTAACGGACGTTCGGGTCGGCCCCTCCGCGCTTTATTGCGGCTTCAGTCCGTACGCCTGGCGTACGAGCGAGAAGTAACGGTCGGCCGCGACGACTTCGTATTCCGGCCCGAGCGACTCGGCGATGGCCAGCACGTCGGACGGTCTCATGCCCCACGCGTTCACCCCGACGGAGAGGAACAGCGGCGACTTGCCGTCCCAGCCCGCCTTGGCATCGGCCAGAGCGTTCTTGCCGTCCTGGACCGTTCCGATCCCCTTCTGGTTCGACACGGGGACTCCGCCTACGATATTGATGCCGAAGCTTCCTCCCGCCAGCAGGATGCCCGGGACTTTGGCGTATTTCCCATAGGCGGCGGCTTCCTCCTCGGTGAGCGGAACGTCCGTCGTCCCTTCCCGGTTGATGACCATCGGGATGGTCATGCCGGTCTCCTTCATATACCGATATCCCTTCTTCAGGAAATCCGGGAACGTCGTCTCCGGCCACGGATGCGGGCTGAAGTAGCCGGCTCCGGAAGGACCCGCTACCAGCAGATCGTTGTCGGTGGCCGTCTGCCGGTAATAGTTCAGAATCGCCGGAGCCGCGTCGTAGAGCAGCGGGCTCGAAGTCCAGTTGATCGGCACTTGTCCGCGCGCCGGATCCTCCCATAGAATCTCCCGCATATGATTCTCGTCGTATTGCAGGTTGTCGCCTTCGCCGAAGGTGAAGGTGACGTAAATCTTGTTCTCCGGCTTCGCCTTAACGAGCTTGCGGTCCTTGACCTTCTCCGGCCTCGTCCCCGAGAACACGGTCATGTTGTGGAACCAGTCCGCGGCCAGCGTGAAGACGCTGTAGCTCGAGAGCAGATCGACGGAAGCGGCTTCGCCTTCGAAGTCGTTGCTGAACCAGCCCAGATAAGGAGTGCCGGGTTCGACGTCCGAGAGGATCTTCTCGAACAAGGCCCGCTGCTCGGGCACGTCGGTCGACAGCCAGAACACCATCGCCTTGTTGGCGACCGCGTAATCGCGCAGATAGCCGTAGGGCTCCCGCTGCTCGGACGAGAGCGGACGAACGTTGCCGACGGATACCTTGAACTGGTTCCACATCTCGATGGAGATCGTCAGCTTCTTCGCGTCCGCCGGCGGCTTGAATTCGTAGACGAAGTAATTGCCGTTGTCGGCGAAGCGATGGTCGGCCCCGGGCAGCGCCTTGGAGCCTTGCCGGTCGTAGAGATACGCTTCTTCTTCCGGCGTATTCGTATCGAACCGGGCGATCGTCTGACCGTCGGCCTCCACGGAGATAGCGTGAACGGCGGGGCCCCAGCCGTCCTGCGGGAACGAATCGTCGAACCTCACGTACACCGCGTCTCCGCCCAAGTAGGAGGAGAGGTCGTATTCGTACGTGTCGCGGTTGCTGGCGTCCCGAAGCTGCCGGGTCTCTTCGGCGATCGTGTCGAACGTATCGGGAATGCCCGGCGGAATCGGAATCGACGTATTGGGGCTCAGGCCGATCAGCATCCGGTGCGTCGTCCGGCTCCACAGATGATCGTATTGCCATTGGTAGGCGTCCAGCTTGTCTTCGAACCGCCCCCGCAGGTCGTCGAGCACTTGCAGGTTATAGGGGGCGGCCGTTAGCGTGTCCGCCCATTCCGGGCTGACGACCACCGCGTCCTTGAGCCCCGCGAGCGTCGTCGCGACGTTGATGGAATCCGGGACGTCCGGGTCGTAGACGATCATTCCTTTTACCGCTTTTCTATACTTATTGAACAGGTCCAGATAGGAGTCGTACACGGTGTGCGGAAGCGTCATGTTCTCGAACCAGGGATCGTTCTCGTTCTGAATCAGATAGATGCGCGGCTTCTCTCGGTTGACGAGACCCTGAAGGGTCGTCATGAGCAGCTTGACGTCGCCGGGTTGTTCCCGGACGTTCGCGACGTCGAGCCGTTCGGCGCGCGCGAAGGAGGGGAGGGCTTGATGGGCGGGCCACTGGATCGTGCTCTTCGGCGAAGGCTTCTGCCCGGCCGTTCCGGCCGTCTCGGAAGGTTCGGCGGAAGCGCCGAAGGACAGCGCCGTCGAACAGAGAAGAGAGAGGGCCAAGCTTGCGATCGTTGCTTTGCGAATCAATCGGATCACCTCGTTTGGGGGATTGGATTGCGGCGAAGCGGCTGGCTTGCTGGCGACCCACCTCCTTCCGGCATCGAAGCCTGGAGAGTGATATAGATTGTATGCATAAACATATTAAATATAAATAATAGAATAAATCAATTCATTCGACGAATGTTCTTATTATTCTGTTTATTTCGACAATATACGACCGAAATCTCCTTGGGCATAATCGGCGGGGACTCGCTGTAGGAGTGGGGTGTTGAATATAACAAATATGTCATGAAAATCAAACGCCGAGACCCTGCGGAATGTTCCGCACGGTCTCGGCGCTTTGGCGTTCTGACGTTCCGGCGTACGCGCAATCGGCGACAATCAGGTCAGGCCCCGGACCAGAAAAGCGATCGTCGCCTCCCGTTCCGCCTCGTCGTTCCAGCGAGTCTCCTCGCGGGCTTCGCTCCAGGTACGGGCGAGGACATAGCCGAAGACGGCGGACACGATCAGGCGAACGAGAGTGACGTTCGGCAGGTCGCGCAGCTTCCCTTCGGCCTTGAACCTGTCCAGGATGCGCTCCACGCGCTCCAGCACGAGGGGGAGAATCGCTTCGCGGAACCGCTCCTGCAGATCGGAATGGAAGGGCAGCTCCTGAACGAGAATTTTGAACAAGCTTAGGTTCTGCTTGACGAATTCGATCCGGTTGTCGATCAGCGCGCGAAGGAAGGACTCGAACGAGTCGTAGTCCGCGCTGAGCACGCCGCGGAATTCGCGCATGACGAACGGCGCGATCAAGCGGGCGAGCGCCGGCGTCGCGATGGCGAGCAGCAGGTCCTTCTTCGTCTTGTAGTGGCGGAAAATCGTTCCTTCGGCGACGCCCGCTCGCTGGGCGATCTCGCTCGTCGAAGAAGCGGCGTATCCCTTCTCCGCGAACATCTCGATGGCCGCCCGGACGATGCGCGACTGCTTCTCCGTCACCTTCTTGCCGTCGGAACCGGCTTCGAGCAATTCCTTGAGCCAAGGCTCCATCTGTTCCGTCACCGGGTTCTCTCTCCTTGCGATGGCCGAAGTCCATGAACGATCGGCGTTAAATGGCGCGTTGCTTCTTCAATGCTACAACGTTCAGCAAGGCGAATGCAACCGAGAAGCCCGACAGGACGTAGACGTCGGCCTGGATGTCGGCGAAGCCTTCCCCTCGGAGCATGATGCCGCGCATCGCGTCCGCCCCGTAGTAGAGAGGCATGGCATAGCTGAGCTTCTGCAGCCACGGGTTCATCGCGTCCAGGTTGAACAGCCCGGAGAAGAACACCTGCGGAACGATGACGAGCGGAATGAACTGGATGATCTGGAACTCGGTCGTCGCGTAGGAAGAGAGCAAGGTGCCGAGCGTGAGCGCCGTCAGCGTCAACAGCAGGTTCATAAGCAGGACGAGCCCGATCGAGCCGTCCATGTAGAGTCCCAGCACGTAGATCGAGAAGGCGGCGATCAGGGCGGCTTGGAGCAAGGCGAACAGGCCGAAGCCCGTCAAGTAGCCGCCGACGACTTCGGACCGGCGGATCGGCGTCGCGAGCAGACGCTCCAGCGTGCCGGTCGTGCGTTCCCGCAGGAAGGCGACGCCCGCGAGCAGGAAGACGAAGAAGAACGAGAAGAAGCCGATGAGAACCGGGCCGAACGAGTCGAAGGAAGTCAGACTCTCGTTGCCGTGCAGGTACGATACGCGCGGCTGCATCCGGGCCGCGGACGACGGCGAATTCCCGGGCCCATCCTGCTGCAGCGCCTTCTGCAAGACGACGAGCACGCTCTTGGCGACGGCCGGATCGCTTCCTTCGAGCAGAATGGAAGGAGCGCCGCCCTCCAAGGTCGCGACGGCATCTAACCGCCCGTCGGCAAGCGCGGCCCTGGCTTCCTCCAGGTTCGCGTACGCCGCGACTTCGGCGCCGGCTTGCTCCAGCTTCGCGGCGAGCGGCTCGGGGAGGGTAGCGATGCCGATCGACGGCTTCACGGCCTGGCCGTTGAAGACGAAGTTCATAAGCGTCAGCACGAGCAGGGGAGCGAGGAACAGAAGCGCGAGCGTTCTCTTGTCGCGGACGAATTGCCGGATAATCCGGATGGCGAGAGCTCGGGTTCTCATGAGCGGACGCCTCCCCCGAGAACGATAAACGCTTCTTCGATCGTGCTCGCGCCGCTGCGCGCCTTGAGCGCCTCGGGCGTATCGACCGCGGTGAGCCGCCCGTCGCGGATGAGCCCGATCCGGTCGCACTTGTCGGCTTCGTCCATGACGTGCGTCGTCAGCACGATGGTCGTGCCGTTGTCCCGCATCGCGAGCAGCTCCTTCCAGATCGACTGCCGCAGCGCCGGGTCGATGCCGACCGTCGGTTCGTCGAGCACGAGCAGCTCCGGCTCGTGCAGCAAGGCGATGGCGAGCGAGAGGCGTCTCTTCATGCCGCCCGAATAAGCCGAGACCGGCTTGTTCAGATGGCCTAGCAGATCGACGACGGACAGGGCGGCCCGGATCCGCTCGTTGCGGCGGGCGCCGCTGAGCCCGTACAGCGATGCGAAGAAAACCAGGTTCTCGCGCGCGGTCAGCTCGTTGTACAAGGCGTCGGACTGGGCCATGTACCCGAACCGCTGCAGCATCGCCAGCTGCGGCATCCGCTCGCCGAGCAGGCGCACGGTGCCGGAATCGGCCCGGTCGATGCCCGTCATAAGCTTGATCAGAGTCGTCTTGCCGGAGCCGGACGGACCGAGAAGACCGAACAGCTCTCCGCGCCCGATGTTTAGCGAGACGCCGTCCAGGACGGTCCGGCCGCCGAAGGCGCGGGTCAAGCGGTCGAGCTCGACGACGGGGCGGCTTGGGGAAGAAGCGGTCATGATCGCACTCTCCTTCATTTAGCGAGTAAGTACTCACTTTTTTTCAGGGTCGATTCGATCATACTGCGAGGAAGCTCCTTCTGTAAAGCGGATAATCGCTTGCTTCGTCCGTCCTGGCGGGAGAGGGGGATGACGAAGAAGCCCTTCCCGTCGGGAGGGGCTTCTCGAATCGATCGGCGAAGACCTATACCGGGCGGACTAGCGGGCCGAACCGGAGGCCTCGTTGACGGATTTGCGGTAGGCGCGGGGCGTGCTGCCCACAAGCTGGCGGAATTGCCGCGAGAAGTGCTCGACGTTCGGATACCCGCACTGAGCCGCGATGTCGGCGATTCTCTGCCGCCCGTGAACGAGTCTCTCCTTGGCAAGCTGGATGCGGCATTGAATGACGTCTTCCATGCAGGAGATGCCGAAGGTCGATTTGTAGAGGGATTGCAGGTAGCCCGGACTTAGATGCACGTGCTCCGCCATGACGGGGACGGACCAAGGGTATCCGGGATCGGCGTGGATTCTTTTGCGAAGGTCCAGCAGTTCGTGGTAATACGGTTGCCGAACGGTCGTACGGGACGCTTCGAGCAGCTTATGGAACAAAATTCGGAGCAGGTAGTCGATGGACAGCTCCCGATAGTCGCCGTCGAAGAAGTTCTCGACCGCCAGCAAACGGAACAATTGGCGGCAATAATCGGGATCCGCCACGGGAATCGGAACTCCGACCGGCAGCGCCGTCTCGGTCAAGAAGGGCTCCTCGGATGCGAAGCGCACCCAATCGTTCACGAACCGGTCCGCGCAGGCTCGATATAGAATCTTCCGGCGAGGGGGGAAGAGCGCGGCGCAGTTGGCCGGGTAGGGACGAATCTCCCCGTCGACCCAAAATTCGGCGGGCGTCCGCGTCAGGATGAGCAGCCAGAAGTCGTGCCCTTCCGGGATGTCGTAGACGAAGTCTCCGGGGTGAGCCGCATCGCACCCGACGTAATAAATCGTAGCCAAGAGCCCCAACTCCGATTGTCCTATATTCGAATAGATCAATTTAAAACAAGTATATATCATTGCTGATCGGATGTCAGTCCACTATACTTTCCATGTAATCGGTTCCTTCATCTTCGGAATTATCAATATAGTACGAATCGAACAAGAGCGAGAAGAGAAGCTAGATTCGGCGAGGGGATTCCATGAACAAGACCATCATTCAGAACCCGATCGTCTGGGCGGACGTTCCGGACGTATGCGTCATCCGCGTCGGGGACGTCTTCTATATGGTCAGCACGAGCATGCACTCGATGCCCGGCTGTCCGATCCTGAAGTCGCGGAACTTGATGCAATGGGAGATCGCGAATTACGTCTTCGAGACGCTGGAGGACAACGACGCCCACAACTTGCTGGACGGGAAGGGCATCTACGGCAAGGGCTCTTGGGCCGCGAGCCTGCGGTATCATGACGGCTTGTACTACGTCGCCTTCTCCTGCAACGACACGAACCGGTTCTACGTGTACCGGACGGCGGATATCGAGAACGGACCGTGGGAGCGCTTCGTCATTCCGGGGCTGCACCACGATCCGAGCCTGCTGTTCGACGACGGCCGCGTTTTCGTAATCTACGGCAACGGAGACATTCGGATCCGGGAACTGACGGACGACGCGACGGCGGCGAAGGAGGGCGGCCTCGACCGCTTGCTGTTCGAGACGGAACGCGAAGGAATCGGCCTGCGATGCGAAGGCTGCCACGCCTACAAGCGGAACGGCTTCTATTACCTGTTCTTCATCGAGTGGCCGACCGTCGGCAACCGGCGCCGCCGGCAGGTCGTCTATCGGTCGCGGGAGCTGCTGGGGCCTTACGAACGAAGAGTCGTGCTGGACGACGACTTGGGGTATCGGAACAACGGCGTCGCGCAGGGCGGCATCGTCGATACGCCGGACGGCGTCTGGTACGCGGTTCTGTTCCAGGATCACGACGCCGTCGGCCGAATCCCTTGCGTCGTGCCCGTGACCTGGGAGGACGATTGGCCGGTCTTCGGCGTGGACGGGAAGGTGCCGGAGAGGTTCGAGGTCGCGCTGCCCGGCTCGGAGGCGAAGCCGCTCGTCGCCGGCGACGAGTTCGACTATGCCGAGAACAAGCTGGCGCTCAACTGGCAGTGGAATCACAATCCGGACCCCGCGCTGTGGTCCGTGACGGAGAGGCCGGGATGGCTTCGGCTTACGACGGGACGAACGGTATCCGGCGTCCTTAACGCCCGCAATACGCTGACGCAAAGAACGGAAGGGCCGGCCTGCAGCGGAACGGTCAAGCTGGATTCGTCCGGGATGCGGCCGGGCGACCGCGCGGGGCTGGTCGCGCTGCAGAGCCGGTTCGGCACCGTCGGCATTCGGATCGGCGAACACGGCGAACGCCGCGTCGTCATGAGCGTGAACGACGGGAATGGCCTCGAAGAGACGGTCGAAGCCGCGGCGTACGAGGACCGGTTGGTCTATTTGCGAATCGAGTTCGACTTCGAAGACAGCGCGGATACGGCAACCTTCTATTACTCCGCGGACGGAGAGTCCTGGACGGCCATCGGCCGACCGCTGAAGATGAAGTACACGCTCGATCACTTCATGGGCTACCGGATCGGCCTGTTTAACTACGCTACCCGGGAGATCGGCGGCTTCGCGGATTTCGACTATTTCCGGTATGCCAAGAAGACCTCGACCTGAACTCGAATCGAATGCGAGCCAAATCAAGAAGCGTCCCGGTTCCTTGCGAACCGGGACGCTTCTCCTGTACATTCCTCTCTCTATAACGCTCCCCATAACGCCCCCTTTAAGGGGACCGTTGCAAGCCGTCGCCGCAGCCGTCTGCCCGGCGATTCCGCTTCAGCGGCTTCGGCTCCGGCGACAGAATCCGGAAGTCGACGATGTTCCCGTAGGCGTCCGTCTCGATGTGGCAGCAGCCCGTCAGCAGCCGCCGCAGCATCTCCCGACCGCGCTGGACCCGGGATTTGGCCGCCGAATAGGAGATGCCGAGCCGATCGGCGAGCTCCTTCTGCGACAGCCCCCGAAGCTCCGAGAGCACGAGGGCTTCCCGGTAGACCTCCGGCAGATGCGGAATCGTCGATTCGAAGCAGGCGATCACTTCCCGCGAATAATCCCGCTCGGCCTCTTCCCCGGGCGCCGGCAGCTCCTCGGAGATCTCTTCGGTGCGCCGCTGCTTGCGGTAGTGGTCGACGATCGCGTTCCGAACGATCTGGTAGATCCAAGGCTTAAGCTTCCGCTCGTCCTTCAATTGGTCTTGATTGGCGTAGATCTTCAGGAACGCGGTCTGGACGATGTCGTCCGCGTCCGCCTCGCTGCGAGCGCGGTTCCGGACGAACCGTTGAACCGGTTCCTGGTATTCCCGCCACACGGTCTCGATGTTCATCGGAGAGGTCTCCCCCCAAAAAAAAAATTCGCGAAAAGCTGCGTCCCTCGCAAAAAGCTTCCGTCTCCCTAAGTGTAATGCATTCAGAGGAGGCTGGGAAGAAATGAAGTACAACTTGCTGGGCAACACGGGAGTGCTCGTATCGGAGATCGGGCTCGGGACGATGAATTTCGGCGCGGAAGGCAGCTGGGGCGTGTTCGGCGCACTCGGCGACGACGAAGCGGCGAAGCTCGTCGATCAGGCGCTGGACGCCGGGGTCAACTTCTTCGACACGTCCAACATCTATTCGCAGGGCCGTTCCGAGGAGGTTCTGGGGAAGGCGCTTAAGGGGAAAAGACATCAAGCGCTGATCGCGACCAAAGTCAGGGGCCGCATGGGACCCGGGCCGAACGAGATCGGCTTGTCGCGCCTGCATATCCTGCGCCAAGTCGACGAGAGCCTGAAGCGTCTCGGCACCGACTATATCGACCTGTACCAGATTCACAACCCGGATCAGCTGACGGATTGGGAAGAGACGCTCCGCGCGCTGGACGATCTCGTCCGGAGCGGCAAGGTCCGGTACATCGGCAGCTCCAACATGACCGGGTGGGAGATCGTCAAGACGCGGGCGATCTCCCGGCAGCTCGGGCTGCATGCCTTCAAGAGCAGCCAATCCTATTACTCCTTGGCCGGACGGGAGCTGGAGAGGGAGATTATTCCGGCGCTCCTCGACCAGAACATGGGCCTTATCGTCTGGAGTCCGCTCGCCGGCGGCTTCCTGACGGGCAAGTACAGCCGGGACAGCCGCGGGAGCGAGGACGACCGGCATGCGAAGTTCGCTTTTCCCCCGGTGGACCTGGAGAAGACGTACGGAATCCTCGACGTTCTCCGCGAGATCGCGGCCGAGCGGGAGACGACCGTATCCCGGGTCGCGATTGCCTGGCTGCTGCATCAACGGGCCGTCACGACCGTTCTCGTCGGAGCGAAGAGGCCGGATCAGCTCGAGGATAATCTCGCGGCGAGCGGCCTCGTTCTAAGCGCGGACGAGCTGGCGAGACTGGACGAGGCCAGCCGGCTGCCGGTCGAATATCCGGCGTGGCCGTTCATGGAAGAAGACGATTCGATCATTCGCAAGCATGTCCGTTCCTAACAAGAAGACCCTGGGCTGCTTCCGGTCAAGCGGAAGCCGTCTCAGGGTCTTTGTCGATCTTGGGCGCGTCCGCCTGCTCCGCTCTCATGTAGAGGACGAGCCCGAGGATGACGAGCGCTCCGCCGGCCAACTGGAAGCCGCCGACCATCTCCCGGAACAGCGCCATGCCGAGCAGGCTGGCTCCGATCGGCTCCGCGAGCACGGACATCGAGATCGTCGTCGGCTTGACGTATTGCAGCAGCCAGTTGAAGATCATGTGGCCGAGCACCGTCGGGACGAAGGCGAGCAGGGCGAACACGAGCCATTCCCGGGGCGGATAGCCGGTCACCGGGATGCCGCCGGCGAGGTTGTATCCCCAGAAGCAGAGGAACGTGACGGCGAACACGATCAGGCTGTAGAGGTAGGACGGGACCCGTTCGAGCAGCCGCTTGGCGATCAGCATGTTGACGACGACCGCCAGCGTCCCGAGGAACGAGAGGACGTCTCCGAGCACCGCCGACTTCGACACGCCCGAATCCCCGGAGCCGACGAGAACGACGCCGGCCAGCGCGATCGCCATGCCGGCCAGCGCCGTCCTTCGCGGACGGTCCTTGAACAGGAAGTACGCGCCGGCCATAACGAAGACGGGCTCCAGCGACAGAATGATAGCGGAGCTGGCGATCGACGTATAGTCGAGCGAAGCCATCCACAGCAGGAAGTGCAGCGCGAGAAAAAAGCCGGCCAAAGCGAGCAGAACCCAGTCCTTGGCGGACACCCTCCGAATCGGGCCGAGGTGCTTGGCTCCGAAGGGAAGCATCATGACGAGCGTGAACAGCATCCGGTACATCCCTTGAACGGAGACCGGGGCATCGGAATAACGGACGAGAATCGGCGCGAACGAGATCGCGAGCATTCCGACGACAAGCGGAACGGCGGGAGCCACCGGAGGCGCCCGCCGGGAAGAGGTCGACATGGCGGATATCCTTTCATCGATCAAGATAACTTCATCATTCTAGCGCCGATGCTCGCGATTGGCAATGGCGGACTCCGCCTGCGAACGCGAAGAAGCCTCCTTCGCTTAAGAATGATTTAAGAAGGAGTTCACGGGCGGTTTAGGATTGTCCTCTAGAGTAGAGAGAGAAGACGGACGTCCGGGAAGCCGGATTCGAATCGGCAGGAGTGCGATCCGGGGACGAACCTTCTTGTTCTGCTATTCGATTACAGTCTTGCCGAAAGCCAGGTGGGTATCATGAAAACGACGGACCGGCGCATCCTCATTCTGTACGCCAAGTTCGGAGACGGCCATTATCAGGCCGCGCAAGCGCTGAAGAGAGGCTTCGAAGAGACGGGACTGGCTCGAGCCGTGTTGTTCGACCCGTTCGGCGAAGCGTATCCGACTCTGAATCGTTGGTGTCAAGCCGTTTATTACTTCAGCACTTCGCATCTGCCGGCGGCTTATGGGTTCGGGTATTCGTTAACGGACCGGATCCCGTCCTCCTCGCCGGTCGGCGAGTGGCTGCATTCCCTCGGCAGCGCCAAGCTGGCCGGCATGCTGAACCGCCTGCAGCCCGACGCGGTCGTTCAGACGTTCCCGCTGCTCGCCATGTCGCATCTGAGGCGGCGGACGGGCTTGCGGCTTCCGACCTTCACCGTGCTGACCGACTATGTCCCGCACAGCCGTTGGATCCACGAAGAGACGGACCGTTACTTCGTCGCGACCGAGGAGCTCGGCCGGCAGCTGGCCGATGCCGGAGCGAGAGAGGAAGCGATCCGCGTCAGCGGAATTCCGATCCGGCGGGCGTTTATTGGCGGCGCGCTGCGGGACAGGATAAAGGAGCGGGAAGCGGCCGAACGCGCCGGGAAGTTCGTTCTCGTCATGGCGGGAGCCTACGGAGTGTCCGGCGAAGCGGGAATGCTGACCCGGGAACTGCTGAAGAGGGAAGACTGTTCCGTTCTGCTCATCTGCGGGAAGAACGCCAAGCTCGAGCAGCAGATGCGAGCCCGGTTCGCGAGGGAGAGCAGGGTCCGCGTGTTCGGATTCGTCGAGCGCATCGACCGGCTGATGGCGAAGGCATCGTGCATGATCACGAAGGCCGGCGGCATCACCTTGTCCGAAGCGGCCTCGATCGGCCTGCCGGTCGTCGTCTATCGCCCGATTCCCGGACAGGAGCACGGGAACGCTCTCTACTGGGAGAGACAAGGGAAGCTGACGATCGCCCGCGATCCGGACGAGCTGCTGGAGCAGACGGCCCGTTGGCTCGCGGCATCCGGGGAGGACGCGCCCGGCAGAGCTTCCGGGC
This sequence comes from Cohnella xylanilytica, assembly GCF_014212175.1. Taxonomy (GTDB): domain Bacteria; phylum Bacillota; class Bacilli; order Paenibacillales; family Paenibacillaceae; genus Cohnella; species Cohnella xylanilytica. The sequence continues at coordinate 32,781 of NZ_JACJVR010000110.1, read as the reverse complement.
GCGGGCTTCCGAGCGCGACGGAAGTCATCGCGGACGAGATTCTTGCTTATCTGGAGCGAAGCGCGGCGCCCTCGCTGGAGCTTATCCCTCGGCCGGGGAGAAGGAATTGGCTGAAGGCTCTGCTGCACCCGAATGGAGTTTAGAAGGAACGCGATCGTGACTTCGCATGCTTGGCCCAGTTGGGCGCTCTTGGCGGGGCCGGGCCATTCTGATTCGGGCCAACTGCTCGCTCATTCCGGCTATCGGAATCAGCCGGATTTATCTGGGCGGCCACTGCCCGAGCGACGAGCCTGGCGGTTGTCCGGCCAGCGGATTTGGGCTGGGGCGTCGATCTGGGCCTATCCGAAATAGTCCGAGTATGTTATATCCAAGTTAAGAACTTGAAGCTAAGAGCTCGAAGTTAAGAGCTCGAACGAACGAAGTCATATCGGCCGGAGACGTCTTCCATGTCCATACGCATGAAGCTCATTCTATCCTACGCGGCGATGCTGATCGTCCCGCTCGTGCTGATCGCCGCGACGACGCTGCTGCTCGCCGCGGCCTCGAACTATCAATATTACAAGATGCTGTACTTCTCTACCGCGGAGAAGTTCGAATTCGACGATCCGTTCCGCATCCTGAAGGAGATGAAGCGGGCCAACGAGAGGAATCCGGGAATTCTAAGCGATGCCGGCTACCTCAAGGAGATCGACGCCGAGCTGCGGGCGTATCATTCCGGCCTCGTGATCCGGGGCCCGGGAGGAATCGTCTACCGGTCGGATTCCGTCGAAGGGAACGCCGATCTCTTGGCGAAGCTGCCTCCGTACGAGCGGTACGGCCTCCGGGAGACGACGTTCCAGACGGACAAGGGCAACGATATGTACGTCGTTTATCAGTACGATTTTACGGCTCCCGCCGGCGAACCCGGCACCGTCTTCATCGCATCCAAGGTCGACCCGGTCGTCTATTGGGTGCGGGAATCGTTCCCGACGCTATTCACCGTTCTCTTGGTTATTCTCGTTCTGACGCATTCCTTGCTCACCTACTTCGTGTCGAGAAGCATCATCCGCCCGTTGAAGTCGCTGCGCCTCGCGGCCGGACGGATCAAGAACGGCGACCTTGACTTCCGCGTCGGGGTCGAAGGGAAGAACGAGATCGGCCAGCTGGGCCTCGCGTTCGAGGAGATGCGCGTCCAGCTTCGCCATTCGATCGAGGTGCAGCTTCAGTACGAGGAGAACCGGAAGGAGCTCGTCTCGAACATCTCGCACGACCTGAAGACGCCGATCACGACGATCAAGGGATACGTGGACGGGGTGCTGGACGGCATCGCCGATTCGCCGGAGAAGGCGATGAGGTACATGAAGATCATCTCGGCCAAGGCCGACGAGATGGATCGGCTGATCGACGAGCTGTTCCTCTATTCCAAGCTCGATCTGAACAAGCTTCCGTTCGACTTCGAGAGGGTCGGGATGCGGGATTTCCTCATGGATTGGTCCGAGGAGATGAAGTTCGAGCTGGAGAAGAGAAACGTCGATTGGAGCTCGGACATCCGCCTCGGGGACTCCGTCGCCGTACTGATGGACCGGGACAAATTCAAACGGGTGCTCGGCAACGTCATCGGGAACGCCGTCAAGTACATGGACAAGGAGGAGCGGCGAATTCGTCTTGGAGCGTTCGAGGAGAACGGCCGGGTCGTGCTGGAGATCGAAGACAACGGGCGAGGCATCGAGGCCGACGCCTTGGCTCATATATTCGAGAGGTTCTACCGGGCGGAGCCGTCCCGGAATTCCGGCACGGGGGGCAGCGGCCTGGGGCTCGCCATCGCCAAGCAGATCGCGGAAGGCCATAACGGGAAGATCGAGGCGGACAGCGAGCCGGGGATCGGGACGACGATCCGTCTCCGGCTGCCGATCGCGGACAGGGAGAAGGGGCGTCTATGAAGAAATTTCTGATTGTCGAAGACGAGAGGCTCATCGCGGAGCTGCAGCGGGATTATCTGGAGATCGATGGTTACGGAGTGGAGATCGCGGAAGACGGGGAAGCGGGGCTCGACCTGGCCTTGAACGGAGACTTCGACCTCGTGCTGATCGACCTCATGCTCCCCAAGCTGAACGGCTTCGAGCTCTGCCGCCGGATCCGCGAGAAGAAGGATATTCCGCTCTTGATGGTCACGGCGAAGAAAGAGGACATCGACGTCGTACGCGGGCTGGGGCTCGGCGCGGACGACTATATCACGAAGCCGTTCAAGCCGGCGGAGCTGGTCGCCCGGGTCAAGGCCCATCTGAGCCGTTACGAGAGACTGGTCGGGACCAAGGAGAAGCGCAACGAGATTCACGTCCGGGGATTGTCGATCGACGCCGACTCGCGGCGGGTGTTCAAGAACAAGGAAGAGATCGTGCTGACGACAAAGGAGTTCGATCTTCTCTTCTACCTGGCCGGGCATCCGAATCGGGTGTTCAGCAAGGATCAGCTGTTCGAGCTGCTGTGGGGGATCGACGCGATGGGGGACTCGCAGACGGTAACGGTGCATGTCCGGAAGCTGCGCGAGAAGATCGAGACGACGCCCGCCGATCCCCAATATATCGAGACCGTGTGGGGCGCCGGATACCGGTTTAAGCTATAAAGTTCTCCCATTCCGAATGCTACCGCTTTCTTCATCCGCCCGCCAAGTGGTATGATGGATGCAAAGGACGGTGCACTAATGACGACAACCAAAGAGAATTCGAATACGACCCCGAGCGAAGAGACGAACTCCAACCATAACGAACAGCTTCTCGAATTGATCAAGAATTTGTACCAGCACAGCATTCAAGCCTTGAAGTCCCAGTTCGAGGACAGCGAGGTAGAGGGCCAGGTCGTTCAGCACGACGTGTACGGCCCCTTGTTCACGTTCCGCGTGAAGAACGATCAGGGCGATTGGTACGCTTGCGGCTTCTTCCTTCGCGAGCTGCTCGCGAACTTCCAGCAGAACAAGAATCCGGCCCTGTGGCTCGGCTCCTTCTTCGTCGACCTGATGAAGGTTCCGGGAGGCGTGATGCTGCCGAAGCCGCCTCAATCGGAAGAAGAAGCGAAGGCGCTTATGGACGGCACGATTCTTCCGCATTGCTTCTCGGCCGTGAAGGAAGAGTTCGAGCCGGAAGAGGTGTATGCCGGACTGGATCTGCACCAGGAGCACGGCCCCGTCTTGGAAGCCGGCTTCCCCAAGTACAAGGAAGGGAACAACGTCTGCGCGATGCCGCTGCATCTGCTGCTCGCCCATTACCTGCTGAACCGCGATCCGGCCGACCTGCTCGTCCAAGGGCTGTACCGGATTCTCGAGGAGCAGGAGAAGGCGAATCCGCAAGCTTGAGCGGCGCAGGCGAGACGAAGGAGTTGCAAGACAGGATGAGCCACAGCGAGGAGAAGGATTTATCGACCAAGGAGACGATCCTGAAGGCTACGCTCGAGCTGATCAAGGAAGAAGGTCTGGAGAACGTCACCCTTCGGAAAATAACGGCAAAGGCCAACGTCAATCTGGCGTTGGTCAATTACTATTTCGGATCGAAGGATTACTTGATCAGCGAAGCGCTCAAGACGCTGCTCGGCACCTTCGGCGAAGCGATGGAGGTCCTGGACGACGAGTCTCTGGCTCCGATCGACCGGTACAAGCAATTTTTGATCAACTACGTTCGCCTGGTGCAGCAGCATCCCGAGCTGCTTCATCAATTGCTCGGCAAAGGCGACCTCATGTTCGCGACCAAGTACGATTACATCGACTACTTGAAGAAGCTCGGCATGAGCAAGGTTCGCGCCATCGTCGAGGAGATTACGGGAGAGACCGATCCGGAGACGCTCTTCATGATAACGATGCAGATCAACGCCGCCGTCTTCTTCCCCGTCTTGATCACCTCGATCAGTCCGAAGAAGGCGGAAGTCTTCCCCAAGATTCCGGTGGAGAAGCTGGTCGAGCATTTGTTCGACCATTATTTCGCCCGCTATTCGGCTCGCTCGAGCGACTGACGCTCTTGACAGCCGAAGGGGCTCTCTATATGCTAGTATTAAACATTGTTTAAAACGGTGTTTAATCTAGAGGAGACTCGGAAAGCGGAGTGCATCATGTCCAATTCGCAATCTGCAACTATGCCGGCCGGAGGGGAATCGTTCTCGATCCGATCGATTCTCGCGCCGCTGATGGCCGTCGTCGTCGGGATGATCATGGTCATTCTCGACAGCACGGTCGTGAACGTCGCCATCCCGGAGCTGGTCGACTACTTCGGAACCGACCTGAAGACCGTTCAATGGACGGTTACCGGCTACACGCTCGCGCTGTCGGCCGTCATTCCGCTGGCGGGCTGGATGACGGACCGGTTCGGCACGAAGCGCATCTTCCTGCTGACGATCGCCCTGTTCACCATCGGGTCCGTGCTGTGCTCGATCGCGCAGACGCCGGAGCAGCTCATTCTTTATCGCGTCATTCAAGGACTCGGCGGAGGCATGGTATCGCCGATCGGGTTCGCGATGGTGTTCAAGCTGGCTCCTCCGGACAAACGCGGCTCCGTCATGGGCGTGCTCGGCATTCCGATGCTGCTGGCCCCCGCGCTCGGTCCCGTGCTGTCGGGCTGGCTGGTCGAATACGTAAGCTGGCACTGGATCTTCCTGATCAACCTGCCGATCGGCATCGTCGCGCTGCTCGTCGGAGCCCGCTTCCTGCCGAAGTCGGAGCGCAAGGAGGGAACCCGGCTGGACATCGTCGGGATGCTGCTCGCGCCGGTCGCCTTCGCCATGCTGGCTTACGGCGTAAGCGAGGGAGGAACGAGCTGGTCGTCGGCTTCTGCGATTACCGGCCTTAGCGTCGGCGGAGGCGCCTTGATCTTGTTTATCGCGGTCGAGTTGCTGCAGAAGCAGCCGCTGCTCGAGCTTCGCGTCTTCGGCTCCTCGGACTTCGTGCGCGGCATTCTGCTGTCGTGGCTGTCGGTGATCGCCCTGTTCGGCTGCATGATCTTGATTCCGTTGTACTTGCAGAACGTGAAGGGCTATTCGCCGCTGGAGACCGGACTCATTCTGCTGCCGCAGGCGCTGTCGTCGGCCGTCGGCATGCCGATCGGGGGGCGGCTGTTCGACAGAATCGGAGCGAGGCCGCTCGCGATGACGGGATTGACGCTGATCTCCGTCTCCCTGTTCCTGCTGTCCCGGATCACGGTCGATACGAGTCTCGGCATGATCATTCTCTCGCTCGTGATGGTGGGGCTCGGAATGGGTCTCACGATGATGCCGCTGAACACGCACGTGCTCAATTCGGCTCCCCGCCAATGGGTGACCCGCGTCACGCCGCTCACCACGGCGGCTCAGCAAGTCGTCGTCTCCTTCGCGGTCGCGGGCTTGACCGGCTACTTGACATCGCAGATCAAGAGTCACGGAGCCGATGCGGGAGCGGCCGGCAATCCGCTCGTCGCGGCGGTCGCCGGCTTCGGCGACACGTTCTTCCTGGCGGCATCGCTCGCCGCGGTCGGCGTCGTCTTCAGCCTGCTGCTTCGCAAGCCGAAGAAGGCGGCGGAAGAGAAGAAGGAAGGAAGCCGGGAAGCCGACGCCTCGATGATGATGGGGCACTAAGGTCGCGCCGGTTCGATCGCTAACAAAGCGCCTCGCCTGCTTCGCATTCGACGGATGCGAGGGAGACGAGGCGCTTTTTATGATGAATGGATGCGATACGCTTCCCAATCGGCCATCCGGCCTGCCGGAACGCAGACGTAATCTTGGCGGAAGTCCGGCGGATCGGCTTCGTCCAGCCGGCGAATCTCGCCGGTGTCGGGGTGCGCTTTGAAGAACTCGTACCCTTCCAACAGATCGAACAGCTCCGTCAACCGCTGCGAGGGCGGACTCTCGTGCCATTCGAAGACAATGACGGGACGCGAGGTTCGAATCGTATCGAGCGCGCCTTCGATCGCCTGCCGCTCATGGCCCTGCGTGTCGATCTTCATGACGCTCACGTTAGACCGATCGTCTTCGCGCAGATAGCGGTCCAGGGCGACGATCTCGACCTCGGTCGGCTCGAAGTCGTCGGTAACCGTCTGGTCGCCTTCGACGAACGAGAGGCCGCGATTGTAGCTTCCGGCTCTGTTCATCTGGAAGCGAACGCGCCCTTCGGAATCGCCGACCGCGACCGGGTGAATCCGCATCCGGCCGAACACGTTCAAGGCGCGGTTCGTCTCGAGCTGTCCGGCAAGCTCGGGGTGAGGCTCGAAGCAGAGGCAGGCGACGTCCGGCTTCGAGCTGGCCACGTACAGAGAGTGGTAGCCGATGTTGGCGCCGATATCCACGAACAGGCTTCCCGGAACGGCGAATCGGCTCAGAAGCGACGCCAGCCTCGGCTCCCAGCCTCTCTGCTTCAAGATGAATTCCTCGATTAATCCGGGGAGCTTGAGCATCATGCGGAACGTTCCTCCGGCGTCGTTAGGCAATTCGACAACCCGTTCCTTGGCAGGCAGAACGGCAGCCAGCCATCTGTCGTTATGAAGGGCGTACGAGTTATTCGGCGCTATCGAGAGGGCGGCATCGTTGTGACGCTTTGCCAGGTCGAGCAGCCCCATGCGCGAGTAACAGACGCACAATTGAACGTGCGGAAGCCAGCTCCAACAGCTCTCATTGTAGAACAATCCGTAGTCGTCGGGCTTCGGAAGCCGGGTCGCCTCGTCGAACCAGTAGGCCGCTTGCTTCCAATCTTCCTTCTTCATGAGAAGGTGACCGATTCGGCAGACGAGCTCCGCCCGCGGCAACCCGAATTCGAAGGAGCGAACGGCCATCCTCAGCTCCTTGTCGGAATCGCCGATCTGTCCGCACAGCTCGGCGGCCGATTCGCAGGCGTGGACCCGGCGGACCGGCGGCGCGTCCGGACACTCCAGCCAGCGCTCGCACGCGTCCAACGCTTCAGCGAACTTCCCTTCCGTTTTCAACCGTTCATATTCGCGCTTATGCGTCCATTCTTCCTCCGAGTACGAACCGGGGCCGGGCTCCTCCGCGGCAGCGACGCTGTACAGCTCCAGGTAGCGTTCAGCCATCTCGTCGCGAGTGAAGCGGGAAGCGACGTATTCGCGCAGCGCTTCGGGATCGGGGTATCGGCCCCGGGAGATCTTGGCCGCCATCTCCCGCGAATCGGAGCAGATCAGCTCCGGGAAGCCGGCGAGCACCTCCGGCACCGAGCCGTTCGGGAACGCCAGCACCGGCGTGCCGCAAGCCATCGCTTCGGCCATGACGAGGCCGAACGGCTCTTCAAGCGACGTGGGGAAGAGTAGCGCCTCCGCCTCGCCGAATAATTTCGTCCGTTCCTCGCCCCCCTTCGGTCCGACATACTTGAGCCGCGGATTGGCTCGGAGCCGCGGAGCGATCTCCCGCTCGAAGTAGGAGGCGTCGCCTACCGGTCCCGCGAGGATCAACTCCTTGCCCGCGGCTTCCGCGGCGTCGATGGCGTGAACGACACCTTTGTACGGGATGACCAATCCCATGTAAAGCAGGTACGGCTTCTTCTCCTTCCGAAGCGGATAATCGTTTAAATTTATGCCATTAAATACATAAGTTCCTTTACCGCCGCCGGTATAATCGAGAGCTCTCCGGCTCAAGTAGACGGGGCGGTCGACCGTGTTGCGATAGGTACCGTGGATGGTGCACAGAGTCGGAACCGGCAGCCTCGCCAGCCCGATGATCGACTTATGGGTATGATCGTGCACGACGGCCGTGCCTTCGGGCAAGGTCCGCTCGACGAACCGGAGAATCTCTTGCGGGTTCGGAGTCGAGTGCTCGTACGGAATCAGCTTGGCGCTTGTCCGGCTGCCCGGAAGGGCATAAAGATAAACGTCGAAGCCTCGTTCCACGAGCGATTCGGTCAAATCGTAAACGACCCGTTCGATCCCTCCGTAGCCCGTCGGAGGTACGGTCAGATGATCCGGCGCGACCTGAACGATGCGGATCGACCCGGGCGAAGCGCCGCCGAACGGGCGGCCGTATTCGGGCGTCATCGAATAACCCCTCTCTTGAACGATTCGTTCCGCGCGCGGCTCAGCTGTCCGGCGGAAGCGAGTCCAGCCATCGCTTGTTGTGAAGCGCGTACTCGTTGTTTGGAGCCAGCGACAGCGCGATATCGTTGTGGCGCCTGGCCGGTTCGATCCGGCCCATCCTCGAATAGCATACGCACAGCTGAACGTGGGGCAGCCAGCTCCAGCAGCTCTCCGCGAACAGAGGTCCGGGATCGGCCGGCTTCGGCAGCCGCGTCGCCGCTTCGAACCAATACGCCGCTTGCCGCCATTCTTCGCTCCTCAGGCGAATGTAGCCGATGCGGCAGAGCAGCTCCGCCCGGGGCACGCCGTATTCGAAGGATCGGAGGGCGTACCGGAGCTCCAGGGTAGCGTCGTTCATTCGTCCGCACAAGCCAGCCGCCAATTCGCAGGCATAAATCCGCCTCTCCGCCGGGACGTCCGGAAGAGCCAGCCAACGTTCGTACTCGCGCAGCGCTTCTTCAAGCTTGCCTTCGCGGACGAGCTTCTCGCAGGAAAGCTTCAGCTCCCATTCCTCCGCCGAATAAGAACCGGCGCCCGGTCCTTCCGCGATCGCGGCGCGATACAGCTCCGCGTATCGAACGGCCATCTTCTCCCGGGAGAAGTTCGCCTCTACGTAAGCGCGCAGCGCCGCGGGATCCGGATAATCGCGGGCCCGAGCCTTCTTCGCCATCTCGTCCGTATCGGCGCAGATCAGCTCGGGGAAGCCGGCCATGACATGGGGGACCGCTCCGTTCGGGAACGCCAGAACCGGCGTGCCGCATGCCATCGTCTCCACCATGATGAGCCCGAACGGCTCTTCCCAGGATGTCGGGAACAGAAGCGCCTCCGCGTGCCGAAGCAGGTTCGTTCTCTCTTCTCCGCCCGTCTCTCCGATATACCGCAGCCTGCGATTGGCGCGGAGGCGGGGCTCGACCTCCCGTCTATAGTAAGAGACGTCGTACAGCGGACCCGCGATGATCAGGTCTTTATCCGCAGCTTCCGCCGCGTCGATGGCCTGCACGATTCCTTTATGCCAACTGATGACTCCCATGAAGAGCAAATACGTTTTTTTCTCCCGTTCGAACGGGTAATCGGCTAAGTTAATGCCGTTAAATACATACGTTCCTTGGCCTCGCCCCACATGTTCGAGAGCCCGCGCGCTAAGATAGACGGGACGGTCGACCGGATTCGTCTGGCTCCCGTGAATGGTGCACAGCGTAGGAACCGGGAGCTTGGCCCGCCCGATAATCGAACGGTGGGTATGATCGTGGATGAGGGCGGTGCCCTCGGGCAGCGTCCGTTCGACGAACCGGAGAATCTCTTCCGGATTCGGAACGGTATGCTCGTACGGGATCAGCTTGGCGCTTGTCCGGCTCCCCGGGAGCGCGTATAAGTAGACATCGTAGCCGCGCTCCACGAGCGTCTCGGTCAGATCGTGCACCATCCGTTCGATTCCGCCGTACTTGAGCGGGGGGACGGGCAAATAATCGGGCGCGACCTGAACGATGCGGACGGCTCCGGGCGCGGCCGGACCAGGCGAATCGCCGCTCCGGCGGCGGACGTTCGAGGACGTCATCGAACAACCCCTCTCGCAGGTGATATGTTCAATGTATGGCCGCGGGAGGAGAACGGAGTGGACGAGAGAAGAGGGGAGTTGGCGGAAGTTAAGACCTCCGTCGACTCGATCGATATTTTCTATTCTGGCATCGAATTCCTTTATAAGGATTTGCCGAACCGCGGTGGTAGAATGGGATAAAATCCGATCTAAACGATTGGAAATATAGTATTTTATTCGATTCGTTGCGAGGTGAGAGGATGGGCGATCGATTCCGCAGGGCGACCCTGGACGATGCCGACGAGCTGCTTGGCGTGATCCTGAGGGCGTACGAGCCGATTCGCCGATTAGGGATCAAGTTCCCGGCGGCGACGGCGGACTTGGCCATGATTCGCGACAATATCGCCAGCCACGAATGCTGCGTCCTCGAGAAGGACGGGGCGATCGTCGCGACGGTGACGGTATCCGAGACGCCGGAGCCGCTGAAGGAGATCACCGATCTTCCGTTCATCATGAAGTTCGCCGTCGAACCCGCGTACAAAGGCCAAGGGCACGGCGCCCGGCTGCTGACCTGGGTAGAGGAGAGCGTCGTCCGCGATACGTGGAAGGCTCCGGCCGTCACGCTGGGCACGGCGCTACGGCATCCCTGGCTCGTTCCGATGTACGAGCGGCGGGGGTACGAGCGCATATACGAAGTCGAGACCGAAGACGACGGAACGATGGTGCTGATGCGCAAACATTTGCTGACGCCGCAGACGACGCCGAGAGCGGCCGGCCGGACCGACGCGGAGAGATGGAGGGAATCGGGATGAGCGTGAAGCTGAGCATACTGGATCAAAGTCCGATATTCAAAGGAGAGACCGCCCGCGAGGCGTTCGGCCATACGCTCGAGCTCGCCCGCAAGGCGGAGCAGTGGGGGTATCACCGCTTCTGGGTGTCCGAGCACCACGATACGGGCAGCTTCGTCGCCGGCACTTCGCCCGAAGTGCTGATCTCCTACTTGCTGGCGCGGACGGAGCGAATCCGGATCGGGTCGGGCGGCGTCATGCTGCAGCATTACAGCCCGCTCAAGGTGGCCGAGAACTTCAACGTGCTGGCGACTCTCGCTCCCGGGCGCGTCGATCTGGGCGTCGGAAGGGCGCCCGGCGGCTTGCACCGCTCGACGAAGGCGCTGCAGCAAGGCTTCGGGGAAGGAGCGCTGTCCCTGGACGAGAAAATCGCGGAGCTGAAGCGCTATGTCGACGACGCGCTCCCGGACGACCATCCGTTCGCCGGACTGAAGGCGTATCCGGTTCCTCCGGCCGCGCCCGAGCTGCATCTGCTCGGAGGCAGCGAATCGAGCGCGGAGCTGGCGGCGAAGCTCGGGCTGTCATACGTGTTCGCGCAGTTCATCAATAGCAGCGAGGAGACGTTCGAGAAATCCGTGAGGGCCTATTACGGGAAGTTCAACGGGGAAGGCGGCGCGAAGCCGCGGCTGATCGTCGGCGTGTACGCGATCGTCGCCGGCACGGACGAGGAAGCGGCATCGCTGCGGACCGAGCATAAGATCGTCAAGGTGCGGCTGGAGAGCGGGCGATCCGTCAATCTCGGATCGGTCGAGCAGGCGGAGCAGTACGGCAAGGAGTCGGGCGAGCCTTATGAGCTGGAGATTCAGGACCCGATCATTCACCACGGTTCTCCGGGAACGGTGCGGGAGAAGCTGCTGGCGTTCGCATCACGCTACGGGATCGAGGAGCTGATCGTCACGACGATGGTCCAGGACTCCGCCAAGAGGCTGCGTTCGTACGAGCTGCTCGCCGAAGCGTTCGCGCGGGTTCCGGCCGAAGGATAAGCGGCGAGGAGGAGACGAAGGGCGGCATGGGAGTACGCGGAATGGTGAGATGGATCGATGAGCATAAACCGGAGTTCGAGAGGATGGCGCTGGATATTTGGGCCAACCCGGAGACGGCTTACCGGGAGAAGCACGCGTCGCGAAGGCAGATCGAAGCGCTTGCGGCTGCGGGCTTCCGGATCCGCGCGGGCGTGGGCGGAATTCCGACGGCGTTCGTCGCCGAATTCGGCTCCGGGAGCCCGGTCATCGGCATTCTCGGCGAATTCGACGCGCTGCCGGGCTTGTCCCAGCGCGTAGCCGCGACGAGAGCGCCGATCGGCGAAGGCGAATTCGACGCTGCGCCGGGTCACGGCTGCGGGCACAACCTGCTCGGCACGGCCGGGGTCGCGGCCGCCATCGCGGTCGCCGCCAGCCTCCGGCTCGCCGCGAAGGGCGGTAGCGGGACTATCCGTTATTACGGCTGCCCGGCGGAGGAAGTGCTGTCCGGGAAGACGTTCATGGCCCGCGACGGCGTCTTCGACGATCTGGACGCCGCCTTGACGTGGCATCCCGGTTCGGCGAATTTGGCGCTGACGTCGAGTACGTCGGCGCTCACGTCGGCGGAGTTCCGGTTCGCCGGGAAGGCGGCGCACGCGGGCGTCTCCCCGCATCTCGGCCGGAGCGCGCTGGACGCGGTGGAGCTGACGAACGTCGCGGCCAACTATCTGCGCGAGCATGTTCCGGAGGGGGCGAGAATCCACTATACGATTACGAGCGGCGGCGTCGCTCCGAACATCGTCCCGGATCGGGCGAGCGTCTGGTATTATCTGCGCGGGGCGAATCGCCCCAAGCGGACGAGCTGCTCCGGCGGCTCGTCCAGATCGCCCAAGGGGCGGCCCTCATGACGGAGACCGGGGTCGAATGGGAGATCAAGGCGGCCGCTTGGGATGTCCTTCCGAACGATACTCTGAATCGGCTGCTGCTGGAACAGAGGCATGCGGCGGGGGAGCTCTCGTTCTCGGAGGAGGAAGAGCGGTGGGCGAAGGAGCTGACGGATTCGCTGGAACCTTACGCTCTGGAAGAGTCCCGGCGGTTCTACGAATCGCTCGGCGTCCCTTCCGGCACCCGGCTGCCGACGGGGGCCTGCGTCTTCCGCCCCTCCGGGCCGCCCGTCGGCGGCGGCTCCACCGATCTCGGCGACGTCTCGTGGATCGCGCCGGTCGGCGCGGTGACGACGACCTGCGCTCCGGTCGGCGTGCAGCTGCATACGTGGCAGGCGACCGCTTCGTTCGGCTCGGCGATCGGGCTCAAGGGCATGCATTACGCGTCGAAGCTGCTCGCGTCGGCCGCCTATGAGCTGATCGCCGGGGACGGAGAAGCTCTCGCGAGAGCCCGGGAAGAATTCGACAGGCGGCGCGGGGGAACGAAGTACTCGCCGGGCATCCCGGCCGAGGCCGCGCCGCCCGTGCCGACTTGATGCGAGCGCCGAGAGGAGGAAGCCGGGATGGCTTATCTGCTGGAAGTCGAAGAGCTGAGCGTCTCGTTCCGGACGGAAGGAGGGGAGATCACTCCGGTCGACGGGATTCGTATCGCCTTAAATCCGGGTGAGACGATGTGCATTGTCGGAGAATCGGGAAGCGGCAAAAGCGCGGCCGCTCTCGCGATCCTGCGGCTGCTGGGCGAAGGCGGCCGGATCAGCGGAGGAAGCGTGCGGCTGAACGGGGAGGATCTCGTATCCAAGACGGGAGCCGAGCTGCGAAGCTTCCGCGGCAAGGAGGTCGCGATGATCTTCCAGGAGCCGATGACGGCGCTTAACCCCGTGCTGTCCGTCGGGAGCCAGCTGATCGAAGCGATTCGTCTGCATTCGAAGCGGAGCCGGAAGGAGGCGAGAAGAGTCGCGGCCGAGCTGCTGCGCAGCGTCGGCATCCCGAGGCCCGAAGCCGTCTTGGGCGAGTATCCGCATTCCTTGTCCGGAGGGATGCGCCAGCGAGTCGTGATCGCCATGGCGCTGGCGAGCGAGCCGAAGCTGCTCATCGCCGACGAACCGACGACCGCGCTCGACGTGACGATCCAGGCGCAAATACTGGAGCTGATGAAGCGATTCCGCGAGAGGAGCGGCGCCGCCATCGTCCTGATCACCCACGACCTTGGCGTCGTGGCGGAGATGGCGGACCGGGTCGCGGTCCTGTACGCCGGCCGGATCGTGGAGGAGGCGGACGTGTTCTCCCTGTTCGAGAACCCGCTGCATCCATATACCCAAGGCTTGATGCGATCCGTTCCTTCGCCGGACGCGGTCCGGGGACAACGGCTCGTTCCGATTCCGGGCTCCGTGCCGTCGCCGGCGGCGATGCCGGCCGGATGCCGGTTCCACGACCGATGCCCGCAGGCGGACCGGCGATGCCGGGAGGAAGAGCCCCCGCTCGAGCCGGTACGAGCGGGCGGACATAAAGCGCGCTGCTGGGCGGTTCGAGAACGTCTTCCGGCGACGGACGCGACGGTCGCGTCCGTCGGAGGAGGCTTATGATGAACCCTAACATTCAAGCGACGAATCGAACGGAGCTGCCGGAAGCGCCTCTGCTGCGGGTCGAGAATTTGAAAACCTATTATCCGCTACGCCGCGGGACGTTCGGACGCGCCGCCGGCTTCGTCCGGGCGGTCGACGGAGTCAGCCTGGACGTCTACCGCGGGGAGACGATGGGGATCGTCGGCGAATCCGGCTGCGGCAAATCGACGCTCGGACGAACGATTCTCCGACTGGAACCGTCCCGCGAAGGCCGAATCTATCTCGGAGGCGAAGAGATCGCCTCTTACTCGCAGAGGCGGATGAGGCCTCTTCGTCCCCGGATGCAGATGATTTTCCAAGACCCGTTCGCTTCTCTCAATCCGAGGAAGACGGTCCGCGACCTCCTCGCGGAACCGCCGATCGCGCATGGATTGGCGGATCGGAGAAGCGTCCAATCCCGCGTCGGGCGCCTTCTGGAATGGGTCGGCCTTCCGAAGACCGCGCTGGACCGTTACCCGCACGAATTCTCGGGCGGACAGCGGCAGCGGATCGGCATCGCCCGGGCGCTCTCGCTGGAGCCGGAGCTGATCGTGTGCGACGAGCCGGTATCGGCGCTCGACGTGTCGGTTCAGGCGCAGATCCTCAATCTGCTGAAGGACTTGCAGGAGGAGCTGAAGCTGACCTGCCTGTTCATCGCGCACGGGCTCGGCGCCGTGAGCTACCTGAGCTCGCGGGTCGCGGTCATGTACTTGGGCAAGATCGTAGAGATCGGACCCAAGGAGGACCTGATCGGGCGGCCCCTGCACCCCTATACGCGGCTGCTCTGGAACTCGAATCCGGTCTCCGACCCGCGGCTTCGCGAACGGGACCGAACGCTGCCGGCGGGCGACCCTCCAAGCCCCGCGAACCCGCCGCCGGGCTGCCGGTTCCATCCGCGCTGCCCTTACGCGTCGCGGAAGTGCCGCGAAGAGGAGCCGCCGCTCGCGGGAGGCCGTCACGCGGTCGCTTGCCATTATCCGCTCGACTGAGATCGCGCGGCAGGGAGGAAGCCACGTCCCATGTTCCCTTATCTGCTCCGAAGGCTGCTGATCGCGATTCCGGTTCTGCTGGGCATTACCGTCATTAATTTTGTCATCATGAAGCTGGCTCCCGGCAATCCGGTCGAGATGCTCATCGATCCGAACACGCCGCCCGAGCTGATCGAAGCGAAGAAGCAGATGCTCGGGCTCCATAGTCCCGCGTACGTCCAATATTTCAAATGGCTGCAGGGCCTTGCGCACGGACAGCTCGGCTATTCCTTCAGCTCTTACGCGCCGGTCTCGCATCTGATCGGAGAGAGAATCGGTCCGACGCTGCTGCTGGCGTTCGCCGCGCTGTTCGCGGGACTTCTCGTAGCGCTGCCGGTGGGTATTTTCAGCGCCACAAGACGCAATACCCGGTTCGACTACCTGATGACCGGCTTGTCGTTCGTCGGGACTTCGATCCCTCCTTTTTTTCTCGGACTGGGGTTGATCTACGTGTTCGCGCTGAAGCTGGGCTGGCTGCCCCCGGGAGGAATGCGCGATTTGAACGGGGGAGGAGGGCTGGGCGACACGCTCCTGCATCTTCTGCTCCCCGCCACCGTGCTCGCCGTCGCGATCGTCGGGAAGAAGATCCGCTACGTTCGGGCGAGCATGCTCGACGTGCTGAAGCAGGATTACTTGCGGACGGCGAGGGCGAAGGGAGCGCGCGAATTCGCCGTGATCTACAGGCACGCCCTGCGCAATGCGCTGCTGCCGATCCTCACCGTGTTCGGGTCGGAGATTCCGCTGCTGCTCGGGGGCAGCATTCTGATCGAGCAGATCTTCCAGTGGCCCGGCATCGGGCAGCTCGCCATGCAATCGATTCTGTCGCGGGATTATCCGACGCTCATGGCGCTCAACCTCGTGGCCGCGGCGGTCGTTCTCGCGACCAATCTGCTCGTCGATCTGCTGTATTCGGCGGCGGATCCGAGAGTCCGGTACGATGCCTGACGAATAAGGAGGCGATACGATGAACGCAAGCACCGGCGCCGGCGGCGGAGCCGCCGTTCGGCCGAAGGCGATAACGGGAGTCGCGGCGGATTCGTCCGCGCCGGAGAGCGGCGCAAGAACCATCTGGCGGCGGTTCGCGCGGCACCGCCTCGCCGTGGCGGGTCTGATCGTCACCGCGCTGCTCATCCTGACGGCGATTCTCGCGCCGTACCTGACCCCGCATTCGCCGTACGCCGTGACCGCGTCGTTCTCCGCCGCCCCGTCGGCCGACCACTGGCTCGGGACGGACCCGGTCGGAAGGGACGTGCTGAGCCGGCTGATCGCCGCTTCCCGGGTGTCGCTGCTGGTCGGCTTCTCTACGGTCGCCCTCTACATGACGTTCGGGACGCTGGTCGGACTTATTAGCGGCTATGCGGGCGGTTGGCTGGACTCGGCCGTTATGCGGATTACCGACATGTTCATGGCGTTCCCGTTCCTGATGGTTATCCTCGTCGTCGTAAGCGCGCTGGGCGCCGGACTGTCGACGCTTATCTGGGTGCTGGCGCTGTTCTCGTGGCCGGCCGTCGCCCGGCTCGTGCGAAGCAGCGTGCTGTCGATCAAGCGGCTCGATTACGTCCGGGCCGGCGTCGCGCTCGGGCTCGGTACGCCGCGCATCCTCTTCGGCCATATCCTGCCGAACGCGCTCGGGCCGATTATCGTCAACGCGACGTTCGGCGTCGCGTCCGCGATCGTGAGCGAAGCGGGGCTCAGCTTCCTCGGCATGGGGGTCCAGCCCCCGACGGCAAGCTGGGGGAACATGCTGACGGACGCGCAGTCGTTGACCGTCCTGACCGAACAGCCTTGGCTCTGGGTGCCTGCGGGATCGATGCTGCTCGTCACGGTGCTCGCGATCAACTTCGTGGGAGACGGACTGAGGGACGCGTTGGATCCGAAGCAATAAGAGGCCGGAGCGATTAGCGTCCGTCCGAAAAAAAAAGATGCAGGGAGGAATCCGAATTGATATCGTCGTCTCGCCTTGTTATGGCCTCGCTATTGGTCCCGCTGATCGTTCTTCTGGCGGCATGCGGCCAAAGCGGCAACAACGCTTCGCCTTCCCCAAGCCTGTCCGAGGCGTCCTCACAGGCCTCTCCGAATGCGCCGAACGCGGACGCCTCCGCTTCTTCGTCCGACCGGCCTGGCGGCGCGGCCAAGGAGAAGGCCGTTACGATCGGCATCGTCAACTCGCCGATTACGCTTAATCAGATCAACGACCAAGGGGATTCCGCATCCAAGAACGTCCAGGCTCTGCTGAACGACGCCCTGCTCGATATCGACTCCAAGTTCGAATTCCTGCCCAAGCTGGCGGATTCCGTCGAGACGCAAGACAAGCAGACTTACGTCGTCAAGCTGAACGCGAACGCCAAGTGGAACGACGGACAGCCGTTCACGACGAAGGACGTCCTCTTCACGCTGAAGACGGCGCTGAATCCGAAGGTCGAGACCTCGTTCCGGCTGAGCTTCATCGAAGGCTTGAACGACGCGGGCAAGCTGGAGGAAGGGCAGACGGACATCTCCGGCCTGAAGATCGTGGACGACCATACGTTCGAGGTGAAGACGAAGACGCCGATCGACCCGAACATCTTCAAAGAGACGTTCGCGACCAAGGTATACTTCCTGCCGGAGCACGTGCTGAAGGACGTCCCTCCCGAGCAACTCGCCACCCACCCGTACTTCCAGAAGCCGGAGGTGACGATCGGGCCGTTCAAGTTCGCCGCGTTCGCCAAGGACCAATACGCGGAAGTCGTGCGCAACGAGAACTATTACAGACCCGTCGCCAAGCTCGGCAAAATCTTCGTGAAGGTGCTGCCCGCCGCCAATCTGGTCGCCCAGCTTCAGACCGGAGACATTCAGCTCAATTCGCTGCCGGTCGGACTCATTCCGATCTCGGATTACGAGAAGGTCAAGGCTCTTCCGAACGTCAACGTCGATTCCAGCGGTCCTTCGGAACCGGCCGAGCTTTTTTTCAACAACAAGGTATTTAATGACGTTAAGGTTCGACAGGCCGTCGCTTACGCCTTGAACCGCGAGCTCATCGTCGAGCAGCTTCTGAAGGGGCAAGGGGAGGTCATCGACGGCAGCGTGCCGAGCGATAATCCGTACTACAACAAGGATATTCCGCTCTATTCCTACGATCCGGAGAAGGCGAAGTCGCTGCTTCGGGAATCCGGCTGGGACGCGAAGAAGACGATTCGCTTCCTCGTGCCGTCCGGCAACAAGATTCGCGAGCAAGCGGCCGACATTCTGACCCAGAACCTGAAGGACGCCGGATTCAAAATCGAGGTTCAGAAGTACGACTTCGGGACCCTCGCGCAGAAGGTGAAGAAGGGCGACTACGACCTGACGATCTTCAACCGCGACTACTATATCGAGCCGAGTCTCTACTTCTCCCTGTTCCAGAGCGACAACAAGAGCAACTTCATCCATTACGCCAACCCGAAGGCGGACGAACTGATCAAGCAAGGCGCCGTCGAAGCCGATCCGGCGAAGCGCCGCGGCATCTACAACGAATTGCAGGCCATTCTCCACGACGATCTTCCGACGCTCAGCATCTATTCGGAGAAGCGAATCCAGGCGGTGTCCAAGGACGTGCTCGTCGGCAAGCCGCTCAATATCGGAATGTTTAACAACGTTAATGAATGGGATTTAAAATAAGCATTCGGTACGCGTTTACTTGAGAAAAGAAAGGCGGAGACAAGCATGGGCAACGCGAGGAGACAATTGAGATTCGGGGCGGCGCTGCACGGGGCGGGAGGCAATATGGCTTCCTGGAGGCATCCCGAAGCGCCTTCGGACGCCAGCGTCAATTTTCCCTATTACAAGAGTCAGGCTCTCAAAGCCGAAGAGGGCAAGTTCGACTTCCTGTTCATCGCGGACGGCCTGTATATCAACGAGAAGTCGATCCCGCACTTCCTGAACCGCTTCGAGCCGATCACGATTCTGTCGGCGCTGGCGGCGGTCACGTCGCGCATCGGCGTCGTCGGCACGCTGTCGACGTCGTACAGCGAACCGTTCACGGTGGCGAGGCAATTCGGTTCGCTCGACCATATCAGCGGCGGGCGCGCGGGCTGGAACGTCGTCACGTCGCCGCTCGAAGGCTCGGCGCTCAACTACTCCAAGGCCGAGCATCCGAACCATGCGCTTCGCTACCGGATCGCGAACGAATACCTGGAAGTGACGAAGGGGCTGTGGGACTCCTGGGAAGACGACGCGTTCATCCGCGACAAGGAGTCCGGCGTCTTCTTCGATCCGGCCAAGCTCCACCGGCTGAACCACAAGGGGGAGTTCTTCTCGGTGCAGGGGCCGCTCAATATCGCCCGCTCGAGGCAGGGTCAGCCGGTCATCTTCCAGGCCGGCGCTTCGGAGGACGGGCGAAGCTTCGCCGCCAAGGTGGCCGACGCCATCTTCACGAACGGAGAGACGTTCGAAGAAGCGAGAAGCTATTATGCCGATGTCAAAAGAAGGGTGAAGGAAGCGGGCCGCGATCCGGAGCGGGTGCTGATCTTCCCGGGCATCGGCCCGATTGTCGGCGGAACGGAAGAGGAAGCGGAGCGCCGCTACCGGGAAGCCGCCGAGCTCGTCTCCGTGGACAACGCGCTCGATTATCTCGGCCGCTTTTTCGAACATCACGACTTCTCGCGATATCCGCTGGACGAACCGTTTCCGGAGCTCGGGGAACTCGGCCGGAACAGCTTCCGGAGCACGACGGACAAGATCAAGCGCGAAGCGAAGGAGAACGGCTGGACGCTGCGAGAGACCGCGCTTCGGGTCACGACGCCGAGGGGAGCGTTCATCGGCGCGCCGGAGCAGGTCGCCGACCGGATTCAGGCCTGGTTCGAGCAAGGCGCGGCGGACGGCTTCATCGTCGGACCGGGCGTTCCCGGCGGATTGGGCGACTTCGTCGACGAAGTGCTGCCGATTCTGCGCAGGCGCGGCTTGTTCCGCGAAGAGTACGAGAGCGACACGCTAAGAGGCCATCTCGGGCTGCCGATTCCGGAGAATCGGTACGCAGTCGAGCGGCGACTGGCCGAGCGCGTGTGACGAAGGCTCCGGGATCGACCGTAGGGGCCTGTCGCCGGAAGCTGTCGAGACCGAAGCGACGAACAATCCCCAGACTCCTTGCGGGCGAGCTCGTTCGCAGAGGCCTGGGTAAGCTTGTCTGTCCTCCTCTTCGCGTGTTAACCTAACCGTGCGTAGGTTAGAACGAACGCTAGGAGGCGCGAAATGTCCGATTACGAGATCGTTCAGAAGCGGATTGTTGCCGATCTGACGTCGGCTCAAGCCGTCCCCGGCGATATTCCCCAGGTGACGGAATTGCTCGTCGGCGTCGCGAAGTGGCTGCAGAGCCGCGGCTCGACCCAATGGCAAGGACTGCTGTACGGCGAAGACTCGCATCAGACGCCGGAGGCGATCCGCCGGGGGAACGTCTTCCTGTTCAAGAACGGAGGCGAGGTCGCGGGGATGGTCATGCTGCTGAGGGAACCGAGCGAATGGGACCGGGAGCTGTGGGGAGACGAGGGGCACGAGAGCTCGATCTATCTGCACCGGCTGGCCGTCAACCGCGCCTATTCGGGCCAAGGGCTCGGAGAAGCCATTCTCGGCTGGGCCGAATCGGGCATCCGCTTCCCGGGGAAGGAGAGAATCCGGCTCGACTGCATCGCGTCGAATCCGGTCCTGAATTCGTTCTACCGGAAAATGGGGTATGCATACGCGGGCGCCGCGGTCAATCCTCACGGGGAATTCAGCAAGTACGAGAGACGGCTCCCTTGAGCCGAACGGGAAGACCGCCGGCGCCATGAGGCGCGCGGCGGTCTTCTTCGCTAGGCGGGACTAGGAGCTTCGGCCCGTCAGCTTGGCGTATTTGCGCTCGTTGCCTTCCCATCTCATCCCGGAGATCATCGCTCCGAGTGTAGGGAAGATCAGCAAACGGCCGAGCAGATAGGGGTAGTGGATTTCTCCGTTGTTCGCCAGCTCGAGGACGGAGAACAGAACGACGCAGCCCATGCCGATCAGCAGCAGGCCGTATCGCATGACGTAGTTCTTTTTGCCGAGGGCGCGCTTGCGCTCCCAGTTCCGGACGAAGGATGAATTCAAGACGGTTCCCTGCTCTCTCTGCCAATGGAATTGATCCTCTCGGCGGTGTTCCGAATCGTTCAACCTATACTATAATATGGGTTGACGTTCGCTCGCAACCTCGAATGAGAACGATTCCAACACCGAAGAGGCCGCAGTCCGGGGTGCGTTCCATACCAGAATCGGTCAGGAGATGAGAAGATGTCTTATCTATCGGTCAGCACTTGGAGTTTGCATCGATTGCTCGGTCCTCTTCGTTGGACGTATTGGGAGGAAGAGACCCGGCAGCACAAGACGGCGGTGCAGGAGCAGCCCGAGGAGCTGACGCTGCTCGAGCTGCCGGCGGAGGCGGCGCGGCGCGGATATCGCGCCGTGGAGATCTGCCATTTCCACTTCCCGTCTACGGAGCAAGAGTACTTGAGCCGGCTTCGGGAGGCGTTCGCTTCGGCGGCCGTCTCGTTCGACACGCTGCTGCTCGATTACGGAGATCTCACGTCGGCGGACGAGACCCGCAGGCGCGCGGACGCCGAGCTGGCGAAGAAGTGGATCTCCGTCGCGGCCGAGGCCGGGGCCAAGCGGATTCGGATTATCGCCGGAGAGGCCGAGCCGGACGACGAGGCGGCGATCGGCCTGTCCGCGCGAGAATTGAACGAGCTCGGCCGATTCGCCGATGCGCTCGGGGTCCGGGTCGTCACCGAGAACTTCAAGGCGCTGACCTCGACGGGAAGAAGCTGCGAGAAGCTGCTCGGCCGGCTGAATCCCGGGATCGGGATGATTACGGACTTCGGCAACTTCGAGCCGCCGTCGAAGTACGGGGAATTCGGGCTTATTCTGCCCCGGAGCGCGTCGGTTCACGTCAAGCCGATCTATGACGAGAACGGGATTCCCGACGAGGAGGAGCTGCTCCGGTGCCTCGACGCCGTGAAGGCATCCGGGTACGACGGGCCGGCGGTGCTTATCTACGACGGACCCGGGGACATGTGGGAAGGTCTGGAGCGGGTACGCGCCATCGTCGAGCCGTATTTGGGGATCGAATCCTGAGGCGAGGGTGAGCCTTGTCTTGCGTATAGGCCTATCGCGCGAAGGGGCTGTCCTCGGGGCCGCAACGGCCTCGGGGATCGTTCTTATATCGGCGGCGCGACCGGCGAAGCCAGTCTCTTCTAGCCTTAGAAGATCCGGCCGCGGGAGGGGAGGGCCACGATTGTGAACGGACAAGTCGATCGAGAAGAGTTCCGCGGCTCGGGCGAACTTGAAGTTGACGACATTTTGAATTGACTTGCAGCAAGCAACCGCATCCATCCGCATGGAAAAATGTACGCGAACGGTCTATTGAGAAACTATGGTTTTGCATTCAAAGAGAAAGCGGCCGATTCTCAAATCGAATAGCTGAGAACGCGTATAAACGGGCGCCTTCCCGACGATTATATCCGATTTTTGCGGCATACGACGGCCTATCTTTCAATGAGTACAGCGGAAGCTGCGAGTCGGAGCTTCACGATGTCGAATCAATTTTAACGATACGAGAGATGTTTGATTTTTATCCTCCGCAGATGCTTATCGTAGGCCGACGCAGCGGAGGACAGACGCAAATTCTGATTCATACGGATGAAGCGGATCCGAGCAGAGGCATGTATGCCATCGTTCCTATCGGCGATGATTTTTTTATGATTTGAACTGCAATTTTACGCAATTTCTAGATAGGTTTATTAGCTCGTACGGCTCCGAGTTTTGGCGCTGGGGTTACGATGGCGGTCGCAAAGTAAGCAAATAGATGGAGTAGGATCGGAGCCTTGTTGGATAGGCCGTCTATCTTGTTTTAGAGACGACACGCTGTAGGGCCTCATGTACGTTTGGGCGATCTACAAAAAAGTCGACGAACCGAGACCATGTCTTGGTTCTCGGCTTTTTTCTTTTTGAAGACGAGGGGGGAGTTGGAGGTTTGATGAGAACCGCACGGTTCGTTCGAGATCGAAAAAAAATGAAATTAAGTTTAAATTGACAGTGACTATCAAAAGAATTAAACTTCCACTATGGGTCCAGAAGGACCGATCGAAAGGTGGATGATAGTACGATGCAAGCGAATGGCAACCGCAAATGGTGGATTCTGGGCGCGCTCTCCTTCGGGCTGCTCGCGATCGCCCTGGACATGACGATTCTGAACGTCGCGCTGCCGACTCTGGCGACCGATCTGAACGCGTCTACGAGCTCGCTGCAGTGGATCGTCGATTCCTACAACCTGGTGCTGGCGGCGATCCTGCTGCCGGCCGGCATGCTGGGCGACCGCTTCGGCCGCAAGAGATTCCTGCTTGCGGCGCTCGTTCTGTTCGGAGCCGCCTCCGCGGCCTGCGCCTTCTCCGGCTCGGCATCGGCGCTGGTCGTCGCTCGGGCCTTCCTCGGCTTAGGGGCGGCGTTCGTCCTGCCGCTGTCGATGTCGATTCTGCCCGTGCTGTTCCAAGGGCCGGAGAGAACGAAGGCGATGATGATCTGGGCGATGGCGAATATGCTCGGCATCCCGCTCGGACCGATCGTCGGAGGCTGGCTGCTGAAGCATTACGACTGGGGCTCGGTCTTCCTGCTTAACCTTCCGCTCGTCGCGGTCGCGATCGCCGCCATCGGATGGCTGCTCCCGGAGTCGAGAAGCGAAGCGAAGCGCCGTCTCGACGTGCTCGGCATTCTGACGTCGAGCGTTGGGCTCGTGAGTCTGACCTACGGCGTCATCCGGACGGGCGAGCACAGCTGGTCCGATCCGACGGCGCTCGCGACGATGGCGGCCGGAGCGGTGCTGCTCGCCGTGTTCGTTCTCTGGGAGCGGAGGACGTCCGAGCCTCTTATCGACTTGTCCTTGTTCCGATCCGCGAGCTTCACCTGGGGAACCTTGCTCGCCACGGTCGTCTCCTTCGCCCTGTTCGGCTTGATCTTCGCCGTCCCCCAATACTTCCAGGCCATTCTGGGCGCGGATACTCTCGGCTCCGGCCTGCGCCTTCTCCCGTTGATCGGCGGCTTGATCGTCGGAGCCAAGGCCGCCCAATCCCTGCTTCCCCGCTTCGGGGCCAAGTCGATCGCCGCGGCCGGATTCGCCGTTCTGGCTGCCGGCTTCCTCATCGGAACGGGCACCGGAGCGGACACCGGCTACGGCTTCATGGCGTCGTGGCTGATCGTCTCCGGGCTGGGCCTCGGGTTCGCGCTTCCGACGTCGATGGATGCCGCGCTCGGCGAGCTGTCCGCCGAACGGAGCGGGGTCGGGTCGGCTCTGATCATGGCGCTGCGCCAAGTCGGCGGCTCGCTGGGCGTCGCCCTGCTCGGAGCCGCCATGAACGGAGCCTATCGGTCGAAGCTGCAATTGGACGGCGTTCCCGCGGAGGCAGCGAACGCGGTCAGGCAGAGCGTGGCCGCGGGTGCGGCGGCGGCGCATCGGCTCGGTTCGGAGTCGCTGATCGCGAACGTGAACCGCGCCTTCTCGGGCGGGATGGACATCTTGCTCTGGATCTGCGGAGGAATCTCCGCGATCGGCGTCGTTCTCGCGCTGCTGTATCTGCCTCGGGGCAGCTCCTCCTCCCGCGGCGGGGAAGCGGGACGGCTCGGCGCCTGACGTTGCCCGAGGCCCGTTCTTCGGGTTAAACTTGAAGGAACGAGAGTTTACCGGAGGCGATCGAGTGACAGCAACCGACTCACCCAAGACCGGGCTGCGGGAGAAGAAGAAGGCCAAGACCCGGGCGGTCATTCAAGCGAACGCGATGCGATTGTTCCGGGAGCAGGGGTATCAGGCGACGACGATCGAACAGATCGCGGACGCGTCGGAGGTGTCGCCGAGCACGATGTTCCGATACTTCCCGACGAAGGAAGCGCTTGTTATCGAGGACGAGTTCGACCCGATGCTGATCGAGCTGTACAGTCGTCAGCCGCCCGGGATGAGCCCGATTCAGGCCTTCTTGCAGACCGTCCGGGAAGGCTCTGCGCGAATTCCGCCCGAGGCCAGACGGGCGGTCCGCGAGCGGATGGAGCTGATCTATTCGGTTCCCGAGCTGCGCGCCGCCAATATGAGCCAGATGTCCGAGACGCTGAATCTCATCGCGGGACTGATCGCCGAGCGGACCGGCAAGGATCGCGGGGATTTGTCCGTTCTCGCCTTAGCCGGCGCGATCATCGGAGCGGTGCTCGGGGCCCATGCGTATTGCGCGTCGCACCCCGAGGAGGATTACATCGATGCGATACAGGACGCCCTCGAGCAGATGGACAGGACGATGACAAGCGGATGAATCGGCGATGAGGCGGCCTAGGCGGGCCCCCTCTCGTCATAATTGCCCTCCCGGCGAACCATACTACCTCAAGATTGGATTGCCGGGAGTGGATAAATGTGGGACACGGAATCGCGCGGCTAACGCTTGTCGCCGCCTGCTTGCTGACGCTGTGCGGGTTCACGGGCCAGCCGGTCGCGAACACGAGGGAGTATTACGAATCCCGGGGAGAGATCGTGTGGGAGGTGCCGACGGACGAGAAGCTGATCGCCTTGACCTTCGACGACGGTCCGGACGCGACGACGACGCTGCAGATTCTGGACCTGCTGGCGAAGTACGACGCGAAGGCGACGTTCTTCGTCGTGGGCAGAAGGGCCGAGCGATTCCCCGAAGTCGTGAAGCGGGAAGCGCTGGAAGGGCACGAGATCGCCAACCATACGTACAGCCATATGTACTTCAACCGCAAAGTCAGCGCATCGGCGATCGCCGGCGAGCTGGAGAAGACGTCGAATACGTTGACGGAGCTGACGGGCCGGAAGTGCCGATGGTTCCGGCCGCCCGGCGGGTTCTACAACGACACGGTCGTCCAGGTCGCGAAGGAACAGGGGTATACGCTGATCCTGTGGTCCTGGCATCAGGATACGCGGGACTGGATCTCTCCGGGAGTCGGGAAGATCGTCCGCAAGGTGCTGAACAACGCCCGCAACGGAGATATCGTGCTGCTGCACGACCATGTCGGCGGCGCCAACCAGACGGTGGCCGCGCTCGGCCAAATTCTGCCCGAGCTCCGCAACAGAGGCTATCGGATGGTAACCGTCTCCGAGCTCCTGCTGCACAAGAGATCGCAGCCCGTCAAGCTCTATCCCCGGAACGACCGGACGGGAGACAGACCGGGAGACCGAAGCGGAGGGGGGCGATGACCTGTCTCGCCCCCTGTCGCCTGATCGGCGAATCGCCAATCTTGTCAATTCCCCTTGCAACCGAAGGACGCCGTGATTATAATTACAGTTAATTTCATATCGATGGCATAAATTCGATGAAGAGGAAGAGTACGTTAGCCGTCTGATCCAACAGAGAGTCGGGAGCCGCTGAGACCCGACGTTCAGGCGATAACCGAACGCCCCCTCCGAGAAGCGCGCTGAATTCCAGTAGGTTGCGCCGCAATTCCAGCGTTAAAGGGAACGCGTATTGTTGGATACGTGTACGGAGTGCCGCCCGATTCGGGCGGAACGAGGGTGGTAACACGGGTTATGAGACTCGTCCCTGATGGGACGGGTTTTTTTGCGTTTTATCGAACCTAACAGGGGGAATGGAAGATGGTTACGCAGACGGTCAAGGATTTGGTCTCGCCGGTCGTCCGGGATATGCAGCCTTCGGGCATTCGCAAGTTCTTCGAGCTGATCGACGGGAAGAAGGACATTATCTCGCTGGGAGTGGGCGAACCGGACTTCGCGACTCCGGCACGCGTGCGGGAAGCTTGCATTCGCGCGTTGGAGGCCGGGAAGACGTCCTACACGCCGAATGCGGGGCTGCTCGAGCTGAGGGAAGAGATCGCCCGTTACTTAAGCGAGAGCTTCCGGCTGGACTACGAGCCGTCGAACGAGGTGCTCGTCACCGTCGGGAGCAGCGAATCGATCGATCTCGCCCTGAGAGCCGTCGTCAGCCCGGGAGACGAGATTCTCGTTCCGGTCCCGTGCTATATCTCGTATTCGCCGATTACGTCGCTCGGCGGCGGCAAGCCCGTCCCCGTCGAGACGACCGCGGCGAACGAATTCAAGCTGACGGCCGAAGCCCTGCTGAAGAAAATCACGCCGCGCACGAAGGTCCTCATTCTCTGTTACCCGAACAATCCGACCGGCGCGATCATGACGTACGAGGACTGGGTTCCCATCGCCAAGGTCGCGCGCGACCACAATCTGGTCGTCATCTCGGACGAGATCTACGCCGAGCTGACTTACGGGAGCAAGCACGTCAGCATCGCCTCGCTTCCCGGCATGAAGGAGCGGACGCTGCTCGTCAGCGGCTTCTCCAAGGCGTTCGCGATGACCGGCTGGCGCGTCGGCTACGTCTGCGGCCACCGGGACCTGATCGCCGCGATGCTGAAGATCCATCAATACACGATCATGTGCGCTCCGACGCTCGGCCAGATCGCGGCGATCGAATCCCTCCGCCACGGGCAGGAGGAGAAGGACTATATGGTCGAGTCCTACAATCAGCGCCGACAGCTGATGGTGCAGGGGTTCCGGGAGCTCGGGCTTCCGTGCCGCGAGCCTCTCGGCTCGTTCTACGTGTTCCCTTCGATCGCGCCAACCGGCCTTAGTTCCGAGCGGTTCGCCGAGAGGCTGCTGAACGAAGGGAAGGTCGTCGCCGTTCCGGGCAACGTGTTCGGCGAAGGGGGAGAGGGCTTCGTCCGCTGCTGCTACGCGACGTCGGTCGGCCAGCTTCACGAGGCGCTGGAACGAATCGGGGGCTTCCTGCGGGAACTGGCCGTATAGCGGGGCAGCCGAGTCGGGGCCGCGGGCCGATTCGTTGCCGCGAGCCTGGTTCGGCTGCCGCAAGCCTGGTTCGGCTGCCGCAAGCCGAGGCCCGATCAACGCCAAGCTCGCGGCTCGCCGCCTCTATCCCGTTCTCCCTTTGTACTTCCCGGTGTTCGTCAACCGCACCTTGACCTCGATGTCCCGGAGACTGCTGCGCTTCAGGAAGAACGCTCCGTCGCGATGAAGCTCGCGGAAGAGGCGGGGGTCATTCCGGTAGAGTACCTCGCCCAGCTTCAAGACGTCGCAGCCTTTGTCCACGCCGAAGCCGTAAGTCGCCCGGAGCTCGCTCTCGACGACCGCGGCCGTCTCCTTCTCGATCCGAGAGATGGCGGCATCCTGCAGCAATTCGTCGAGATACCCCTGCACCTTCACTTGGACGTCGAACTTGACGTCCTTCCCTTGGACGACGGGGTTCACCGAATACCGCGGCTTGATGAGAACGACGGTCGCCGCCGGCTTGCCGCGGTTCGGGACGTTCACGTGCGTGCGGACCAGCTTGCGCTGCGTCCACCGGGCGCCGAGCAGCTCTTCCTCGGACATCCACGTTTTCATTTTCGCCCCGTCGAAGAAGTAAGCGCCGGTAATCCGGAACATCGCGCGGCCGGCCTTGTCTTCCCGCCAATGGCCGCGATCGATGCCGATCGAGGGCAGCATGGCGGCTTCACCCGGCTCGTTAACCTGCCGGATGAACTGATTCCCGTAGATCGGCAGAATCGAGGATCTCTGCGAATAGAGCTGTCCCGGCGTGAACATGATCGTATCCAGCGGCGACAGGTTCAGAAGCGATTGCTGCGTCAGGATGTCCGTCAGCTTCTCCTTCGTCCCGTAGACGAGAATGTTATATCGGATCTCCCGATAGCGGTTGATGGCGTTATAGGCTTCCCTCATGCCCATCTTCATCATTCTCTCCGTGCAGACGATCGCCTTGACGTGCCCCCAGAAGATTCTCAGCTGCGACGTGGCGTTCAGCGAGCCGAGCGCTTCCGCGATCGACGTCCCGGTGCCGGAGCCGACCCAGACCGGAATCTCCTTGCCGACTTCCATGCTCTCCACGCGGGCGACGTTATTGAAGTTCAACACCTGCACGTACGCGGTGTATTTGCCCCCTTCGTAATCGAGCCCGATCGCCGTAATGTAAGCCATGTTCTGAATATCCTTCGAATTCCAGCAGCCGGGAAGCAGAAGGAGAAGAAGAGCGGCGAAGCCGATGCGGAATGCCTTCATCGCCCGTCGTCCCCTTGACGGTCCGGATCGGTCGGATGAATCGCCTTCGGCCTTCTTCTCATCAGGCTCCATGGCAATCGAATATAGGAGCGGATCATCTCTCTCGCGTTCGGCGGCGACCACGGCGCCATGTACGGCATCCCGAACGACTTCAGACGGGACATGTACGCCGCCAGCAGGATAATGCCGAGAATCAGCCCGTAGATGCCGAGGAACGATCCCATGAAGAAGAAAAAGAAACGGAACACGCTGATGATCGTGCTCAGCGACTGATTGACGAGCGTCACCCCGCTGACGGCCGTGATCGCGCCGACGACGACGACCGACGGAGAGACGAGACCCGCCCGGATGGCGGCGTCGCCGATGATCAGTCCTCCGATGGAAGCGAGCGTCTGGCCGATGTTGCTGGGAAGGCGGACGCCGGCTTCGCGGAAGATCTCGAGCAGCATAAGCAGGACGAACATCTCCATCTGGGCCGACAACGGAAGCCCGAGCCGCGAGACCGAGATCGTCGCCATCATCCGGAACGGGATCTGATCCTGATGGAACGCCATCAAGGCGACCCAGATGCCGGGCAGGAAGATCGAGAAGAACAGGCTGACCGCCCGGACGATGCGGGAGAAGCTGACGTAGGCGTAATTGAAATGGACGTCCTCGGGAGACTTGAGGATAAGCGACAGTCCCGCGGGACCGATCAGCGCGAACGGGTTGCCGTCGACGAACAAGACGAATCTCCCCGCCAACAAGCAGCTGAGCGCGAAATCCGGACGGCCCGTGAAGTCCATCAGCGGCAGAAGGGAGTGCCGCGAATCGCCCAGCATCTCTTCCAGCTGGTTGATGCTGTAGAGGCCGTCGATATCGATGCTCCCAAGCCGCGAACGGACGGTCTTCAGCACCTTCGGGTCGAGAAGGTCCTCGAAGTAGAGCAAGCCGATCTTCGTCTTCGTCCTTCGCCCGATCATCGTCGTCTCGTAGCACAGCGATTGGCTGCGTACCCTCTTGCGAAGCAGGGCCACGTTCGTGTTGATGTCCTCGATGAACCCGTCCCGCGGACCTTTGATCGAGATCTCGGTGCTCGATTCGTCGGGCTGCCTCGCGGGGCGGAAGTCCATGCTCATCCGGTACAGGGACGCGCTGTCGTCGAACAGGATCAGCAGGTCTCCCTGGAAGATCGATTCGGCGATCTCTTCGGTCGTCGCCCCGTCCTTCATCCGAATAAGCGGAAGGCTGCCCGACAGCAGCTCGATCCTTCGCTGGACGCCGGGTTCTTCCCGGAACAGGCGGCGCAATTCGGGAATGACGACGAGACTGAGATGGGTGCCGATGACGAGTCCTTCGACGTACACGAACGTAACCGAGCCGCCCTCCGATTCTGCGAACCGGCTGCTCTGGATATGAACGTCGGCGCAGCGGGCGAACGTCTCGCGGAATCTCTCCTCCGACCAGGCCAGCGGGATTCCCGTCTGCGCGCTCATGCGATCTCCTCCTTGCGGGGAAGCGGCTTCTTGATCAGGGAGACGACGAACCAGACGAGCGAGATGCAGGATGCGACAAGGAGGGAGTACGGGAAGTAGATCCGGTACATCCATAGGTAGAAGTCGTACTCGTTGATCGGGATCATCGCGCCGATCACGTAACTGGCCGCGACGGCGACGATGAACCAGGCCCGGCGTCCGGCCCGGCGGAACGGCAGCAGCTCGGCCAGCAGGAAGAGCGCCAGACTGACGCGGACGCTGGCGCCCGACAGCCACTGGTAGATGGAGAAAAAGTCGACGTGCTCGACGTACGGTCCCAGCTTGACGAGCCGCCATTGCTCGTAAGGGGACTCGAGCTGCTTGGCCGCTTCCTTCGGGCCGAATTCCGTGATCGCGCCGATGACGGGTCCAATCATGATATAGAGGGAGATCAAGCCGAACAGCATGAGCTGCCATGGCCGCACCCGAGTCTTGAGGCGATGCTGCATCAGGATCAGCACGATAAGCTCGACGAATCCGCCGCCCGCGAACACCATCCCGTCCAGTACGGGCGTCCAGCCGCGTTCGACGAACGGCTTGAGCAGCTGGAAGTTTTTCTCCGGCCCGTTGGAGATTGCCACGAAGAAGCCGAGCAGAATGACGAAGGGAAGCAGAAGACCGGAAGTGACGGCAATGACCCGAAGCCCCCATACGGCGCACAAGGCGCATAGAACCGTCAGCGTCAGGATCAGAAGGATCTTGGGGCTCGCGGGAAGATAATTGGTGATCGTCCAGGTGGACGTATGGATGACGGTCATTCCGCCGATCAGATAGAGCTGAAGGCAGACGGGGAACAGCAGGATCCAGGAGATCGCGGGATGCGTTCTCTCCGCCAGCCAAGGCTGAAGCTTGCGCTGGCCCGATCGCCGCATGAGCAGTGCGAGAATGGCGCACCAGGGAAGAAGCGCGAAGCCCGTGCAGAGCACGGAGATCCAGGAGTCCCTTCCGGCCGCGTCCAGCAGAAGGGGATTCACGATGACGTGGTTCGTCAGCCCGTTCATCAGCAGCAGGATCATGCATGCCTGCAGAAAGGAGATTTTGCCGCCGGATTCCATTCGAGCCTCACGCACCCTTGCTGGAAAAAGATTGAAACCACACGTATTGTGGCCCGGCGGCGGCCGAATTATGTGGGGAGGCGGGTACGGAGGCGGGGAGGGAGGCTATTCGAGACGGAATCTCTCCAGGTGATCGGTCAACCCTTCCTTGCGCAGAATCTCGGCTTGCTTCGAGCCGATCAGATCGAAGTGGGGGAAGGCGTCCCGGTCGTGAATGTACCGGGGATTCAAGCCGTTCTCGCGGCACCAGGCGGCAAGCCGGCCCTTATCGGCGCAGCCGACCTTGGTGACGGTGGTGCAGCCCGGGAACCGGGGGTCGAGCCAGTAGTGGGTGAGGAACGCGATCTCGCCTCTCGACACCGCGCTTTTCCAACGGTTCAGTTCGTCTCTCGTTATGCCGAATGCCATAATTCCCGTCTCCATGCGCTTGGCGCGATATTTGACAGTATCCTATCAGATTCCGGGACGGATGGGAAGTGGAGCGGGAAGGGGCGGCGGTCGCGGACGGATTCGGGTTCGTGGTAGAATAGGGGACGAATCCGCAGCCGGAACGGCGAAGAAGGAGATGCGCGAAGAGAGGAGAGGGCCGAGTTTGCCGAAAATGGTGTTTTTCATAGGGGCCGCGGGAGCGGGCAAAACGACCGCCGCCATGGCGCTCGTCCGCCGGCGGCCCGCCGCGTTCCTGGACATGGACACGCTGCTGCGTCCGGCGGCCGAGGCGATCATGAAGGTCGCCGGGCTCGATCCGGACGACCGGGATTCGCCGGCCTACAAGGAGCTGTGCCGGGATCTCGGCTACCGGATCACGATGAACGCGGCGGCGGAGAACGTCCGTCTCGGAATGGACGCCTATCTGATCGGACCGTTCACTCAAGAGACGGCCGATCCGGATTGGCTCGAACGGGAGCTCGCGGCGCTCGGGGAGGCGGCGGCCGGGGTCGAGGTCAAGGTCGTCTACGTCTACCTGGAGAACGAGGAGAAGTACCGGGAGCGCATTCAGAGTCGGGAGCTGGCGACGGACGAATGGAAGCTCCGCCACTGGGAGCAGTTCAGCCGGTCCCTCGCGCGCAGGGACGTCCGCTGGAACCTGCCCGAAGGCTCGGTGCTCCGCTTCGACAATTCGGGGGAATGGAACGAGGAGAAGACGAACGTCCTCGAGCGCTTCGTATACGGGGAATCGAAAATTTGAGATGCCATCGACGTCCGTCGGACGCCGGTGGCTTTTTTCTACGGCGTGCCCAG
>NZ_JACJVR010000011.1 GCF_014212175.1 Cohnella xylanilytica | reverse complement strand
TCCTCAAGCCACAGCTTGCGCCGTGTTTCCCAAGAAGAAGATGCCTCCTCCTTGCGTATCCGGTCTTAGCATTCGTTTCCGAATGTTATCCCGGTCTTGAGGGCAGGTTGCCTACGTGTTACTCACCCGTCCGCCGCTAACCTTCTCAGGAGCAAGCTCCCTTGAAGATCCGCTCGACTTGCATGTATTAGGCACGCCGCCAGCGTTCGTCCTGAGCCAGGATCAAACTCTCCATAAAGGTGAAACCTTATCAGAGAGCCTTGAAGGCTCAATTCATTGCTGGTATTGCACGATTACACTCGATGTTCAGTTTTCAAGGAACAAGTTCGTTCTAGTCGCGTCAGCTCGTTTCGGAGCCAACAGCGATTAATATTATCAGCTTCTCTCGAAAGTGTCAATCACTTTTTCTCGAAGCTTTTCATCTTGCGCTCCCTTTCGAAGGGGCGAGAACTAATGTACCACAGGCTGTCCACCCAATGCAAGCGCCATTAAATGGAAAGCGCAACTTCCCCGGCTGCCTGCGACATTGTCTTTATTCAACACCGCCTCATCCGCGTCTCCACGTCTCTCATTATTTCGTTTCATTCAATAACTCCGACTCATTCACGCCTTTACGCCTCTCGTTATTGCCTTTAGCTCAACAAC
Organism: Cohnella xylanilytica; assembly: GCF_014212175.1. Classification (GTDB taxonomy): domain Bacteria; phylum Bacillota; class Bacilli; order Paenibacillales; family Paenibacillaceae; genus Cohnella; species Cohnella xylanilytica. The sequence goes on along the minus strand of NZ_JACJVR010000011.1, from coordinate 82,374 downwards.
TTCGCGCTCGTACCCGCCGAATCGATCGCCCCTAATGCCAAAAGAACGATTGACAACGGATATCGCATCGGCTAACTTGGAATTAACATCGAACTCTATCCTTTGAACAATGAACCCTATCCTTTGAACAATGAACCATCCTTTGAACGACGATTGTCGATAAATCATATTGGAGGTGTCTTATGAGAGAGATTCCGATGCCCTATATCAAAGCCAATCAGACGGGAATCGTCCTGGTCGTCCTTCTGTCCTTCCTCCTGGGGCAGCCATGGCTGCTAGCCGCCTTATGGGCCATCCAGGCGATCGGGCTTCTGACCGGCGGCCGCTGGAACCTGTTCATTCGGCTGGCGAAGCCGCTCCTGAGAACGGAAGGCCGCGAGACGCAGGCCGCCGAGCTGGCGAAGTTCAACAATTCGCTGGCGGTGCTGTTCCTTACCTTGTCCCTTCTAGCCCACGCTCTCGGCTGGGCCGTCGCGGGGTACGCGTTCGCCGCCATGCTGCTGCTCGCCGCAAGCGCGGCCCTGCTCGGCTACTGCATCGGCTGCACGGTTTACTTCCAGTACAAACGGCTCGCCCGCAAAGCGAAGCTCCTGTAACCGGCAGCCCTGCAATCCGCTCGCGGCTCCACAAAGCAATCCACCCGCGGCCTGCCCCGCTGCGATTATTATTGCGGTTAGACGAACCGATCATCCGTTACGAGACAAACAAGCAGCTCCGCGGCGAACCGGGAGCTGCTTGCTTGCGTCTCAACGACTTATTCGAGGCCGAGCAGCCTCACCATCTCTTCCTCGTCCTCGATGACGGGGACGCCGAGCTCGCGCGCCTTCGTCAGCTTGCTTCCGGCGCTCTCCCCGGCGATGACGAGGTCCGTCTTCTTCGACACGCTGCCCGACACCTTCGCGCCGAGCGCTTCGAGCCGCTTCGACGCTTCGTCCCGCGTCATCCGCGTGAGCGTGCCGGTCAGCACGACCGTCTTGCCGAACAGCGGATGCCCCTCGTCCGCCGCAGCCGCCGCCGGTCGCTCCGCTTCCGCCTTCACGCCGGCCGCCCGCATGCGGGCGATGCTCTCCCGCATCAGCGGATCGCGGAAGAACCCCGCGATGCTCTCCGCCACGATGCCGCCCACGTCCGGCAGCAGAACGAGCTCTTCCGCCTCGGCGGCCATCAGCTTGTCGAGGTCGCCGTAATGATCGGCCAGCGTCTTGGCCGTCGCCTTGCCGGTGTTCGGAATGCCGAGCGCGTTCAGGAACGCGGCCAGGTCCCGCGACTTCGACTTCTCGATCGCCGCGAGCAGGTTGCTTGCCTTCTTTTCCCCGAACCGTCCGAGATTCACAAGCTGCTCCATCGTCAGTTCGTACAGATCCGCCGGATCCCGCACTTCCCGCTCGTCGTACAGCTGCTCCGCCGTCTTCCCGCTGAACGTCTCGATGTCCATGCAGTCGCGCGACGCGAAGTGGGTGATGCGGCCGACGACCTGCGGCTTGCAGCCGAGCCGGTTGTTGCAGAACAGATGCGCCCCCCGCATCTCGAGCGGCGAGCCGCAGCCGGGGCAGACGGTCGGGTATTCGATCGGAGAGCCGATCTCGGATTCGTCCGCCTTGCCCAGAATCTCGGGAATGACGTCGTTGGAGCGGCGAATGAACACTCTCGTCCCCAGCGCGTTCTTCAGATTCTTGCGTTCGATATCCCCGATATTGTTCAGCGTGCAGTTCTGCACCGTCACTCCGGCCAGCTCGACCGGCTCGACGCGCGCCAGCGGCGTGATCTTGCCGGTCCGGCCGACTTCCCAGGAGACCGATTCGAGAACGGTCGTCGTCTCCTCGGCTTCGAACTTGAAGGCGACCGCCCAGCGCGGGAACTTGTCCGTGTACCCGAGCGCTTCGCGGGTGGCGAAGTCGACGATCTTGATGACCGCCCCGTCGATCAGGTAATCGAGCGTGTTCCTCCGTTCCGTGATCTGCTCCAGCTCCCGCTTCAGCTCCTCGAAGTCCGAGAAGTACCGCACGTACGGGTTGACCGGGAACCGGTTCGCGCGCAGGAAGTCCATCATCTCCCGATGGTCGCGCAGCTCGATTCCTTCCATATAACCGACGTTGTAGCAAAAAGCGTCCAGCCGCCGCGAAGCCGTCACGCGCGGATCGAGGTTGCGCAGCGCCCCAGCCGCCCCGTTGCGGGCGTTCTTGAGCGGTTCGGCCGCCGTCCGGTTATATTGCTCCAGAACGGACAATCTCATGATGCCCTCGCCCTGCACTTCGATCGTGCCTTCCGCGAACGGAATCGTCAGCGGAATCGAACGGATCGTGCGCACTTGCGCGAGAATGCCTTCCCCGACGACCCCGTTGCCTCTCGTCGCCGCCTGGACCAGTTCTCCGTCGCGGTACGTGAGGTTCAGCGTCAGGCCGTCGAACTTGAGCTCGACCACGTATTCGGGATCCGGCAGCGGCTTGTCCGGGTTGCGCGAGTTGTAGTCGGCGATCAGCTTCCTCACCCTCGTCTCCCAGGCGGCCAGGTCGTCGGCGTTCTGGGCCTTGTCCAGGCTCCACAGCCGGGACAGGTGGCGGTGCGGCTCGAAGCCCTTGAGGATGTCCCCTCCGACGCGGCGGGTCGGCGAATCCGGCAGCGACGTTCCCGCGCTCGCTTCCAGCGCGACCAGTTCGTCGTACAGCAAATCGTACTCTTTATCGCTTATCGTAGGGTTGTCTTCCGTGTAGTAGCGATGGCTGTGCTCGTTCAGCGTGGCGACGAGCTCCTTCATCCGGGCATGCGGCTCCGTCATGCTTCTTAAACCCTCTCTTCGTTCCTGAATTGGGCCTGTCATCCTTAGTCTAGGGTAGCTCCCCGAGACGTGTCAAATGGTCCGGAAGCGCCTTCGCATCAGGATTCTTCCGAAGGAACAAGCTTGCCGCCGGCGTACCGGTAATGCAGAACCTTCAATTCCTCGTATGAGGCTCCCATCGCCCGACGATCGGCAGTTCCTCCGCCCCGTCTCCCGTTGTAGATGGATGGGACGACGGGGAAGCGCGCGGGTTCGATGGGGGACGAGGGTTTCAACCTTCGGCGAAGGGTGGTAAAAAGGCGTACGAAGACGCGGCCGGCTGCCGCGCCGCCGACCCGATATCCGAATGGAAGGAGGCTACTCCCCATGCCCCAGAAGCTGTATTACGTGTCCCTCTCCGCTTATACGATCGCCGAACAGCCGTCCCGGCTGGCCGACCAATTCACGGTGCTGGCGGACGAGGACGAGCTCGCACAGATGCAGACCCTTCTCGAGATCGAGCGGCAAAGAGACGAGCGCACCCATCTAAGGGCCGTTATTCCTTACAAGTCCGCCGACCACGACGAATCGTCGGAGCAATACAACGACTCCCTGATCGACGTCTACCGGTACCTGTACAAGATCGGCACCCCGGACACGAAGCGGCACATCGAGAGGATGAACATCCTCGCGGAACTCCGCGATCCGGATTACCATCACCCGGGCTACTGACATATGAAGCGCATCGACGATAAAAAAAGCCCCGGGCAAACGCCGCGGGGCCTGCCGGCCGGGGAGCCCCGGCCGGCATTCGAGAAGAGGGGCGCCGACAGCCGCCCCCCTCTTCTATTGTTTGATTTTCCTCCACAACGTCGAACGATTGATCCCGAGCCGCTTCGCCGCGGACGATTGGTTCATGTTCTCCCGCTCCAGCACGAGCCGGATGACGTCCTTCTCGATCTCGACCAGCGTCTTGTTCAGATCCAGATCCCCGGACGCCCCGCCGCCTTCGGCCGGCGCTGCCGCTTCGGAGGCGCTCACCCATTCCGGCAGCGGAAGCACGTCCGACTCCACGTACTCGCCGTCCGACTGCTTGACGAACCGCTCGATGGCGTCCCGAAGCTCGAACAGGTTGCCCTTCCACGGGTGCCGCCGCAGCGCCTGCATGACGTCCGGCCGAAGGCCGACGATCTGCTTCCCGTACCGTTCGTTGAACATGATGAGGAACGTCCGGACGTACTCCTCCAGATCGTCCGGCCTCTCCCGCAGCGGCGGCAGCCCCAAGCTTCGCTTGAAGGCGGCGTGCAGCCGCGGCTCCAGCCGGTTGTCCGCCTTCAAGTCGTCCGGGCTCCGCTCGAACGAGAACAGGATGCGGCAGCGCGACCGCCGGACGGCCGGAGCGAGCTCCTTCTGGTCCGCCAGGGACAGATTCTCCGCGCCCCGGATATAGACGAACTGCTCCTCCGGCCCGGTCTCCAGCAGAGCCGTCAGCGCGCGGAAGGAAGCCTCCTCGGACTTCAGAACGTCCACCTCGACCATGTCCCCGCCGCCGAGCGGATCGGAGTTCCAGCGGTGCAGCGCGAACAGCCTCTTGCCGACTCCTTCTTCCCCGTACACGGCCAACGGATAGTCGCGAGCCGCGGAAGCGGCCTCGTCGAAGCCCGCGTCCTCCCGGATCATCGGAGGGAAGGAGCCGTCCTGCCGGCTGGCGTACCCGATCCGGATGCCGCTCTCCGCCCGGTCCGAGGCCTGGGCCTTCAAATAATACGTGTTCCCCCGGTCCGAACGGGCGAGCACCCCTCCCGAGACGACGAACGGACGGTGCGCGTCCGCCGTCATCCGCAGCTCGAGCGCGATTCCCCGCTCCAGGTCCTCGACGAATCTCCGGATGACCGGATACTTCCCGAACAGGCCGTTCTTCTCGTCGTCGCGCTCCAGCCAGCCGTCGAAGGCCGCGTTCGAGAATTGAACCGTGCCGGTATGGTCGACGACGGCATACCCGACATCCATCGTATCCAGCAGCGTCTCGAAGGCCTGCGTCTTCCTCTTGTAGCTCTCGGAGATGTTGTAGATCGTCTTCGCCTGCGCGAACGCCTCCAGGACGGATTCCTTCCCCGAAGAGATGAGCACGCCCTGGATGCCGTAATCGGCCGCCTTCTTCACCGTGATGTTGTCTCCGACGATCACCTTGACGCCTTCGGCCTTGGCGACGCGCAGCGCTTCGTCCACTTCGCCTTCGTGCTGGACGGTCGCGTACGGAATGTCGACCTCCATCAACCCCGACACGGAGATGAAGCCCTCGATGACGTTGGGGAACCCGATCATCTTGATCTTGGACTGATAGCCTTTGACGACCATCAGAATTCGCATCATATCGAATCCGGACACTTGAATATCGATAACGGGAAGATAAGTGTGGTCGCGAAGAAGCTTGGCCGTCCCTCCCCGGCTTATGATCACGTCATAGCCTTCCAGATGAATCTGGTTTAACAGCGGGAGCGCTTCGGACAGATCTCCTTGCAATACCCGAATATCGAAGTCCTTCAATTCGGCCTTCAGGCTCGCCGTCAATTCCACCAACCCCGGATAGGGAGCTACTACCAAAGTTTTGATTGCCATCTTTATCCACCGTTGCATTTTTATACAGTCATTATAGCAGAGGAAGAATTTAATGAGAAGAAAAGCCTATACGGCGTCTCCCGCGGCAATTCGACAGGCGATTCGCCGGGGAGGAGCCGCAACGCTCATCTGCCGCTCAAAAATCCTTGGGAGCCAGCTCGGCCGCCATTCGCAGCGCCTCCAGCATCGACCCTTCGTCCGCCAGGTTGCGCCCCGCGATGTCGAACGCCGTGCCGTGGTCGACGGACGTGCGGATGATCCCCCCGTTCAATCCGACCGTGATATTGACGCCGGCTTCCAGCCCGAGCACCTTGACCGGGCCGTGGCCCTGATCGTGGTAGCACGCCACCACGATGTCGAAGTCGCCCCGCACCGTGCGGAAGAACAGCGTGTCGGCCGGGTACGGCCCCGTCGCGTCGATCCCTTCGGAAGCCGCCCGCCGGATCCCCGGGACGAGCTTCTCCTCCTCTTCCCCGTTCCCGAACAGGCCGTTCTCGCCGGCATGCGGATTAATGCCGCATACCGCGATGCGCGGCCGCTCGATTCCGGCCCGGCGAAGCGTATCGTGAGCCAGGCGGATGACGCGGTAAGTGCGCTCGGGATCGATCGTCTCGATCGCCTTCAGGAGGCCGACGTGCGTCGTCAAGTGAATGACCTTCAGCTTCGGCGCGGACAGCATCATGGAGTAGTCCTTCGTGCCGGTCAGCTCCGCCAGAATCTCCGTGTGGCCCGGGTAGCGGTGCCCGCCCAGATGCAGGGCTTCCTTGTTGAGCGGCGCCGTGCAGATGGCGTGAATCCGGCGGTCCGTCGCCAGCTCCACCGCCCGCTTCACATAGTGGAAGGCGGCGTTGCCTGCCTCCGCCGACACGGCGCCGTAAGGCAGATCCGCCGGCAGCAGGTCGAGATCGATGCAGTCCGCCGTTCCCTTCTCGTACAGCCCTTCGGACGGGAGATTCACCCGGTTCACTCGAAGCGGAATTCCCGCGATCTCCGCCGCCCGCTCCAGCATCTTGGCGTCTCCGATCACGAGCGGCCTCGACTGCTCGTACACCCGGTCGGACCGGAGCGCCTTCGCGATGATCTCGGGTCCTACGCCCGACGCGTCGCCCATCGTAATGCCGACTATTGGACGCATACGTTGCCCCCCTCTTGAAGTATTCTCAGCGCGTGAAGCAGCACCTCGTCGGAGCCGAAGCCCCCCGCCTTCGTCACGCCGAACACGTCTCTCTCGCCGGAGAAGATCCCGATCGGCACGCCCGTCTCCACCTCGTCGATCAGCTCGAACTTCTTGAACCCCGAGAAGCGGCAGAACTGCTTCGCCGTATCCCCGCCGGTCAGAATGAGCCGGCTCACCGGATGGCTGCGCAGCAGGCTTGCGGCGATGGCCCCGAGCTCGCGGGAGATGCGGTCGCTGACGGCCGTCGCGCTTAAGCCGGCGCGGGCGCCGGCTTCGGTCGCCAGCCGGATCTCTTCGGGCTCGCCGCTCGAGTACAGGACGACGTGCTTGCCCTCGCCCAGTCTCGCGGAAGCTTCCGCGAAGACCGCAGCCGTCTCCGCCGCCGTCTCGGCGGGATCGGCGACGACGCGGTGCGCGAGCAGCTTCGCGCCGGCCACTCCCGGGCTCGACAGCAGCAGTTGCAGCTGCTTGCGGGTCGTCTGGTTGACGCTCCCGACGACGGCGAGAACCGGATGCTCGGACTTGTCGAGGGAGAAGCCGTCCCGCTGCTTCGAGCCCGTCAGGCAGTTGGCCAGCCCCGCGGAGCCGGACCAGATGATCCGGTAGCCGCCGCCGGCGAACAGGCCGACGATCCGTCTCAAGTCCTCGTCGGTCTCGGCGTCGAAGACGACGTACCGGCGGCCGTCCTCGCGGAACTCGCGCAGCTTCTCGCGAAGATGCTCCTCTCCCCGGCCGAGATCCCCGATCGTGATCAGCCCGGCGCGCCGCTCCGACTGGCCCTCGATCCGTTCGAGGATCGAGGATTCATGGATCGGAGTTTTCGGATCGAGGGCGAACTCCGTCTCGTGCAGCAGCTTGCCGCCCAGGTAGAGATGCCCTTCCCTGACCTGCCGGCTGTATTCCGGGTAGGCGGGCGTGCAGACGATGAAGTCCGGTTCGAACACGTCGAACAAGGCGTCGAATTCCGCTCCGATGTTCCCGCGGAGAGTGGAATCGATCTTCTTGAACACGACGTCGAAGCCGCCGGCCGCCACGTATTCCGATGCGTCCCGCACCTTGCGGTAAGCCTCCCCCGCCGAGGCGGAGCGGCTGTCCGTGTCGATCACGACGACGTCGTCGTCCGGATCGCCGCCGTCTTCCATGCTCAGGAGAACGGCGGACTTCAATCCGCTTCTCGCGAATTGAACGCCCGAATCGTTGGCGCCGGTCAAGTCGTCCGCGATTATCGCGATTCTCACAGTCATCACCTCATGAGTCCTCGAAGATTTCCTTGTCGCGTCAGAAGGTGATCACCCTTTTACAGACCCGATCAGTATTCCTTTGGTAAAGAACCGCTGCGTGAACGGATAGATCAGCAGAATCGGCGCGACCGCGAGGAAGATCGACGCGGCCTGCAGGTTTTGCGGCAGCAGCTGCACGCCGTTGACGGTGATGTTCTCGAAGGAGGTGCCGCCCTTGCTGGAGTTGATGATCATGTTGTACAGCACGACGGTAATCGGCTGAAGGCTGCGCTCCTGCAGGTAGATCATCGGAACGAGGAACTGGTTCCAGATGAAGACGGCGTTGAAGACGCTGATCGTGGCGATGATCGGCTTGCTGAGCGGGAAGAACACCCTCCACATGATCTGCCAGTCGTTCGCGCCGTCGATGACGGCCGCTTCCTCAAGCTCCTCCGGCAGCGCGTCCAGGAAGGACTTCGTAATGATCAGCAGGAACGTATTGACCGCCATCGGCAAAATCATGACCCATCTCGAATTGACCAGGTCGAGAGCGTTGTACACGATGTAGTTCGGAATAATACCCGCTTCGAACACCCAGGTGAACATGAAGACGAGCATGATGACGTAGCGGCCGACGAGACGCTTCCGGGACAGCGGGTAAGCCGTCATGAACGTGACCATCACGGCGATCGCGCCTCCGACGACCGTATAGAACAGCGAGTTCGCCAGGCCGCTCGCCACGCCGAGCCGCGAGTTGCTCAGAATATATTTGTAAGCTTCGAAGTTGATTCCCTTGGGCCACAGGTAGATCGTCCCGGACACCACTTCCTTGCCGTCGCTCAGCGAGGTGGACATAATCAGCACGAACGGATAGACGCAGATCAGGGCGATCAGGATGAGGAACGTATGGTTGACGTAGTCGAACAAGCGGGATGGTCTATGCATGGTGCCGCCTCCTAGAACAACCTTGAATCGGAGTATCTGCTCGAAATCTTATTCGCGCCGATCACCAGCACGAAGGCGATGACGGACTGCATCAATCCGACCGCGGCGCCGTAGCTGTAATTCGGGAACCCTTCGCTGGAGAACGCTTGGCGGTATACGTAGCTCTGGATGACGTCCGCGGTATCGTAGATGCTCGGGTTGTACATAAGCAGGATTTTGTCCAGGTCCACCGTGAGGATCTGTCCGATCGCCAGGATGAACATGACCACGATCGTCGTCTGGATGGAGGGCAGCGTCACCCTGAAAATCTTCTGCCAGCGGCTCGCGCCGTCCAGGTCCGCCGCCTCGTACAGATGAGGATCGATGCTCGTCATCGCGGCGATGTAGATAATCGCGTTATAGCCGAACAGCTGCCACACGTTCAATCCGACGTACAGCGCCCGGAACCAGCCCGGCTCGGCCATGAAGAAGACGCTGTCGAAGCCGAGAGCGTTCAGGACGTCGTTGACCAGGCCGCCTTGGGGCGACAACAGCTTATACAGAATCGACACCATCACCGCGGAAGAGATGAAGTACGGGAAGAAGCTGAGAGTTTGGACGAAGCGTTTGATGGGCGAATTTTTGACCTCGTTAACGAATAGCGCGAAGATGATCGGAATGGGGAACACGAACATCAGATTGAAGATCGCGAGAAGCACGGTGTTGCGGACCAGCTTCCAGAAATACGAATCGTTCACGAATGCGGAGAAGTGTTCGAAGCCGACCCATTTGCTTTTGAGAACGCCCTGGAAGATGCTGTAATCCTGGAACGCGATCACGAGTCCGAACAACGGCAGCAGCTTGAAGACAATCATATGGATAAGACCCGGCAGCAAAATCAAATACAGAATCTTGGCATCCCACATCCGCTTGAACAGGGCGCCCTTGCCCGCGGCGTTGCGCTTGGCGATCGAGCTCATCTGCAGCCCACCTTCTCGTTGAGTTCAAGAGATTCGCCCCTTCCCTCGCCAGGTCGGGGCGAACGCACCGTCGTTATTGCTTCATCGCGTCATAAGCGGCCTGGTCGATCTCGACGACCTTGGAGTAGCCGAGCTTATCCATATCGTTCAGGAAGCGGTCCCACTCGGTCATCTTCAGCTGGCCGGTGATGAACTTGACGAGCACCGCGTTCACTTCGGGCTTGATCTTGGCCAGCAAGGTCGTTCTCTCCTTCAGCTGCTCGGTCGAATACTTCAGCGAGGAGAAGTCCTTGGACGTGTACTTGTCGAAGAACGTGGTCGCGAACGACTTGGTCAGATCGTCCATCCATTGGTAGTAAGCCTCGTTGTTGACCGGGGCCGGGAAGGTCAGGCGGTCCTGCAGGAAGTTCCAGACCGGCGTGCCGATCGGCTTATTTCCCTGCTCCTCGAACTTGACCAGGTACTCCTTGGCCCCGTTAACCGTCTTGTACGATTCGCCCTCCACGCCGTAATCCATCAGCGTGCGGCCTTTCTCGGAGAAGACGTAATCCATGAACTTGACGATCGCTTCCGCCTTGTCCTTCGCCTTGGCGGTAATGACGAACACGCGGTCGGACTTGTACTTCTCGGTAGCCGGAGGCAGCATCGTCTGGTTGCCGGACGCGTCGAGGAACGGATCCATCACCTTGATCGAATAGTTCGGATCGTTCTGCGGACCGCCGTTGTTCATGAACCAGGACGGACGGGTGAAGAAGTCGTTGCCGACGGCGCCCTTGCCGGTCAGCATCTTCGTCTGCCACGATTCCTCCGTGGCCGTTCCCGCTACCCACTCCGGATCGATCAGCTTCTCGTTGTACAGTTGGATGTACCATTCGATCAGCTTCTTGAACCCTTCGGAATGAATGTCCGTACCTTGTCCGTTCTCGTAGATGCCGTGGATCTTCCCGTCGACGATCTTGTCGTTCGCGCCGAAGGCTTCCGTATACTTCAGATACCCTTCCCGGCCGGTGAACGGGTAGAAGGAAGAATCGCTCTTGAACGTCTCCTTCAGCTTCCGAAGCGCGTCCGTGAACTCTTCGATCGTGCGCGGCGTCTTCGTTATGCCGGCTTTCTCGAACAGGTCGGCGCGGTAAAACGTCACGTTCGAGATGGTCGGATATTCCTGCTCGAGCCCGAAGATCTTCCCGTCCTTCGTCGACACCATCTTGGCGTACTCCGGATTGTTGTCGAGGAACGCTTTGATATTCGGAGCGAATTGGTCGATATACGGCTTCAGATCCAGGAACAGCCCTTGCTCGCCGTACACTTCGGCTTGGGCGATGGATACGATGCCCGAATCCGGGAACTGGCCGGAGCCGATCTTGAGCTCGAGGTTCTTCTTGTAGGCATCGTCGTCTTCCCCGCCGTTGACCAGCTCGACCTGCGTATTCGTCTCCTTCTGCAGAACCGGGAACCACTTCAGATCGTTGAGCCAGTTGATATACTTGCCGGCCATCATATACGAGAAGGAAGCGGCGCCGCCCGAAGCTCCTCCCTCGCTCGCGGAAGGCGATGCGGCGTTCTCTTTGTTCCCGCCCCCCGAGCAAGCGGTTGCAAGAACGAGCGTCGATGCCATGGCCGCCATGCCCAGCGATCTTTTGTTTACTTTCCAGTTCGTCTTCATTCGATGATGTCCCCCATTCATGAGTTTGGCTTGTCGCGATACCTTGCGATCGAATCGATTGCCATAAAACCATGATAGAGCCGAGTAGAATGTTTTATTTTGCAACATTCCTCCTTCTTCCATTTGCGATACCTCAAATGAAAGCCCTTACTTAACTCAAAACTATACCATTTTACAACATAATGCAATCATTATTTTGACGATTCGACAAAAAACTTTTTCTTTTCATGCATTTTGCAACCATTTTTTTCGATATTTCAATTGACTGTCCCGGAATTGCGATGCTATATTCATCATAAAGCGCTTACTTTGTTGAATAAAAGAATCGTAACTTGGTTTGTTTGTTTTATTTTGCAACACTATTAATAGGAAAGAAGGCGTCCCTTATGGATCAGACCCGAATTATCCAGCTCCAATCGCTTGTATCCGACGGAACCTGCTATCTCCACCACGAGACCGACCGGATCGAAGCCCTTCTTCCGACCGAAGTCCCTTCCAACCACGCTCCCTCTCTGATCGAGCTGAACAACGGCGATATCGCCTGCGTCTGGTTCGGAGGCTCCGACGAAGGGGCCGGGGACATCAAGATCTACCTGTCCCGGCTCGGAAGCCGGGAAGCCCGCTGGAGCCGGCCCGTTCGGCTGTCCGACGACTACTCCAAGGCCGATCAGAACCCTTCCCTGTTCCAGGCGCCGGACGGCGATCTGTGGCTCGTCCATTCCTCGATGGACACGAGAGGCTGCGAACTGTCCGAGTGGCAGGAGAAGCTGAAGAAGGGGGAAGCGTCGGGGCCGTTCGCCATGCAGCATACCTCGAACGTGATCTATCGCGTGTCCAAGGATAACGGCGAACATTGGGGACCTCCGGGCGTGCTGTTCGGCCGCCGCGGCACCTTCTGCCGCCACCCCGTCTCCGTCGTCGGCAACGGCAATTGGCTGTTCCCGGTCTGGTACAGCAGCCTCGACGAGACCCGGCAGTTCGGGTACGATTACAGCGCCGTGCACATCTCCTCCGATCAAGGGAAGAGCTGGCGCGAGGTGGAGATCCCGGGGAGCAAGGGGCGCGTTCATCCGTCCATCGTCGAGCTCGGGGACGGCAAGCTCGTCGCCTTCTTCCGCAGCCGCAACGCGGACCGCATCTACTTGAGCCGCTCCCCGGATTACGGCGAGACCTGGTCGGTTCCGGAACGGACCTCGCTTCCGAACAATAACGCCTCGATTCGCGCGATCCGCCTTCAGAGCGGAGGAATCGCGATTATCTTCAATCATTGCAGCGCCAACGAGGATCCTTCCGTCGTCGTGTGGCCGTACGAGAGAACGCCCGTCACGATCGCCATCTCGGAGGACGAAGGGGTCACGTGGCCGTACATGCGGCACATCGAAGCGGGAGATCAATATTGCGGGGACGCGAATCGGAAGTTCAACCGCCGGTACGAATATCCGGCCCTCCTCCAGTCCAAGGACGGAATGCTTCATGCGGCCTACGCTTACGGCAACCGCACGCATATCAAGTACGTCAGCTTCTCGGAGGATTGGGTGCGGGGAGTGGAGAAGAACAAGTGGCCTTGGGACAACTTCCCGATGCAATAAGGGGCGTGAATACAAACAAAGGCAGCGCAAGGATATACTCCCTTGCGCTGCCTTTGTTTCTACGACTGCCCCATTCGCACACCTGTTTGCTCTCCGGGCGAGTTGAGCTTCTATATGGGTGCCTGGTTCCCGTCTCGATGGGGGGAGGCGGCTAACGAATCGAGGAGACGCTATTTCGCCAAAAACATGGATTTTCGATTCTAACGAATCGGATAGACGTTATTTCGTGCTGGAAGCCCCTTTTCCCCCCGGGGTGGCCCCAAATAAGGTCTCTGGAGTTCGTTAGATTTTCAAAAGAGGCTTTTGGCGCTAAATAGCGTCTCCTGGGTTCGTAGAGAAAAAAAGGGCCGATAAACCGGACCCATGGAATTCCGATCGCAACCCTGAACGGGACGCGTTATCCGGCCGCCGTCGTTCGGTCCCCGGCGGATGCCGGGCGTCCGAAGGAGAGCTGTCTGGCCAGGTACAGGCTGAACGCGAAGCCGAGCGATCCCATCGCCGCGAAGGAGGCGTCGATTCCGATCGCCCCTTCCATCCAGGACAGGACGATCGAGAACGCGAAGCCGAACAAGGCGATGAACACCTTGTGGAACGTGAAGGCGAAGCCGAGCTGATTCGGTTCGACGATCCGGCTCGTCCAGATGCTGATCGAGGCGTAAGACATGACGTTAAGCGCGTTGGTCGCGATATACAGCGCAATCGACAGGTAGAGATTCGATTGGAGCCCCAGAAGCAGATTGCCTAGAGACAGCAGCGACAGCGGCCACGTCACCAACGGCTTCAATCTCGTCCGGAACAGCGGTCCGGCGATCAGGATCAGGACGGTCGTGAACGCGGCGACGCCGGTCGATGCATAGCTGAACGGCCGATCGCCCATTCCGAGAGTCTGAATGAGCTTGATCGGGCCGAAAATCATGTTGACGAGGAACGCGCTGTAGACGACGGTCACCCCGATCTCGAACCGGATGAAGCTCTTGTTGCGGACGAGAGGCTTCCATTCGCGCAGCAGATCGAGGAAGCTTGGGCGGCGACCGGGGGACGCGGGTGCGCCGGACTCAGCCTTTCCGGCCTTTTCGATTCCTCCAGCCCTTTCAGCCATTCCGGCCTTACCGACATCCTCGTCCTTCTCGGGCTTCTCGGCCTTGCCGCCGTCCGGGAACAGCAGGAAGCCGGGGAAGCATAGCGACAGAAGGCACGCGAAGACGGCGAACAGGAGCCTCTGGCCGGCATCGGCGAACAACGCCAGCGCCAAGGGGCCGAAGATGGCCAGCCCCGTGTACGTAGACCGGTAGACGGTATTGGAGACGGCCTGCAGCCGCTCCGGCACTCTCTGCGCCAACACGTTGATGCTCATCGTGACCATGCTGACGAAGGCGGCATGAAGCGGCGACGTCAGGAACAGCAGCGGCTTCGTCGGATAAGCGATGAACGCGAACAGGTTGAGCGAGGCCAACGCCACCGTGATCGCGGCTACCCTCTTCTGTCCCCACTTCTCGGCGTACGTTCCGAGAACGAGCACGATGACGATCGTCAGAATGTACCGGGAAGCCCGGATTTGCGACCATTCGGACGCGTCGATCTGAAGCTCGTTGATCGCATACAGCGTATACAGGACGTCCGCTCCGCTGAAGACGAACGACAGCAGCGAAGACAGAATTCCGATCGTCCACAATGGTCTCGCTTCCGACGAGCCCATCGCCGTTCCGATCCTCCCGCCGAGACCGGAGCGCCGCCGCACGCGGCCGCCCCGCCGGGCTACAATAAGCTCACATGGATTTTGACGACCGCCTTGCGGATCTCCATGTTCTCCCCCAGGCTGCAGCAAGGCCTATGAATATCCATCGGGAAAAAGACGGCGAACATGCCGGGAGTCAGCTTCAAGTCCGACTCGCCGCGAACTTCCCGGTACGACAACCGGTCGCGGCTCTCCCTCTCGTCCTCCCATACTTGCTGATCGTCCGTATCGCGCGCCACGCGAATCAGTTCGCGACCTCGGAGAAGCAGCTGAATATCGACATACTCCCGGTGGGCTTCCGCGAGCCTGTTCTCCGCCGGCTCCGTCGTCAGATGCTGGACGAGCGCATAGATCTTGTCCCCGTAGATCGGATATTTCCCCGCGGGCGACTCTTCCCCGATCTCCCGCCCGAGCCATTCCAGGGCTTTGCTTATGGCGGACGGGAAGCAGCTCCGCTCTTGCTCCCAATTGGACATGTGGCTGACGATCATCGCTCCGACCTCGTCTCCTTAGATTTTGAGAATCGTGCCGCCGATGTAGCGAACGCCTCCGCCCTTCTGCTGGATCGGATCGCTCTTGTCGTTGAAGTAGTAGGTCGCCAGGATCTCGCCCGGCCGGACCTCGACCGCTCTCGGATACCCCAGATCGTTGCTGCCTCCGTCGTCCCGAAGAATCATCTCCGGTCCCCAAGTCCGCCCGTTGTCTTCGCTTACCCGGGCGCGAATGCCGAACGGCGGGCGGCGGTAGCCGTACACCGCGAACAGCCGGCCGTCCGCCATCAACGTCAGATGGACGGTGTCCCCGTGATCGTTGATGCGGGAGACGAAGCGCCAGGTCAATCCGCCGTCGTCGGAAGCGTACAGCTCGTCCCAGGCGGCGACCATCGAAGGCTTGCACCGGACGGCGACGAGAATGGTGCCGTCCTTCAGGATGACGGGCGACGGGCAGATCACCCGGTATTCCTGGCTCAGAGGCATGAGGGAGATCAGCGACCAATTGCGGCCGTCGTCGAAGGAAGCGAAGACGACGGGACGGTCGTGCAGGTTGGACTTCGGCCTCGCGGTCAGGAACAGCAGGACGACTCCGTCCGGACGGACGATATAGGACGGTCTCCCTTGATAACGGGGAATGTCGCAATCCGGAAGCATCACCGCCTCGCTCCAGGTCGCTCCCCCGTCCCGCGACATCTTCACCCATGCCTTCGCGTCGTCGACGGCCGAGTTCGGCGTGCACCAGCATTCGAGAAGCGTGTTCGGGTCCGAGAAGTCGAAGCCCTCCTCGAACGAATGCATCCGCCCGTAATGAAGCTCATCGTTCAGCCGCGCGTTGTCCGCGATGACCGACGGGGCTTCCCAGGTTCTTCCCCCGTCGCGCGTCCTCACGGAGACGATCTTCCCGAACGTCTCGACCCGGTCGTGGTGGAGGTTCGTCGGAATCGAATAATCGCAGTCGATGTTCATGAAGGCCACGACGATGTTGTCCTCCGCGATTTTCCACATGCCGCCGTTGAAGGGCCACGAACAGAACTCCCGATCGTTGCGGTACAGCGTCACTTGCTCCATGGATTCCGGCTTGTACGGTTTGGCGAATCTCATTGGCGATGACCTCCCTGAATGGGTTGTGAATGCGATGCCTGCGAACCTTGAAGCTCCCTGCTTGCCGCCCTTCGGAGGGACAGCAGCTTGCCCGCCGCGACGACGAGGACGGCCAAGAGCAGAGGAATCGCGTAATGCCCTCCTCGAACGGGGATCTCGAGATACGCCCCGACCGCTTCGTCGCTCTGCAGCATCTCTCCCGCGGTATAACCGAGCAGCCCCGCTCCCGCCAGCACGATGACCGGGTAGCGGTGCATCAGCTTCATGAGCAGATTGCTGCCCCATAGAATCAGAGGAATGCTGATAGCCAGCCCGACGACGATAAGCGGAATATTTCCTTGCGCGGCCCCCGCGACGGCCAGAACGTTGTCCAGGCTCATGACGAGATCCGCGACGATAATGGTCTTGATCGCGCCGGACAAGCCGCTTCGTTCCTTCACCTCGGCCTCTCCCCCGTCGTCCAGCAGCAGCTTGACCGCGATATAGAGCAGAAGCAGGCTTCCGGCGACTTGAACGAACGGTATTTGAAGCACCCATACGGCGACGAAGGTAAGGAGCACGCGCAGCGCGATCGCGCCGACTCCGCCCCACGCGATGGCCCGCCGCTGCTGATGGCTCGGCAAGCTCCGGCAGGCGAGCGCGATGACGATCGCGTTGTCGCCGCTAAGCAGAATGTTGATGAGAATAAGCTTGAGCAGCCCTCCGATGAATTCGCTGTCCATCTTACGATGCCTCGCTTTGCGTTGCGGACCGCGCCTGGGAACTGCAGGGGCGAAGCCGCTTCTCTAATCGATCGATCTAAAATAGATAAGTTGATTCGTCCGCCTCTCCGACCTCTCTCGGACCTCTCTCGGACCTCTCTTAGACGGCCCCCTTCGTCCGGATCCAGCCCTTGCGCTCGTACTTGTCCAGCACGGCGTTCAGCTCCTGCTCCGCTTGGGGAGTGAGGGGAGCGACGGGCCTTCGGGAAGGACCGGCCGGAACGCCTATCCGGTTCAGAACCGCCTTCAACACGGACGGCAGCGTTCCGAGCGAGAAGGAGCCCCGCAGGTCGCGCAGCACGCGCTGGGCTTCCTCCGCCTCCATGTAGCGCCCTTCCTTGAAGCGCTCGTAGATCGCCGCGACCTCGGACGGGAACACGTTGGCCGTCGCCGCGATAGCGCCTTTGCCCCCGGCCATCAACGTCGACAGAATCAGAGAATCCGTCCCCGCCAGAACGGCGAATTCGGGCGGCGTCTGCTCCAGGTACTGAAGAATATTGTCGAAGCTGCCGCTGCTGTCCTTGATGCCGACGATGTTGGGGATCTCCGCCAGGCGGGCCACCGTCTTCGGCTGAAGCGCGTTGGACGTTCTCGCCGGGATGTTGTAGAGGACGACGGGCAGACGGGTCGCCTCCGCCACTTTCTCGAAATGATAGATCAGCTCTTGCTGGGTATAGGACAGGAAGTACGGCGTGATGACGGACAGCGCGTCGACCCCGGTCTCTTCCAGCCGCTTCGCCAGCCGAACCGTCTCCGCCGTGCTGGCGCAGCCCGCTCCCGCATAGACCGGCGCCCTCCCCTTCGTCTCCTCGACGAGAATCTCCGCCACGCGCACCTTCTCTTCGAAGGATAAGGAGTAAAACTCCCCGTTCGTGCCCAGGCAGAACAAGCCGTGCACGCCCGCGTCCAGCAGCCTCGCGGCCATCTGCCGAAGCGCTTCCTCGTTCAATTCCTCTCGCTCGTCGAACGGCGTTACCATCGCCGGAATGATTCCTTCGGCTCTGAACATGATGCCCTCTCTCCTTTGCCTCTTCCTGTCGATCGTTGCTCGCTAGGCGCACCCATGACGCTGCTATCGCCGGCTCGGAGCCGCGGCCGATTCGCTCACAGCCCGTATTCTCCGGCTTCCAGGCCCAGCTCCCCGGCCAGCTCGCGCAAGCGGTCCGCCAGCTTGTCCGGAAGGGGGACGCCCGTCTCGGCGCGAACCGCCGCCGTCTCGCTTCCCTTCTGGCCTGGCAGGTAGATGTTCTCCGCCCCCGGCGCTCTCCGCGAGGAGGCCACCATGGAGACCAGGTCCTCCAGACGATCTTCGAATTCATCGAGCGGCATCAGCTTCGCGACATTCAGCACGAACATCGAGCAGCCGACGCCGGTCGGCTTCCGCGTATCCCCGATGCGGCCGACCTCCTTGCCGTACTTCGAGCCCGAGATGACCCCGGACAGAATATCCATCATTTGCGCCAAGCCGTAGCCCTTGTGTCCGCCCATCGGAACGAGCGAGCCTCCTCGCTCCAGGCAGTCGAGCGGATCCGTCGTCGGCGCCCCGTCCTTGTCCAGCGCCCAGCCGAGCGGAATGCTCTCGCCCTTCGTGTGGGCCAGCGTCAGCTTGCCCATCGCCACGTTGCCGCATGCGATATCGAGAATGACGGGCGCCTCCTCCCGCCTCGGGACCGCGAACGAGAACGGGTTGTTGCCGAGCACCCTCTCCGTTCCTCCGGCGGCGGCCAGCAGCGGGGCCGCGTTGGAGGTGATGAAGCCGATCATCTTGGCATCGGCCGCCATCCTCGTATAGGAAGCCGCGGCTCCGAAGTGGTTGCCGTTCTTGATGGCCACGAAGCTGACTCCGCCGCGCTCCGCGAGCTCGATCGCCCGCTCCATCGCCAGGTGGGCGACGTAATGCCCCATCCCGTTGTCCGCGTTCAGCACCGCGGTATTGCCGGTCTCCCGTTCCCACGCCAGGTTCGGGCGCTTGTTGATGCCCCCGTCCCGGAGCCTTCCCGCGTAGACGGGAAGCTGCATGATGCCGTGGGTGTCCGCGCCCTTGGCGTCGGCATAGGCCATATGCCGGGCCGTTATGGCCGCGACCGGCTCCTCCAAGCCCGATCGCGTCAACGAATCCGCGATGAAGCGCCGCAGTTGATCCAACTGAATCGATCTCATGCTCACAGCCTCCTTCCAGCCTCGATGAGCCGCCATCGAAGCTCGTCCCTCTCGGACCGTCGCCGGTCCTGCCGCTCGACCGGCGCTACAGACGATGAACCGGCTCCTCGCCCCGGACGAGCACGCTGACGACTTGGTTCGCGCAAGCGACTCCGATCCTGTCGATCGCTTCGTAGGTGTAGCCCGCCACGTGGGAAGTCGCCAGACAGTTCGGGCGTTCGAACAGCGGATGCTCCTTCGCGGGCTCCTCCTCGAACACGTCCAAGGCGCAGCCCGCGATTTTCCCGTCCCGCAGCGCTTCCTCGAGAGCCGCCTCGTCGATCAGGCCGCCTCTCGATACGTTCAGGAGATAGGCCGTTCTCTTCATCCGGCCGAGCGCCTCCCGCCCGATCAGGCGATGCGTCCGTTCATCGAGCGGAAGATGCAGCGTGACGAAGTCGCTCTCCCCCAGCAATTCCTCCAGAGAGACGAATCGCACGCCGTTCGCCTCGGCGAAGGCGGCATCGGGATACGGATCGTAGGCGAGCACCGGCATGTCGAATCCCTTCGCCCTGCGGACCATCTCCTTGCCGATTCGCCCCAAGCCGACGACTCCGAGCGTCTTCCCGTACACTTCCCCCGCGACCATCTTCGGCCATTCGCCTCGCTTGGTCCTCTCGTTCGCCTCGTGGATTCTCCGGGCGATCGTCAGCATGAGCCCGAAGGCGTAATCCGCGACCGCCGTCTTGTTCCCGTCCGGGACGTTCGTTACCGGAATTCCCTTCTCCCTCGCGGCCGCCAGGTCGATGTTGTCCACGTCGACGCCGTGCTTGCAAATAACCTTCAACCGCGGCGAGCTCTCGATGACGTTCCGGTTGATGTCCCCGTATCCGACGATGATCGCGTCGGCGTCCGCAAGGGCGCCGATCAGCTCCCGCTCGCCGGCATGGGCCGGAAGCCGGACGACTTCTATGCGGTGCTCTCTCAGGATCTGAAGCGGCTCGTCGGAGTACATGGCGAACGAGGGCGAGGTGGATACCACTCTCATCGGGCTTATCGCCTCCTTGCCTTGCGCGCGATACGGAAATGGAAACGCTTTAGATTTCGGGATAAAAAAACGACGCAAGACCTTTCGCTAACGGACTTCCTGGAATAGGTGAATTCGGAAGTCTCGTTCATGGCTTCAATCCGAATCCCGTCGCTTCGGTCCTTAGGCTGCGTTCTCTATCAACCTCAGGAATCATCCGCTTCCAACGGTTCTCCCCGCCCGCCTTTGCAGGGGCAGCCCCCCCTTCCTTTCCCCGAGCGGCTTGGCAATGCCTAAATTGATTGTTGTACGTTGTATACATCATCCAACGATAACTATAGCCCATCTCCCCCGGTTCGTCAATGAATTGACGGTTGTCGGAGGCTCATGTAACATAAGAAATATCATGTATACAACAACAACCCTGCTTTTCACGCAAGCCGTTCCGGGCCTTCTCGCCCCCGCTTCGCAGAACGCATGAAGGAGCCGTGCTCACGATGGATCTGCCCAAGATCGATACCTCCAACCTCTGGGATAAAACGTATACGATTCTCAAGGAGAAAATCATTCACCGGGAATTCCAGGCGAACCAGAAGCTCTATATCCCCGAGCTGTCCCAGCAGCTGGGAGTCAGCCGCACGCCGATCCGGGACGCTCTGAACCGGCTGGAGATGGACGGCCTGGTGAAGACCGTCTCGAAGGTCGGGACGTTCGTCAACGCGATCGAGGCCGAGGACGTCATGGACATCATGGACACCCGCCTCATGCTGGAATTCTGGGTCGTCGACAAGCTGGGAGCCGTTCCGCCGGACGAATTGCCGGTCAAGCTGCAGGGCATGGAGCAGGTCGTCGCCCAATCGCTGCAGGAGCTGGAGACGCTGCCTCTGGACGAGTACCTTCAGAGAGATTACAATCTCGCGTTCCACCTGGAATTCATGAAGCTGGGCGGCAACGCCAAGAACATCGGGATCTACAAGAACCTGATGAACTACCGCTTCCTGGCCGCGAAGAACTCGCTGATCTCCAAGGAGATGGTCGTCTCGGCCATCAACCAGCACCAGCGCATCATCGAAGCGATCAAGACCGGGGACGTCGGCCGGATGAAGGAAGTGATCCGGAAGCATCTGGAGGATTCACGAACCGGCTTGATCGAGAAAATCAACCGCAACGGCGGGGTTATCTAAGCGAGACCCCCGCGAACGCGCCAATAGGCAGCCCGTTCCCTCTCGGGAGCGGGCTGCCTTTTTGGGTCGCCGGATTAGGGGAGCAGCTTCCGGTAGATGGCCGCCGCATCCTCCTCCGACACCTTCTTCGGATTGTTGTTCAGCAGCCTCGTTACCTTCATCGCGGCTTCCGCCAGGGCGGGCACGTCCGCGGGCGTCACTCCGTACGACTCCAGGTTCTGAGGGATGTCCAGCTCCCGCGTCCATGCGAGCAGCTGGTCGATTACGAGCCGGGAAGCTTCCTCCGCGCCGATCTCTCCGCGGGTCAGTCCCATCGCCTCCGCGACCGGAACAAGCCGCTCTGTGATGACGTCCAGATTGAATTCGGTCACGTGCGGCAGCAGCATCGAATTGGCCACCCCGTGGGGGATGTTGTACTTGCCCCCGAGCGGATACGCGAGAGCGTGAACCGCCGCCGTACCCGCGCTCGTCAGGGCCATCCCCCCGTACATCGACCCGATCATCATGCGCTCGCGCGCTTCCAGATCGGCCCCGTCATGATAGGCCGCGGCGATGCTGCGGGAGATGAGACGGATCGATTCCAGCGCGAACATGTCGCTGATCGGATTCGCCTTGTTCGAGATGAACGATTCGAAGGAGTGCGTGAACGCATCCATCCCCGTCGCCGCCGTGATCGGCTTCGGCAGCCCCCGCGTCAGGACCGGGTCCATCACGACGAGCTCCGGGAGCAGGTAGCGGCTGACGATTCCGATCTTCAGCTCCTCGTCCGGAAGCGTCACGATCGCGTTCGGAGTTACTTCGGAGCCGGTGCCCGAAGTCGTCGGGATCAGCACGGTCGGCACCCCGGGACGGTCCACGAGATCGGTGCCCAGCAAGTCGACGACCTTCTTGTCGTTGGTTTTGAGCACCGACAGAATCTTCGTCGCGTCCAGCACGCTGCCCCCGCCGACTCCGATATAGAGCTCGAAGGGCCGATGGCGGATCTTCTCGTGCATCTCCTCGATGTTCGCCGCGGTCGGCTCGGGCAGCACGTCGGTCAGCGTATCCGTCTCGATTCCCAAGCCGGAGAGCTGGTCGAGAATCTCTTGAACGAAGCCGAAGCGGAGCAGGCTCGCCTGCGTGATCAGCAGCGCGGACTTCGCTTGGGCCAGCGGCCCCAGATGGTCGCGCAAAGATTGAAGGCTGTTGCATCCGCTTACGATTCGTCGTGCGGTTTGAAAGCCATAGAGGTTCATCGCGTTCGACTCCTTCGAATGTTCTTGGATGTTGTATACAACATATATTAGTATTGTAGCCGATGCCCCTTCGCTCGTCAATGAGAGTCGCGGCGACGGCCTCTCTCGCGCTGGAGCCGTATCCGGCTGCGCCTCGCCTGCCTGGAGGAGCATAGAAAGAACAAGCGCCCCCTTGGCAAGGAGGCGCTTGAAGATAGCGGCGATCCGCGACGATCTTACAGCTTCGTAACCGGAGCGAACGCCGCGAGCAGCCGCTTCACCCCGACCGGCGCCGGGAATGCGATCTGCAGCTCCGTGTCGTTGCCGGTTCCCTTCACGGCGACGACCGTGCCCACGCCCCACTTGGCGTGCTGCACCTTGTCGCCGGCGGCGACGGACAGGCCGCCCTGCCCGGCCGCGGCCGGCTTCGGCGCTCCCGGCTGCGGCACGACGCGGGCGCCTCCCGCGGAGGACGCCGGCCGCGAGCCGAAGCCGCCGACAGTCTGCGGCGCCGACGGCCGGCCGCCGAAGCCCGGCTGACCGCCGCTTCGGGCCCCGTAGCCGCCTCCGCCGCCGTAGCCGGCCCCGCCTCCGCTGCCTCCGCCGTAGCCCAGCCGAGAAGCGCCTCCGCCGTAGGAGCCTTGAATGCGGCCGCCCGGCGGCTCGACCGCTTCCTTCAGCTCGTTCGGAATCTCCTGAAGGAAGCGCGAAGGCGGGTTGCTCTTCGTCTGTCCGTAGAGCAGCCGCATGCGCGCGCAGGTCAGGTACAGCTTCTTCTCGGCGCGCGTGATGCCGACGTACGCGAGACGGCGCTCTTCTTCCATCTCGTCGTTGTCCATGAACGCGCGGCTTCCGGGGAAGATGCCCTCCTCCATGCCGACGATGAACACGACGGGGAACTCCAGCCCCTTCGCGCTGTGCATCGTCATGAGCACGACGGCGTCTCCGCCCTCTTCCTCGTCATCGTTCATCGAGTCGATATCGGCGATGAGCGCGAGGTCCGTCAGGAACGCGACGAGGGACTTGTCGTCGCTGCGCTTCTCGAATTCCTGGGTGACGGACAGGAATTCCTCGATATTTTCCAGGCGGGCCTTCGACTCCAGCGTATTCTCCCGTTGCAGCTCCAGCCGGTACTCCGTCATCTCGAGCATCTTCTCGGTCAATTCGGTCACGGACAGGTAGTCGACCATCGCGGTCAGGTTGGCGATCAGGTAGCGGAAGCTCGACAGCGCGCTCTTCGCGCGTCCCTGAATGTCCAGATGGTAGAGGCCGTCCCCGAGCAAGCCGTCTCCCTCGGAGAGCAGCCGGTAGATCGAGATGCCCCGGCGCGCCGCCTCCTCCTGCACCTTCGCCATCGTCGTGTCGCCGAGTCCCCGCTTCGGCACGTTGATAATCCGGTTGAGGCTGATATCGTCGTCCGGGTTGGAGATGAGGCGCAGGTAGGCGAGAATGTCCTTGATCTCCTTGCGGTCGTAGAACTTCGTGCCTCCGACGATCTGGTAAGGAATCTCCGACTTGATCAGAATTTCCTCGATGACCCGGGACTGCGCGTTGGTCCGGTACAGAATCGCATGATCGCCGTACCGCCGGGCGTTCTGCCGGTTGCGCTTGATCTCGGCCGCCACGAAGTACCCTTCCTCATGCTCGGAGTCGCCTTGGTAGACCGTGATTTTCTCGCCGCCGGGCTGGTCCGTCCACAAGTTCTTGGCCTTGCGCCCCATATTGTTCTTGATGACCTGGTTGGCGGCTTCGAGGATGTTGGACGTCGAACGGTAGTTCTGCTCGAGCAGGATCGTCTGCGCTTCCGGATAGTCCTTCTCGAAGTTGAGGATGTTCGTGATGTCCGCTCCGCGCCACCGGTAGATCGACTGGTCGCTGTCGCCGACGACGCAGATGTTGTGGTGCTTGCTCGCGAGCATCCGGCAGAGCATGTACTGGGCCCGGTTCGTGTCCTGATACTCGTCCACGTGAATGTATTTGAACTTATTCTGGTAGAAGTCCAGCACTTCCGGGACGTCCTTGAACAGCTGGATCGTCGTCATGATGAGATCGTCGAAGTCGAGCGCGTTGTTGCTCTTCAGGCGCTTCTGATATTGGGTGTAGACCTTGGCCGTAATCGTCTGAAAATAATCGCCGGCCCGAGCTTCGTACTGCTCGGGGGTGATCAGCTCGTTCTTCGCGCCGCTCATCAACGCCTGGATCGCCTTCGGCTCGAACTTCTTCGTGTCGATGTTCTGCTCCTTCATGATGTTGCGGATGACCGACAGCTGGTCGGCCGAATCCAGAATGCTGAAGTTGGAGCTGAAGCCGATTCTCTCGATATCGCGGCGCAGGATGCGGACGCACATCGAGTGGAACGTGCTCACCCAGATGTCGCGCCCGGACGGGCCGACGAGGTGAGACACCCGCTCCTGCATCTCGCGCGCGGCCTTGTTCGTGAAGGTGATGGCGAGGATGCTCCAGGGAGCCGCGATGCGCTTCGCGATCAGGTACGCGATCCGGTGCGTGAGCACCCGGGTTTTGCCGCTGCCCGCGCCGGCCATGATGAGCAGCGGCCCTTCGGTGGCGACGGCCGCCTCGCGCTGCTTCGGGTTCAGCTTCTTGATCGCTTCGTCTATGTTCACCCCGACGCCGAAGCCTTGTTGGCTCTCGTTCGCCGCGGGATCGGATTCGTGTGCCGGTTCAAAAAACATGGTCTTGCTCCTTTACGCGTTGTCTCACGGCTTCGACCGTGGATAGAGCCGCCTTCAGATCGTCGTAGACGACGTTGCCGACGACGACCGTGTCGGCCGCTTCGGCGGCTTGGGCGGCCTGCTCCGGCGTGCGGATGCCGCCTCCGTAGAACAATTGCGCCTGGCGCAGCTCCTGGCGGGCGCGGCGGACGAGGGCCATGTCGCCGAATGTGCCGCTGTATTCGACGTACAGCACGGGCACGCGCCACAGCTTGTCCGCGAGCTGGGCGTAGGCCGCCACTTGGGACGGCGACAGGTCGGTAGTCGCCTCCGTCACCCGCGCCGCCGTGCAATCCGGGTTCAGCACGAGGTAGGCCTCGCCGGCGACGGACTCCCACGGCATCAAGTGGCCGTAGTCCGCGAGCGCCTCGACCTGCCGGCCGACGAGCCAGTCTCGGCCCGGCGCGTTCAGCACCATCGGCACGAAGTAGCCGTCGAAGCCCGGCACCGCGCTCGCCGCATCGGTCAACTCGCACGCGCACGGCACTTCGTAGCGGCGGACGCGGGACAGCAGCTCCACCGTGTTGTCGTACGTCACCCCGCTCGAGCCGCCGACCAGAATCGCGTCCGTGCCGGACAGGCAGATCCGGTCCAGCGCCTCGTCGCTAATCTCCCGATCCGGGTCGAGCTTGAAGACGTGTCTCCATGAACTATAGAAAGAAGGAAATGCGATCATGCGTTCCTCCATGCCGTTTACCCTTAGTCTACAGGAATTCTTCCTTTCTTCCAAGACGGCTCGGGCTTGTGGAGGGATTTTACTGTTGTGGCGGATTGCGCGCCGCCCTCTACGTCAGGGTTCGTCGCTCCTCGCAGCCCCCGTGTGGCCCGACTTCTGTGCCTCTGTAACTGACGTTTCTTCCGTTACATCCCCTTTCGAAGCCCCTTGCGCCTCTGTAACTGACGTTTCTTCCGTTACATCCCCCTTCGGAGTCCCTTGCGCCTCTGTAACTGACGTTTCTTCCGTTACATCCCCCTTCGGAGTCCCTTGCGCCTCTCTAACTGACGTTTCTTCCGTTACATCCCCCTTCGGAGCTCCTCGCGCCTCTCTAACTTACGTTTCTTCCGTTACATCCGCAATCGGAGCCCCTCACGCCTCTCTAACTGACGTTTCTTCCACTCTGACCGCGCCTCACCACACTATTGAAAGTAACTAATTGCCATCCCGCTTAAAAAATAGCCGTGATATCGAATGCCTCCCGTTCCAGTCGGTATTAGCAGCTGTTTTTCTACCATGCGATGCAGCGTCTGACTTGTCGAACGCTGGCTTAGAAGCAAGCACTCGCTTGCCTCGGCCAATGAAAAGGAATCGTTGAGAGTCATCCCGAAGCGAAGGATTTCTCTTTCGTACACGGGTAGCTTGGAGAGTTTGGAGCGGGGGACGCTGCCGTATCTTCCGAGCAGCTCGTACACCGTCCGCCGACAGGCTTCGGCCCTCTTGTCCAGTTCATCGTTGCTGTAAGGGACATAGCGGAAGCCGCCTACGGTTATGGTGCGCACCCGCATCCGCTCGAACGAGAATTTGTCTCGGGTCAGGTTCTCTCCATGGGCGACGAATCCGTCGCTTTCGAACGCGGCCAGAAGCGGAGGATACATGGCGTCAATGTAAATGCGCACGCCGGACTGGCTGACGATCTCGTGCTCCAGGATGATTCCGTCCAACGTTTTGAGAGTCGGAAGCAGAACGGTCTCCACAAGCTTCTTCGTCCCGGACAAATCGCGGCCCAGCATCTCCAGTCTTTGGCCGCTCGCCTCTTTTTTCTGCTTCTCCAACAGTTCTTCGAAAGTCGTAATTCCCATCTTAATCCCTCCGAATTTTGGTTTGTTAAAGACTTGAATTAGTTGGTTAGCGACCTGTGGCGGATTGCGTACTTGCGGCTGCTTCGGCGGTTGCGGTCCTGATGTTCGGCACGAATGCGGATCATGTTGTCGTTAAATCGCTCGGCGCTATCATGGTTCGGTTGGTGGTTCGGTAGTTGGTTAGGTTCAGCAGTCGGCTCGGTTGCAGCGCGGTATGAATTCATTTCTTTGGTTCGGGCTTGTCCGATATCGCTCACCTCCTCTCAAGCCCATCCCCCTCCGCAAGCGAAAAAAAATACCGCCTGTCCCACCTAAGGGAACAAGCGGCATGTGCTTCATGCGCATAAAGCCTATTTATCATTGCTCGTATCTGCACCAATTTATCATTGCCAGCACATACACCAAATTACCATTACTCGCATCCACATCTATTTATCATTGCTAACCTCTAACCCTATTAACGATTTCTAGCCTTAAGGACGAAGCTTCTCTTCCAGATACGCCCTGACCTGATCCCCCAGATCCGGACGCTCCAGCGCGAAATCGATGATCGTCTTCAGGTAGCCCATCTTCTCGCCCGTGTCGTAGCGCTTGCCTTCGAACGTGTAGGCGTAGATGGCCTCGTCGCCCAGCAGCCGGAAGATGGCGTCGGTGAGCTGAATCTCCCCGCCCGCCCCGGTGTTCTGCGTCTCCAGAAGATCGAAGATAGCCGGCGTCAAAATATAACGTCCCATAATGGCGATGTTCGAAGGCGCCTTATCGGCGGCCGGCTTCTCGACGACCCCGCGGACGCGGATCAGCGACGAGTCGATATCCGCCCCTTCCGCGGGATCGACGATGCCGTAGCGGGAAATCTCGTTCTGCGGAACCCGCTGAACGGCGAGCACGCTGCTCTGCACTTCCTCGAACACGTTCATCATCTGCTTGAGGCAAGGCACCGGCTCGGAACGCACGATGTCGTCCCCGAGCAGGACGGCGAACGGCTCGTTCCCGATGAACTTGCGGGCGCACCAGATCGCGTGCCCGAGTCCCTTCGGCTCCTTCTGCCGAATATAGTGAATGTCCGTCAGGTCGGAAGCCCGCTGCACTTCGGAGAGCAGGTCGAACTTCCCCTTCTGAAGCAGGTTCTGCTCAAGCTCGTAATAGCTGTCGAAGTGGTCCTCGATAGCCCGTTTGCCTTTGCCGGTGACGATCAGAATATCCTCGATCCCCGATGCGACGGCCTCTTCCACGATATATTGAATGGCCGGCTTGTCGATGATCGGGAGCATTTCCTTGGGCATGGCTTTGGTCGCGGGCAGGAATCGGGTCCCCAATCCGGCTGCGGGAATGATGGCCTTGCGAATTCTCATGGTGCTGCATCCTCTCTCTATGGCTCTACTTCCGTTTGAAATGCAGTCAATTCCGCCGCGCCTAATGCGTCGGAGGGAGTCGCGGGAAGACGTCCGACCCCGATGCAGACGACCCCTTGGGCGTTCAGCGTCTCGGCGTCCAGCGCGTTGCGTCCATCCAGGAGTATCGGACGCTTCATCCAGTTCTTGAAGTCTTCCGCTTGAATCTTGCGGAATTCCGGCCATTCGGTGACGAGAATGGCCGCGTCCGCGCCGCGAAGCGCCGCTTCGGCCGAATCGCACAGCTGGACGGCGTTCGGCAGCGCCCGCTTCGCGTGCTCTCCGGCGGCGGGATCGTAAGCCGTCAGCACGATGCCCGGATGGCGGCGCAGCAGCTCCGTCGCCAAGCGGATGGACGGCGCCTCGCGCATGTCGTCCGTGCCGGGCTTGAACGTGAGGCCGAGCAGCGCGACCCGGCGGCGCGACGGCCCGGACAGCGCGGCCTCCAGCTTGCGCACCATGCGCAGCGGGAGCATGACGTTCGCGCGGATCGCGGCCGCGACGAGCGTCTGGGGCGCGCCCGCCTCGTCCGCCAGGCGGACCAGGGCGCGGGCGTCCTTCGGCAGGCAGGAGCCGCCGAAGCCGAGACCGGCCCCGAGGAAGTGCGGGCCGATCCGCGGGTCCATCCCGAGCACGCGCGCGATCGCGGGGTAATCGGCGCCGGTCTGCTCGGCGAGCGCCGCCATCTCGTTGGCGAAGCTGAGCCGGACCGCGAGGTGGGCGTTCGCCGCCAGCTTGGAGAGCTCCGCCGTCCGGCGGTCGGTGCCGAGAATCGGAGCGGGCAGCCGACGGTGGAGCAGGTCGAGCCGCTCGAACGTCTCCGGATCGTTCGTGCCGATCACGATGCGGGCCGGCTCGAAGAAGTCCCGAACCGCGCCGCCTTCCCGCATGAACTCGGGGATCGACGCGACGTGGACCTCGCAGTCCGCCGGCAGCCGGCTCCGGAGCCTCGCTTCGAGCCTGTCCGCGGTGCCGACCGGCACGGTGCTCTTGACGACGACGATCCGCCGCCCTCCGCCCGGCCAAGCGGTCAGCTTGTCGGCCGCCGCCCACAGCGGGGCGAGCTGCATATGGCCGTCATCCGCGCTAGGCGTGCCTACCGCGAGGAAGATCACTTCCGCCTGGCTCGTCAGCTGCTCGGGAGCGAGCCCGAAGCGCAGCCTGCCCGCCGCGACGTTGCGTTCGACGAGAGACTGCAAGCCCGGCTCGTGATAAGGAACGGCTCCGGCCGTAAGCAGCCCGATCTTCCCCGCGTCGATGTCGTAGCATTCGACCTGGTGCCCCAGCTCCGCGAACCCCGCTCCCGTCGTCAACCCGACGATACCGGCTCCTACCACCGCCAACTTCATGCTCCGCAGCCTCCTTGAACCTTATTCTTATTGTAAAGGAAAACGCCGCCCAATGCGACAAATGCTGGGAAACGTTCGTCGTACAACCTCATCATACGATCCCTCTCTCTAAATGCGAATGGGTGTTGACCGATTTTATCACCCGAACGACAGCGCATTTCCCGGTTTATGTAAACCCGCCGTTAATTCTGTACTCGGCTTCCGCCGCTTTATCGAAGACGGCGGTCGGGTCGTCCAACCTTCCACCCGAGGCTCCGAATAGCTTGTATCAGTCAAGGGGAAAAGGAGGGATCGCATGTCCAGCCGCAAAACCGCCGCGAACAAAGCGACAGCCGCCCGGGCCGCCAGCGCGGCCAAGAAGAGCCGCCAGGTCCGCAAGTCGGTGAACTCGGAGATTGCGCAGCAGAAAAGGGCGGCCGCCGCCGCCGTCCAGAAGCTTCGCGATTCGGTCGGTACGAACGCCGGCTCCGTCTTCTGCACCAAGGACGGGTGCACGTTCGCGCTCTTCGACGAGTGACGCGAAGATAAAAAAACGTCTGCTCCGGCCCCCTCGTATCAGGGAGCCGGGGCAGACGTCGTTTTGTTATCAGCGCACGAGCTGGCCGCGGGTGACGCCGAGCTGGTTGGTCGCCTTCAGCTTGCGCCACACTTCGCTTCCTCCGATGCGGCCGTCTAGGGCGGAGCGATACAGCGACAGCACCTCCTGCACCTTCTCCGCGTTCTCTTCCAGGAACTCGACCCGGTAGGACGGAACGCCCAGCTCCTTGAATTCGCTCAAGTATTCGGCGCCCGACTGCTCGATGGCGTTGTAGACGGTGTTGCGGCAGCCTTCGTCGACTCGCACCGGATGGGACATGCCGATCCGGTCCTGCAGCGAAGCGCGATGCTCTTCGCACGGACGGCCGCAGTTCGTATAGTCGGTCCCTTCGCTCAGGAACGTGCAGTAGACGCAGTGCTCCGTGTGGAACATCGGCAGATGCTGGTGGATGACGATCTCCAGCCTCGACGTGTCCGCCATCCGCAGCATGTCGACCATCTGCTGGATGTTGAGGTCGTACGACGGAGTTACCCAATCGAGACCCGCCTCGCGGAACAGCTCGACGGTCTTGTGGTTGGACACGTTCAGGGAGAAGTCTCCGATCAGCAGCGGGTGCTTCTCGCCCGGCTTCTCGGCGCGCTCCCTCAGGTAATAATAGAGCGCCCCCGTGTTGCGGACGAGCACCGCGTCCGGCTTCAGGTTCAGAATGTTGCGATGGTAGCCGTTCTCTCCCGGCATATGGATGCGCGGCGTCGCCAGCGCGATCGGCTTGCCCGCCTCGCGGCAGACGGCGATCGCGTCGGGGAACTGCTTGATGAACTCGAAGTCGGCGTAGATCATCGCCGCGTCCGTTCGCACGGCCGCCTTCACCTGCTCGAGCGTGCGGCAGAGCGCGGTCAACCGCGGCGAGGTTACCGGCTCCGGGTCCGCCTTGAACGAGACCTTGGGCGCCAGAGCGCCGGCTCCCTGCAGCCGGGTATACTTCGGCGGCAGCTCCCGCATCGCTTCGAGACGCTCTGCCGCGTCGCGGCGAATGCGGTTCAGCTCGCTCTTGGGCACGATAACCTCGCCCTCCAGCGACACCGTCAGCTGCTCGAGCCGATAGAGCGTTCCGCCCAGCCGGCCGAGCTGCTCCTCAAGCACCTCGCGGCCGAGCGGCCGCTTCTCGGCGCGCTCGAGCGGCATCTCCGACTGCGCGACGACGGTCGACCCTTTGTCCAGGTCCGTCCAGATCGTCCGCAGCGGCGCCCCTTCGCGCCCTTCCACCGTCACCGCCACCGGGAACGTCCGGTACGGCTTCTCGGTCTCGAACGTGCTCCGCAGCCGCTTGTCCAGAGCCGGGTCGCTCGTCTTCCAGATACGGTCGCCCTCGTGCAGGCGCGTCAGGTCGACGTCGCTGCGGCCCATCACGATCTCGATGCGCTCGCCTTCCGGCACTTCGCCCTCCAGCTTCGTCCCGCTTCTGCGCACGTCGTACACCCGTCCGCCCTCTTCCTTCTTCGTCGGGTCCCCCGCGTCGAAGACGAGGCCGTCGCCGCGCTTGAGCGGCGCTTCGATCGTGCAGACGACGCCGTCCCGCAGAATCTTCTCGACCCGGCCGAGGTACACGCCGCGGCTCTTCGGGAACGTCCCGTCGACGAGCTTCTTGTTGTTCGTCCCTTCCAAGAATCCGTGCGTGAACCCGCGCGAGAAGCTCTGCTGCAGCTCGCGCACTTCCTCGGCCGACGGCTCCGACTCGTCCCCTTCGAAGTACTTGTCGATGGCGCGCCGATACTTGCTCACGACGTTGGCGACGTATTCCGGGCTCTTCAGCCGGCCCTCGATCTTGAACGACGTGACCCCGGCTTCGATCAGCTCCGGCATCAGGTCGAGCGCCGCGAGGTCCTTCGGCGACAGCAGGTACGCGATGTCGCCCATCGGCTTCTGCACGCCGTCGACCATCAGGTCGTACGGCAGGCGGCACGCCTGCGCGCATTCGCCGCGGTTCGCCGAGCGGCCGCCCCAAACTTCCGACGTCAGGCACTGGCCGGAGTAAGAGACGCACAGCGCCCCGTGCACGAACACTTCCATCGGCAGCTTCGCCTGCTCGCCGATCTTCTTGATCTGCTTCAGGTTGTTCTCCCGGCCGAGGACGACCCGCTCGAGGCCGAACGGCTTCGTGAACTCGACGGCTTCCGGAGAAGTGATCGTCATCTGCGTCGACCCGTGGATCGGGAAGTCCGGGGACATCTCCCTTATCATTTTCACCAACCCAAGATCCTGCACGATCACCGCGTCCACGCCCGCTTCGATGCATGCGTCCACCAGAACGCGCGCGTCGCGGAGCTCGTCCTCGAAGACGAGAATGTTGAACGTCAGGAAGCCCTTCACCCCGTAGCGGTGCAGGAACCTCATGATCTCTGGGAGCTCTTCCATCTTGAAGTTGTTGGCGCGAGCCCGCGCGTTGAACTTCTCCACGCCGAAGAAGATCGCGTCCGCTCCGTTCGCGACCGCGGCCTTCATGCACTCCCAATCTCCGGCCGGAGCCAGCAATTCGATATCTTCACGCCGTATGACGGCTTTGTCTGTCATTGCGATTTATACCTCCATACCGCCGGCAGGCGGTCGACTGACCCTAGTATATCAAACCGCGCCGCGCGGGGCCAAAAGAAAAGTCCGGAAACGGCCTGCGAAGCCGATCCGGACCTTGCGAATCCTCTCTCAGGATTCCGTGAACTTGAAGGAGTTCATAACATCGTCCAATTGCTTGAGGTTGAATTCGGTCGCGTTCGGATTCTGAACCATCCACTGCACCAGATAGACGTTGCCGCCGTTCTCCAGAAGGTACAGCTTGACGAGTCCGCCGTCTCCTTCTTTGGCCGCCACGATCTTGAACGACATCTCGAACCCTTTCGCCGCGCCGACCGCGATCTCTTTCTTGTCGGTCAATTCCATGACCCCGGAGCTCGTATACTGCTTCTGCACCAGATCGGGGTACAAATCCAGCTTGGTGTCGGGGTTGACGGCGATCAGGAAGCTGAGCCCTACTCCGGAATATGTGACGCTCTCCTTCTCGAAATCCTTCTCGCCTCCGACCCAATACTTCGGAATCGAGACGCTGTATCCGTACTTCTTGCTCTTCTTGGCGACGACTTCCTCCAGCTTCTCCGAGTCGATCGGATCGGGCAGCTCGCCGATCGTCCGCTCCACCTGGGAGAAGTCCACCTTCATGTTGTCCAGAACGAGCTGGAGCGCTTCATCGCCCTTCGCCTTGTCCTTCTTGTCGAAGCTCAGGGAGATCATGTACTTGTAAGACCCGCGCACGGCGAAGATGTCGTATTCTTCCGACCAGCCCGTATCCGTCAGATACGAATAATGGACTTGCTTGGCCGGAACGCCGTTCCATACGATATCGGAGGATTCGGGTCCCGTCCGGGACGTCTCCGCGAAGAACTTCTTGAATTTATCCGTGTACTTCTCCGACCAAGCCGCGGCCGTGTCGCCGGAAGGGGCCGAGTAGACGTAGAAGGACAAATCCGAAGTCTCGTTGTAATAATAGGCGGAGGAATCCCCGTCGCTGTCTTCCACCCAATCGGGAGGCAGCTTGAGCTCCAGGCCGTAATCGTCGTTCGCGAAGGCGACAAGCCCGTCCTTCACCTTCGTCAAGTCCTTCAGCGCCTTGTTCGAAGCGTCGAACTTGACTTCGAAGCTGTCCAGAATGGACGAGCTCGCGTTCAGCTCGTCGACGGACTTGGCCTTCTTGCCGAAGGAGAGCGTGTAGAAGCGCCCGTTGGCTTGAATGCCGCGGTAATCGTAGTAGAACCCGGTCTCGGACGACTTGGCGACGACTCGCTGGAACGTCAGTCCCGAGCGCTTGACCGGCTTCGAATCGAGCACCGTCTCGTCGTACAGCACGTTGTCCTTCAGATAATCCAGTTGTTCGGCCGCATCCATCGGCTCTTCGGCCTCTTCCGCGCCGACGGACAAGTAGAACTCCTTCTTCACGTCCTGGAACGACAGGTAATCGCCGTTATCGGATTGGAAGTTCTGCGCCAGTCCCGTCGGGTAGTTCATGGACCACTGGAAGTAGCTGTCGCCGATCCGGGACTTGCCGGCATCGGTGTCGATGCCGCCGGCTCCTCCGGTGCCGGCTGCCGATCCGGTCGCGGACGTAATGCGGATCTCCTTCGTCGCGGCGACGACGGCGACCTTGCCTCCGAACGCTTCGACGACGCGAATCGGAACCATCGTCACGCCTTTGACCACGACGGGGGCGGCGGCCAGCGTCGCCTTCTTGCCGTCGATCCACGCCGTCTTGCTTCCGATCGTCAGAACGACCGTATGGGTCATATACTTCAAGGTAATAATCTTGTTATCCTTAAGCTGAAGGCTCGCGCCGAATCCCTTGGTGATGACGCTGAGCGGCACGTAGGTCGTTCCCGATTGTTGGAACGGCGCCTGCACGGCCACCGCCTTGCCGTTCACGGTCATCGATCCGCTGCCGGCCTTCAGGCGGATATCCAATCCCGAGGCGGCCGCTTCGTCGGCCGCCGAAGCGGACAAGGCTAACGAGAAGAAGAGCGCGATAACGAGTAAAAAAGATAAGGACGTTCGGGCGAAGCGATTCAGAACCATCGACGGATGTTCTCCCTTCCTATTTGGCCGAGCTCGCCGCGAGCACGAGCTTGCGATTGACGAGATCCCCGTCCGACAGCAGCGTAACCGTCACCGTCTGTCCGGGCAAATAACTTTTGAGCAATTCGTTCAGTTCGACCTCGGTGGAGACCTGTTTGCCGTTCACCGAGTACAAGGCGTCGCCCGCTTGAATTCCGGCGTTCCGGGCTTCGGCAGACGAGATTCCGATCACCTTCATCGGCTCCTCCGTCGGCAGCCCGACGACGGCCGACCAGCTCTCCTCCAGATCGAGGCCCAGCGTCGGCCGCATCACCTTGCCGTACTTGGCGATCTGGTGGATGATGTATTGCGCCGTGTCGGCCGGAATGGCGAAGCCCATGCTGTCGATATCGACGTCCACGAACTTCATCGAGTTGATGCCGACGACTTCGCCCTTCAGATTGACGAGCGGTCCCCCGCTGTTGCCGGGGTTGATGGCCGCGTCCGTCTGCAACAGGTTGTAATGCGACGAGACCGACCGGTTCATCCCGCTGATCACGCCTACGGTCGCCGTGTTGCGCAGCGAGAAGGAGACCGGGGTTCCGATGGCGACGACCGTCTCGCCGACCTGCACCTGGAGAGGCGAAGCGGCGAACTTCGCCGGCTTCAAGCCGGTCGCCTTGATCTGCAAGAGAGACAGGTCGCTGGTCGCGTCCATGTACTTCCGCGTCCCCTCGTATTCCTTGCCGTCGGACGTCACCACGACGATATGGTCCATTCCGTTCACGACGTGCGTGTTGGTCAGGATCAGCCCGTCGCTCTTCAAGATCACGCCCGTCCCGTGGGCGAGCGAGAACCGGTTCGAAGCGTTCTGGTCTTGGGGCTTGCCGATAATGGCGACGACGGAAGGAGACACCTTCTTGACGACGTCCGGCACCGCGTCGGCCGCGGCGTAATTGTACTTCTTCGTGCCGGGATCGTAAGACCCCGAACCGCCCAGTTGGGCGACGAGCGACGAGGCCTTGACGTAGACCTCTCCGTTGATGACCTGGGCATCCAAGGACGCCTTCGCGGGCGCCACCGCTTCCGCATCTCCGGCCGCGAATCCGATCGCGGCGCCTAGCGCGATAACCGCCAGCCGGCGGCTCGAACGCTGCTTCAAACCCTCTCCTCCAGTCAAGCAAATTAGGATTTTCTCAGACTAGAATAATTTAACATACTTCTCCGCTCCGCCACAGATAGATTCGAACGACATCGCCCACAAAAAATCGCTCCCGATTCCGCAAGATTCGCGGATCGCAGCGAAAAACGGCACAAAAAAGCGGGCCGGAGATTCTCTCTCCAACCCGCTTCCGGTTCGCGCGCTATGGAACCATTACCAGCCGCTGACCATCTTGACGTCTGCGATGAGGAATACGATCAACGCCACCAATCCGAATCCGATGGCGAAGAAGTTCTTCTTCGGGCGCGCCATCAGCAGACGCACGATTCCGATCGCAATCAGCACGGTAAAGATAACCATAAAGATGTCGAACGGAGTGAACAAGCTTGCCGATTCCTCCGCGTTTGCCGCCAGGAACATGGGTGCGACCTCCTTTTGTTCATAAGCTTCCCATTATCCTATATGTTATATTCCGGAAGCGTCGGACGCAAGTCCGAAAATTCCTCCGTAACAACTTTGTCACAAGACGGCCCCTTCCTAAAATGCCCCGTTCCTTCCGCATTTATGACGGTCCGCCATGGAAACATATGGTTCGGAAGTGACGTCTAAGTGAACAAACGAAAAAAACAAAGACGAATTGGGGGATAAGAGATGCGAATCGTCAGGCTCGCGGCCTGCCCGCTTCTCGCGATCGCGCTGCTGGCGTTGGCCTTGACGGGCTGCCGTGGCAATCCGCTGGTCCGGGCGAACGTCTCGATCGATTGGGTCGACTTCGTGAAGTGGGACGGCCGTTCCTATGAGGCGATGTACAACAGAGCGCTGACGGATCCCTCCGATATCGGGCCCGGCGTCGGCGAGGTGAAGTTCAAGCTCGAGGGCAACGTTCATACTCCCGGGTATCGGTCGAAGAACGGGGACGCCGCTTACCTCGAACCGGGCACGGTGCTCTATGAACTGAAGAGCCGCCCCGACCGGTCGATCCTCGCGGTTCGAGACGACAAGGCGATCGGCGGGTACGCGCTCTATGCCGACCCGGAGAAGCAGACCGGCTACCCTTGGCATTTCAAAGATATTCCGAAGGACAAAGTAACCCTCGTCGAGATCTATCGATACGGCCCGGACGACGAACCGGCGATGACGAATCTTCTCGAAGGCGAGAAGGCCGCCGCCTTCGTGAACCTGCTCGAACGGAGCGCCGCCTCCGAATCCTACTCCCCCGCTCCCGGCGGTCCGGATCCCGAGATCTTCACGGTCGTGCTGTCCGCGGGCGGGACGGTCGGCTTCCGATATCATCTTTTCCATGACGACAAGAGCTATTATTGGTCTCCGTGGGACACGGTTCCGCTGCCCGGGGAGATCGGAAGTTATTTGAATTCTTGACAGGACCTGCTCGGGAAAATAATCTACTATTAAATTCCGGTTAGGAGGGTTCTTATGAGAGGCAGACCAGGCACGGACGAATACGGCTCGTTCTTCGGCAATTACGTATCGCTGACGCCCGAAGGCGATCTGATCGAGATCTTAAGGAAGCAGGGCGAGGGTACCCTCGAGCTGCTGGGTTCCTTGACGGAAGAGCAGGGCGCTTACCGGTACGCGCCGGGCAAGTGGAGCCTCAAGGAAGCGTTCGGCCACATCGTCGACAATGAACGGATCATGAGCTACCGGCTGTTGCGCATCGCGAGAGGCGATACGACGCCCTTGCCCGGCTACGACCAGGACATTCTCGTCCCCGGCGCCGGCTTCGACTCGCTCCCGATCCGGCAGCTGGCCGAAGATTACGCGGCGGTGAGGCAGGCGACGCTGACGCTGCTTCGCGGCCTGTCCGAGGAAGCCTGGCTGCGCAAGGGAACGGCCAGCAACACGACGATCTCCGCCCGCGCGCTGGCTTGCGTCATCTGCGGCCACGAGCTCCACCATCTCCGGATCATTCGGGAACGGTATCTGAACGCTTAGCCGTCTCCCCTCTCCGAATAGGGACGGGTATCGACAAGTCCACTCTTCGTATCGGCGGATTCCCGGCGGAACTTCCCGGATTCCCGGGAAGCCTCCACTGGCTGGCCGCGGCCGACCGCGATTACGCTGGAGGAGTACGATACCATCCCTGAAGGAGAGATTTTCTATGGAAGTACAGACGCCTCTTGCTATGGAACGCCGGCCGACCAGATGGCGAATGGCGGTATTCCGCATTCTCGCCGCCGTGTTCGCATTGGGAAGCTTCGCCGCCCTCGACGGCTTTATCGAGCTGCTTCTGCCCTTCACGAGATCCGAGAGCTACTTGCCGTACGAGCTTCATTGGCACGGCGGCGTTCACGGCGCCTTGATCGGCCTGCTGCTCGGAGGCAGCCTTGTGATGCTGCTCTTCCGGCCCGCAGCCGGTCCCGCCGTACTCCGATTCTACATTCTCGGGCACGGGGTGTTCTTGGTCGCTCTCGCGATCACCGACTGGAACCTGTACGTGAAGAAGCTGTTCGTAACCGGAATGTTCGCCGTCGTCTGTCTCTCGCTGTATGCCGCTTATCCTTATCGGGACCAAGTCTTCCGGTCCTCCGGCGAGACGCGGACGCCGAGCCGCCCCGTCGCGATGTTGACGGCCGCGGCCGCCGCGGCTCTGCTCCCCTTGATCTGGAGAGGAATATCGAACCAATGGGCCGGCCTGGACGATGAGTTCCGGTGGGGAGAGAACTCCGCCCTCTACCTCAACTTAATCATGGCCGGCTTCTTCGCGGCCGGAAGAAGCCGCGACAGCGTCCGTCTTGGAATACTGACGGGAATCGTCTATCTCTATCTCGCCGCCGCTGCGTTGACAATTCCCCACCATGCTGGTAGTTTGGGGACATGGGGCGGAATCGCTTCGGCCGCGGTCGGAGCCGGGTATATCCTCTTGTCCGCCCGTCGCGACCAAGGGTGATCGATGGCATGCGAACGATTCGAATCGGCGCGCGCGGCATTCAAGCGTTCCGCTTCGCCGCGCTTCTGTGGAGCGGGCTTCTAAGCCTGCTTTTTTTATCGGGATTGCCGATTTATGACCGCTATCTCGAAGGCTGCGCCGGCACCTCATGTCCGGGGGCCTCGATTGAGATGCTGCCTTCCTCGCTGCGAGATTCATGGGGGCTGACTCCTTCCGGCCTGGCGGCGCTTTACGCGGGCTTCGATCTCGTCTGCTTCTTGATCTACGCCGGGGCTGCCGGCGTTCTTCTCCGCAAGCGCTCGCGCGAGCCCGTCCCGCTGGTCGGCTGCGTCCTTCTTATTTCCTACGCTTTTATCACGATGTATCCGGATTCCCTTCTTCACGCCTCCGCTTGGGAGGCGGTCCGGCCGATTTACCGGCTCGCGGACGCCGCGGCCTTCCTGTCCGTCTTCCTGTTCGGGCTTCTATTCCCGGGAAGCGGGGTTCCCCGCCGCTGGATGAGCGTCGCCGGCTGGCTCGTGTTCGTTCCCCGGTTCCTCTCGACCGCGGCTCCGCCGAGCTGGCCGATCTCCCTCTGGCCCTCATGGCTGACCGGCCTCTGGATGGTCGCCTTCTACGGCTTGCTGCTGTTCGTCCAGATCTATCGATACCGCTTCGCCGCGGACACGAAGCAGCAGGAGCAGACCCGGCTATTCGTGCTCGGCTTCAGCATAATGATCCTTGGCGTCGGCGCCGTCAATCTGCTTCCGCTCGCTTGGAACCCCGACTTCTACGAATCGCGCGATCCCGCGGGCATGCTCCTCGTGGAAGCCGCCAGCCGGCTGCTCTTCCTTCTGCTTCCATTGACGCTGGTCGTCTCCGTGCAGCGATACCGGCTGTGGAATATCGAACCGATCGTCAACCGCACGATCCTCTACGCGGCGCTCAGCGGCAGTCTAGCCGTCCTCTACGTCGGAACCGTATGGTACTTGGGCACGGTATTCGGAACGGGGAACCAGGCCGCCGTCTCCCTGGCCGCCACCGGGCTGATAGCGGTCCTCTTCGCTCCGCTTAAGGAGCGGATTCAGAACGGGCTTAATCGGCTCCTCTACGGGGAGAAGGAGGATCCGTTCGCGGTCCTGCTTCGGCTCGGACACCGCCTGAAGGAGCCGCACCGTCCCGAAGACGCGATGCTGCTCGTCGTCAAGACGGTTCGCGACACCTTGAAGCTCCCCTACGTCTCTCTTAAGCTGAGCCGCAACGGCGGCTTCGCCGAGGTAGCCGAAGCGGGCACGAAGCCTGCGGACGAGGACCGGTTCGAGGAATTGCCGCTCGTGGTGAACGGCGAAGAGTTGGGCATTCTGACCGTCTCCCGTTCCCCGTCCGGAGAGCCGTTCCCAGGTCAGGACCGCAGGATGCTGGAGCTGCTTGCCCGCCAAGCCGGCGTCGTCGTGGCGGGAGCGAAGCAGATGCTGGACATTCGGCTGCTGGCCCAGGAGCTGCAGCAATCGCGGGAGAGGATTATCCTGGCGCGCGAAGAAGAGCGGCTGGCGATTCGCCGCAACCTGCACGACGATCTCGCCCCCAGGCTCGCGGCGCTGGCGCTGAACGCGGATTCCGCGGAGGAATGGATGAAGCGGGACACGGAACGGGCGGGCGCCCTCGTGTCCGGGCTGAAGACCGTCATCCGACAGACGGTCGAAGATATTCGAGGGCTTGTCTACGAGCTTCGGCCGCCGGCCTTGGACGAATTAGGGCTGCTTGAAGCGGTCAAGCAGAAGAGGGACGAGCTTCGGGCGATCGCTTCTTCTCTCCCGGAGGTCTCGAAGGGCAGCGGAGGCCGCCTCGCGATCGAGATCGTCGAACCGCATGACCCTCTGCCTCCCCTGCCGGCAGCCGTCGAGGTGGCCGCCTACCGCATTCTCGTCGAAGCGATGCTGAATTGCGTGAAGCATTCCCGGGCCACGAGATGCGAGATACGCGTCGCCATGGAGAACGAAGGGCTGCGGCTGTCGGTCGCCGATAACGGCGCCGGGTTCGCCCCGGGAGCCGCCGGGGCCAGCAACGGCTCCCAGGTTCGCGGAATCGGACTCGCGTCCATGCGCGAACGCGCGGCGGAGCTAGGCGGGAGCTGGGCTCTGAGTTCGTCGCCTGGGAACGGCACCTCCATCGACGCATGGCTTCCTTGCAATAATTATTCGAGAGAGGAGCATTGAGATGAACGAGGCAATCCCAATCCGCGTGCTGGTCGCGGACGATCATCCCCTCTTCCGCCAGGGCGTCCAGACGATGCTTGAGACGGCGGAGGATATGCGTTGGATCGGGGAAGCGACGACCGGCGAGGAAGCGGTCCGACTGGCGGAAGAGCTTCAGCCCGACGTCATTCTAATGGATATCCGGATGCCGGGGATGAGCGGGATGGAAGCCGCCCAGCGGATACGCGCCGCCCGCCCGGAGGTCCGCATTCTGATGCTGACGATGTTCCGCGACGACGCGTCCGTGTTGACGGCCATGAAGGCAGGCGCCCGCGGCTATATCCTGAAGGACGCCTCCAAGGACGAGATCCTTCGCGCCATCCGCGCGGTAGCCGGCGGAGAGGCGATCTTCGGTCCGCATGTCGCGTCCCGCGTCATCGACTTCGCCACCCGGCAGGAGTATGGAATCGAAGCGCTGAAGGAGCTGACCCCGCGCGAGAAGGAAGTGCTCGCGCTGCTCATCGAGGACGCGGCCAATTCGGACATCGCCGCGGCTCTGGGGCTCAGCGCCAAAACGGTCGCCAACCATGTCTCCTCCATTCTGAACAAGCTGCAGGTCAGGGACCGGCATGAAGCGGCCCGTCTGCTGAAGGGGAATCGGGATTGAACGAAGAGCCGCTTCCGTTAAGGATACGCGGCTCTTTCTTCTAAGGATGGCGGGCTTAGCCGAACGTTCCTTGGTCTACCTTGAAGAGAATCCCTCCAAATTCCGGACGACCTCGCCCTGAGGATAGGCATTGCTGAACAGCAGATCCGCCAATCTCCCGGCCGTATGGGCGGCTGTAGACAACAAGCCGTCTTCCTTCGCTGCGACGAAGACGTCCCTTCCGGGGAACGCCGCGGCCGGCTGCTCTCGCGCCTCCGCTTGCATGGACGTCTCGATCATGCCCGGCCAGACGGAAGCGACCCGGATCGGATGCGCTTTGGCTTGCTGCTCGAGTCCCATCGTCCTCGTGAAGACGTCGAGCCCGGCCTTAGCCGTGCAGTAGCAGCTCAT
Source organism: Cohnella xylanilytica (assembly GCF_014212175.1). Taxonomy (GTDB): domain Bacteria; phylum Bacillota; class Bacilli; order Paenibacillales; family Paenibacillaceae; genus Cohnella; species Cohnella xylanilytica. Next base: position 40,091 of record NZ_JACJVR010000011.1, on the reverse strand, counting down.
TCCCGGAAGCAAAATCTCCGCGGAAGCGGACGTGACGTTGAGAATCCTTTTGTCGCACGCCCAGAGTTCCGTATGGCGGGCGAACAGCGCGCACAGTACGACGGGAGCCGCAAGGTTGACCTGAAGATGATAGGCGATCTCCGCCGGACTCGAACTCTCCGCCCCCCTCAGCGGGCGGAGAACGGCCGCGTTGTTCACCAGGCCGATTCCTTCCGTCCGGGCCGAAGGCCCAGACAGCTCGAGCGCTTGCCTCAGCAACCGTTCCAAGGCGGCCGAATCCCCAAGATCCGCCGCGATCTCCCGATATTCCGCGTGGCTCCGCAGAGCCGCGTTGCCGCTTCGCGAGATGCCGACGACCCGATGCCCTCGCTCCAGCAGGGCCGCGGCCAAGGCCTCTCCGATCCCTCTCGATACTCCGGTTACGATAATGCTTGCCATATCCGCGCTCTCTCCCTCTCTATCCGATCGTTCTCTAGCGAAGAGCCGGGCGGCCGCCGGGCGGCATTCGCCCTTCTTGTCACGATCTTAATCTCCTCTCATAGAGTTTCGCCTCCCGAGTTCATCGTATTTCGGCGCCGCACCCCCGACAAGGGAAGGCCTCCCGGCTTCCCGGGAGAAACTTCCGGGAAAAATCCGGATCCGGGAGCATCTCACCTGGGCGAACGCAAAAAAAAGAGGATGGAGTTCGGGCTCCACCCTCGCCAGGTATTCATCGTATAAGTTGGACGAAGGTCTCATTCGGGAACGGTATCCGAACGCTTAGCCGTCTCCCCGCCGGCTGCCCCTCTACGAGCCCACGCGCGGGGGAGCAGCCGGTACTTGAGATCCTTCAGCTGAACGACGATGATGATGCTGATGATGACGAGCAGGAACCAGGAGCTGATTTTCCCCCAATGCACGAGATTCCAACGAACCTCCTGATTCGGATACTGCCAGGCTCCCAGATAAGTCGAGATGTTCTCCGCCACCCAGATGAAGAAGCCGATCAGGACGAACGAGACGAGCAGCGGCATCCGGTACACCCGTCCGCCCACCCGGAACGCGACCCAAGACTTCAGGAAGACGACGAGCAGCGCGGCCATAATCGGCCATCTCAGATCCGGAATGTAATGATGGGTGAAAAAGTTGGCGTAAATGACGACGGCGATCCCCGTCGTCGCGTACGGATTCGGCCAACGCTCGAATCTCAGATCGAACCTTCTCCACGCCTGGCAGATGTAGCTGGCCACGCTCGCATACATAAATCCGCTGTACAGCGGCACTCCCCCGACCTTCGTCCACGCTTCCTCCGGATACGACCAGGATCCCGCATGCACCTTGAACAGCTCCAGTCCGAGCCCGATGACGTGGAACAGCGTGATGACCTTCAACTCGTCCGCCGTCTCCAGCTTGAACAGGATCATGCCCGCCTGCACGGCGATGCAGATCAGCAGAATCAGATCGTAGCGCGGCACGAACGGGATCGACACCGCCTTCGTCGCCGCCATCGCCGCGAAGATCGCGACCGGGAACAGGCAGCAGAGCGCCTGCGTCCACCCGAATTCGATCAGCCTGCGGATTGCCTTCCCCATTCCGCTTCCCCCTCGACGCATTCTATCTTCGTTGTATGCCAAATGGTACGAGAGATGAACGCGGAAAGTTCAATCGGTCGCGGTTCTTTATTCCCTCTGCCTATTCGATGCTTCTGCTTGTTGCTTCCGGACGCGCCTTCCGCGGGCATACGTCTGTCGGAATCCGACATCGCGAGCCGTTGCGAAGAACCTTATTCGTTCGGCTTCAGCCTCCCGTAAGCTTCGTTAGAGCCAGCCAGACGGTCCGCCAGACGCACGAGTCCGAGCAGGGCCAGGCACAGCAGAAAAGCGACGACTTCGAGCTGGAGCAGATACCAAGGCCACGGCCCCAGCAGGTCGAGCAGCGAGGCCGTGTTCGGCTTGCGCGCCAGGTACATGAAGTTCGTTCCGAACGCGAGGTTGGCGATCGCGGCCGGGATAGCCAGCGCATGCAGCCAGGCGAGCGCCCGCAGCACGGAGGAGAACGTCGGCCGGAGCCGTTCGACGACGGTCATGTAGACGTTCGCCGCCACGATGGCGATATGCGCGATGAAGAAGTGGAAGTAGCCGAACTCGGGGAACGTCGCGCTAAGGTTCGGCGTCAGCAGCGCCTGCGTCGCGCCGAGCGTGCCGAGGAAGAACGACACCTCGTACAGCCTGCGGTTGCCGGTCAGCAGCAAGACCGCCGACAGCCACAAGGTGATGCTGCACAGCTCGAACGGCAGCGCATAGACGTCCCAGCCGCCTCCGACCGCATACGAGATTTGCAGCGCCGCCTCGCTCCCGGCGAGGAGGGCGGCGAGCGACCGTCGGGCCGCTCGGTTCGCGCCCGGCCGCCGCAGCCTCTCCCGCTGGCCGACGATGATGAAGAGAACCGCGGCCGCGACGGCGAGCGCCGCCCAGTGCGCCGCGTGGTACGCTTCGAATTCCATGGCAACCCCCTCCGTTCAAGCGATTGAGACCGCTCTCCCTAGTCTATCCTTGCAGTCTCATTGTAGAAAAAAAGCGCAAAAAAAATAGTACCATCTTCGTCTGGTACTACTCTCATCGGCTTATTCGCACACCGTCGGCCGCCTTAATCATCCCGGTCGAACAAGCCCATCTCCTTCGCTTGACGGGCGGCCTCCTTGGAGCTGCCCGCCTTCAGCTTCCGGAGGATGTTGCCCACGTGATTCTTCACGGTGCGGATGGAGACGAACCGCTTGTCGGCGATCTGCGACTGCGAATAGCCTTGATCGATCATCTCGAGCAGCTCCAGCTCGGACGGCGTCACGAGGTCCTTGAACTTGCGGACCTCGAACTCGCGCTCCAGCCGCTTCAGCCGGCGGAATTCCTCCCGCATCCGCTCCGCCGCCTCGGGGCTGATCGGCGACCGCTTGCGGGCGGCCGCGCGGACGGCTTCCGGCAGCTCCTCGAAGGCGGACTTGACGCGGTAGTCGATCGCGCCGGCCTGGAACGAGCGCAGGATGAGCTCCTTCTCCTCCAGCGAAGTCAGCATGACGACGCTCGCTCCCGAAGCCAAGGCGACCTCCTCGGCCAGCGCGATCCCTTCGGGGACGCCGTGCAGCATAATGTCCATAAGGACGACGTCGGCCGGGTCTTCGCTCTCGCGCAGCGTTCGCCGGACCTCCTCCGGCGAGCCGGAGGCGAAGCGGACCTCGATGCCGTCCTGCCGGTTCAGATAATCCGCCAAGCCTCGCAACCAATCTTTATCGTCCTCGACGATCCACACTCGAACCGGGTTCATCTCTGCCGCCTCCCGTCGCCGCCTCTTTCTCCGATTCCTTCGCCGATCCTTTCGACGCTTGCTTCTTTCCCCGCTTCTACCGCCGCCTCGGTCCCGCCGACGAACCGGGCCCGGACGCTTCTCTTCGGCAAATTCAAATAGACGCTCGCGCCTTCGCCCTTCTTCCCCGCGATATGCAGGGATCCCCCGTGCTTGCGCATGACGTGGTAGGCGTACGGCAAGCCGAGGCCGAAGTTCGTGCCGCCCCCCTTGGTCGTGAAGAACGGCTCGAGCGCCCGCGCGGCCTCCTTCCGGTCCATTCCCGGTCCGGTGTCGCGAACCTCGATGACGAGCTCCCGCTTCGTCTCCCGAAGAGCGATCCGCAGTTCGCCCCGCCCCTTCATCGCTTCGAGCGCATTCGAGACGAGGTTCGACAGCGCCTCCCGCAGCTGCTCCCGGTCGAGACGGCAGCGCCAGCCTTCCGGAGCGTCCACGCGCAGCCGGACATCCCCGAGCAGAGGCGCGAAGGACGCCGCCGTCTCGCGGACGAGCTCGCCCGGGTCGGCGTCGGCGAGGCGCAGCGCCAAATCCTCCGTGCGGCGATGCACGCGGGAGATCATCTCCTGCATATGGCGCGAAGCCGCCAGGACGGTCTCGATATCGGCGAGAAGCTCCGGCTGTCCCGTCTTCTCCGCGTACGCCTTCATTTTCTCGCCGAACAGCTTGATTTTCCCCGCGTCGTTCTTCATCGCATGGTTCAGAATCGCCGTTCCCGACGTCACCGCGCGCAGCGTCGAATCCAGCCTGCGCCGGTCGACCAGCAGCCGAAGCCCCATGAACCCGTACGTGAACAGGCCGACGACGAACACCGCCACTCCGAGTCCGACGAACCAGGTGTTGTACACCCACATCCGCAGCATGCCGAGGCTCGGAAGCACATAGTTCATGACCGCGAAAATAAGAGCCGGAGGCAGCACGGCCAAGCAGACGACCCAGTAGGCGGGCGACCACGCGGCATTCCGGGGGCGGCGCCACAGGATAATCGCGGCTCCGGCGAGCATGTACGGCACCGCCCACCAGACGGCGACGCCGAAGGCGATCGGAGTCCTCTCGTTGTACGGCGGCGTGAACAGCAGGCCGTAGACGATCGGCAGCAGCAGCGCCGCGGGCAGCGTATACCGGAGCTTCGGAGGAAGCTTCCCCCCGCGGAACGAGATCGCGAACAACAGAAAAAAATACGGAACTCCGTAATAGGAGGAGACCGAGCAGGCGGCCTGAACGCGATAAAGGAGCCTCTCCAAGCCCTCGTAGCCGCCCAACGATTCCAGGTGCGGAATGAACCGGGTATCCAGCACGGCGGCCAGCGCGCCGGTGCCCCCGAAGAAGGAGACCGCGCCGAGACGCTTCAGGTCGGCCGATCTTCGGTCGGCCAGCGCCAGGAACGCGGCCACGAGCCATAGGGCGATCCATACGAACAGCATCGGGAGCCTCCGGAGATTGAATTGTCGCCGGCGTCCGTCTGACGTCGGCTTCGTCCTCTCTTTTTTTCGACAAGGACGCCCTCATCCCCTGCCGCCAGCCGGACCGCGGCTACCGATCCTCCCCGCACACGCCGTAATAGAACAACCGGATGATCTCCTCCACGAAGGCTTCCGGGTCGCCGCTCTGCTGCGCCATGTCCAGAATCGTCTTCGACTGATCCTTGAACATGTTGAAATACATCACAAGCGTCGGAGTAGACAGCTTCGAAGAGATCTCGCCCCTCTTCTTGCCCTCTTCGATGAACCGTACGACGAGCGGCATCGCCCGATCGCGGTAGATCCGCTCCATATACTCGTACATCTCGCGGTCGTCGACGAGGAACTCCCGGAAGAAGTCCGGCGAATAGGCATGGATCGCTTCTTTGTCGTAGAAAAGCGAGTACTGCACGATCTCCTTCATCGTCGGTCCCGTGGCTATGAACGCTTCGAAGTCGGCGAAGGACTTCTCCATGTAATCCTTGAACGCCTCGCGCAGCAGCGACTCCTTGCTGCCGAAGTAATTGTAGATCGTCACCTGCGACACGCGCGCCTCGGCGGCGATGTCGGCGATGCGGATTTTCCGCGGCTCCCACGTCTTCAGCATCTCCAGCACGGTCTTCTTGATCTTCTCCCGGATCAACTCCGCCCTCTTCGCGAATCCGTTCATGCGTCCTCCTTCATCCAGTTCCGCTTGGCTTCAATAATGAAATTATAACACATAAATATTTCACAACCTATTGACGGCTGATGACGCCCGATCTATCATAATTCATGAAATCGTTCGGTATATATATTTCATAACTATGCAGGAGAGGTGGCCCGAACCTATGTTGAGCGTCGATGGGCTGACGAAGATTTTCTCCAATGGCAGAGGGATCTCGGACGTGTCGTTCCGGGTGGAACGGGGAGAGGTATTCGGCTTCCTGGGCCCGAACGGAGCGGGCAAGTCGACGACGATCCGCCACATCATGGGCTTCATGAAGCCGGACCGGGGGCGCGTGACGATCGGCGGCCTGGACGCCTGGGAGAAGCAAGGCGAAGTTCAGAAGCTCGTCGGCTACTTGCCGGGGGAGATCGCGTTCATCGAAGGGATGACGGGCCGGGCGTTCCTCGACTTCCTCGCTTCCATGCAGCGGAAGGACAGCCGGGCGAAGCGCGAGCGCCTGATCGAACGCCTGCAGTTCGACGCGAACACGCCGATCCGGAAGATGTCCAAGGGGATGAAGCAGAAGGTCGGCATCGTCGCCGCGTTTATGCACGACCCCGAGCTCATTCTTCTCGACGAGCCGACGTCCGGACTCGATCCGCTTATGCAGAGGACGTTCATCGAGCTCGTGCTCGAGGAGAAGGCGAAGGGGACGACGTTCCTCATGTCCTCCCACAGCTTCCCCGAGATCGAGCGCACGTGCGACCGGGCCGCCATCATCAAGGACGGCAGGCTCGTCGCCGTGAACGACATCCATGAGCTGCAGTCGATGCAGAGGAAGCTGGTCGAGATTATTTTCGAACACGCGGGCGACGCGGAGAAGTTCGCGGAGACGGAGGGAATCCGGGCGGAGAGCCGGGACGGCAGCCGGGTCGTCGTCGCGGTGCAGGGCGATTACGACTCCTGGCTCCGGGAGACGGCGAAGTATCCGGTCCGCAGCCTGGACGTCGCCGCGCAGAACCTGGAGGACGTGTTCATGCATTTCTACGACAGGAAGGGGAATCGGCCATGAATGCTCCTCTATTCCGGCAGATGCTGAAGGTTAACCTGAAGGGCTTCTCCAACTACGCCTTCGGTTCCGCCTTCTATATCTTGTTCATGATTTGGCTGTATCCCGGCATCGCCGACAATTCCAAGGCGCTGAACGACCTGGTCGAAGCGCTGCCCTCCGGCGTCACGAACGCGTTCGGCTTCCAGGGAGGCTTCGGCAGCATGGAGTCGTTCATCTCCGGCGAATACTACGGACTAATCCTCCCGCTGCTGCTCTCGATCTTCAGCCTGATGCTGTCGACGCAGCTCATGGCCAAGCTCGTCGATCAAGGCTCGATGGCCTACCTGCTGTCGACGCCGACGACTCGCGGCCGGATCGCCTTCACGCAGGCGCTCGTCCTGACGTGCGGTCTCTTCTTCATTTTGGCCGTGACGACCGGCGCCGGATTTCTCGGCTACGCCTGGTTCATCGGCGACCGGTTCGAGTTCGACGCTTCCCGGTTCGCCCTGCTCAACGTCATGGCGTTCCTGCTGTTCTTCGCGATCGCGGGCGTCTCCTTCCTCGTCTCCGCGCTGTCGAACGACGAGAAGCGGGCGCTCGGCATCTCCGGCGCGATCACGTTCGGCATGTTCTCCCTCGACCTGCTGGGGAAAATCGGGGAAAGCATCGATTGGCTGCGGTATTTCTCGCTCTTCTCGCTGTTCCGTCCGAGCGAGATCGTCCTTGGCCGGGACGACGTCTTATGGCAGGCGGCGCTGCTGCTCTTGATCGGTCTCGCCGGGTTCGCCGCCGCGATCGTCTCGTTCCGCCGCCGGGACTTGCCGCTGTAAGGCGCTCAGCCGGGGATGCGGATCGTCACCCGCGTCCCTTCGCCCGGCGCGCTCGCGATGTCGAGCCCGGTTCCGTACAAGGTCCGAAGGCGCCGGTCGATGTTGGCCAGCCCGACCCCTTGGCGGGTTCGGCCGGCGGAGCGCGCGTCCGCGACTTGCCGCGCGTCCGCGGAGTCCGAGCCGCGGCGGCCGGCGCGCGATTCGGCTGCGGCGATAAGCGATTCGCCCGTGGCGATGCGCGATTCGGCCGAGGCCGCCGCCCAGGCGCCCGCTTCCATGCCGGGCCCGTCGTCCTCGACGACGAGCACGAGGCCGCCTTCTTCGGCCCGGCGGGCGACGATCCGGACGGTGCCGCCCTCGGGCCGCTTCGTGACGCCGTGACGGACCGCGTTCTCCACGATCGGCTGCAGGATCAGCGGCGGAATCTCGGCGTCCGCCTCCTCGTCGACGGCGTACTCCACGCGGAGCCGTTCGCCGAACCGGGCCTGCTCGATGAACAGATATGCGCGCACGAGGTCCAGCTCCCTATGCAGCGGAACCCGCTGCTCCCCGTTGTCGAAGTCGAAGCTCTCCCGAAGGAACGTACCCAGCTTCGTCAGCAGCTGCCGGGCTTCTTCCGCGTTCCGGTGGCTGACCGAGATGACGGTGTTGATCGTGTTGAACAGGAAGTGCGGCTTGATCTGCGCCCGAAGGAAGTCGAGCTCCGACCGGATCAGGTCGGCAGCCGACTTCTTCATGCCGAGCAGCGTCCGCACCCGGGCCCGCAGCTCCTCCGCTTCGACGGGCTTGCCGAGGAAGTCGTTCGCGCCCGCCGCGAAGCCGGCGATCATGTCCTCCGCCCGGTTGCGCGCGGTCAAGATCAGCACCGGCAGCTCGGACAGCGAATACCTCCCGCGAACCGCCCGGCAGACGTCGTAGCCCGACAGGCCGGGCATCATCAGGTCGACGACGAGCAGGTCGAACGGCCGCCGCTCGTCCAACCGGCGGAGCGCTTCGGCTCCGTCCGCCGCGGCGACGACGGAATAGCCTTCCAGCGTCAGCAGGTTCAGCAGCACCTGCCGGTTGGCGGCGTCGTCGTCCGCGATCAGGATCGTGAATTCCGATCCCCGCCCCTTCGGCGCGGACGGCTCGTGCCGAGACGCGGAGGCCGCCGCTGCCGATCCGGAGTCGGCCCGAACGGCCTTCCGCTTCGCGAACCCGATATCTCCGGGATCGGATCGCGCGGCTTCGGCAGCCGCCGCTCCCCCGGCCGCGGGGAGCGTGAACGAGAAGACCGACCCGGCTCCCGGCTCCGATTCGACCCGGATTCGCCCTCCGTGCAGCTCGACCAGACTCTTCGTGACGCTAAGCCCCATCCCCATTCCGCCGTATTCCGAGGCGATGCCGCTGTCCGCCTGCTCGAACGAGTCGAAGATCGCTTCCTGCCGGTCCTTCGCGATTCCGATGCCGGTATCCTTCACGCCGATCGTGACGACGCCGTTCTTCTCGTGCGCGAAGACGGCGACCTCCCCTTCCTTCGTGAACTTGAGCGCGTTGCCGATCAGGTTGAACAGAATCTGCGTGAGCCGGTCTTCGTCGGCGAGCACCGGAGGCAGGTCGGCCGGAAGCCGATCCGCCAGCCGGACCGGCTTCTTCCCGGCGAGATGGCGGAACATCTCGAAGATGACGCCCACGAGCGGACGCGCGTCGACCGGACTCGTCCGCAGAACGATCTCCCCGTTGCGGAGCTTCGAGAAGTCCAGAATGTCGTTCACCAGGTTCGCCATCCGCTTGCCCGACGCGACGATGAGGGACAAGTTCTCCTCCTGGCCCGGCGACAGCTTCCCGGCCGCTCCTCCGAGCAGCGACTCGGCGATGTTGATCATGCCGTGAAGGGGCGTGCGCAGCTCGTGGGACGTGTTGGCCAGGAACTCGTCCTTCAGCTTGTCGAGAGACTTCAGCTTCTCGGACAGCAGCTCCACCGTCGCGAACGCGTTCGTGAACCGCTTGGAGAGCAGGACGACCTGGGCGAACATGAATCCCATGAACGCCAGAGGCTGCATGAAGTAAGCCTCCATCGCCCCGCCGTTGTACAGATAAGAGCCCATGTTGATCAGGAAAAGGAACAGGGCGCTGATCGCCATAAGGGCGGCTCCTTCCAGCTTGCGGACGGCTCCGGCGACCATGACGTACATCGCGTAGAACATCAGGGCGAAGCTGAGGAGATAATAGACCCAGTCCGCGTTCGAATAGACCGAGGCCGGCGCCGCCAGCACGACGGCGAAGCGGGCCGCGAGCTCCCATTCGAACGCTCTCACGATTCGCTTATGCGACAGGCGGGAATAAGAGGTCCGGGTATAGCGAAGCAGGAAATACTCCGAGAGAATGCCGGAGAGGAACTGCGTTTTCGTAAACCATTCGTATGGAATAGCGGGGAACGCCAGTCCGAGCAGCTTGTCTCCGTGGGTCAGGATGTAGACGGAATTGGCCAGGCAGGAGAGGCCGAACAGGAGCCAGGGCTTCTCCCTCCGCCTCATCCGGTACAGGACCAGGAAGTAGCAGCCGAGGATGAAGAGGGCCAAGCCGACGATCGCGTCGAGGGCGATCGAGTAATCGCGGTAGGAGACGATCCTTGCTTGTTCCCCGAGATAGACGGGGTGCGTGATTCCGCCTTTGGCATAGCTGAAGTTGGCGACCTGGATAACGATCTCCGCGGTTCCGCCGTTCTGCTGGAAGAAGCGGGAGTACGGCAGGTTGACGGCCTTCGTCTCCGCCTTGCTCTCGCCGGGGACGCCGCCTTCGCCGATCGGCTCCCCGTCGGCGAACAGACGGTGGGACGTCTTGATATTGTTGACGACGATCCCGTAGATCCGATGAGAGTCGGACTCCGGCAGCCGAATCCGCAGCCGGTACGTTCCATAGCCGTAAGGGGACTTCCCGTTCTCGCTCTTGTCCCCGTCTTCGCCGTCGGCGACCCAAGGGCCCGGCACCTCGGCGTACCCGGTCCGTACGGGGCGGCCGTCTCCGGCTCCGGCTCCGGCTCCGATCCCGGCTCCGATCTCGCCTTCTACGGTGCCGTCCTCGAAGTCCGCCGGCTCGAGCAGCTGGCCTCCGTAGAACTCCCATTGCCCGTTCAGAGGAACGATCCCCCGATCCGTCCAGCTCCAGCCGCTCAGGTCGACGACCCCCTTCTCCGCCCGCGGCGCGTCGGACGCGATTATCCGGTTGAAGGAGAACCAGTAGGCGAAGACGAGCAGGACGACGAGCAGCAGAAGCGAAGACGGAAGGATGGATTTAAGCGTTCTCAATGGCATCGGCATGGGGAATCGGGGGCTCCGTTCGAATAAGCGTCTTCCCCCATTTTACACGGTTCCCTCACTCCGGTCAGCCCGATCTTCGAGCGAATTCGACAAAAAAGGACAAAAGGCCGGGGCGCCTTCCGCCGCCCGCGGCCTTCTATCCGTTACGGCTTCAGAACCTTGACGCCGCCGTCGCTTCCGGCCGCCACGACCGCCCACGTCATGCCGACGAACAAGCCGTTGTCCACGACTCCGGGAATCTGGTTCAGCCGGACGGTCAGGCTCTTCGGATCGTCGATCGTCCCGAACCGGCAGTCGGCGATCCAGTTGCCGTTGTCCGTCACGTAGCGTTCCCCGCCGGACTCCCGGACGATCGGGTCTACGCCGAGCTCCTTCAGCCGGTTCAGCGTCAGATTCGCTCCGAACGGAACGATCTCCACCGGGAGCGGGAATGCGCCCAGCGTGCCGACCAGCTTCGTCCCGTCCACGATGACGATGAAGCGGTCGCTGGCGTCCGCGAGCACTTTCTCCCGGAGCAGGGCGCCGCCGCCTCCCTTGATGAGGTTCAGGCGGTCGTCCACCTCGTCCGCCCCGTCGATCGTCACGTCGAAGCGGCCGATCGCTTCGAGCGGAACGAGCGGGATGCCCAGCTCCTCGGCGAGCCGCTCCGAGCGAACCGAGCTGGCCGCGGCGCGAATGGACAAGCCCTCCTTCACCCTCTCCCCGATCCGGCGTATGGCCCAATAGGCCGTCGAGCCGGTTCCCAATCCGACCGTCATTCCGTCTTCGATCCATTCGACCGCTCGCTCGGCCGCTATTCTTTTCAAATCATCGGCATTCATGGGTATGCCCCTCTCTCGCAGGTCAGGAGTTGATAAGATGATTGGCCAGCTGCGTGCGGTTCTTCAAGCCGTACTTGGACAGCATGGCGTTGACGTGCTTCTTGACGGCGGCTTCGCTGACATAGATCTTGCCGGCGATCTCGGCGTTCGTCAGCCCGAGGACCAGAAGCTCGGCCACCTCCCGCTCCCTGGGCGTCAGCTCGTTCCGGCCTTGAACCGCGTTCGGGCGGGCCGGCGCGGCGGCCGTGCCGGGAACGCGGACCATACGGCGCAGCAGGTCCCGGAGCTTCTCTCTTCTCGTATCCAGCGCGTACGTCGTCGCCGGGCGGTCCCCGCCGTAATCCGCATGCTCCGCGCCCGGCAGCGGCTCGAAGCCGAGACTCGTTTTCCCCAGACGGTAATAATCGTGCGGAGGAGGCGACTCGATCAGCAGCCGTCCGGCCAGTATCGGCTCGAGCAGCGCGTGAACGATGTCGGAGCGCAGCTCTTCCCTCTCCAGGCTCTCCACGTCGAGCACGTAGACGAAGCGAATCTCCGTATCCGAGGATGAGGTCCGGATCCGGCTGCGTTCCTCCGCGCTTAGCGAGGCGATGTAGGCCCGGGAGACGGGGGACTTGGACAGCCAATCGTACGTCCTCCCGTTCACCGGAACGATCGCGAACAGGCCGACGACCCGTCCTTCCGGGCTTCGCAGCAGCCGGACCGATTCTTCCCCCGTCTTCGCCAGCTCGCCGAGCGGGATCAGGTTCAGCCGGGCTCTCCCGAGATCGGCGGACAGCTCGAACCGGTACAGCTCGCCGGATTCGGCATCCGAGCAGAGCACCTTCCACGATTCCTCCTGCTTCTGCCTCCGTCTCACGTAGGCCTGCGCTTCTTCCAGATTCGCCTCGCCGAGCGGCTCCAGGTAATTGCGGGACGTCCTCGCATGCCGGTAATGCGCGCGCAGCACGGGATTGTCCGCGTATCGGAGCAGTTCGCCGAACTCCCAGACGATGTCCCTTCCCTGCGCGAGCCCTTCCTCCAGCTTCGCCAGGTAATGCTCCGCCGCCCGGTCGCGGTACGCCGCGTACGTGTCCGGCATGCGCTCGCGGAAATGCCGCCTCACCGTCTCCCACACCAGCTCCTGCAGCTGCCAGCCGTTGGCCGTCCGGGAGACGAACGACAGGTCCGTCAGCCGCTGGAACAGCGTAGACGGAACTTCCGCTCCCATCAGCTTGGACAGGAGGTCCTGATGGAACGTCCGCACCGCCGAGGCGGCGAAGAGAAGGCGGCGCAGCTCGTCGTCGGGCGCCTCCCGCAGCCAGTCGTCCAGGAGCGCCTGCAGCGGGTCCTCCTCCTCCGCGGCGGCGGCATTCGGGGGCCGGAGTCGACCGGCGGCAGCGGCGGCCGAAGCGCTCGCGGCATTCGCGGCATTCGCGGAATTCGCTGCATTCGGGGCATTCGCTGCATTCGGGGCATTCGCTGCATTCGGGGCATTCGCTGCATTCGCGGTCTCCCGGTTGTCAGGCGTCAGCAGGGACAGCGCCAGCGGATGGCCCATCGTCCGAAGCCAGACGGCGTCGGCCTCCTTCTCGTCGTCGACGCCCCATTGGCGCAGATACGTCCGGATATCCCCGTAGCTCAGCTCCGCGAGAGGCAGACGGACGATCAGCTTGCGCCACGCGGGCGTATGCCGCCACGGCCCCTCCAGCGGGAAGCGGCCGCTGATCATGACGAGCACATTCCCGCTTAAGCCCGGCAGGAACGACGTCCGCAGCCAGTGATCGAGACCGCCGATCTCCTCGTAGCCGTCGAAGGCGAGAACGACGCGCCGCCCCTCCGCGATTCGGTTCAGCGCTTGCAGGCATCTCTCCTGCAGTTGGAGGGCGGAGGCCGGCAGGCCTTCCGGCGGCGACAGCGACAGTGACGGCGACGGCGACGACGATATTGGAAGCGTCGACGGCGTCGGCTCCATCTGCTCCAGCAGGCTGGAGAGCAGCCGCTCTCTCCGGTTCAAAGCGTCCCGTACGTCCGCGCGGGCATAGAACGCCCCGAGCTCGCCGGCGATCCGGGCGAAGCGTTCGAGCAGATAGGTTTTGCCCATGCCGGCCGTTCCGTATACGTTTAAAATTCTCTCGTCTCTCTCGTCGAGCTGCGCGAGCCGCTGCCGGAAGTATTCCAGCTCGAACTCGCGTCCGACGAAGTGATCGTCCATCCATCGGAAGATGCGATCCCCGAACGTCTGACTCATCGGCGTTACCTCGGTTCAACCGCGTTTTATCGAAAAGTATACTACCAAAGTAACCGAAAGGGTAGAGTGCCTTCGGCCGGCTCCGTGTTACGTTTATAGCGTTCTTTACGTTACCGGAGGAGGTTTGGATGATGAACGGATTATTGTCCGCGGATGCCCGCGAGCGGATGCTTAAGCGGGACGAGATATCGGGTTCGGAGATTTTGCTGCGCACCCTGCTGCTGGAAGGAGTCGAGTGCGTCTTCGGCTACCCGGGCGGGGCGGTTCTCTATATTTACGACGCGATGCACGGCAATCCCGACTTCCGCCACCTGCTGACGCGGCACGAACAAGGAGCCATCCATGCGGCCGACGGCTACGCCCGTTCGACGGGCAAGACCGGCGTCTGCCTCGCGACCTCGGGGCCGGGCGCGACGAATCTCGTCACCGGCATCGCGACGGCCTATATGGATTCGGTGCCGCTCGTCGTCATTACGGGCAACGTCGCCACGTCGCTCATCGGCACGGATTCTTTCCAGGAGGCCGACATTATCGGCATCACGCAGCCGATCACGAAGCACGGCTTCCTGGTGCGGCGGGCGGAGGATCTGGCGCGGACCATTCGCGAGGCCTTCTACATTGCGAATACGGGGAGAAAAGGACCGGTTCTCGTCGACATCCCGAAGGACGTCTCGGCGGATATCGTTCCGTTCGTCTACCCGGAGACGATCGAGCTGCCCGGCTACGCGCCGGAGACCGAGCCGCGGGAAGCGGACGTCCGGGAATTGGCGGACGCCATTCTGGAGTCGCGGAAGCCGCTGCTGCTCGCGGGTGGCGGGGTCATCTCCTCGGGGGCTTCCGGCGAGCTCGCGGAGCTGATCGGGATGACGGGGATTCCCGTCACGACGACGCTCCTCGGTCTGGGCGGCGTTCCGGCTTCGCACGAGCTGTGGCTCGGCATGCCGGGCATGCACGGCACGTACGCGGCCAACCAGGCGCTGATGCAGTGCGATCTTCTCGTCTCCGTCGGAGCGAGGTTCGACGACCGGGTGACGATGCGGCTCGACGGCTTCGCCCGCCGCGCGCGGATCGCCCATATCGACATCGACGCCGCCGAGATCGGCAAGCTGGTGCCGACCGCCATCGGCGTCGCCGGGGACGCGGCCTTGGTGCTGCGGACGTTGAACGAGGCGCTGCGGGAGCGGCTGGAGGAAATCGAGGATTGGATCGAAGAGTCCGCTCCGTGGGCGGATCACGTGCGGCGGATGAAGCATGAGGTTCCGCTGCGGTACCGGGATTCCGAGACGGAGCTGAAGCCCCAATACGTCATGGAGATGATCGCCCGCACGACGGGGGGCGACGCCATCGTGACGACCGACGTCGGCCAGCACCAGATGTGGGCCGCCCAGTACGGCCGCTACGAGCATCCGCGCACCTTCCTCTCTTCCGGCGGGCTCGGCACGATGGGCTTCGGCTTCCCGTCCGCGATCGGAGCGCAGATCGGCAACCCGAACCGGCTCGTCGTCTCCGTGAACGGCGACGGCGGCATGCAGATGTGCTCGCAGGAGCTGGCCGTCTGCGCGATCCATAACATTCCGGTGAAGATCGTCGTGTTCAACAACCGGACGCTCGGCATGATCCGCCAATGGCAGGAGCTCATCTACGAGAGCCGCTACAGCCATATCGACCTGTCCGGCAGCCCGGACTTCGTCAAGCTGGCGGAAGCGTACGGCGTCAAGGGGCTTCGCGCCTCGAACAAGGCGGAAGCCGAGAGAGTGTGGCAGGAAGCGCTGGAGACGGACGGACCGGTGCTCATCGACTTCGTGATCGCGAAGGACGAGCTCGTGTTCCCGATGATTCCTCAAGGCAAGACGCTCGCGGACATGATTCTAGGGGAGGAGTGATGGAGCGGATGGAGACGAAGGAATATATATCCGTGCTCGTGCTGGATACGCCGGGCGTCCTTCAGAGGGTGTCCGGGCTGTTCGCCCGGCGAGGCTACAACATCGACAGCATCACGGTCGGCAGCTCCGAGCGGGAAGGAATGTCGCGCATGATCGTCGCCGCCCGGGGGGACGACCGGCAGATCGGGCAGATCTGCTCGCAGCTGGCCAAGCTGATCGACGTCGTAGCGGTCATCCGGCTGAACGAACGGCCGGCCGTCGCCCGCGAGCTCATGCTGATCAAGCTGACCATTACGCCGGAGCATCGCTTGGAAGTGCAGCACCTGATCGACACGTTCCGCTGCTCGATCATCGACGCGGGCACGAACGTGCTGATCGTCCAGGTCGTCGGCGACAAGGAGAAAAACGACGCGTTCCTGCAGCTCGTGAAGTCCTACGGCATCCTCGAGGTCACCCGGACCGGCGAGACCGCCATGAATCGGGGATAGCGGAATTTCGCGCGGGCCCGTAAGTCGCTATGCGGCTTACGGGTTTATTGCTCTCCAGTCGCGATCTAATCCTTCGCACCTCGTACCTCGCCGCAAACGTCGTCCCCAGCGACAGGCTCGTCCTCTACGACGTATATCGTATATCCGCGCATGGTTCTCTCCTATTCCGTATTCCCCCTGCGATACGGCGATTCCGGGTCTTGGGCAAGCCAGGCTCCGGTCGAAGCAGTCGCGCTTTTAAGAAGAATATGTCCAATCTTACCGTCTCGACGCCAAACGGTAGAGCCCGGCCGATGTTCGTTGTATGATTCCGGTAGATTCTACTAAAATTTGAGGAGAGATGAAAATGAAGAAAGGTTGGAGCAAAGCGGTTGCCGCGAGCTTGGCTGCGGCGGCCATCGTCATCGGGGCGTCCTCCGCGTACGCCAATCCGGTCATCAACGAAAATCCGAAAGGCACGGGCGGCTACAGCATTACCCAAACGTCCTTCAACTTCGACAACTACGGTTATATGGAGGGCGGCACCCCGATGGACAGTTGGAAGTTCTCGAATGACGGCGTCTCCTCCCATACGCTCGCCTTTACCGTGGATACGCCAGGAGCGTCCGGCGGCTTCGTGCTTTACGACACGACCGTAAGCGGGACGAGCAGCTACGTCTTCGGCGCAAGCGGCATCACGGCGGGCAGCCATTCGTATTCGTTGACGCTGAACCCGTACCATAGCTACACGCTCTACGTTCAGCCCACCGGTCCGAGCGCTTATTCGTACCGCTTCACGCTGAGCTGAGGCGACTGAAGGGACAACCGCAAT
Source organism: Cohnella xylanilytica (assembly GCF_014212175.1). Lineage (GTDB taxonomy): Bacteria > Bacillota > Bacilli > Paenibacillales > Paenibacillaceae > Cohnella > Cohnella xylanilytica. The sequence continues at coordinate 23,236 of NZ_JACJVR010000011.1, read as the reverse complement.
AAAGCCGCCCCGTCTCCGATTGTCGATGGGACAATCGAAGACGGGGCGGCTGTGCGTTACGATTTGGCCAGGGCCGCTTCCGTGCGGGCGCGGTCGCGCTCGAGGATCGGGCCGAGGTACTTGCCCGTGTACGACTTCGAGTTCGCGGCGAGCTGCTCCGGCGTGCCGGTGCCGACGAGCGTTCCGCCGCCGCTGCCGCCTTCCGGGCCGAGGTCGATGAGATAGTCGGCCGTCTTGATCACGTCGAGATTATGCTCGATGACGAGCACGCTCTCGCCGGAGTCGACGAGCCGCTGAAGCACCTCGAGCAGGCGGGCGATGTCGTCCGCATGCAGACCGGTCGTCGGCTCGTCGAGGATGTACAGCGTCTTGCCCGTGCTGCGGCGGTACAGCTCGGCGGCCAGCTTCACGCGCTGCGCCTCGCCGCCGGACATCGTCGTCGACGGCTGGCCGAGCGTCATGTAGCCGAGGCCGACGTCGAGCAGCGTCTGCAGCTTCCGATGGATGCGCGGCAGGTTCTGGAAGAACTCCGTCGCGTATTCGATCGTCATCTCCAGCACTTCCGCGATGCTCTTGCCCTTGTACTTCACTTCGAGCGTCTCGCGGTTGTAGCGTTTGCCCTTGCACACTTCGCAAGGAACGTACACGTCCGGAAGGAAGTGCATCTCGATCTTGATGATGCCGTCTCCCTTGCACGCCTCGCAGCGTCCGCCCTTCACGTTGAAGCTGAAGCGGCCCTTCTTGTAGCCGCGCACCTTCGACTCGTTCGTCATCGCGTATACGTCGCGGATGTCGTCGAACAAGCCGGTGTACGTCGCCGGGTTGGAGCGCGGCGTCCGTCCGATCGGAGACTGGTCGATGTCGATGACCTTCTCCAGGTGCTCGATGCCGAGCATCTCCTTGTATTCGCCCGGCCGCGTCTTCGCCTTGTTCAAGTCTCTCGCGAGCGTCTTGTACAGGATCTCGTTGACGAGCGTCGACTTGCCGGAGCCGGATACCCCCGTCACCGCCGTGAATACGCCGAGCGGAATCTTCACGTTCAGGTTCTTCAGGTTGTTCTCCTTGGCTCCCTTGATCTCCAGCCACTTGCCGTTCGGCTTCCGGCGCTCCAGCGGAACGGGAATGAACTTCCGGCCGCTAAGGTACGCGCCGGTCAGCGACTTCTCGTCCGCCATCACTTCCTGCGGCGTCCCGTGAGACACGACCTGGCCTCCGTGCACGCCCGCGCCCGGACCGATGTCGATCAGGTAGTCGGCCGCCATCATCGTATCCTCGTCATGCTCGACGACGATCAGCGTGTTGCCGAGGTCCCTCATATGCTCGAGCGTCTGGATGAGGCGGTCGTTGTCCCGCTGGTGCAGCCCGATGCTCGGCTCGTCGAGAATGTACAGCACGCCCATCAGGCTGGAGCCGATCTGCGTCGCGAGCCGGATGCGCTGCGCCTCGCCGCCGGACAGCGTGCCGGCCGCGCGGGACAGCGTCAAATATTCGAGGCCGACATTCACGAGGAAGCCGAGCCGGTTGTTGATCTCCTTCAAGATCAGGTTGGCGATCTGCTGCTCCTTCTCGGTCAGCTCCAACCCCGAGAAGAACCGCTGAGCCTCGCCGATCGACAAGGAAGTGACGTAAGCCATGTTCTGGTCGCCGACGGTAACCGCGAGCGATTCCCGCTTCAGACGATGGCCCTTGCACTTGGCGCACGGCTGGGCGCTCATGTACGCCTCGATGAACTCGCGGATGCCTTCGGACGCCGTCTCGCGATAGCGCCGCTCGAGATTATGGATGACGCCCTCGAACGGAACCTGGGCATCGCGCGAATGGCCGAACTCGTTCTCGTAGCGGAACCGGATCCGTTCGCCGCCCGTGCCGTACAGAATCGTGTTCATCTGCTTGTCGGTCAGCTCGGACACCGGCACGTCGGTCGGGATGCCGTAATGCGCGCAGACGGCAGCGAGGAACTGCGGGTAGTAGTTCGACGTGCTGCCCGCCCACGCCTCGAACGCGCCGTCGTCGATGCTGCGGCTCCGGTCGGGCACGAGCAGCTCGGGATCGATGACCATCTTCGCGCCCAAGCCGTCGCACTCCGGGCACGCCCCGAACGGCGAGTTGAAGGAGAACATGCGCGGCGCAAGCTCCTCCATCGAGAAGCCGCAGATCGGACAAGCGAGGTTCGAGTTGAACATCAGCTCTTCCTTGTCGATGACGTCCACGATGACCTTGCCGTCGGACAGCTTGAGCGCCGTCTCGAGCGAATCCGCGATCCGCGTCGCGACGTCGTCCTTCACGACGATCCGGTCGACGACGACTTCGATCGAATGCTTCTTGTTCTTCTCCAGCTCGATCTTGTCGGCCAGATCCCGGATCTCGCCGTTGACGCGCACGCGAACGAAGCCCTGCTTCTGCACGTCGGCCAGCAGCTTGCTGTGCTCTCCCTTGCGTCCGGAGACGATCGGAGCGAGAATCTGAAGGCGGGTCCTCTCCGGGTACTCCATAATCCGGTCGACCATCTGCTCCACCGTCTGCGACGTGATCTCCACGCCGTGATCCGGGCAGTGCGGACGCCCGACGCGGGCGAACATGAGGCGGAGGTAGTCGTAGATCTCCGTGACGGTGCCGACGGTCGAGCGCGGGTTGCGGCTCGTCGTCTTCTGGTCGATGGAGATGGCGGGCGACAGCCCTTCGATGGAGTCGACGTCCGGCTTGTCCATCTGGCCGAGGAACTGGCGCGCGTAGGCCGACAGCGACTCGACGTACCGGCGCTGGCCTTCGGCGTAGATCGTGTCGAACGCCAGCGAGGACTTGCCCGAGCCGCTCAGCCCCGTCAGAACGACGAACTTGTCGCGCGGGATGGTAACGTCGATATTCTTCAAATTATGGGCCCTTGCGCCCTTAATGACGATATTCTCGATGGCCAACGGTATAGCCCCTTTCGTTACGGTCACAGCGGGGCTTGCGTCAAACCGGCCGCGGTAGTCCGTTCGATAAGAATATGTGTTCCCATCCATTATAACGGAGGCTTTATTAGGTTGCAAATGGAAATCCTAGACGCAAAAGAACGCCTGCCGCGGCCCTGCCGACCGGTTGTCCCCCGCCGCCGCCTCGGGTAGAATCGAAGAAGATCATGAGAAGAGGAGCGACGCCGTTGGAGAACGACCGGGAGCTGCGAATCGAATTCGCCCGCAGGGAAGATTTGCCCGCCATCGTGGACATTTATAATAGTACGATCGCGTCCCGCCAAGTGACGGCCGATCTCGAGCCGGTGTCGGTCGAGAGCCGGCTGCCGTGGTTCGAGGCGCATACGCCGGACCGGCGGCCCCTCTGGGTGGCGCGCGACGGAGAACGGATCGCGGCTTGGGCGAGCCTCAGCACGTTCTACGGCCGTCCGGCCTATGACGCGACCGTGGAGCTCAGCATCTACGTCGCCGAAGAGAGCCGGGGCAGCGGCGTCGGAAGCCGGCTGATCCGGCACGTGCTCGCGGAATGCCCGCGGCTCGAGGTGAAGACGGTGCTCGGGTTCGTGTTCGGGCACAACGAGCCGAGCCTCGGCCTGCTGCGCAAGTTCGGCTTCGAGCAGTGGGGCTATTATCCGCGCGTGGCCGTGCTCGACGGCATCGAGCGGGACCTGGCCGTATTGGGGAAGAGAATCGAAGCCTGATCGGGTCTATTCGAAGGGAGAAGATCGGATATGGAGACGGGTCTGCGAGGAAAATCGGTATTCGTCGCCGCGGCCAGCAAAGGCCTCGGCAAGGCGATCGCGCTCGAATACGCGCGCGAAGGCGCGAAGGTGACGATCGCAAGCCGCGACTTGGCGCAGCTGGAGGCGGCCCGCGAAGAGATCGCGGCGGCGACCGGCAACGCGCCGTTCGCCGCGCGCCTGGATGTCCGCGACGCGGAACAGATCAAGGAAGCCGTGCGTGCGGCGGCCGAGCGGCACGGCGGGCTGGACGCGATCGTCACGAACGCGGGCGGCCCGCCGCAGGGCGGGTTCGAAGCGTTCGACGACGCGGGCTGGCAGAGCGGCTTCGAGCTGACGCTGATGAGCGTCGTGCGGCTGATCCGGGAATCGCTCCCGCATCTGCGCGCCGCGGCGGACGGCGGACGCATCGTGAACGTCGCGTCCATGTCGGTCAAGGAGCCGATTCCGGGCCTCGTCTTGTCCAACGTGTTCCGCGCGGGCGTCCAGGCCTTGACCAAGAGCCTGTCGCAGGAGCTGGCCCCGGACCGCATCCTGATCAACACCGTCGCTCCCGGCCGGATCGGCACCGACCGGCTGTTCGAGCTGGACCGGAAGCGCGCGGAAGAGCAAGGCGTACCCGTCGAGGAGATCCAGCGGGCATCCGCCTCGCAGATTCCGCTCGGACGCGTCGGCGCGCCGGAGGAGTTCGCGCGGGCGGCCGTCTTCCTCGGCTCGTTCGCCAACACGTACGTGACGGGCCAAGCCCTGCTCGTCGACGGCGGCATCGTCCGGGGGCTGTAACCCTTGCTTTTCCCGTCGCCTCGCCCGTCTCCTGGATGGAGGTCCCGCAAGCCCGCACGCTATTCGGTCCCCCTCGGCTCCTTCCGGAACGACTCCCGAAGAAGCAGCTCCCCTCCGATAAGCGCCTTCTCGAAGGGGCGCTCGGGATCTTCCAGGCGGGCGAAGAGCATCTCGACCGCGCGTCTGCCCATTCTGGCGTTCGGAACGTGAATCGTGCTCAGGGCGGGAAGGCGCGGATCCCTCTCTTCGTCGGTATGGTCGAACCCGGTCACCGACACGGCCGCCGGCACTTCCACCCCGTTATTCGCGAGCGCCTTCAAGACGAGGTACGCCAGGAAGTCGTTCGCGCACACGAAGGCCGAAGGAAGCTTGTTCTTCGCGAGGAGCGCCGGCACCTCCCTGTCGATCACGAGATAGGCGTCGTCCTCCAGCTGAAGGAGAAGATCGTCTTCCGGCGCGGGAACCGGCAGGCCCGCTTCTTCCAGGGAGCTCCGGAAGCCCAGCCAGCGGTCGTGGAAGCTCCGCGAGTACTTCGGGCTGCCGACGAACCTCGGATCGCGATGGCCGGACTGGACGACCAGCTGCGCGAGCTGGCGCATGCAATCGTAATTGTTCATGAACACCGTGTCGGAGGGAATGAGCGGGTCCTCGTGATCGACGAGAACGAAGGGAATGCCTTGATACCGGATCTCCAGAAGCAGCGGGGTGGCGATGAAGCCGATTCCGACGAGACCGAGCACGCCGTCCGGGTTGATGCTCTTCAAGGAACGGTCCGAGTAACTCTCGGTCACCATCATGACCCCGATCTCCCGTTCGGCGAGCGCCGCCGCCGCCCCGTCGATGATCCGCCCCCAATACAGAGACTCCCGGCTCTGGAAGCGAACGTTGGGCATCAGGATGACGACCGTGTTCTTGGCCCCTCCGGGGCGCCGGCCTCCGGAATCCGTTCCCGATAACGACGGCCGGAGCCCGAGCGGCTTCGGTCTCCGGAAGTAGCCCAGCTCGTTGGCCGTCTGGATGATTCTCATCCGCGTCTCTTCCCCTACGCCGGACTTGCCGGACAGCGCTTGGGATACCGCGAACTTCGAGACGCCGGCCCGTTCGGCGATCTGCTGCATGGTCACTTTTTTCAATCGAGGTTCACTCCGTTTGCTCGACTTCCTACGTTACCGCGGCTTCGCATACCATTCCTTCAGCACGCTCTCCGCCTTCTTGCCGTAGATGTCGAAGCCGGTGTTCGTCTTCGCTTCCTCGGGCGGATACAGCCGGACGCTCCAATCCCACCAGAAGAAGCCCGCGAACCAAGGCTCCTCCCAGAATGTCTTCAGGACGGAGCCGTAGAAGTTCGCCTGCTCCTCCTCGCTCGCCGGCAGCTCCGTATGCGAGAAGTCCCAAGGCATCGTCGCGCACCCCAGGGCGCTGCGGCAGCCGATCTCGAGGAAGGCGATCGGCTTGCCGAACCTGGCGTGCAGCCGCGCCAGCTTGTCCTTCACCGGAAGCCAGTTCCGGTTCATGGCCTCCTCGCTGTCGCCGGGCTTGTTCGCGATCGGATAGTAGGCGCTGGTGCCGATGAGGTCCACCCGATCGAACCAATCGACGCCCTCTTCTTTGCCGTGATTCGCGTTATAGGTAATCGGACCGCCGTACGCTTGTCGCACTCTCTCGATCACGGCGGTCCAATGGGCGGTCTTCTTCTCCGTGGAGACCATCTCGCAGCCGATGCAGAACATCTCGCAGCCCAGCTCCTCCGCCAGTTCGGCATAGTGGCACAGGAAGTTCGCATACGAGCGGAACCAAGCGTCCCAGTACGGCTCGGCCCCTTCCTCCTCCGGGAACCCGATGTGGGCGCGCCAGATGCCGTCGGCCGAGTTGACGACCGGCTTCAGGCATACCTTCAGTCCGAGCGCGTGGGCTTGCTTGACCGCGTATTCGATATCCCGGTCGGTCATCGTCCTGCCGTAATCGAAGGGGATATCGGTCGAATAAATATTCGGCTGCAGCGTATAGAAGGCCAAGGCGATCCATTCGCTGCCGGTCTCCTTCAGCTTCCGAAGCGAATCCAGCGCGTAAGGCTGTCGGTAAGCGCCCCGCGAGCTGTTCCAGCCGTAAGTCATGCCTTTGATAAACAACGGCTTCACTCCCTCCGTATCCTCAATAGCTTTTATTTATCTCTTGGCGCTTGCTCTCGCCCCGGCTTGTCGGCTCATTGGACTAGATGGCAAGCCGCGATATGATGCTCCGAGACCTTCTTCCGTTCCGGTTTAACGGTCTTGCACGCATCCGTCGCGAACGAACACCGCGGATGGAAGGCGCAGCCGCTTGGCGGATTGAGCGGCGACGGCACCTCGCCTTGAATGGACACCATCGTCTGCCTGTTCTCCGGGCTGTCCGGAATCTTCAAGATCGAATTGAGCAATACCCGCGTATACGGATGCGTCGGCTTCTTGAACAGCTCGTCGGCCGGCGCCTGCTCCACGACTTCGCCCAAGTAAAGAACGGCGACCTCGTCGCTCAAATATTCGACCACCGCCAAATTATGAGAGATGAAAATATACGCAAGGTTAAATTCCTTCTGCAAATCCCGCAGCAATTGAATGACCTGAACCTGAATCGACACGTCCAGAGCGGATACCGGTTCATCGCACACGATGAGCTTCGGATTCAGCGACAGGGCTCTGGCGATTCCGACCCGCTGCAGCTGCCCGCCCGACAGCTCATGCGGATAAGCGAACTGAACTTCATACGGCAGCCCGACCCGCTCGAGCAGCTCGACGACGCGCTCGCGCCGGCTCGCCTTCGTTCCGATCTCGTGAATAGCCATGGCGTCTTCGATAGCGTCCCTGACCGTCATGGTCGGGTTCAAGCTCGCTCTCGGATCCTGGAAAATAATCTGCATATCCTGGCGCAAGGCGCGCAATTTATTCTTCTTCAACTCGGTAAGATCGACGCCGTCGAACACGATCTTGCCCTTGTCGGACTCCAGCAAGCGCAAGACCATGCGTCCCAGCGTGGATTTGCCCGAACCGCTCTCTCCGACGATTCCGAGCGTTTTCCCCGCTTCCAGGGTGAAGGAGACGTTCTGGACGGCGCGCAGCTTCTTCCCGCGCGTTCGGAACGTCTTCGAGACATTCTCTACTCGCAGCAACGGATCAGACGGCAAGGGAAGCAACCTCCTCCGCGCGATGGCACGCAATGTAATGGTCGGCATTGAGCTTGCGCAGTTCGGGAACTTCGTTGTCGCATCGCTCGGTCCGGTACGGGCAACGTTCGGCGAACGGGCAACCGGCCGGCGCTTGCGTCATCGTCTTGGCGGCCCCCGGAATCGGCACGATCGCCTTGCCCCTGTGGCCGACTTCGATGATCGAGCGCTTAAGTCCCAGGGAATACGGATGCATCGTCTTCCGGATGAATTGGTCGGTATCGGCCATCTCCATGATTTGGCCGCCGTACATGACGACGATCTTGTCGCAGAAGTTGGTGGCGACTCCGAAGTCGTGCGTCACCATGACGACGCTCATCCCGCGCTTCCTCCGCAGTTCCTGCAGGAGCGCCAGGATTTGCATCTGGACCGTGACGTCCAGCGCCGTCGTCGGTTCGTCGGCGATCAAGAGCTGCGGCTCGCACGCCAAGGCGATGGCGATCATAATGCGCTGGCGCATCCCGCCGGAGAATTCGTGAGGGTAATTCTTGAACCGCGCCTTCGGATCCGGGATGCCCATCTCGTGCAGAAGATGGAGGGTCCTCTCGAACGCCTCCTTGCGGCCGGCGTATTGATGCGTCAGCATGGCCTCCATGATCTGGTCCCCGATGCGCATGACCGGGTTCAGGCTCGTCATCGGATCTTGGAAAATCACGCCGATGTCGCGGCCGCGGATGTCCTCCAATTGCTTGGGGCGCAGCTTAAGCAGATCTCTTCCTTGGAAGTTCGCCGTCCCCGCCGTGATTTTGCCGTTCTCGCGAAGCAGTCCGATCGACGACATCAGCATGACGGACTTGCCGGATCCGCTCTCCCCGACGATGCCCAGAGTCTCGTTCTCATGAATCGAGAAGCTGACGCCGTTCACGGCATAAACCTGGTCTTCGCTTCTGGCGAATTGAACGTGAAGATTCTCGATAGCGAGCAACGGTCCGCTCATGTCAGTGGCCTCCCTTCGGGTTGAATGCTTCCTGAAGACCGTCCGCTACGAAGAGAAAGGCAAGCAAGGTGATCGCGAAGATGCCCGCCGGAAAATAGAGCAGCCAAGGGAAGCCGAGAATGTTGTCGCCGGCTTGCGCCAGCATGTTGCCGAACGACGGGATCGGCGGCTGAAGGCCCATGCCGAAGATGCTGAGGCCCGCGATCTGGGCGAGATCGCCGGGAATGCCGAACGCCAGCGACACCGCCATGCTGCCGGTGACGTTCGGCAGCATGTACCGTCTGGCGATATGCGCTTGGGAAGCGCCCAAGGCTCTCGCCGCTTCCACCATCTCGCCGTTGCGCATTCCGAGGACCAGGCTTCGGACCAATCTCGCGTAACCCGCCCAGCCGGGAATGCCGATCGCCAGGATGAGCGACCAATACCCGCGGCCCAGCAGAACGACCAGGATCAAGGCGAACAGGAATCCGGGCAGCGTCATCATGAAGTCGACGCCGCGCATGATAATCGCGTCCGCGAGGCCGCCGCGCAAGCCTGCCCACAGCCCCAGGACGACGCCGATCACGAAGCTGACCAGCGTCGCCCCCACGGCGACGATGAGCGCGCTTCGGATGCTGTACAGAATCTGGCTGAACATGTCGTGCCCTACGTTGTCCGTGCCGAATATATGAGTCCAGGACGGTCCTTGATTAATCGCCAGGAAGTCGCCGATGCGATAGTCGTACGGGGCCACCCAAGGCCCGATGATGCCCGCAATGAAAAAAAGGACGACCCACGCCAAGCCGACGACGGCGAGACGGTGCTTCTTGAAGCGCTTCCAGCCTTGATAGAACGGAGACCGGTTCCTGTTCTTCTTGCGTACGGCAACGTCAGATGAAGTTGCTGCTGCTGTACCCGCCAATGGTTCTCCCTCCTAGAATCGGATGAACGGAATGCCGTTTACAATTTGACTCGCGGATCGATCAGCGCGTACACGATGTCGACGAGCAAGTTCATGATCATAATCATGGATCCGAGCAGGAACACGGACGTGATCGCCAGCGGATAATCGAAGCTGGTGAAGGCTGACTGCATGACCTTGCCGAGTCCCGGAATCCCGAAAATTTGCTCCACCCAGATCGTTCCCATTACCGTTACGGCGAATTGAGGTCCGACGACGGTGATCATCGCCGTCAGCGAGTTTTTGACCCCGTGCTTGTAGATCATCGGCCAGTATTTGACGCCCTTGGCCTTGGCCGTGCGGATATAGTCCTGCCTCAAGGTCTCGATCAAGCTTCCGCGCATATACCGCGCCACGACGCCGATGTTCGCGGCCGACAAGCAAACGATCGGCAGCACGGCATCCTTCCAAGTGCCCCAGCCGGCGATCGGCAGAATTCCCGGAAGGGCGACGCCGAACAGCAGAACCATAATAACGGCCAACACGAAGGAGGGAATGGCCTGGCCGGCCAAGGAGACGGTGCCGACGACATAATCGATCCACGTATTCCGCTTCAACGCCGCGACAATGCCGAGGGGAACCCCCACGACGACGGATAGAAGAACGGAACCGAACGCGAGCAGCGTGCTGATCGGCAACGTTTGCTTCAGCTGCGACATAATGGTCAAGGACGGGTTCTGCATCGAATTGCCGAAGTCGAACGTTAATTCGTGCCAGACGTACTTCACGATCTGCTGCCACAGAGGCAAATTCAGTCCGTACCGGCTTTGGAACTGATCCATGACTTGTTGGTAGAGGATCGGGTTCTGGCCTTGCAGCGGTGCCAGCACCGTAGCCATCGTCGTCGTATTCATGAATCCGCCGGGCGAATAGTACATCATGATGTAGCTGACCGACATGACCAGGATTAAGGTAATGACGATTTGAACGAAGCGCTTCAGAATAAATGTGGCGACTGCCATGATCCGCCCTCCTTTACCGACCGGAGGGCACCCGAACCGGTGCCCTCGAGCGGTCGTTATGCAATTGCGGTTATTCTACGTTCAGGTAATGGAGCTCGTAGAAGTTGCCCCAAGCCCACGGGTTGGACATGACGCCGGTAACGCCCGGCTTCACCAGGAAGTACTGCTTCTGATAGAACAACGGGATCGCGTAGGCATCGTCCAGGAGGCTGTTCACGACTTTGGCGGCGATCGGAGCCGCCTTCTCGACTTCCAGCGCGTTCACGAATTGCGCCTGCCACATTCTCAGATCCCGGATCTTATCCGATTCCGACGTATACTTGTTGTAATACACCTGGACGTCCAAGGCGTTCTGGTTCAGTTTGCCGCCGGGCGCGTTCGGAGCGACGAACGTCCAGGCGGTGACGAAGGCCGCATGCTTGTCGGCGTCGGTTTTCGCGTTTTTCCAGCTGTCTACGATCTGCTGCCATTGCTCTCCGGCCGTCGGGACACCCGGCTGCTTCAAGTAAGGAAGCCATTCCGCCGGCTGCTTGGCGGTCCACTCGTCCAGATAGGCGATATCCTCTTGGGCCGCCTTCTCGAGCGCCGCCCAATCTTCCCACTTCACGCCGACCTTGGCATCGTTCGGATCGCCGTATTGCTCGATCGCCGGCTTGTAATAGACGTCCTTGCTCCATTCGATGAACTTCTGGGTCGCTTCCAGCGGGGCATCCAGCGTTCCGAGAGAATAGAGCTGCTGAGTCGCGCCCATATCGAGGCCTCCGGGTTCGCTCCAGTTCGTCGCGCCCGATGCCAAGATAAATCCAGGCTGCGCTCCCGGCTGCGGGCCGCTGTATTGATAAGCGTTCCATTCCGTCTCGTTGAGCTGCTTGATCTCCGATTGAATGCCCAGATTCTGCTGAAGCAGCTGCCCGAGAGCGAGCGCGATGGATTCGCCCTGAGGATCTTTCTCCTTGATGCCGATATACAGCGTCAGCTTCGGCAGGCCTTTGCCGCCTTCGTAGCCGGCGTCCTTCAACAGCTTCTTGGCTTCCTCGACGTTCTCTTCAAGCCCCTTCTCGAGCTCGTACGTCGGCCAGCCCGGGGAGGCGAAGATATTGGTGGCTCCGCCCATGCCGTTCAGAACCGAATCGACGATCGGCGAGCGTTGAATCGCTTTGGCGATTGCCTGGCGCACTTCCTTCTTGTCGTATGGAGATTCCGTCGCCGGATTGCTCCAGGCCATGTACCGGATCGAATAGTTCGGCGCCGTGTAGAGCTGGGATTTCAAATCGTGCGTCTTGACGTATTGCAAGTCGGACGTGGACTGAACCAATGCGACGTCCGTCTTGCCGGCCATGTACACTTCAACCGGCACGGTCGACTCCGGAAGAACGGTGATCGTCTCGACGTTGCCGCGGTTGAGTTGGCCCTTGACGCCTACATAGTTCGGGTTCGTCACCATGACGAGTTCCCCGTTAGGCGTGAACGACTTGACCACGTACGGACCGTTGCTGACGAAGTTCTGCGGTTCGAACCAATCGGTCGGATGCTCCTTCAGAACCTTGGAATTGATGGGCATCGCGCCGGCCAGAACCAAGCTTCCCAAGATGGCGTGAGGCAGCGTCGTCGTGATTTCGAGCGTGTAGTCGTCGACGACCTTCAGCCCGACCTCTTCCTTGCTGACGGAACCCGCGTGGTAGGCGTAGGAGTTCTTCACGTAGTTAAGCACGCTGAGCCAGAGCTGCGCGGTCGTGTTCTTCGGATCCAATTGGTACATATAAGCGTTATAAAAGTCATGGGCCGTGACCGGATCGCCGTTCGACCACTTGGCGTCCTGCCTCAGCGTGAAGGTCCAGGTCAGACCGTCCTCGGAAGTCTTGTAGCCCGTTGCGATCTTCGGCACGATCTCGTGGTCCTGGTTGTACCCGTACAACCCTTCGAGCAGCGTCCCTTGCATCACGAGAATTTGTCCCTGCCACTGGGTCGGATCCAGCGTCGGAATCTTGGGGTTAATGACCTTCACCGAGCTCCCCGCCTTAATCGCGGGATCGGAAGCGTTTGCATTTTTGACCGGCATTTGCGCGCCGTTGCTGTCCGCGGCGGAAGAGCCCTTCCCGTTGCCCGTCGCGTCCGCGCTGCTCGACGCGCTTGGGCTATTGCCGCCGCCGCTATTTGAGGCGTTCGTGTTGGACTTATCACTCGAACATGCCGTTAAGGATGCCACGACTAACGACAGAGCCAAAGCCGATATCGCCATCTTCTTCTTCATACTCAGGCAGCCCTCCAGTTTTTTGTCTTCTCGAAAAACAACTTGCCTTCTTCCCCGTAACAACCTCCTCTTCTTCCCCCTAACAAAACAAAACTAATTCAATAAAAACCACAAAACAAACCTAACCACTTCTCGATTCAATCAGATTCATGTTATCGCTTTCATTCTAAATTTTGCACCTTTACATGTCAATAGTATTTTCGAAAACGTTATTATTTTGTTTTTGTAAAAAACTTTCACCTAATTTTGTTTGAATAATGGTAGATATACAAGCAGATCCGCGAACAATTCGAGCTGGATTATTTGGTCGATTTTTGGTGATTAATATGTACGATTTGGCTAACGGTATGATTTTAGGTCGACGGACCCCGCTTCTTGGAAAGGCAAGTAGCAGCGAAGGGGTTCGTCTCACCCCCGCGCTGCTACTGTGTGCCAAACTAGAAGTGCAAGCCTTTAAAAGCGCTCCACCGCATCTCGGTCCCAAGCCGTTAAGTCGCCTCGTTCAGGCTTCCCGGGCAAGTACTCGAGAACAACGCTGTTCTCTTCATCGTAGATGACCGTTACTTCCTCCCTCGCCTTCGTGAGTTCCTCCACTCCTTGAAAGTGCCGTTTGCGACTCGCCCTGTCTCTATCAGGCGAATTCGTTGATTCGCCCTTATCTGGCTGACGGCCGTCAACACGGCGCCGGTCAAGAAAATGGCTACGGCTGCCGGCAACGAGCGGGCATCCTTCGAGAGGGAGATCGTGAAGAGGACGGCTCCAATCAAGGATAGAAACAAGCTTATTTTCGTAAATCGGCTCCCTAAACGAATCTTGAATTTCTTTGCCGAAGGAATTGTTCGCATGATTTGCCCGCTCCGCTTATATAATGAATCCGGTTCTAATTCCACTCGACGGGAGGCTTCCCCATGGGCCTGTTCAACGGTCTCTTCGGCAATTATTCCGAAGTATCCGTTCAGGAGCTGCAAGAGCAGTATGGAGCTTATCTGATGCCTGACGAGAAGATTCAGACGGGATTCCGGTTAATCCGCGATACTTGTATTTTCACCGACGAACGGTTGATTCTCATCGATCACCAAGGCGTTACCGGCAAGAAAACGAGGGTAGCCTCCATTCACCTGAACTCGATCTACGAAGTTACTCTCGAGACGGGCGGCCTCGGCTTCGACGACAGCGAGCTGACCATTCACTACATCGTTTCGCCGTATTACAAGTCGAATAACCTCTCGACCTCCGCTTACAAATTCGAGTTCGGCAAACGATTTAATGTCCGTCCCGTCTATACCGCCTTGGTGTCCATCGCGCATCAGAACAATAAAAGATGGAATGGCTGAAAACTCCTCCACCCCATAAGGGTGGATTATTTTGTCGCTCCCGTCATACGGATTTGTCGACATTGTTCCCTTTATTGGAATCCGTAATGGCCTGTCTCAACATCTCCATCTGCTTCATCATTTCTTGGTGATGTCGGTTCATCTGATGTTGAAGGGACCTAAAGTCCTCATTCAAACTGGAGATCGACGCATGATCGATCGCCGTCCTGACGATCAAATACAAGACAAAACAACTGATCGCCGTGAAGATGAGCCAGAGAAAGATCGCCATATCCTCATCCTCCTATAAAAACGGACCTGCTTAGCAGATCCGTCATGCCACTCATTTATTCTGAATAAGCCCGATGCCGTTCCCTACAGGATCGACCAGGTATGCCAAGTAGAAGCGGTCGAATTCCATCTTGTCTCGGACGATCTGGGCTCCCGCCTCTACGGACTTCCGAATAGCCGCTTCGATATCGTCTACTTCGATTTGAATGCGGGTGCCATGCGGATAATCGCTCGGTCCCTTGGCTATGCCCCCGTCGATTCCCGGCCTCCCTTCCTCGCCCGTCGTAACAGGGTAGTATCCCCAATTGGGCTCCCCGACCTTCCATCCGAACACGGACGAATAGAAGGCTGCCGCACGTTCCGGATCTTGGCTGCTAAGCTCGAACAAAACTACTCTTCCCATAGGATCGGCCTCCACAAATGGAATTCTAATCCATTCTATTTTACCGAATGTATGTTCGTATGTAAAGTCGATATTGCGTTCTCCTATCCCCAGAACAGGCCTGTTTGATCTTGGTCGACGATTCTCAATTGCTTCTCGAAGTCTTCGTCCGGAGCGATCTCTTCGATCCAATGCCATTTATTCCGGCTGTCTCTCCAGTAGACCTTCCACTTGTTCTCGTCCAACCGGAACTGAGCCCGATCCAACTCCACCCACTGCTCGCTCCTGAAAGCCGGACGTTCTTCAACCAGAGTGACGTTGTTCCCCCTGATTTTGAAGTTAAGCCTCATTTGATCTCTCACGTGCTTGGGAACCTTCTGCTCCACGTAATCCGTCATGATCTTCGTCAGTCTCTTCTTCGTAAAAGGATCCAAGACCCGCTCACCTCTCTAGTCGATTCATGATTTAAGTAGTCTCCATCCTCATATGGATCGAGTAAGGCTCGAACCCGGCCTTCGCCCAGAACCTGCGCCCTCTCAGGTTGGAATCCAGCACATCGATACCAATGCTCTCGGCGCCTTTAAACCGCTTTTCCTTCAACAGCTCGATGCCAGCCAACCCATAGCCCTTCAACCGATGTTCCCGCTTGATAAAATACTGCCTCAAGTAGACATGCCGAAGGTTGGGGCGGAAAGGGTCTTCACGGAACTGATATAAGGCATAGCCCACGAGATCCGAACCGTTCAGGATCAGATCGGCCTGCCAGGAATCGTTCAAGAAATCCCTCATTCGACGCTGCAGATCTTCCAGCCCCATCGGATTGGAGCTGCCCTCGTCCTCGATGAGCTGCTTGTTCATGACGGCCAACTCGGGAAGATCGTCTTCATTCGCCGCGCGAAGCTGCATAGGCACGGCCCGCTCCCCCTCTCTTTTCCTCTATTAACCTTTAACCTGCTCAAAAATCGCTTTATCCGTCGTTCTTCTCTCGAATATCTCTTGGGGATACGGGTTGGCGATTGGAGGAATCTCATTCTCCTTAAAGAACTTCAAGTCCTTCATCTCTTCGTTATCGGGATTCAGCTCTCCGCCCGTAATCGTACATTCGAATACGATCGTCAGGTATTCAACCTTGTCGCCGTTGCGATAAGCGAATCGGTGCTTCTCTCCCCCGAATACTCCGATGATTCTGTCGGGTCGAACGATCAATCCCGACTCCTCCAACGCCTCCCGACAGACGGCTTGAGCCGGAGTCTCGCCAATCTCGATAGCCCCGGCGATCAATCCCCAGTTCTCTTCTCCATGCTTCCTTTCCTCAGGTTGTGATTTTCATCACATTCATCGAAGCCATGGCGTTTTAAAATAGAGCCATCAACGGAAGTTCAAGATGCGGATGAAGCGGTTCAGGTTGTTCTAAGCAATGCCAAATTGTATCCGGATTGGAGGAATCCTAATGTTGCTCTCGATCAGCGAAAGCGTGGCCAAGACGGCCGCGGTAGGCGGTCAATTGTTCGCGGACAAACTCAGCGTGTTCGGGTTCTTTGCCTTCTGCCTTCTCTTCGTCGGCTTCTGCTTAATCGCCCCGGCTCATCTCTATGAGAAGTATTATAAAAACGTAGACGACGCCCCCGACGCGGCAGCCGAGCCCGATCATCCCCGGACAACCGATCCGGCCGCATGACCGGGCAATCGGTCGCTCAGAACCAACCGTCCTGCAGGGCGGTTTTTCTTTTGGCGGCAGGTTGCTTTATCCCTCTTCTTCGTCGTACTCATAGAAGATAATCCGGTTCCCGAACGGATCGGTCACGCAGCACTCCTGACTCCCCCAAGGCTTCTTCTCCAAGCCGGGCCTTGAGTAGGAATATTGCTTTTCTATAAGCTTCTGATGCAAATCGGCGATTCCCTCGACCTCGATTCGAACGGCGGCGCCAGGACTGCAATCTCCATAATGCTCGCTCAGATGCAGCTTGATAGGTCCTTTCGAGATCTGTATATACAAAGGGAATCCTTCTTCGAACCGATGCTCCCAATCCTCCTGGAACTCCAAATAGTCCAAATAGAACTCTCTCGCCTTAGGCACATCAAAGATCCGCAAAATAGGAACGATCTCTTTCAGGATCATCCTTGTCCCTCCAATTTAAAGCAATAGTGCACCCACTTCATCCGACTAGCGATCGAAGCTCCTCCTGGATGTCCTCTGGAAGACCTTCGACGTTAAGAAAATAATTTACTGCATCTGCATCCACGGCGGATGGATGGCGCTTGAGATAGTCTAGAAGCAAGCTCGCTTTAGACGTTCGGCCCATAAGGGAATAGGCGACAAACCAAACTTCCGGGCTCGATACGTTAATGCCGTTCCATTGTCGACGAATGCGAATCGGCATTCGAACCGTCGCTTCGCCGGACCGCAAGGCAAATCCGCCGATAAAATCGATGTTAGGGGACGCGATACTTATCCGATACTCGCTGGCAAAGGGGAAGTCGCCGCTGCTTTGCTCGATCCAGTCGTAATCGCGAATCGCTTGAATTAAAGTCTCTTTGGGGCAATCCACCGCCAGATCCCAGTCGTTCACAGAGTCGATTCGATTCAGACCGTATAACAACCCGCTCCCGCCAAGCGCGTAGGCGATGTTATGCTCCTTTAACTGGTTTACGATCGGCATAAGTTCAGATGGTTCCATCTTAAGGTCCCCTTTCGCCTACTCTAGATGCTTTACGAAAAACACCTCTCCTACGTTGCCTTCATTAATCTCGCTTAGGATTCCGCATTCCTTAAAGCCCATCTTGCGGTGCCATTCCTGAGGGGGAGGTTCGTTTACCTGCGACGAGCTGTACAGGGCCGCGATCCCCTTCTTCTTCAGATGCTCCTCGACGAACTGCAACAGTCCTTTGCCAAGACCGTTGCCTCTGCGATCCGGCTGAACGATGATGAGACCGATGTAGGGGAACTTGGACCATAGATATTCCAATCTGAGATACCCAACGAGGTTCTCGTTATCCGCGGCAACGACGATTTCTTGATTTTGCAGCTTCCATTGTAAAATGCGATCGGGAACCTGTCGGTCGACATTGACGACCTCTTGAAAGTCCGCCATTGTTGCATATCGAATGGTGATTGCCACTTTGGATGAACGCCCCTACTCTTTTTAACTGTGATCTTCAAGGACGATGATTTTCCCATTCTTCACGTAGAAAATCGATTTTCCGCCAAGCCTGATGGTCTCTCCGGCTTTCAAGCCATTCGGAAGGTCGATGGCCGGCGTCCCTACATAATCAATCTCGATCTCGGCCCTGTCTCCGTCGATCGTCATCTCCTTGATCGTCTGACGCCTCTGCGCGAAGAGCTTCGCAGATTGCTCGGCCAGCATCCGAAACTCCTCGATCCCCTTCGTCTCCGTATCCACGACGCCGTTCGAGATGTTCCGGAACACTACCTTCTCATGCAGCAGCCTAAGCATCCCTTCGACGTCGAAATCGTTGTACGCCTCTATGTAACTTGTAATCAAATTGCTCATCTCATTGTCGTTCATCCAAACAACCTCCTATTCCTTCTTCTTCCCGGAGCCGAAGGCAATGACATACTGATCCGGGTCTTTAACGGAGAATTCCTTCCACACTCCCCAATCGAACTCATACACTTCCGGCTTTTGATGGAGGATGGCTCCTTTGCTTTTCAGTTCCTCATACAGCTCGTCCAAGTCATCATGCGTTTCAACATAGGCGTAAGTATCCCATACCTTCTCTTGCCCGTCTCCGATCCGATTGGGCCGCACATCCTCCGCCGACTTGCCTTCGATCAACTTAAAGCCTAACCGGAAGTCATCTCTCACCGCCCAGAAGTCATTGACCTCGCAGCCTAGAACATCTTGGTAGTAGGCTTTGGATCGTGCCAAGTCCGAAACGACGAGCACCTGTACGGAAAATTGGACCTTGCTCAAATGAAGCCCTCCTATAGCGAATATATCGATGCGGCCGACCCATAATTCCATGACATGAATCATCCTGAATTCTTTGGGCTTAATGTTTTTGTGAAATACAGTATAATATCGTCATCAACGGCTATGTTCTCTCCATAATGAATATACCGTTGACCGTTATGAATTCCGTTTCCATCCGGGATATAACCGCGCTTCACGTAAAGCACCTGAGCATTTCCATAGTCCGAATAAATCCCTACGCCGATACCGGCAACTTCGGATCGTTCGCTTATGAGTTCTTCAGCTCTGTCCATTAGCTTAGATCCGATTCCCATCCGCCGATATTTGAGGAGCACGTTAAAATCGTTTATCTCAGGGATATTTAATTCTCTAAAGGATGGGTAATACGATTCCCAGACTACGTTCACGTACCCAGCAAAGATTCCGTCGACTTCGGCTACTAAGGTGATTCTTGCGCCCCTGCATTGTTCTGCAAAATAACTTTGATATTGCTCAACGGGTTTATTCCAACCTTGTTCTTGAAAAGCATTCGAGATGACGGTTGGATCGTCTTCCGTTAGCTCTCGAATCCGTAGATTCATATTAGTCTCACTCTCTTCATAAACGCTTTTCTAACTGGAACAAGTACAAATCATAAGGATATTTCCGTCCGGATCCTTAAAAGAGAACTCAGAAAGATCCGGATAAGTAATAATTTCGGTCACCATCTCCGCTCCGAGATCTTTAACGTGTTGGTATGCTGCATTTATATCCGAGGCGCTCAAATTGAAAAGCGGTTGATTCTGCGGGATGAATTCATAATGGTCATCGAAACAGTGATTATCAAGCGTTAATCCAGGCCGACCAGCCCCCATGTCGAATGTATGGATGGGGCCATGAACTTCTCCTATCATCTCCACGCCAAGCAGCTTGCTGTACCATTCAACCGATTTCTCTAAATCCGTCACATGAATAAATATCGTATCCACTCTATTGGCTATTGGACTTTTCATACGACCTCCGAATATCCTCTATTTATTTTTATTTTTTCGTATTTGAGCGAACCATGTTCGAATTCCATAATACGTTATGGCTAAAAGCAAAAATCCACCCATTCCCCAAAGGAGGGTTATCCAGCCGCTTCTGCCGACAATTCCGAATGAGACTTTATGTTGTAAATAATCGATTGACTCATAGCGGTTAACGATTTCGGGTACATATTTCTGCGTTGTATAGTAACCTCGAATGATTTCCCACCCAATAACCGTTAGACTAATAAGGATTGAGACTACGATCGATTCAATGAATACTCGCTTATTAATCTTCATCCTGATCACCTCTTTATAACAAGACCCGGCCTCGATAGTTCCTATCTTAGGCCGGGTCGCATGTTGTCTCAGGTCATCTTCCATGATTATACATCCCATAACCAAGAGACGAAAGCCCCTCTGGCAACAGTGAAACCCATCTCTCTATACAGAGAAATGGGTTTGTTGATTGATAACGTTCCTTATGAGCTTACGAACGCAACTTGCTCCAAGTCGCGGATCCAACAATACCGTCCACAGTCAGGCTCTGCGCTCGCTGGAAATTTTTAACCGCAGTTTCCGTACCCGATCCAAATACCCCGTCGGCTGTTACCGAATATCCCTTCTTCGTAAGCAGACGCTGTAGAACCTTAACTTCGTCGCCGGTGCTGCCTGAACGGAGAGTCGTTGTAGTGGTGGCCAAGGAACTGAGCTTGGACGAGGTGGCGGATCCTACTTTGCCATCTACGGTAAGTCCGTGCGCGGACTGGAACTGTCTCACGGCGTTATCGGTTCCGCTGCCGAAAATCCCATCCACGGCTACCGAGTAACCAACCTTATTCAGATTTGTTTGCAGCGTGGTGACCGCTGGCCCTGTACTTCCTACACTCAATACGGAACCGTTAGAAGACAGTTCGTGATGGACGCCATCCTTTGTCGGGAGCGGGAACTTAAGACCGGCTTCTTCCGCTACGGCAATCAATGAACTGCTTACAGAGGTCATGCTATTCAGCGCAGTACCGCTTGCATTTTTTACCGTAGCATCAAATGCAATACCGGCCGTATGAGGAGCCGTATAGGAAGGTACTGCAACCTCGGTGCCTAAGCCATGCTTGGTTTTTTCCGCGCTGCATGCCGTCGGGTTCTGCGAGATCTCGTATAAGTGCTTTTGATATTGATAGGGGCGGTAGGCGGAGTTATAGGTAATCGTCCACCCCTTCGCTTTGATCAGACTCTCGTAACGGTTCTTCGCTGCGAGCAAATCGGCAGTGACTCCGTCCCAGATAACGGTCTCCCCTGCCTCCATTCGTAGAGCCAACGGGTCCGTCATGGTCGAGAGAACGCAGGTACCGGCAGCTTGGGCAGGAGCGGTTAGGAACGTTGCAGCCAAGAGCGATAGGAAGACGGTGAGAGAGAAAACCTTCTTTTTGACGACAGACATAATTCATACCTCCAAATGGATATATTTGCACCTATACCAATAATAGCCAGGTGCAAATCTAGCATACTTCAACGAGATATCCACTGTAAACGGTTGAAATAGATAGTTTCATAGGAGGTTTTGTAGACTCCTGTCGACGTTCCGAAGGGTCCAAAAAGAAATAACCCACGATTTACGTGGGTTTAATTCCCAAATAACATTTCTTCTGCTCCCGAGCCTTCGAACCCTTAGACCTGGGTCCTTCCAACGATCCTTTTGTCTATAAAATCGATGATCTTTTGCCTGTTCCAAACCACAAATTTATACTCCTGTCCGTCCCGAGTTTCGACCAATATCCCATTTGGCACGATCCCTAATGTATTCCGTTTGCTAATAGACGTAATCTGGTCAATAGGGATCTCGGTGCTTCCTCTTTGAATATTGATGGCGTGCGAATGGAAGACCATGCTGCGCTCGGATATCTTCAGCCGTCCGCCGACGGATTCCACGCCTCGGAAGAGATTCGCTGCTACATTGAAATGGATATTCTCTGGAGTATCGCTCACTTGAATCCCCCTGCCAGGTGAAAATACGGGCCGCAATACGATTCATGAGTATGTACATAAGTCCAAGTGAGATCTTTGTCAAAGATATAAATATCTTCTTCGGAATCAAAATCCGTGGAGACCGTATCTTTTGCATTTTTCAACATAAGTACGTAAGATTTGTTTTGATACATCACATAGAGCTCATCCTTGGCGGCGGCATCAAAGGCGTTTCTTGCGGCTTCTTCCTTCAAACAGTTTTTTATCTGATAGCTGAAAATATGCCATTTGATTTGATCGTAATAAACGGCTTTTTTGGTGTCCATGCTGATGTCAGAAGCAAACGAATTGTCCCATAACTCATTAACGGATTGAGCTTCTTTCTGGAATAACTCCGAGAGGATCGCGCCTTTATCCTGCAAGTTTTTTCTAAACAAATAGTCCTTTTGCAAGACCTCAACGGTCCAATAAACCTTCTCTAGTTCTTCATCCGGGAGGTTGTCTAAAATTTTTTTGATCTTCTCTTTTATCCTAATCTCCCCCTGATCTGTGAACACTCATGTCTTTTAATATTTACGACGCGAGCCGGCCCTTAGATATTCCTATCTGAAGCCGGCTTATTCTATGACCAGCTTTATATTCTCATTTACCTCAAAATACGCCAACACTCGCTCTCGATTCCTTTGGTCCTTAAACTGATACCTGTGTTCACGACATCCCACCGACTTAAGCGGCCGACGGGAGCGGCGGCGATGCGGTTTATCGGTGCGGATGTGTCGCTGAATCCACTTCTCACAAAATTGCATCCCTCGGACCGAGGAGCTGCAGGCCCCGATGCGAGAACTCTGTGTTAGAGTAGGTTCTATCCTTCCTAGAAATTGCTTACAAAAAAATCTGCAATCAGGATTGCAGACGAAGAAGTTCTAATTTGTTTAGATCTATATTGAATTTTCCAGCCATTAATACATCTAATCCTAACAATCCGTTTACGCCTTGATATCTAAATGCTGCAAAATCCAATTCTATATTTTCTATTCTGTAATCTTCAATCTCTATGGCTTCAATAGTTTTTATAAATGCATGCTCTTCTCCGCCAATACCAAAACTCGTTATAAAATGATCATCTCTGGTCACACGAATTCCAAGTTCATCCACTTCATCCTGGGAGATTAATGTATGACTTGCCCCCGTATCAATGACTACATTATTAATAATCTTACTACGCCCATTAAAAGTAACCTTAATTTCAGTAAATAGAAGACCATCCTTCCATTCAATCTTCATTTATAGAAATCTCCTCAATCCAATGTTTTTTCGGATCTTAACAATTACTTGGTTTTTGGATGTATGATACACAAGCGTACGATCTTTACTATTTAAAAGCTCCTTTGTCGCATCCTCATCTTTAACGGGTCCAATCAAAGCAACTTCATCAATAATTTCATTGCTGTCTTCTTCGAACGAGTGCAAGATTTCAAATTTTACAAACTGGTCGGGGTAAATACTTTGTACTTCTTCCCATTTCATTATCATCCCTCCCATGGATTTGAATTAATCTTATCCTGAATTTCGAAAGT
>NZ_JACJVR010000109.1 GCF_014212175.1 Cohnella xylanilytica | reverse complement strand
GCCGTCAGGCGTTTTTCTTACAGGTAGTACTTATACTCCGCCGTAATCGCGAAGCCCGCGCCCCGATATAAGTTCAGAGCCCGCTCGTTGTCGGTCACGACCCCGAGACGGATGCAGTCGAAGGATTGGCCTGACAAGAGAGCGACGGCCTTCCTCTTCTTAGACGGGAAGGAACCGCGCGGTTTCGGGACCGGCAGGCGCTATCCCTCCCGAGTATGGTCCGCTTCGAAGATGGTCTTCATCTTATCGCCTCCCTGCAAGCTCTCTTCCACTGTAACATATCCGGAAGGCGGGTTTATACTGGAGGAAGAAGACTTCGGCTCCGCGAATGGCGCGGAGACCGGCGGGACGAGAGGGCGGCGGGATGAGAGAGATCCTGTTCAAGTATTTGGCGAAGTTCACGACCCTGAGTGCGGAGGAGCAGAAGGCCATCGTCGACGAGATCGTCGTGAGGGAATATCCAAGGAGAACGGTGCTTCTCCGGCAAGGCGACGTTCCCGACAAGTGTTACTTCGTGCTGAAGGGATGCGTTCGGCAGTATTCGGTCGACGAAGACGGGAGAGAGACCACTTCCAACTTCTACACGGAAGAACAGGCCGTTACGGTGTTCAACCGACACAGACGGGATCTGGCCTCGGAGTTCTCCTTCGAATGCCTGGAGGACTCGGTATTGGTCGTTGGAGATCTCGTCGTCGAGAAGGACATGTACGTCAAGCATGCCCAACTGGAATCGATGACGCGCCGCATGATCGAGGAGATGTTCGGCCGGATGCAGGACGACTTCGCCGCCTTCGTCTCCTCGACGCCCGAGGAACGCTTCAAGGCGCTCCTCCGGAACCGGCCCGGCTTGATCGAGCGCGTGCCCCAGCATCAGCTGGCCAGCTGCCTCGGCATGACCCCGGAGTCGCTGAGCCGAATCAAGAAGCGAGTGCGGCGAGGTCCTGACGAAGCGGACCTTACGCCGTCCTAGAGGGACGTCCGCCTCGGGCAAGCATCCATATCGCCAAGCCCAATTCCCCTGCGGTCATGGGGACGACGAATCCGGCCGTCAGCGCGGCGACAAGCCGGTCGTGCTGGGGAAGGAACGCGCTGCAGAGGTGGACGGCGAGGTAGCCGATTCCCGCGAGTCCTACCGATAAGCCGATCGCCTTAAGGACGCCGGAGGATCGCCACGCCAGCCAGCCGACGATCAGCAGATGCCCTCCGAAGACAATCAGGCCCATGGACCAGATCGATTCGAAGGCATCCAGATGAAGCGTCGTCAGAGCTTGAAGCGAATCGGGGCCGAGCGCCGCCGCCGTATCGCTCGGGAGCGCCAGGTTCCGCACGAAGAGCAAGTTCGAGACGGCGACCCCCAATAGGGCCGCGTAAACCAGCCGAAGCCAGGCCCCGAGCAGGGCTAGGCGAGGCTGAACGGGCCGGAAGAACAGATAGAGAGCCCAAGCGGCGGCGACGTCGGCGATCAGGATGAGAACCCAGCCGAAGAGCTCGGCCGCGAAGAGAGAGCCGGACGACGAGAGGTTGCGATAGGTAGCGCCGGCGTCCCCCGGGACGACGAGGCTTCCGTGCGCGTATCCGTACGAGAATGCGGCGGCGATCGCCATGAGGATAAGAGCGAGACCGGCCGTCAAGGCCGCTGGGCGCCGTTCCGGGCGTTCCGTTCGAGTATCTTCCGAGACCGGGATAAGCATAGTGCCGAACCTCCTGATAGCTGGGGATACGCTCATTGTACGGAGAGGGCCGGGAGGGTTCATTGACTTAAATCAATTGGAGGAGACGATTCGGCGTGAGATGGACAGCGATGACATTTAATTTGAGAGTGAACGTCGAGTCGGACGGGAGCAACGCTTGGCCTCATCGGGCGGAGGCCGCCGCTCGGGCGATCCGGCGCCATGAGCCGGATGTCGTCTGCATCCAGGAAGGACTCTACTCGATGCTGCGGGATCTGGAGCCGCTGCTCGCGGAGTACGCCTGGGTCGGCGAAGGCCGCCGCGGCGGACGGGAGGACGAGCACTGCGCGATCTGGTATCGCAAGACGAAGTGGCGGGCGGAGGAGCGCGGCAGCTTCGGGCTGTCGGAGACGCCGGAGAAGCTGGGCGCGCTCGCATGGAACGCGGATTACCCGCGCATGTGCACGTGGGTCCGGCTGAGGTCGGCCGAGGACGAAGCGTTCGAGCTGGCGGTGTTCAACACCCATCTGGACCATGTCAGCGAGGAAGCGCAGATCAAGGGGATGGACCTCGTCAAGAGCCGGATCGGGAAGCTGCGGCGAGAGAGGGCCGATCTGCCGGTCGTGCTGGCAGGGGACTTCAACGTCGAACCCGGGCACGCGGTCGTGCGCGGCCTGGAGCGGGACGGCTATGTGAACGGCTATTCCGCGCTTGGCGGGAAGGCGGATGTCGGGCGGACGTTCCACGACTTCAAGGGAGGCGTCGAGGGGGAGCCGATCGATTACCTGTTCGGTTCGCCGGACGTCGCCGTCGAACGGATCGAGGTGGACCGGGGGCAGGTCGAAGGGCGGTATCCATCGGATCATTATCCCGTGATCGCCGTATTCTCGAAGATTACGTAACACCGACAAAGGACGGCCTCGAGATCGCTCTCGGGCCGTTCTTGCATGAGGATCGGCTCGCCGAAGTCTTGGCCGATTCTGTTCTAGTCTTTTTATCCCATGCCCCTAATAGATAGGATCATTTCCTAATAAGTTACAAAATAATAAAAAAGGACTATCGATTTTAGACAGGAAAAAAGGTATATTCAGAATAAATGGAATCCACATTATGCCATCTCAGAATCAATTGAATAGTTCGTACGATACTAGCAAAACCACTGAAAAGTGGCGACGCAAAGCTACAGGGGCTAATGCGGATCTGAAACGCGACCGCGATGCTAGCCAGTTGCCGAATACGACGGAAGCCTCCGTCTGTCATTTGTCATCCTGGACGGAGGTTTTTTTGCGTCTTTATATATGTAAAATAGTTCCATATTAATCGATAATTCCAAGAGACGGTATATAAGGAGGGGAACATTCTTGAAAACAAAAACGTTGAATCGAATGATAAGAGGCTTGCTCGCTTTTCTCATCATGGTCCCCTATGGTCTGGTTCTCCCTTTACAGCTTCAAAATGCAAGCGCTGCTGCAGAAAGTAAAAGGCTGACCTACAAATTCGACGGCTTCTCCAGTGCTGCCATTAATGAGTTTGCTTTTAATGGTGACGCCGCAGTTCCTGCAGGGATGAACGTTATCCGCTTGACGCCGGCAGTCGCCTTGCAAAGCGGGGCCGTATTCCACAAAACTCCGCTTAATCTTCAAAACAATTATTCATTCAGTACGGTCTTCTCGTTTAAAATGAGCGGTTCGAATCCCACTGATGGGATCAGCGACGGGTTGACTTTTACGATCCAGACGGGAACCGCCAGTCAGCGAGCGAATGGGGGCGGTATAGGATATTACGGTATCAATCCCGGGTTCACTGTTAAATATGATACTTTTTATAACAATGTATACAGCGATCCTTCCGCAAACTACATTGGAATCGCGCAAAATGGCGATCCGGTGAATCAATCGGGCCGGTATACGGACTTGAATTCATTTAATGCGACTAACGGCACCAATTATGTTTTATCTAACGGAACCCTGTACTATACATGGATCGACTATGACGGTTTAAATAAAAATGTTCAGGTTCGTCTAGGAACCTCGCCGGATAGGTCTGCTTCCAGCAAAGTGTTGGAGGTAAATAACATAGATCTTGGCGCCATTTTTAACGGAAGTCCCGTTCATGCCGGTTTTACCGCGTCAACAGGGCTCCCGAATTATGAAAATCATGATATTTATAGCTGGTACTTTGTAGATGACTAAATTCCTATCGACTATGCCGATAACCGGCCGCCGGCGGCATCCGATGACAGTGCAACGACGCCAAAAGATACGCCTGTATCGGGCTCCGTACAAGGCACGGACCCGAATGGCGATCCGCTGACGTACGCGAAAGGAAGCGATCCGCAACAGGGGACGGTAACGGTGAACCCGGACGGAACGTGGACGTATACTCCGGCGCCGGGCTATGTCGGTCCGGACAGCTTCACCGTCATCGTGGACGACGGCTATGGCGGCACGACGGAGGTTACGGTTACCGTCGACGTAACGGAGCCGGTCGCGCCGGGAATATGCAAACCAAGAGTGTCGCTGATTAATGGCAGCTTTGAGGAGCCCTTAGCTAGAAATGTCGGCGATACAGGTTCTCCGGGAGCCGAGAACGCATGGATGTATTTTTACGATTACGAAGTTCCGGGTTGGGAGACAGCAGCAACAGATCATTTTATACAAATTATGCAAAACTCCAATGAGTTTTTAGGCCCTACACTGGGAGGGAATGATCAGACCATCCCCGTTGTGGCGGCGGATGGAACGCAATATGCCGAATTGAACGCAAATCAAGCAGCCATGTTGTATCAAGACGTGGAAACGAGCCCGGGGCAAACCATTTATTGGCGACTGGCGCATCGAGGAGAATTTGGGGAAGACACAATGCAGCTTCGAATTGGTTCGGCTCAAACGGAACCGACGGCACTGCCCATTATTCAACAGATGAGCAGCACGTTTAACAAATGGACATATTATACCGGGTCCTACAAAGTTCCGGATGGCCAAACTGTAACTAGATTCGGTTTTGAGGCAGTTTCGGTTTCGCCAGGTTCGCCCAGTAATTTGTGGGGTAATCTGTTGGACGATATCTTCCTGGGATCAGAGCCTTGTGGCGTCGTTACCAAGACAGTCGACCAAACGCAAAATGTGCAAGTGGGAGATATCCTCACCTATACGGTAAATTTCAAGAATGAAGGCGGAGACGTCGCTGAACACGTCGTATTGGAAGACCAAATTCCTGCAGGAACCGAGTACGTTCCTGGATCTTTGAAGATCGCCGAAGGCCCGAACGCGGGAACGATAACGGATGCAAGCGGCGACGATCAGGGCGAATTTGATCAAGCCGCCAACAAAGTCGTCGTTCGATTGGGAACCGGCGCAACGGCGCAAGACGGCGGAAGAGTCGCTAATACGGATGTCTTGCCTGAAGGATCGACCATTCAATTTAAGGTCAAGGTCCTTCCAGAGTCTAGCGGACAACAGGTCGCAAATAAGGCTGTCGCCCGTTACGTTAATTTGTTGGAAAACAAAAACGAGACTCGGGAATCGAACGTCGTCGACAGTGCGGTATCTGTGAACCAACCTCCGGTCGTATCGGATGACAACGCAACGACGGACAAAGATACGCCCGTGTCGGGCGAGGTCAAAGGGACGGACCCGGACGGGGATCCGCTGACGTACACGAAGGGAAGCGAGCCGCAGCATGGCACGGTAACGGTGAACCCGGACGGAACGTGGACGTATGTACCGGAACCGGGGTATGTCGGCCCGGACAGCTTTACTGTCATTGTCGACGATGGAAAAGGCGGCATGATCCCGTCGACGATCACGGTCGACGTAACGGATCCGGGCCCGCCGATCCCGCCGAACCAGCCGCCGACGGTACCGAACTACAACGAGGCGACGCCGAATAATGCGTCAAAGACTGGAACGGTAGTGGGAATGGATCCGGAAGGAGATTCGCTCACGTACACGAAGGGTAGCGATCCGCAGCACGGAACGGTGACGGTGGACCCGGACGGAACGTGGACGTATGTACCGGAACCGGGGTATGTCGGCCCGGACAGCTTCACCGTCATCGTGGATGACGGCAAGGGCGGAACGATCGCGTCGACGATCACGATCGACGTGACGGATCCGGTCGTGCCGGTCCCGCCGAACCAGCCGCCGACGGTACCGGACTATAACGCAACGACGAGGAAAAACTCCCCCATAACCGAAGTGGTGGAGGGAATGGACTCGGACGGCGATCCGCTTACGTACAAGAAGGGAAGCGATCCGCAGCACGGAACGGTGACGGTGGACCCGGACGGAACGTGGACGTATGTACCGGAACCGGAGTATGTCGGCCCGGACAGCTTCACCGTCATCGTGGATGACGGCAAGGGCGGAACGATCGCGTCGACGATCACGATCGACGTGACGGATCCGGTCGTGCCGGTCCCGCCGAACCAACCGCCGACGGTGCCGAACTATAACGAGACGACGCCGAATAATGCATCAATGACTGGAACGGTGGTGGGAACGGACCCGGACGGCGACCCGCTTACGTACAAGAAGGGAAGCGAACCGCAACATGGCACGGTGACGGTGAACCCGGACGGAACGTGGACGTATACTCCGGAACCCGGCTACGTAGGCGAAGACAGCTTTACCGTCGTAGTCGACGATGGAAAAGGCGGCACGACGACGGCGACCATCACGGTTGACGTCACGGACCCGGGGACGACGCCCCCGCCGAGTACGCCAGATCCGACGCCGACGCCGAACGCATCGCCGACGGTGCCGAACTATAACGAGACGACGCCGAATGATGCATCAATGACGGGAACGGTGGTGGGAACGGACCCGGACGGCGACCCGCTTACGTACAAGAAGGGAAGCGAACCGCAACATGGCACGGTGACGGTGAACCCGGACGGAACGTGGACGTATGTACCGGAACCCGGCTATGTAGGCGAAGACAGCTTTACCGTCGTAGTCGACGACGGTAAAGGCGGCACGACGACGGCGACCATCACGATCGGCGTGACGGACCCGGGGACGACGACTCCGCCGCCGGATACGACAGAGCCGCCGACAGAGCCACCGACGGAAACGCCAGGGCCGCCGCCGAGCACGACGGAGCCTTCACCGACGCCTAACGTGTCGCCGTCGGTGCCGGACTATAACGTAACGACCGGGAACGATTCTTCCTTATCGGGAACGGTGAAGGGAACGGACCCGGACGGCGATCCGCTGACGTACTCGAAGGGAAGCGAACCGCAACATGGCACGGTGACGGTGAACCCGGACGGAACGTGGACGTATACTCCGGAACCCGGCTATGTAGGCGAAGACAGCTTTACCGTCGTAGTCGACGATGGAAAAGGCGGCACGACGACGGCGACGATCACGATCGGCGTGACGGACCCGGGGACGACGACCCCGCCGCCAGAAACGCCAGAGCCGCCGCCGAGCACGCCGGAGCCTTCGCCAAGTACGCCGCCCCCATCGTCCGGCTCGTCGAATCAACCGCCGGCGGCATCGGACTCTAACGCGACGGCCGGGAGCGATTCCACCGTGACGGGAACGGTGAAGGGAACGGACCCGGACGGGGATGCGTTAACGTACGCGATAGGAAGCGAACCGCAGCACGGAACGGCGACAGTGAACCCGGACGGAACGTGGACGTACGTACCGGCTCCCGGCTTCGTGGGCAAGGACAGCTTTACCATCATCGTGGATGACGGCAAGGGCGGCAAGACGACGGCGGTCATTACGATCGATGTGACGGATCCGGGTACGCCGGTCCAGCTGCCGGGTACGACGAATCCGCCGAATCCACCGAATCCGCCGAGCCCGCCGTCCGCTACGCCCGGCCAACCGCCAAGCGACCCGACTCCGCTTCCGGCGAATACCGAGGATGGAACGGCGTCTTCGGGGACGGGTACGGGATCGTCGTCCGCGGAGCCGGAGGACGGAAGCGCATCGAGAGGCGCCGAAGAACCCGATCAGCCTGATAACCGATTGCCCAGTACCGCAAGCAATGTCTTTAACCTGGGATTATTCGGAGCGATCGCCCTGCTCGCGGGCCTGATTTTGCGAAGGAATAAAAACAAGGCGCAGTAGTCGTAAAGGAAGAAAACACTTTTCTCATGGGAAAGGTGTTTTCTTCCATTCTACCGGGAAGCAGGGTTTTCATCCGAAGGGGGATATCGCGTATGAGAAAAAAAGCGGGAACGTTGATGATCCTGCTCGGAGCGATAGTCATCGCGCTTGCCGTCTTTCAATTTTTCGAATATCGAATCCAGACCAAACAAGCTTTGACCGAAGCGAGAACGTTAATCGAGCCTTCTCCGAATGGACACATTCCTGCAATGGTTCAAGTCGCCTCTCCGGACCCTCGTCGCGATGCCCTTGCCGGCAGGCAAAAATTCAAGCCGGAAGAGAGCGATGTGCTCGGAGTGCTGGAAATTCCGAAAATAAAGGCGGAACTGCCGATGATCGAAGGCACGGACGAGGAGATGCTCGACAGGGGAGTCGGCCATTACAGCGCGAGCGCGTTGCCGTTGGATGGCGAACAGATTTTATTGTCCGGGCATCGCGATACGGTTTTTCGGAATTTTGCGAAGCTCGAATTAGGGGATCGCTTCATCGTTAAACTGCCATACGGACATTCGAATACGAAATATCGAGCACGGAGATCGTCGATAAAGACGATACCTCGGTCATTCGTTCGATGGGGAAGGAAGTTCTCGTCGTCACCACGTGTTATCCATTTCGTTACGTGGGCCCAGCTCCCCAACGATACGTCGTGTACGCCGACCCGGTATCGAGCGAGGGCTAACCCCATACAGAACCCGTCTAGCACAATTGGATTTGGACCCGATTCTGTCTCGAGAAGGCGCCTTGGCTTGTATGGTGTATGAAAAATCACATAAATTCGGCCTCAAGAAGGCGACTTGCTTGATTTGGGTATGAAAAATCATACAAATTTCGACTTAAGAAGGCACTTTGCATGATCTTAGCGTGAAAAGAAGT
>NZ_JACJVR010000108.1 GCF_014212175.1 Cohnella xylanilytica | reverse complement strand
GTCCGCGCCGGCCGAGCCGACGCCGGCGAAGACCCGCGCCGTGGCCGGAACCCGCGGCGCCAAGAGCAAAGCGGCGGCCGCCGCGACGGACGCCGCCGCAGGCGGAACGGGCGCGGCTTCCGAAGCGCCCTCCGGCCAGCCGGCCGAAGGAAGCGAAGCTCCCGCCAAGCCCAAGCGGGCCGGGACGGGAACGAAGCGCGCTCCCCGGAACAGCTCGACCTGATCGGGCTCGCCGCAGAGAGGGGCCATAAACGATGCATCTGGTATATGCAGACGAGAACAATAACGTATACGACCATCCCGACTTGTTCGGGGTCGCCAGAAGCGGCGACAGCCTGGTCGAGCTGCTGGAGGAAGACCTCATTCCGCTTCCTCCGGGAGCGACCCTGGTCGGGCTTCCGCACACCCGGGCGATCGGGATGGACCCGAAGTCGGGCCGGATGATGCCGCTCCCCGGCAACTACCAGGCCGTGGGCGCCCTGCTGCCGCAAGGCTACACGCGCTTCTACGTGCCAGGATACTCGAAGACCGACAAGACGCAGATGTTCCCGCTGTTCGGCTATACCGCCGTCGTCTGGAAGGACGGCGGCTTCTACGTCGCCGCGGGACGAAGCGACGATCCCGAGCTGTGGAACCCGGAGAACTGCGACCGGGCGGAAGTGAAGAAGGGCGTGGATCGGCTGCTGGAGAAGTATCCGGAGAACCGGCTCTACCGGCACCTGTCCAACTGCGCGCTCGGCTACGAATGCCTGACGTCCTCGAACACCTTCCTCCAACGGTGGGAAGGCGCGGTGCCGGTGTCCTTCGCCTGCAACGCGGGCTGCTTCGGATGCATCTCCGAGCAGCCGGACGACAGCGGCTTCGTCTCCCCGCAGACCCGGCTGCAGTTCAAGCCGACGGTCGAAGAAGTCGTGGAGATCATGCTCGAGCATCTCCGCACCCCCGA
This sequence comes from Cohnella xylanilytica, assembly GCF_014212175.1. Lineage (GTDB taxonomy): Bacteria > Bacillota > Bacilli > Paenibacillales > Paenibacillaceae > Cohnella > Cohnella xylanilytica. The sequence goes on along the minus strand of NZ_JACJVR010000108.1, from coordinate 5,844 downwards.
ATCGATCATCAGCTTCGGACAGGGCTGCGAGGGCGAGCCGTCGACCCAGGCGAAGACGATCGTCGAGGCGATCAAGCAGGTGCGCGCCAAGACGTCGATGGGCTACATCAACATCAACACGAACGCCGGGCTTACCGACCATCTCCGCGCCATCACGGACGCGGGGCTCGACCTGATGCGGGTGAGCACGATCAGCGCCCTGGACGACCACTACAACGCGTACTACCGTCCGCGCGGCTACACGCTCGCGAACGTCGAGAAGACGCTGAAGTACGCGACGGACAAGGGCGTGTACACCTCGATCAACTATCTCGTCTTCCCCGGCGTCACCGACCGGGAAGAGGAGATCGAGGCGATGATCGGCTTCGCCAAGCGCACGGGCCTGAAGCTGATCCAGATGCGCAACCTGAACATCGACCCGGACGCGTATCTGTCGATCATTCCGAAGGCGCAGGGCGAGATTTACGGCATGAAGACGCTGCTGGACATCTTCCGCGAGGAGCTGCCGGACGTCGTCATCGGCTCGTACACGCACGTGCCGCCCGTGGCGAAGAAGTAATCGCTTAGCACACCGCGAACGAGCCGCAAGCAGCCGTCGTCATAACGCAGCGCAAACGCAAACAGGCCGTCCCGAGAGGGATGGCCTGTTCTGCGTTGGGCTTGCATACGCGGTTCGTATGCCGAATATGCAGTCTTATGCCGAATATACGGTTATACAGTTCGTATGCCTCATAAACGGTTCGCGTGCCTCATAAACAGTTCGCTTGCCTCATATACGGTTCGGTTACGGTTCGGCTCGCCTTACAGAGCTGCGCTGGCTTGGCCCAACAGCGAAGCCAATTGCTTCTCGTCGAACTCCTGCCCCTGACGCAGCTTGATCGTCTTCCGCTCGGGAGGCCCGTCGAACAGGCCTTCCGGCAGCTCCAGCCCGGCCGCGTTGAAGATCGTGAAGCTGACGGCGTCCTTCGACGTCGAGACGACGGCGGCGTACTTGCCGTTCTTGAGGAAGTGAGGCTTCTTGTATTGAATCCGCTCCTGCACGTCCGGGATCGTCCGGTGGACGACGTCCCGCAGCCGGGCGCAGAGCTCGGCCTGCCAAGGCTCCTTCAATTGCCGGATGAAATCGGCGACTTCCGGGTTCATGTTCATCTTCTCCTCTCGCGGCCAATGGGCAATATTAAAGCTTCGTTCGAGCCTGTTCCCTCACCAAGTTGTGCGTCGCTTGCGACCCCGGATCCGAGGTCAGCTCCGGCGGCTCGATGACCTGGCGCAGCTCGATGACGCCTTCGCCGAAGCCGTGCGGGTCCGGCATGCGCTTCGCCCACTCGATCGCTTCCTCCCTCGACTTCACTTCGATAAGGGTGAAGCCCGCGATCAGCTCCTTCGTCTCCGTGAACGGGCCGTCGACGATCTTGGGCTTGCCGCCCGGCTCCGGATACGAGATGCGAATTCCGCCCGCGCTCGAGTGCAGCCCTTCGGCCGCCAGCAGCACGCCGGCCTTCATCAGTTCCTCGTTGTACTTCATCATCGCGTCGACGAGCTCCTGGCTCGGCATGATGCCGGCTTCGGAATCCGCCGTCGCCTTCACGATCATCATGAATCTCATAGTCGATCTCCTCCTTGAGTGTGGGCGTTATGGCCGCCTCTGTATGGACAACGAACGGGGAGAGACGGAATCGACAGGTCCCCGAAAAAAATAGGAATTCCCCTTTAGCTAACGGAACGGTCTTATTCGATTGGATGCGGACCTGCCTGCCTCGGAGGGCGCTTCGTTTGAAATTGTACGAAAAAACATACAAATGCTTCTCGAACGGCCGCCTTACTTGAATGGTGCATGAAAAATCATATAAATTCTTCCTTGATAAGGCGCTTTGCTCGAATGGTGGATGAAAAACCGTACAAAAGCTCATCCTCATGGATGATTTCGATGATGCTAATCGAAAAATCGCACAAAATTATCTGCCTGTCTGCGCGGAACCTTCTTCAGCGTCCTACCTACGGAGCTTCTTCCCGATTCAATCTATGCCAAGCTAGGAATCCAAGCAGGGCAAGATCGCCGCCTCTTTCTTCATCATAAGGGGACTTGGCCTTTTTATCCAGCGTCCGCCCGCATTCGCCGCTTGAATCGGGGGTTGTGAAGCGAAGGCGTATCGTGCTATAATCCGTTTATGTGTCTAATACTCTGGAGCCGCATGTGTTCCAGGGCAGAAAGAGGTGAACGCGTTGAAAGAGGCCATCCACCCGAAGTACACCGTATCCACGGCGACCTGCGCTTGCGGCAACACTTTCGAGACGGGTTCGGTTCGTCCGAATATCCGCGTCGAGATTTGCTCGGCTTGCCATCCGTTCTTCACGGGTAAGCAGAAGTTCCTGGATGCTGGCGGACGTGTCGATAAGTTCAAGAAGAAATACGGCCTGTAAGATTTGGCGGTATAGAAATAAGCCTCCCTTAACATCCTACGGGATAAAGGGAGGTTTTTTTCATGCTCGCACAACGCAACAGGGTCCGGACGACGCTCGCCCTCGCCCTCACGTTTACGCTCTCCTTGGCCGCGATCGGCCTGCAGGCCGGCTGCGGCAACCGCAACACCAGCAGCGTCAAGCCGCAAAGCTACGCGGACGACGGCTACCTGGGCCGCACGAACGCCAATCCCCATATTCCCGGCCGGCACATGGCGCTGAATTACAACAACGATGCCGTGTTGATCCAGCAGGCGATCCGGGACGTTCCCGGCGTCCGGGGCAGCAGCGTCACGTTTAACGGCGCCGACGCCTACGTCACGCTGAAGCTCGCTCCGAGCCTGGGAGACCGCCAGGTTCCCACGGTGGAACGCCAAGCGGCCTCCGTGCTGAGGTTCAATTTTCCAAGGTACAATATCCACGTCTCTTCCATGAGATAGACCGGAACCGGAAGGGAATCGTTCCCTTCGGTTGCGTTGCGGCGGGGAATTCGTTATACTAAGTCATGCCGTGCTAGACGGGGAGGTAGCGGTGCCCTGTAACTCGCAATCCGCTGTAGCGAGGTTGAATTCCCGTCTGAGGTCTTGTCACGCAGGTTCCGGCGTGTTTGGTTTCGTGTTGATAGCAGGGTCCTCCGCAAGGGACGCCCATGAACCCGGTCAGGTCCGGAAGGAAGCAGCCGTAAGTGGTCACGTTCTTGTGTTGGAGGGTAGCCAGGCTGGAGCGAGCCGGCACGTCCGGCTGGATGGCATCGATCGGGGACGGGTGCACGGTCCTTATTCAACGAATTCGAATGTTACGCAAGCCCCAATAGACGGCGGATAAGAGCATCTCGGCGCAGGCACCTCTGGCGCGGGGTGCTTTTTTTGTTGGCTCCGCCGAGGGTGACTCCCGTCCTGGTTCCAGGGGAGGAAATACGGGCCGGGCCCCGAATAATACAACGGACAAGGCAGGCAGACCGGAGGGTGATGGGCGCGCATGAGCAATTCGGACGACCGGGTTTTCGGCCGGGCACCTAATCGACGAGCGGAATCGGACGCGGGGGCGGTTCGGGAGTGGGAGTCGCGCACGGGCAGCTTCGTCCGTCGGTTCTTGGAGAACCTGCTTAGCGACGAGAATATCGGAGTGCTGCTGCTCGATACGGAATTTCGGATCATGGAGGTCAGCCAGATGGTGTGCGCGGCGCTGGGCGAGGCCCGGGAGGAGCTGATCGGCCGGGAGGCGGAGAGCTTGTTCCGGAGCCTGGAGCAGCCGCTGCCCGTCGACTCCTCGCTGCTGCGCGGCGGCTCGTTCCGCAACCGGAGCTACAAGTGGCGGTCGGGAGAGGTCCGGCGCGAATGGATGATGGACGGAGATTTGCTGCGGGAACGCGACGAGATCATCGGAGCGTACGTGCTGTTCCGGGACGTGACCCACCTGTCCGCGCTCGAAGAGCAGGTCAGAAGATCGGACCGGTTGAAAATGATCGGGGAAGTGGCCGCCGGGACGGCCCACGAGATCCGCAATCCGCTGACGGCGATCAAGGGCTTCATGCAGCTGCTCCAGAGGGCGCTGAACGAGCGGCAGATGGGCCGAGAGCTCGATTACGTCCGGATCGTGATGGCCGAGCTGGAGCGGGTGAACGCTCTCGTCAACGAGTTCCTTCTGCTCAGCAAGCCGAAGGAGGTCAAGCGGGTTCCCGTCCGGCTGGGCCATCTGTTCGGGGAGATGCTGCCGATGCTTCGCAACGAGGCCGTCATGCACGACGTGGCGCTGAGATACGAACCCCGGCCGGGACTGCCGGCCGTCTTCGCGGACAAGGAGATGCTGAAGCAGGTCTTTCTGAACCTGGGCAAAAACGCGATCGAAGCGATGGCGGCTGTCAAAGGAGGGACGTTGACGATCCGGGAGAGGGCGGGGCGCGCGGGGGCGGCCGAAGTGTACGTCGATATTTGCGATACCGGCCCCGGCATACCCGCGGCAAGCCTGGAGCGGGTGTTCGATCCGTTCTTCACGACGAAGGAGCAGGGAACCGGGCTCGGCCTGTCGATCTGCCAGCGGATCGTTCACGATCTGGGCGGGCGGATCGACGTGGCGACCGGAGCCGGCGGCACGGTGTTCACCGTCACGCTGCCGGCCCTCCAAGGGGCGTAGAATCGAAGGGGCGCGGAATCGCGGAGGCGCGCGATCGGCCGGACTCGGCGGTGGAGCGCTTCCGTCCGATGATGTATAATGGAGGGAAAGCCAAATCCGACGGGAGCGACAAGGAATGGCCCACATCGCCTTATACCGGGCCTGGCGCCCGCAGACGTTCCGCGACATGGTCGGCCAGCAGCATATCGTCCAGACGCTGCAGAACGCCATCCGCGAGAACCGTCTGTCCCACGCCTATCTCTTCAGCGGCCCGAGAGGAACGGGGAAGACGAGCGCCGCGAGGCTGCTCGCCAAGGCCGTCAACTGCGAGAAGGGACCGACGCCGGAGCCTTGCAACGAATGCGAAGCCTGCAAGAGGATCGCGGCCGGAGCGGTCATGGACGTGGTCGAGATCGACGCCGCTTCCAACCGCGGGGTCGAAGAGATCCGCGATATTCGCGATAAAGTCAAATACGCGCCGACCGAGGTCCGGCGCAAAGTGTATATCATCGACGAAGTGCACATGCTGACGACGGAAGCGTTCAACGCGCTGCTGAAGACGCTCGAGGAGCCGCCGGGCCACGTCATGTTCATGCTGGCGACGACGGAGCCCCACCGGCTGCCGCCGACGATCGTCTCGCGCTGCCAGCGGTTCGAGTTCCGCCGGGTGTCGCTGGAGGAGCAGGCCGCGTGGCTGCGGGACATCTGCCGGAAGGAAGGCATCGAGGCGGAGGACGAAGCGCTCGTCTACATCGCGCGCTTGTCCGACGGGGGGATGCGGGACGCGCTCAGCCTGCTCGACCAGATCTCCTCGTTCAGCGGCGGGCAAGTGACGCTCGCGGGCGCGGTCGAGGCGACGGGCGGCCTGCCGGCCGAGCAGATGGGCCGGCTGGCCGCCGCCGTACGCGACGCGGACGCCGCCGCCGTGCTGGCGGAGGTCGACGAGATGATGCGCGCCGGCAAGAGCGCGGACAAGTGTCTCGAGCAGCTGATGCATTACTTCCGCGACCTGCTCCTCGCCCAGTTGGCGCCCCAAGCGGCCGCTTCGGCGGGAAGGGTCGCCGATCCGGCCGAGCTGCGCTCCGCGGCCCAGAGCTTCGGCCGGGAGCGGCTGTTCTCGATCATCGACCTTCTGAACCGGTACCAATCGGAGATGAAGTACGCGGCTCATCCGCAGACGATGTTCGAGATCGCGCTGCTCAAGCTGTGCTCCGCCGGCTCGGGCTCCGAGGCGGCGGCCGCGGGCGAAGCGCCCGCCCCGCGGGCCCCGGC
>NZ_JACJVR010000107.1 GCF_014212175.1 Cohnella xylanilytica | reverse complement strand
AGAAAGTGCAACTGAGCAAGGGGGAGAGTGCGGATAAGGGGCGGACGGAGGAAGAGGCGACTGAGCAAGGGAGAGATTGCGGATAAGAGGCGGACGGAGGATGGTGTGACTGAGCAAGGGGAAGAGTGCAGATAAGGGAGGCAGACGGAGGAAGGTGGGACTGAGCAAGGGGGATAATGCGGATAAGTGGCAGACGGAGGAAAGTGCAACTGAGCAAAGGGGAGAGTGTGGATAAGGGGCGGACGGAGGAAGGTGCAACTGAGCAAGGGGGAGAGTGCGGGTAAGAGGCGGACGGAGGATGGTGTGACTGAGCAAGGGGGAGAGTGCAGATAAGGGAGGCAGACGGAGGAGGGTGCGACTGAGCAAGGGGGAGATTGCGGATAAGAGGCGGACGGAGGAAGAGGCGACTGAGCAAGGGGGAGAGTGGCAATATTCATAGGACGGCGAGATGTATGGGGCTTCGCGGGACGGCCGTCGGATCGATGGCGCAGGGGACTCTCGCCTTGATCCGAGAACCCGTTTAGACTACAATTCAGTTAGTAGCTTTACATTGTAAAGAAACGGGAGGGACTTAGATGATCAAGGTGTACGCGGCGGAAGATCGTCACCGGACCGATCTGGGGTGGCTGGTCAGCCGTCCGAGCTTCCAGTTCGGGGCGTATGTGGATCCGGATAATACGGGGTTCGGCGTCCTGCGCGTGTTCAACGACGACTTCGTCGCGCCGGGCAAGGGCTTCGGGGCGCACCCGCACAGCGATATGGAGATCGTGTCGGTCATTCTGAAGGGAGCGATCCGTCACGAGGACAATCTCGGCAATATCGAGATTACCCGGGTTGGCGAAGTGCAGCGAATTACGGCCGGATCGGGCGTCATCCACGCGGAGTACAACCCTTCCGAGACGGAGGAGCTGAACCTGCTGCAGATGTGGTTCATGCCGAGAGAACGGGGCCTCGCTCCCTCCTACGAGACGAGCCGATACGATCCGGCCAAGCTGACGAACGCGCTGCATCCGATCGTCACGCCGACGGGCTCGGAGGAAGCGGCCTCCATCCAGCAGGACATGACGATTTACCTCGGCAGGCTGGAGGCCGGCCGGGAGATCGCCTACCGGCAGGAGAGCGGGCGCCGCCTTTTCCTATTCGTCATCGAGGGATCGATTCAAGCGAACGGCGTCCGCCTTGGCGAGAGGGATTCGGCCCGGATCTCGGACGTCGCCGATCTGACGCTGTCGACGCCGGAAGCTCCGGCGTTTGTCTTGCTGATCGATCTGCCATAAGGGAGGGTTAAGCATGGCGAAGGAGACTTTTATCGTCAAGAACGCGGTCGGCGGCATGATCTACATCGATACCGGCAAGAGTCCGGTCGACTACCGGCTGGACGCCCAGGAGGACGGGGGCTGGCTGTTCACGATCCGGACGAAGCGCAGCGCGGCGGTCGAGGAGATCCTGCGATTCCGGCAGGAGCTCAATGTGTTCGTGTTCCGCGAGGAGGAGGGCCGGCCAACGGTCAAGACATGGTATTACGTCGGCGACGGACCCGTCGAATACGATGAAGCCGGCGGGCAACTCACGATCCGGGCCGCCTCCAGGATCGAATACATTCCGGATACTTATCTAAGCTAAGAGGGATGCCCCATAGGCCGGCTTCGTCCGTATCGGCGGCGCCGGCAACCGCAGCTGCAACCGCAACCGCAACGGTAACCGTAACCGCAACCTATCCGGGCAACCGATCGTATACCCTTTAACGGCGACTCGCCGGAGGGGGCGTGCGGATGCAGACATTGGTCGGTCTGATTCTGATGGCGGCGGGCGCGCTAGGCGCGATCTCTCCGTATTCGGCCTGGTACTTGTCCACGGGATGGAAGTTCAAGGACGCGGAGCCGAGCGAAGCGGCGTTGCTGATGAATCGGCTAGGCGGCATCGCCGGCGTCATTGTCGGGCTGGTCGTGCTCGTCTCCAGCTGTTCGATGGCGGGAGGGGAGAGGGCCGTCGTCGAGCAATTCAAGAATAGCTTGCTGGCCGGCGAGGTGCGGGACATTAAGGTCGGGTTCGTCGAAGCCCGCTCGCTGTCCAAGGAGGATCTGGATCGGGCCGTCGAGCTGATGGCGAAATCGCCCATGTCCGCCTTCGATCCGGGCAACTCATACGGTTCAAGCGGGGCAGCGACGATCTATTACGAGGACGGGACGACCGACGAGCTTGTCCTGTTCGGCCCTTCCGGAGGGATCGAGCTTCACCCTTCTTCGGGGAAGGCCTATCGGTTCGAGAGCCCGGAGCTGGAGAGCTTGTTCCGATCCCGGATGGACGGAACTTGACGGCTCGCGATTCATAGCTAGCATGAGGGAAGGCAGGAATACGGCATGGCAGGCAACGGGAAAAACAGAAGCGACATTCGCCCGGGATTGAGGGTCGACATCGTACTGAAGCAGGATCAACGAACCGGCGCTCTGACGCGAGGAACGGTGAAGGACATCCTGACGAACTCGGCGTTCCATCCTCACGGCATCAAGGTCCGGCTCGCGGACGGGCAAGTCGGCCGCGTGCAGGCGATTCTCGAAGGCGAAGATTAAAGCGGCGGATGGCCGTGCTACCGGTTGAACCTTCCCGACCTGGTCGGGGAGGTTTTTGCCGTTCAAAGGGCGTTCGCCAATCGTCCCGTTCGGATATTTCCTTGACTGGAATATTCCAAATAGAGTATATTTGAAATCAACCGGCACGCCGGCGCGAGAAGCCGGACGGTAGATAAAGGAGGATTGGGTATGGCGGAAAAACAAGCGGCCGAGCCGACCGAGCTGGTGATCGTCCGGGAGCTTCGGGCGCCGCGAGAACTGGTGTTCGAAGCCTTCACGAATCCGGAGCATCTGGCGCAATGGTGGGGGCCGGAAGGCTTCGAGATCGTCGTCGTCCGGAAGGACATTCGCCCCGGCGGCATCTTCCACTACAAGCAGCGCTCTCCCGAGGGAGACGAGATGTGGTGCAAGCTCGCTTACGACGAGATCGAGCCTCCGGAGAGAATCGTCTTCACCAATGGCTTCTCCGACGAAGAGGGCCGGACGGCCCGGGCCCCGTTCCACGCTTCGTGGCCGCTGGAGATTCGGAACGCGATCACCTTCGCGGAGCGGGACGGCTTAACGACGCTGACGATGCGCGGAGCGCCGGTCAACCCGACGGAGGAGGAGCTCAAGACCTTCCGGGAGGGGCTGGAGATGGTCCGGGAAGGCTTCTCGGCTACGTTCCAGCGGCTTGACGATTACCTGGCGAAGGCGTAAGATCGACGGAACGGAAGGCCGCGTCCGCCGCCGCAAGGCTGACGCCGAGACTTCTTGACGAACGCGTTCGTAAGGAGTAGATTCAGGTCATGAACGCAACGACATTCAGCGCTCTTGCAGAGCCGAACCGATTGGACATCGTGGAATTGCTGCGGGACGGCCCCCTTCCCGTCGGGGAGATCGCCGACCGTCTCGACCTGCACCAGCCGCAAGCCTCCAAGCACCTTCGCGTCTTGAGCGAAGCGGGGCTCGTCGAAGTGCAGCCCGTGGCGAACAAGCGGATTTACAAGCTGCGTCCCGAATCCTTCATGGAGATGGACGCGTGGCTCGATACGTTCCGCCGGGCGTGGAACGACCGCTTCGACCGCTTGGAGGAATACTTGCGGGAATTGCAGAGCGGGGATGCGAGCCGCGGGAACCAGGAATAGCCCAGCCTTGCGCAGCGAGAGAAGGAGGCCGCCGATCGATTCGGCGGCCTCCTTGACGTTGGTCCGGTTACGGGAGACTCCGGACGGTGCCGGCTCTTAGGCCCGGTCAACCCGCGAGCTTGGGCGGAATCGCCATTCGCGGCGGGGTTAAACCGGATTAAGAGCCTCCTTGAACGCTTCGAGGCTTCGGGGAGACTCGAAGCCCGCCCGAAGCTCCTCCGGCATCGCCTTCCACACCTCGTACAGAAGCGGCAGCTCCAATCCGAGAGCCTGAATCTCTTCCTCCCGGGAGAACACTTCATGCGGAGGACCCGCCATCGCGCAGCGGCCCTTGTCCATGACGAGAACCCAATCGGCCCAGCTGTAGGCCACATTCATATCGTGCGTCGCCATCGCGACGGTCACGCCGCGGCGGCACGCATCGTCCAGCTCCGCGAGCAGCGCCCGCTCGGAGCGGCGGTCCAGGTACGCGGTCGCTTCGTCCAGCAGCAGAAGCTCCGGCTTCAGCGCGAGCACGCCTGCGAGGGCGACGCGTTTTTTCTGCCCGAGGCTGAGGTGGTGGGTCGGCAGGCCGGCCAGGTCGGCGAGTCCCATCTTCTCGACGATCCGGTCCGCGCGCTCGCGGATCTCGGCCTCGGCCAGCCCCAGATTGCGCAGCCCGTAGGAGATGTCCTCGCGCGGCGTGTTCAGGATCAGCTGGTGCTCCGGATCCTGGAACACGAGGCCGACCCGCCGGCGCAGCGCCCCGAGAGAGGCGCGGTCGTAGCCGACCGGCTGCCCGCGCCACTTCACCCGGCCGGACGTCGGCCGGAGGATGCCGATGGCATGCAGGAACAGCGTCGACTTGCCGCAGCCGTTCGCCCCGCAGATGGCGACTTTGCGTCCCTCCGGAATCTGCATCGACAGACCGCTCAGCGCCTCTTCCCCGATTCCGGGGTAGCGGTAGCGAACGTCCTCCGTCTCCATAATCGCCTTCATTCGTATCCTCCTATCCGCAGCATGATCTCGAAGCCGAGCAGCAGGGCGCCTCCCAGGGCGATCTCCAGCCGGTACCGGAGCGGGAGGGCCGCCGGCTCGTACGGCGCGAGCCGGATGTCGCCCGCGAAGCCCCGCGAGGCGAGGCCGTGCGAGAGCCCCCGGTACCGGTGCATCGTCCGGTCGAACAAGCGGGCGGCCAGCGCCGCGGTGTCGGCGATCCGGCTCTTGAACCCGCCATGGCCCCCGCGCGCCCGCTGGGCGGTATGCATCATCCGCGCCGTATCGAGCAGCAGGAACAGGAACCGGTACGTGACGAGCATCAGCTCCAGCAGCAGCTGGGGCGCCCTCAGCTTCTGGAGCACCTGGAACAGGCGAAGCATCGGCGTCGTCAGAATGAGGAAAAGCATGGCGGACAAGCAGCAGGCCGCGCGAACGAACAGGCGGGCGGCGGTATGGAGCCCGGATTCGGACAGCGCGAGCGCCCCGTGCCGGAAATCGACCGCCAGCGCCGGCAGGCTGGCGACGAAGAACAGGCACCCGCTGCCCAGCATCGCCAGGTAGATCCGGGCCGGGACGCGGGCGTAGACGACCGTCCACGCCGCCATCCACAGCGCGATCGCGGCTTGCACCGCCGGATGGGAGGCGTAGGCGAGAACGATCATCGCGGCGGCGAAGCCGCACTTCCAGAGCGGGGACGCGGAGCTCAGCCGGTTGCCGTGGGACAGCGTGTCGATAAGCCGGATCACGGAAGCGGGCCGGGCTCCGGCGCGGCTTCCGGACGCATGTCGGCGGCCCGGTGCCCGGCATACGGCGAACCGCCGGACGTCTGGCCGTCCGACTGCGGGCTAACCGGCGGTAATCCGACCGAAGGCCCCCCGGCAGACGGCGGCCCGGAGGACGCCGAACCCGAATCTTCGGCGCGGGAGGCCTTCGACTTGCCCTTCAGGAAGCCGATCGCATACCCGATGATGCCCGCGCCGATCGCCGCCTGAAGCGCGAACAGCATGCTCTCCGTCTCGCCCGGAAGCTCGAAGAACGAAGAGAACCAAGGCTCGTAGCCGGGATGGATGCGGCCTATCATCGACTCGGCGGCATCGTCCGCGCCTCCGAAGTCTCCCTTCACGAACAGCAGCGGGAACACGGCCAAGGCGACGACGGCGGCCAAGAGCAGCAAATTCCTCGCGAACGCATTCCTCTTCATGCTTGCTTCGCTCCCTTCATCCGGCGCCGCAGCAGCGACAGCTCCTCGGCGTTATGGGCTTGCAGCCAGTTCCAGATCAGCACGGTGAGCAGCCCCTCGCTGATCGCGAGCGGAATCTGCGTGACGGCGAAGATGCCGCCGAACTTGGCCAGCGAGGCCGCCACGCCGCCGTGCTCGGCCGGGAAGGCGAGAGCCAGCTGCAGCGAGGTGACGACGTACGTCGTCAGGTCGGCGAGCGCCGCGGCGGCGAAGATGGCCAGCTTCTGCCGGCCGGTCGCCCGCTGCAGCCAGCGGTAGGCGAACCAGCCGACGATCGGGCCGCAGACGGCCATCGAGAAGGCATTGGCGCCGAGCGTCGTGATGCCGCCGTGAGCGAGCAGGACGGCCTGGAACAGCAGCACGATCGAGCCGAGCACGCTCATCGGGAGCGGGCCGAACATGACCGAGCCGAGGCCGGTTCCGGTCGGGTGCGAGCTGCTGCCCGTGACCGAAGGGATCTTGAGAGCCGACAGCACGAAGGTGAACGCCCCCGCGACGCCGAGCATGAGCTTCAGCTCCGGCGTCTCCCGCGCGATGCGCGCGATCGACCGGAGGCCCAAGGCGAAGAACGGCAGGAAGGCGATCCACCAGAACGCGGCCCACGAGGCGGGAAGGAAGCCTTCCATGATGTGCATGGCGTAGGCCTCCCGCGGCGCGTTCAAGGTCAAATACAGAGCGAATCCGGCGATTAGCGACAGCGTGCTTGCGATTTTCCGAGTCCGTCGGGACTGCGGCGCGAACTTCATTCGATCCTCTCCCCGTGTCCATAGTGGGCTGAACGCCAAAAAAACCAATCCGGTTCCGGATTGGCTGGACGGGTACGCAGCAATAGACGGCCCCTCATGGGCAGGGGCTGCCGAATCGTTCCACGTACACCTGTTCCTCTCCGCGAAGGAATGACGGTGCGAATCCCGTCAGGTAGGTCTCCTGGCTCTCGGATCGGCGCGGACCTCCGCCTTCCCCGGCCTAAGGCCGAGTGGCGTCGTGGAAGCCGCTCCCCGATTACAGTGGCGGGACCGCTCGGGATTCTCACCCGATTCCCTGTTACCCCTCGCTCGAAGCGAGGGCACCTGACGAGCTGCGATATGCGGTTGGTTCCTATTCTAGCAGACGGGCCGCGGAATGAGAATACGATTTTGGCAGGCGGGCTCCGGAACCGGATCGATCCGCAACCCCTGGCAGGCGCGGAACCGATCAGCCGTCCATGCCGAGCGCTTCGGATTCGTAGGCGCGGAAGGCCTGCTCCATGCCCATGACGACGTCTTTGATTTTCATATATCCCCGCACGTAAGGGACGGAGTCGCGGATCTCCTCCCACAGGAAGTGGTAGGCCTTCAGATCGTCCGTCTCGCAGACGGCGAAGTCGGTGTAGTCCTTGCCGGGCAGCGCTTCGGCGTCGAAGAACCGGACGCTCACGCTCTCCCGGTACTTGCCGACAATCTCTTGCAGCGCAGCCGCGTGGCGGCCGCGCTCCTCTCTCGGAAGAGCGAGCCAGGAAGGGTAGAATTCCAGTAGAACGATCATCATGTAACGCATGCGAGTCACTCCTGTCGGGAACGTAATGGATGGCTCCGATGGCTCCATTGTACGAGAGACTCGGGCATCTCGCATTAACCTAGGTTAACTCCCGGATCGCCGCAATTCGTCAATCGCGAATCATCGGCCCCGCCTGGAACGGAGCAGCCGGCTGAGCGAGACGGGAGAGACGCCGATGTAGGAGGCGATGTGGTATTGGGGAATTCTCCGGTCCAGTCCGGGGTACTTCCGCAGGAACGCTTCGTAGCGCTCCAGCGCGGGGAGGTAGAGCAGCTGGCGCTCCCTCTCTTCCTTGCGGATATAGAGCCTCTCCACGGCGAGCCGCACGAACCGCTCCCAGCCGTGGCTTCGGTCCATGAGCTCCCGCAGGACGCCGCGCCCGATCTCGACGACCGTCGAAGCCTCCAGCGCTTCGATGGAGAAGGCCGAAGGCTCGCCCGTCGCCATCGCTCCGTAAGAGGTGACATAATCGTTCTCCGTCGAGAACGCGACGTTGTATTCTCTGCCGTCGGGCAGCGGGTAGAACAGCCGGAACAGGCCCTCCGAGCAGAACCAGGCGTCGTTCACGGGCTCGCCGGCCGAGACGAGAAGCGCGCCCTTGGGGATGCTGCGGACCCGCGTATTCTCGACGAACCGGACCCAATCCTCTCCCTCGATGCCGGCTTCCCGAGCCCTGCGCTCCAAGGCGCGATAAGGAGCGTCCGTCTCCGCGTTCATCGTGCGCCGCACCTCCCGGATCCTCGTCGTTGTCCCTTTTATATCACGAACCCGGCCTCTTGGGAATCTCGCGGACCCGCTATTTTTTGCTTGGCCGGGGGCCGTGCCGGATGTGGTAGAATAGGGGATAAGAACGACATCCCGAAAGGAACGTGCCCCGTTGAAAACGTTGGTCATCGCGGAGAAACCGGACATGGGCCGCAACATCGCCTCGGTCATCGAGCCGAAGGCGAAGAACATGCGGAATTATCTGGAGGGAGAGCGGTATATCATCACTTGGGCGATCGGGCATCTGATCGGACTGGCGGAGCCGGATCGCTACGACGAGAAGTACAAGAAGTGGAACTTCGGCGACCTGCCGATCATCCCCGACGAATTCAAGCTGCTGCCGAACCCGAAGACGAAGGACCAGCTGGCCGTCATCAAGGAGCTGGCCGCCCGCTGCGGCTCGCTCGTCAACGCCTGCGACGCCGGGCGGGAGGGACAGCATATTTTCTCGCTCATCCAGAGGCACTTGAAGCTTCGGCACCCGGTGAAGCGGCTGTGGATCTCCGACCTGACGGCGGAGACGATCCGGCGGGGGTTCGAGGAGCTGAAGGACGAGGCGGAATACGCCAACCTGACCGAAGCGGCGAGAGCCCGGAGCGAGGCGGATTGGCTGATCGGGATGAACGGCTCGCGCGCGTTCACGACGAAGCATAACGAGCTGTTGTCGGTCGGCCGGGTGCAGACGCCGGTGCTGGCGCTTATCTACGACAGGCAGAAGCAGATCGAGTCTTTCGACTCTCAGAAATATTACGAGGTTCACGGGTTTTTCGAGCAGGGGACGACGAAGTACCGCGGCCTCTGGCAGGGCGACCGCATCGCGGACGAGGAGAAGGCGAAGGCCATCGCGGACAAGGTGAGGGGCAAGACCGGCGCCGTCGAGAGCTACGAGGTCAAGGACACGAAGGAGTACCCGTTCAAGCTGTACGACCTGACGCTCCTGCAGCGCGAGGCGAACGGCAAGTACGGCTTCTCGGCCAAGAAGACGCTCGACGTGGCGCAGGCGCTCTACGAGAAGCACAAGGTCATCTCCTACCCGCGGACGAACTCGAACTACGTGAACGAGCAGAACATCCCGGAGATGCACCGCATTCTCGACAACCTGCGGAGCACGCAGGAGTACGGGGACATCGTCGGCGGAGCGGAGAAGCGGTTCGTGCATAAGGGGAACCGCGCGGTGTGCAACCCGGCCAAGGTCGAGGACCACCACGCGATCATGCCGACGATGAAGAAGGCGGGAGCGTTAAGTCCGGACGAGAGGAAAATCTACGACCTCATCGTGCGGCGCTTCGTCTCGCACTTCTACCCGGCGGCGGAGTACAAGGTGCACACGGTGCTGACGGCGGTCGAGGAGGAGCGCTTCAAGACGACGATCAAGCAGCTGCTCTCTCTCGGCTGGAAGGTCATCTACGCCGACCAGGGGAAGGACGGCGACGGGGCGGGGTCTTCGGCTAGGAAAAGCCGGGGCAAAAGCCCGGATGCCGCCCAGGAGCAGGAGGACGAGGAAGAGGAGACGGACGGCGTCTTCGAGCTGAACGCGGCCGAGCCCGTGAATTGCGCGAACGCCGAGGTGAAGGCGAAGGAGACGCAGCCGCCGAAGGCGTACACCGAAGGCACGCTGCTGAAGGCGATGGAGAGCGCGGGCAAGCAGGTCGAAGACGAGGAGCTTCGCGAGGCGATGAAGGACAGCGGCCTCGGCACGCCCGCGACGCGCGCGGCGACGATCGAGCGGCTGAAGAATGTCGGGTACATCGACATGCAGGGCAAGAAGATCGTCATCACGCCCAAGGGGCGCACGGCGGTCGAGCTCATCCGCGGAGCGGGCGTCGAGCTGCTCACTTCGCCGGAGATGACCGGCCGCTGGGAGCAGCGGCTCAACGAGATCGCGCGCGGGCAAGCTTCGGCGGAGCAGTTCATGAACAACGTGAAGCGGTTCACGGTGCAGATCGTCGACAAGGTGCGCGTGCAGCGGCCCGCGGTCAAGACGGCGTTCGCCCGGCCGGAGAAGCCGGGCGGAGGCTCTCGCCGCCGCGGCTCCTCCGGAGCGGGCGGCAAGGGCAGTGCCGCGGCCGCCTCCGGCGGGGCGAGCGGCAAGAGC
>NZ_JACJVR010000106.1 GCF_014212175.1 Cohnella xylanilytica | reverse complement strand
TTTTACTACTGATTTTCACAAATGAAGACAACTACGACTGGAGGGCGATAGATACGAAGACTTGACTCTGACAATGGCATCAAGTGGTGTCCCATACAAGGTTGCGAATGTTTGGCTTCATCCTATGACGCAGGATGAAGGAAGCTCTTATAGCTTCTTTGATACAATATGTATCCAATAAAACACTGCCTTTGCAGTCGGAGGAGGAACGGCTCATGGAATTCCAGGTTCAGCCGAAGCAGCGGGGTCTATCGCCCGCACGCCTAATGAAAGGGGTATGCGCCTTATCCTTGACGTTGTCCTTGTTATGGAGCGGCTTCGGGGAACGAAACTACGCGGCAGCGGAGACGGGAACGGAAGCGCCGATCTCGAGTATCTCGGAGCTAGGTTCGGAATACGCGCCGACGGTGCAGTCGGCGAAGCACAATGTCGCCTTGAAGAAGGACGGAACGATATGGGTATGGGGCAGCAACGGGTCCGGCGAGCTGGGACTTGGCGACACCAAGGTCAGGAAAGTCCCTGTCCAGGTGACGGGCCCTATCCAAGACATCCCCTTCAAGCAGGTCGATGCCGGCATTCAGTTCACGGTGGCATTGGCCGCCGACGGCACCGTGTGGGCCTGGGGACAGAATAGCAGCGGAGAGCTTGGAGACGGAACGACCACGCGGCGCCTGGAGCCCGTACAGGTTCGAGACCCATCGGATCCGAGCGGCTACCTGACCGGGGTTAAGCAGATTCAAGGGGGCAGCTCGCAGAGCGTCGCGCTCAAAGAAGACGGAAGCGTATATACTTGGGGGAACAATCAGTCGGGCCAGTTGGGGGTAGACCGGAAAATCCCCCTCAGCCTGGTTCCGCTGAAGGTACCGAATTTGCCGCCGATCGTGAACATCGTCGTAAGCAACGGGTATACGATGGCGATCGACGAAGCAGGCGTGCTATGGGCGTGGGGCGAGGAGTCCTACGGGCAGCTGGGAATCGGCACGATTCCGTCCAGTACCGTGCTGGAGGCTTCTTTCAAGCCCATCAAGGTCCACGCTCCCGACAATAGCGCTCCCGAATGGGCGGATGTCGACCAGATCGCGGCCGGAGTCACGCACGTTCTGGCTCTGAAGGATGGGAAAGTGTATGCCTGGGGGAACAATCTTCAAGGGGCGCTCGGCATCGGCAATTCCACGAGGAACTTCTCGGGCTACCCGATCCCCGTTCAAGATCCGGGGGACCCTTCCGGCCAATTGTCGGATGTCAAAGCGATTGCCGCAGGCTGGGATCAGTCCTATGCGATCAAAAACGACGGCACGGTCGTCGCATGGGGCGTCAATCTCTACGGACAATTGGGCAACGGCACGAATCAATCGTCGAAGCTCCCCGTCCCGGTCAAATGGGATAACGGCAGTCCGTTCGACGGAGCGGTGGCGGTAACGGCCGGATTTAACTTCGGCTTGCTCCTCCGAGAGGACGGCACTCTCTGGGCCATGGGCAACAATGCAGCCGGTCAATTGGGGAATGACGGCAAAGAAAATTCCTACAAATATCCGGTACCGGTGAAGCTCTGATCCCAGCGGTACGAATCCCCGAAAAAAACAAAGCCCTTCCGTCCTCCTGCTGGAGGGCTGAAGGGCTTTCGTCTTCTGTATCGTGAATGGATGGCTTAATTGCATGTAAGACCCGCCGTTCCGCCTTACCCCTTCACCGCGCCGGCCGTCAAGCCGCCGACGATGTATTTCTGCGCGAACAGGTACAGAATAAAGACGGGCAGCGACGTCAGCACCAGATCGGCGAAGATCAGGTTCCAGTCCCGGCTGTACTTGCCGTAGAAGTTGTACACGGACAGCGGCATCGTCCAGTCGGAGCTGTCGGTCAGGAAGTAGATCGGAATCGTGATGTCGTTCCAGACCGACATGAACACCATGATCGCCACGGTGGCGTTAACCGGCACGATGAGCGGAATGATGATCCGGAAGAACACGCTGAACATGCCGGCGCCTTCCAGGAACGCGACTTCGTCGAGCGCCTTCGGAATCGACTTGATGAAGCCGTTGTACAGGAACACGCTGAACGCCGTATTAAGCGCGGCATAGATCAAGATAACGCTCGTGATGCTGCCGTAGAAGCCGAGCCACTGAACGACGCGGATCGTCGTGATCGTGGACATCGGGGCGATAAGTCCCATGAAGAAAAACAGATACAACGCGTTCGAAAGGCGCGACTCCCTTCTCACCAGGACGAACGAAGCCGCCGACGTCGTGACGATGTTGACGATCGACGAGACGCCCGTGATCAGAATGCCGTTCAAGAACGCCCGAAGCAGGTTGCCTTCCTCGTACACCTTCTGATAATTGCTGAACAGCCATTCCTTCGGAAGCTTCAGCGAGAAGTCCAATACTTCCGCGCTCGTCTTGAACGATCCGAGAACCATGATGAGAATCGGCAGGAGAACGATCAAGGATCCGAGCAGCATGACGATTTCGACGAGGTACGTGCGCCAGGATTTTCTCAGTGTCGCGTTCATTATTCGGTGACCTCCTTGCGGCGCATGAACATGAGCAGCGGAATCGAGATGATCGTCACCGCGACGAACAGCAGGGTGTTCACGGCCGTGCCGAGGCCCCAGCTTCCTTCGCCGAACGAACGGAGGATGATCGTTCCGACGACCTGCGAGGCGTTGCCCGGCCCGCCGCCGGTCAGAACGAACACTTCGGAGAACACCTTCAACCCGCCGATCAGCGTCAGCATGACGTTAATATTAATCGCCGGAAGCAGCAGAGGCAGCGTAATGTTCACGAAGCTCTTCCAGCTGCCGGCCCCGTCGATGGTGGCCGCTTCGTAATACTCCTTCGAGATCGATTGGAGACCGGCCAGGTAGATCGCCATCTGGAAGCCCGCGGTCTGCCAGATGGAGACGGCGGCGATCGTGAAGATGACGATGGCCGGATCGGTCAGCCAAGCCTGCGAGAGCGAGCCGAGCCCGACCGCCTCGAACAGCTTGTTGATCGTTCCGTCGGATCGGAGCATCGGTGTAAATACGATGCTGATGACCATGATGCTGAGGATCGAAGGCGAATAAAAGATCGCCCTCAGCCCGTTGCGGGTCTTCAGCTTCATATTTAAAGCGACGGCGAGCGCGATCCCGATCACGTTCTTGCCGATAACGGTCACGACGGCGAAGATGACGGTGTTCTTCAACGCCAGCAGCAGCGTGCTGTCCGAGAAGATCGTCTTGAAGTTCGTCCACCCGTTGAAGTGAAGCTCCGTCCGGTCAAGCCGCCAGTCCGTGAAGGAATAGAACAGGCCGATGATCGTCGGCAGGACGAAGAACAAGCTGTAGATCAGAAGCGCCGGCCAGACCATGTAGTACGAGTACAGTCGTTTGGATATCTTCATATTCCACTCTCCATGACGGAAGGGGACAGAATCGCCCCTTCCGGGCCCGATTCTGTCCTTGCTCCGTCTTTTTCTCTAGCTGTCGATCGCATTCCGTTCTTAGAAGCCGGCGACGCCCTTGTCCTTCATGAGCTGATGGAACTTCACGTTCCAAGCGTCGAGCGCTTCCTTCGGCGACTTGCCGCCCGCGTACACGTCCTGGAAGCTGCGGTACATCTCGCTCATGTCGACCTGCAGGTAGCCTTCCATCGTGATGACGGTCTTCTTCGGCGTGATGTAGTTGTCGACGATCTCTTGCTTGTATTCCGGAAGCTCAGGCGTCTGAACGTCGCTCAGGTTGGAGACGTACTTCTGCTCGGTGACGATCTGCTGCGCGACGTCCTTGGAACCGAGGAATTCGAGGAATTTCTTCGCTTCGGCCATGTGCTTCGCTTGCTTCGGTATGAACAGCTGGCCGCCCAGCGGGCTCGCGCCCATCTTCACGTTATCGGCGTACGGAATCGGGAACAGGCCGAGGTGCACGTTCGGATCCTTGGTCTCGACGTCCTGGATGAGCCAGTCGCCCATGAACATCATCGCGACTTCCTTGTTCAGGAACTTGCCCACGGCCATGTCGTAGCTGTCGCTCAGCACGTCGGCGTTCGTGTAGCCCTTCTTGTACAGCTGGTATTGCTGATCGATGATCGCTTCAAGCTGCGGAATCTCGTTCCATTGCTTCTTGTTCGCGTTCAGATCGTTGAACAGCGTCGGGTCGTTCTTGTCGGCGTAGTCGGCCAGCGCGGCGGATACCCAGATATTCGTCGCCCACTGATCCTTGAACGGCATGAAGAGCGGCGTGATCCCCTTCGCCTTGATCTGTTCGCAGACGGCGAGGAACTCTTCGTACGTCTTCGGAATCGATAAGCCCAGCTCTTTGAAAATATCCTTGTTGTACACGACGCCCTGCATGCCGGTGTCTTGGCTGACGTGGAAGCCGTATACGTGGCCGTTCGCCGACAAGACGTCTTTGTTGAGCACGCGGCCGACCCAAGGCTCGTTGTCGAGAATCTCGAAGTTGCGCTCGAGGTTCAGGTCGGTGACGGCGCTGGCCAGGTTGTATTGCACGATGTCGGGCGTCTCGCCGACCGCCAGCTTCGTCTGAAGCACTGTCGTGATCTGCTCCGACGGGAGCAGCTGCAGGTTGACGTGGATATTCGTCTCGTCCTCGAATTTCTTCAGCAGCTCTTCGTTCACGAAGGCGGAATCCTGAGAGGCCTTGGAGATGGCGAGCTCGATCGTCACCTTGCCGCCCTTGCCGCCGGCTGGCGAAGATCCTTCCGCCGCGCCGGAATCGGAACCGGAATCGGAACCGCAGGCGGACAGCGATACGGCCAGCGCCGTTGCCAGAACGGCGGCCGAGACTTGTTTGGTTTTGCGATGCATGCTAAATTCCCCCATTGTCTCGATAGTTGTAACTTGTCTTGGATGCGATTACAATAACGATTATAAATTCGAGCCCCCCGGGGGTACATGTTTGTGGTTGACTCTTCATGTGTAATATTCTGAACCGAATGGGAAGGGGTTCGCGATCCACGTGCTCATCAAACTCGGCAGCCTCGCTCAGCGAACAAGCCTTCGGACCAAGCTGTTTCTCACTTTTTTCCCATTGCTGCTGCTTATCCTCGGAAGCTTCCTCGTCTATGTCAACTGGTTCGTCGTTCAGCCTCTCCGGGAGAAGACCGTCGACGAGACGCTGCTGACCGCGGAGAAGCTGTCGGAGCAGCTGGACGATTATCTCGACGTGCAGAACCAGCTGTCCCAGCGCCTTCTCGCGAACGCCCGTCTGTTCGAAGCGATGGACCTGGAGAGGAATCCTGCGTATACGAGGCTCGCGAGGGTTCGAATGCTCAAGGAGGCCATGTTCCAGGCTCTCGGGCCCTCCATGGATATCCGGGATATGGCCGTCTACGATCTGAACGGCATTCCCGTGGCCTCTTATCTGGGGACGAACGTTCCGCTGGATCTGAAGTCGATCACCCGGGAACCCAAATACGCCGAAGCCTTGAACGGGAGTCATTATATTCTGTACATGACGCAATCCGACACGATGGCGTTCGTCCGCTCTATTATCAACGTGGACGGCGAGATCTTCGGATATTTGTCCATTCTGCTCGACAATGCGTATATGCAGAGAGTGGCGGACGGCGTTCTCGGCTCGGACGTCTACGTCGTCGATGCCGAAGGATCGGTCGTTCTGAAGTCGACTCATGCCGACAAGACCTATCCCCAGGAGCGGCTCGGCCGGGAATGGTCCGGAAGCGGCATCTACACCGACGGCTCCGACGACCGTTACGTGGCTTACCAGAAGTCGGACAACAACGGCTGGACGACCGTCGTCGTCACCTCCAAGGAATCGGCGCTCGGGTCCGTCAACTCGGTCCGGAACATCTCGATCATCGTGATCGTCTCGCTGACGTTGTTCTCGTTCGCCTATCTGTACTTCTCGGCGAGCAACTTCGTTCTGCCGATCCGCCGGCTTCGCGCGCAGATCATGAGAATGAACTATAGCAACCTGAACCTGCAATCGGACAGCAAGCTTCAGAACAACGATCTCGTGCTGCTGAACGAGGCGTTTGGCGAACTGCTGGACCGGCTGCAGACGTCGATCGAGCGGGAGAAGCTGGCCGTCCACGAGGAAGCGATGGCGAGAAATTCCGCCCTTCAGGCGCACATCGCCCCGCACTTCATCCATAACGCGCTGTACCTGATCAGCATCGCTTCCCAGGAAGGCAAGAACGAAGCGGTGTCCGACATGTGCAAGCAGCTGTCCGAGAGCTTGCGCTATATCGTATCATCCCCGTACAAGCATGTCAGCATGCTGGAGGAGATCGAGCATACGAGGCGCTACTTGTCCCTTGTCGAACGCAACTACGAGGAAGACCTTCAGTGGGAGATCGACATGGATCCTTCCGCCGACGCCATCCAGCTGCCCCGCCTCGTCATCCAGCCGTTCGTGGAGAACTGCATCGAGCACGCGTTCAACCGGACGGACCCGCCGTGGACGATCCGAATCCAGGTCAAGCTGTACAACGGATTGTGGGCGATCGAGATCGGCGACAACGGCCAAGGCCTTCGGCCGGAGGAGATCAAGGCGATCATGGACAAAATCGAGCAATCCGACCACGGCATCCAGGACATGAAGCGGGAATCTCTCGGCATCGGCAGCATGGGCATCGTCAACACCGTCAATCGGCTCAAGCTGATGTACAAGAACCGCCTGTTTTTCAACATCTTCAACAACGCCGATCAAGGCGCGACCGTCCAGATCATCGCTTCCCTCAAGAGGGACTTCTACTGACGACAAGACGACAGGGGGCGTTCTATCGTGTACAACGTTCTAATCGCCGAAGACAGCAAGCCGATCCTGCGGAATATTCGGGGGCTGCTCGAAGCGTCGGGCTTGCCCGTGCGGATCGCGGCGACCGCGGCCAACGGCGAAGAAGCGCTCGAAGCCTTCCGGAATCATTCGATCGACATTCTGCTGACGGATATCCGCATGCCGAAGATGGACGGGCTGGCCTTGATCGCGGAAGCGAAGCGGCTTCATCCGAAGCTGAAGGCGGTGCTGATCAGCGGCTACAACGACTTCGAGTACACGCGCAAGGCGCTTAACCTTCAGGTGAGCGATTACCTGTTGAAGCCGGTCGACCGCAAGCAGCTGACCGAAGTGATGCTAAGCGTGCTCGGCCAGCTTCAGGAGACGCGCGAGCAGGCGGCTACTCTGTTCCGGGACCTTGTGGAGGAGAGCTACTGGCGGGAGATGGAGCGCAAGGCGGAATTCTACGAGAAGGAGAAAACGTTCGTCGTCCTTCGCCGGCAGCCCTTCGCGGAAGGAGCGGACAAGCTGACGCCGGCGTTCGTCGCGTCCCGTCTTCGCCTTCCCGATCCGGCTTGGGTCATTCCGACGCTGGATGCGGACCGGCTGCTCGTCGCCGCGAACGGGGATTGGGCGGCGGAAGTCTCCGGCTCTCCCCTCCCGCTGCTCGAGGATATCCGGCTCCGGCTGCTCGAAGCGGCCCTGCCCGTCTCCGTCGCGGGCAGCTTCAAGCCGATGGAATGGAGCCTTCTGCCCGAGAAGATCAAGGAGGCGGCCGACTGCCTCGAGGAGCAGCTGCTCCTTTTCAGACCGGTATCCGTCGATTGCGACCATCCCCGGCCTTCCGTCGAACCCGGCTACGAGGAGATCGACCGGCTTGGCGGCCAGTTCGCCTCCTTGATCGAGCAGCTTAACAAGGACCGGTTCGTGCTCATGCTGTCCGAGCAGCTCGCCAAGTGGAAGCTCGGAAGCCTGCGCCTGTCCGAGCTGAAGCGGTTCCTCGGGCACGTCGGCGCGGCGTTCGAGCCGCTTCTCGAGGACGGCGAAGGCTCTGGACCCGTCCGCGTCTATGCGGAATTCGACCGGCTGCTCGCGCTTCCCGGCTATGATATCTTCTGCTCTTCCCTGCTGGCGACCGCCGAAGAGTGGCTCGACGAGGCCCGCAGCCGGAACCGCAAGGCCGGCGACGAGCTGTTCCGGGAGATCGAGCAGTACCTGAAGACGAACCTGTACGCCAGCGTGTCCATTCCGGATCTCGCGAACCGGTTCCATGTCAGCCCGTCCTATGTGAGCCGGATCGTCAAGCGGTTCTCCGGCCAGACGTTCGTGCACTACTACACGGATCTGAAAATAAGCGAGGCCCGCCGCCTCATGGAGACGAGGCCGGACATGCTGATCCGGGAGATCGCGGAGGCGCTCTGCTTCGGGGATCAGCACTACTTCTCCAAGGTGTTCAAGGAGAGAGTCGGCTGCAGTCCGGTCGAATACAAGAGCCGGAGCTGACGGGGGTTCGCGGCTGCCTGTTGCTTCCAAGGCGGCAATGGTGCTATTTTGATAGAGGCTATCATACGTGGGATTCGGAGGAGAATGAGGATGACGAACGCGAAGAACTATACCGTGTTGTTCCAAGGGGATTCGATTACCGACGGGGCGAGAGGCCGCAACGAGGATTTGAACCATATTCTGGGCCACGGATACGCGTACCTGATCGCCGCGAAGCTGGGCGAGAGCCTGGCCGAGAACGGGCTTCGCTTCGTGAACCGGGGCATCAGCGGCAACCGGGTGTCCGACCTGTACGCCCGCTGGAACGAGGACGCGATCGCGATCCGGCCGGACCTGATCAGCATCCTGATCGGCGTCAACGACCTGTGGCGCATCATGGCCGGCGAGCCGAGCGGCGCCACGGACAGGTTCGAGCGCGCGTACCGGCACCTGCTCGACGAGACGAAGCTGGCGCTTCCGGACGCGCGGCTCGTGCTGTGCGAGCCGTTCCTGCTGAAGGCCGGGGCGACGGTCGAGCGGTGGGAGGAATGGCAGGCGAGAATGGCCGCATACCAGGGCACGGTCCGGGAGCTGGCGAAGCAGTACGGCGCGGTGTTCGTGCCGCTGCAGGATGCGTTCGACCGCGCCGCGGAGCGGGCCGAGCCGGCCTATTGGATCTGGGACGGCGTGCATCCGACGGCCGCCGGCCACCAGGTGATCGCGAAGCAATGGCTCGCGGTCGTGCAGGAAGCCGTGCCGGAGCTGGCTGACTAATAAGCGAGATCGCGTTCAAGGAACAGGGCTGTCCATCTCGAGACCTTCGAGGTATTCTCGAAGACTCGAGGGACAGCCCTGCTTTTTTTTACGCGGCAAAGCACACTTCGGATATCCCTAACCTGCAAATTGGCGGTTGCAGCAGCTGCATCGCATGGGTCGCTCTCTCTAACCTCCAAATTGGCGGTTGCAGCGACAACATCTCACGGATCGCTCTCTCTAACCTCCAATTTGGCGGTTATAGCAGCTGCATCGCACGGATCGCTCTCTCTAACCTCCAAATTGGCGGTTGCAGCGGCTGCATCGCACGGATCACTCTCTCTAACCTCCAAATTGGCAGT
Organism: Cohnella xylanilytica; assembly: GCF_014212175.1. Classification (GTDB taxonomy): domain Bacteria; phylum Bacillota; class Bacilli; order Paenibacillales; family Paenibacillaceae; genus Cohnella; species Cohnella xylanilytica. The sequence goes on along the minus strand of NZ_JACJVR010000106.1, from coordinate 111,178 downwards.
TACAGCGACAACATCTCACGGATCGCTCTCTCTAACCTCCAATTTGGCGGTTGCAGAGTCGAAGGGGAATTGCTGCAACGGAAGAAACGTTAGTTAGAATGTGCGATCAACGGGAATCAGGTGCTGCAACGGAAGAAACGTTAGTTAGAGCATGCGATCTTCGGGAATCGGGTGCTGCAACGGAAGAAACGTTAGTTAGAGCATGCGAGCTTCGGGAATCGGGTGCCGCAACGGAAGAAATGTTAGTTAGAGCATGCGAGCTAATCAGAACAGCTCGAAAGCGAGCCCGGCGGGCGCTGGAGCGGCTGCGGACGATGCCGACTCGGGCGGCGGCGGGTCGACGAATCCCATCTCGAGCACGAACGCGATGCTCTCCGTCTCCCGGATGCCGAAGCTCCGGCGCCGCAGCGGATCGTCCGTCCACTCGGGCCGCGTCGCTCTCACGCCGAGCTGCCTCTCCCAGGCGAGCAGGCGAAAATTTTGAACGAGGCAGCACACGGCCGCGAAATCCTCATGCCGCTTGTACGGGTTCGCCTCCTCCTTCATCGCGACGACGAGATAAGCGGGAGCCGGCTCTTGCGCTTTTCCCAAGGCATCCCCCTTCCCGTTGTCCACGAATATGAATCGCCACGGCTCCCTTAACCCGTGATTCGGAGCCCATACGGCATGGTTCAGCAGCTCCAGCACAATCGGCTGCGGAACCGGCCCGCTCCGATACCGAAGCCGCTTCGAATCGGGAATCGTCCTATCGGCCCATGTCATACCGTCTTCGCCTCCCTTCCCTCGTACACCGTCCACTTCTTCTCGGCGGGCGTCCGCGAACGGCCCCGCGGAGCTTTATCGAAATACCCGATGTGCAGGATTCCGACGAAAACTTCATGGTCCCGAATCCCGATCTGCTTGAAAAAGACCTCGTTCTGAATGATCCTCTCCGTATCCCAGAGCATGCCTAACCCCTGCTCCCAGCCGAGCAGTTGGAAGATCTGCATGATGCCGCATGCCGCCGCGACGGACGCTTCTCCCCCGCTCCGATCCGAACCCGCCTCGGCGACGACGATAAGATGCCCGGGAATGGCCGTGAAGCGGCTTTTGAACAGCTCGATCATCTTGCCCGGAACCCATCTCATCAGCTTGTTCTCCCTCATGGAGCTCGTCATGCCGTCCACTAGCCGTTCCCTCGCTTCGGGCGTCCCCGCATAAACGAACCGTACCCGCGGCGATTCGCCTTGCCCATATAACCGCACGGCTTGGGCCAACAGCTCGGTCACCAGCTCCTGGGACACGCTTCGCGAATTGAACCTCCGGATGCTTCTCCGCTCCGTAATGATCGTCGCCAGATCCATGGAACCCACTCCTTCGCATCAAATCCCAATAAATTATTGTTTCCAATGAAACCATATATCCAAAAAAAGTCCGGCGCCCTCGATCGTCCGAATCTCGAAACGCCGGTCAGGACAAATCGCCCAAATAATCGATCGCGTCCGACAGGAACTTCTTCATGAATTCCACTTCCGCCTCGTCGTATCGGTCCAATAACCGGATGAACTTCTCTTGAATGTGCCCGTGCTGCTCTTCATGGAAGACAAACAGCTTCTTCCCTGACGCAGTCAGACGGAAGTACACTTCCTTCTTGTTGTCGCTTAGCTGCGACTTGCGAATCCAGCCGTTGTTCGTCAGCTTGGAGCAGATCTTGGAGACGTTGCCCTTGCTGATCTCCATCCGTTCGGCGATGCTCGTCAAGTTGATCGGCTCGTGCTCTCCGATGCAGGCGATGACGTGCACCTCCGTCAGATTCAGGGCGGTCACGTTCGGGATCTCCAACCGAAGCTTCTCTAGGAAAAACGCGTTTTTCTCGTTCTCGTACTCTTCCCTGCGATGCAAGAACTTGATGAACAGATCGTAAACTTGCTGCTTGTTCATTCGGCTGTTGTCCACTTGGGCGAAATCCCCTTCTTCTTTGCTTCTCTCACTATAATACATCTTTCTTTTCGTTTCAAGGGAAACGATACTCGAGCAAGCGGAGTGCTCCGGAGCATCCCCATAAGCCGAGCGGATCGCTTGCCGAAATCGATTGAAGAAAACGCTTTCTTTTGATAGAATGACACCATACTCCTAACGGGGAGCGATGCTATGTATCGATCGATCCGAACGCAGCTTATCATCGGCTTCCTGCTGGTCATGGTGCCCGTGACTCTCTTCCTCGTCGGCAACAATCTCTACTCGAAGAACATCGTCAGGGACAAAGTGTCGCAGATGTACCGGAACACGCTGGACCTGTTCGTTCACCAGATGGACGAGACGATGATAACGGTCAACGAATACCTCAGCAAGCTCACCGTGCTCGACGACGACGTCGGACTGCTCACCTCCTACCCGCTCGGGAGCGACCGCTACATCCTCACCAAGATCCGCATCCAGAACACGTTGAACCGCGACGTCGACTTCTATAACCTGATCGATACGATCTTCATCTACAATTCGAACGACTTGATGCTGAGCACGGACCATACCGGCCGGTACGAAGACATCTCCCGCATGTTCTCGGACAACATCGAGACGATGATCCGCCAGAGCCGTACCGTCGGCCGCGACGATTGGATGCTCTGGTACGACAAACGGGTGCCGGGCGGCGACTTCCTCGTCCGCATCGACAAGGTGCCGACCGAGGAGCTGTACGTCGGGGCGATCATCCGGGTCTCGGACCTGCTCGAGCTGCTGTCCATTCAATGGGACGACGGGGACATCGGAGAAGGGGCGATGTTCGGCCCGACCGGCGCGCGCCTCGCTCAGGAAGACGCCTCGAACCGGACGAGCCTGTCGTACGAGGACGTGCGGTCGAAGGGCACCGCCCCGTACGCGTTCATCGCCGACAAGGAATCCGGCAGACGCTACTTGATGATGAACGTGACCAGCGAGGTGTCGAAGCTGACGACGAGCATCCTCGTCCCGGAGAGCTACATGCTGCAGGGGCTCCCCTACTTCCAGAAGGCGACGTACATCGTGACGCTCGTTCTCGTCTCCCTGCTCGCCCTGTACATGCTCTACATCCGGCAATCGCTGATCAAGCCTCTGCGCCATCTCATCTCGGGCATGAAGAAGATCTCTCTCGGCATTCTCGACGTCCGGCTGCAGACCTCGCGAACGCTCGAATTCGTGTTCATGGCCAATACGTTCAACAACATGGCCGAGCAGATCCGAAGCCTGCGCATCGGCGTGTACGAAGAGCAGCTGAAGGCGCAGAAGACCGAGATGAAGCAGCTGCAGGCGCAGATCAACCCCCATTTTTACATGAACAGCCTGAATATCATCTACAACTTCGCCACCTTGAAGGATACGGACTCGGTCAAGAAAATGGCTCTGCATCTCGGCGACTACTTCCGCTTCATTATGAGAGTCGACCGCGACCTGATCACGCTGGAGGAGGAGCTGAAGCATATCCGCAACTATATCGAGATCCAGAAGTTCCGCTTCCCCGACCGGCTGCATTACGAGGAACGCGTCGACGACGAGCTGCGAAGCCTGATGCTGCCCGCTCTGTCCCTGCAGCCGTTCGCGGAGAACGCCATCCTCCACGGCTTCGCGAATCGGCGGAAGCCCTTCTCCATCCGCATCGAAGGCCGGAGGACCGACGACGGGGAATACGCCCTGCTCACGGTCGAAGACGACGGCGAAGGCTTCCCGGAGGACGTCCTGCTCAGCCTCCGGCGGGAGGAGAGCCTTCCGCATTCGGACAGCAGCCGGCTCGGCATCGTCAACGTCGCGCAGCGGCTGAAGCTCCGGTTCCAGAAGGCGTCCATCTCGTTCGACAACGCCGAGGGAGGCGGGGCGGTCGTCACCATCCGGCTGCCATGGCCGCTCCCCGCCGAATCCGCCAGGGAGGGATAAGGAATGTACAATCTGCTGGTCGTCGACGACGAAGCCGTGGCCGTCCGCGGCATCGTCGAAGGCATCGATTGGTCCGTCCTGCCGATCGCCGAGATCTATTCGGCCTGCGATGCGGAGGAGGCGCGGGAGATTATGGGGAGCCGGACCGTCCACGTCATGATCTCCGACATCGACATGCCGAGCGAGAACGGCCTTCATCTGCTCAAGTGGACGAAGGAGCACTCCCCCGGTACCGAGACGATCCTGCTGACGGGGCACGCGGACTTCGCCTTCGCCCAGCAGGCCGTCCAGCTGAACGGCTTCGACTACCTGCTCAAGCCGATCGACCACGACCTGCTCCGGGACTGCGTGGGGAAGGCTCTCGGCGTAGTGCGGGAACGCGAGCAGGACCTGGCGTTCCGACGGACGTACGAGTACTACTACGAGCAGTGGAACCGGCAGCTTCCCCTGCTCGTCGAGCGGTTCTGGCAGGACGTGCTGAACCTGCGGATCGGGACGGCTCCCGCGCAGCTTCAGCCGCTATTCAAGCTGTACGGCCTGAAGCTGGAGGCGGAGACCCCGGTTCTGCCGCTGCTGATCAGCGTCGAGCGGTGGCGGCAGGAGTGGAGCGCGCGGGACGAGGAAATTCTGTCGTACGCGCTCCAGAACGCCGCGAGCGAGATTCTGCTCCGCGACTGGGACGGCCACGTCGTTCACGTTCAAAACGGCATGCTCGTCGCCCTCGTCTACGATCCGGGCGAAGAGGCGCTTCGTTCGGAGGTGCCCGGCCGCTGCGAGGAATATATCCGCAAGTGCGGAGAATACCTGTACGCCGAGGTCTCCTGCTATATCGGCGAAGCCGTGCCGATCGCGGGCCTGAGGGCGTGCGTTCACGCCTTGACGGAGATGGAGAGAAGCAACATCGCCGCGAAGCGAAGCGTCCTGCGTCTCGCCCCCGCCGCGAAGCGGAAGAAGCCTTCGGCCTCCGCGCCGAATTGGCCGGAATGGGCGGCCCTGGCGGAGCAGGGCAAACGCGCGGAGCTGCTGCGAAGGGTCGAATCGCTGTTCGATACGCTGCGGGCGGAGCAGGTCGACTATACGTACATGGTCAACTACTACTTCGGCCTCGTCCACTGCGTCTTCCAGATTCTGCAGCGGAGGTCCCTCTCCCCCTCCGACGTCTACGCGGACGAGGCCTGGCGGAACGGGGAGCGGGCGATGCGCTCGCTGGACGCGCTTCGCGACTGGTCCGTCCGGTTCCTCGGCACCGCGGCCGATTACCTCGCCGCCGAGAGACGGGAAGCGTCGAACGCGATTATCAAGGTGCAGCGGTACATCGAGCGGAATCTGGACCGCGAGCTGAGCCGGGAAGCTCTCGCGGAGCACGTCTATCTGAACCAAGCCTACTTGTCGCGGCTGTTCCACAAGGAGACGGGCAAGTCGATCACGGACTACATCGCGGAGCTTCGCGTCGAGAAGGCGAAGGAGAGTCTCGCCAAGACGAACGAGAAGATCGGAGAGATCGCGGCTTCGGTCGGCTATACGAACTTCTCCCATTTCTCCCAGCTGTTCAGGAAGCTGACGGGGTTCACTCCGCAGGATTACCGCCGGAAGCACCAGGACGTGACGTGAAGAAGTCACGGGAGCAACAAGCAGGTAACGACGCCGATAGAGAGCGGCGTCGTTATTGCTATACCATGGAAGCATAGACGACAGAGGAGGAACGGCGATGCCCCCTACTTCCATGGAAGCGCTCGCACCCGCCCGCGCGGGCGGCTCCGGCGAGATCAAGCCGCGCAAGAGATCGCTGGGTTCGATCTTGCGGCACTACTGGATGTTCTATCTGATGCTGCTGCCGGGAGTCGCGCTGCTCGTGATCAACAACTACATTCCGATGGCCGGAATCATCATCGCCTTCAAGAACGTCAACTACGAGATCGGCATCCTGAACAGCCCGTGGGTCGGGCTCGCGAACTTCAAGTATTTGTTCCGATCGCCGGATTCCTACATCATCATCCGCAACACGCTGCTCTACAACTCGGCGTTTATCCTTCTCAACATGACCATCCCCCTCGCCTTCGCGATCTTGCTGAACGAGCTGAAGAACCGCTTCCTGTCGAAGACGTACCAGACGATCATGTTCCTGCCGTATTTCCTCTCGTATATCGTGATCAGCTATCTGGTGTTCGGCTTCATGAGCGACGAGCACGGATACCTGAACGGCACCTTGCTTCCCGCGCTCGGGCTCGAGCCGGTGCGTTGGTACTTCACGCAGGAGGTATGGCCGATCGTTCTGCCGATCATCAACACGTGGAAGGGCATGGGCTATTACACCGTCATCTATCTGGCGGCCATCATCGGCATCGACGACGAGTACTACGAAGCGGCGACGATCGACGGAGCGAGCAAGTGGCAGCAGATCGCGAGCATAACGATCCCTCTGCTCAAGCCGATTCTCACGATCATGACGCTGCTGCAGATCGGGAGGATCTTCAACGCCGACTTCGGCTTGTTCTTCCAGGTGCCCCGGGAATCGGGCGTGCTGTTCCCCGTCACGAACGTCATCGACACGTACGTCTACCGCACCTTCCTGTCCGTAGGCGACGTCGGCCTCTCTTCGGCGGCCGGGCTGTTCCAGTCCGTCGTCGGCTTTATTCTCGTCTTCTTCTCAAACTGGGTCGTTCGCCGCTTCAACAGCGAGAACGCGCTCTTCTAGGAGGGATCCGCCATGGAAGCCGCGACCGAACGAGTCAAGACAAGCGCCGGCACGGGCGGGCACAATCGGCTGCCCGCTCTGGCGAACGCCGTCGTCCACGCCCTGTTCGTGATCTACTCGATCGTCTGTATCGTTCCGATCTTCCTGATCGTGTCCGTCTCCTTCTCCGACGAGAAGTCCGTCGTCAACAACGGATACCGCTTCATCCCCGAGAAGTTCAATCTGGCGGCCTATAAATTCCTGTACAAGGATATCGGCCAGATCGCCTACTCTTACGGGGTGTCCATCGCGGTGACGGTGATCGGGACGGCGCTCAGCGTCATCATCATCGCCCTGTACGCGTATCCGATCTCGCGCCCCAACTTCCCGCACGCCAAGTTCTTCACGTTCTTCGCGTTCTTCACGATGCTGTTCTCGGGCGGCCTCGTGCCTTGGTACCTCGTCTACGTGCAGATGCTCGATCTGAAGAACACGCTGGCGTCCCTCATTATCCCGCTTCTCATGTCGGCGTTCTGGGTGCTCGTGACGAGGACCTTCTTCAAGGAGACCGTCCCGGCGGCGGTGCTCGAATCGGCGAAGATCGACGGCGCCGGCGAGCTTCGCATCTTCTTCGGCATCGTCATCCCGCTGTCGATGCCGGTCATCGCCACCGTCGCCCTGTTCCAGACGCTTACCTATTGGAACGACTGGTTCCTCAGCCTCGTGTTCATCACCGACAACCACAACATCTCGGTTCAATACCTGCTGTACAAGATGCTGGCGAACATCCAGTTCCTGTCGAGCAACCCGACCGCCGCGGCGGAGATCGCGAAGGCCGGAGGCATGTTCAACTTCCCGAGCGAGACGGTCCGCATGGCGCTCGTTATCGTCGGCGTCGGTCCGATTATTTTCGCCTACCCCTTCTTCCAGAAGTACTTCATCCGGGGCTTGACCGTCGGCGCCGTCAAAGGATGACCGATCCGCCTTGCGGCTTACGGCCGGCTTCTTCCGGGTCGCTCCCGGTTGAGCATATATCAAATCCTACGGGAGGTCATAAGGATATGAAGGCACGCCAGGGAATATCCGCTTCGCTCTTCCTGCTCCTCGCCATGAGCCTCGTGCTCGGCGCCTGCGGAGGCGGCAATAACGGCAACGGGGCGGATCCGTCGCCCAGCGCTTCGGGAAGCGCGTCCGACAGCGGGACGAAGGAGAGCGGCTCGCCGTCCGCCAGCGCTTCCGCCGGCGAAGGGGCGAAGGATCTGAAGCCGTACAAGCTGAAGCTCGTGTACGAAGGGCCGCCCCAAGCGGACGAAGCCAAGGTGGAAGAGGCTCTTGACAAGCTGCTGACGGAGAAAATCAACGCGACCATCGACATCGCCCCCATCGACTGGGGCGCCTGGGACGACAAGATGAACCTGATGATCGCCTCCCGGGAAGAAGTCGACGTCATGTTCACGGCGCAATGGAACGGCTACGCGAAGAACGTCGCCAAAGGCGCCTACAAGGAAGTCGGCGAGCTGCTGAACCAATACGGACAAGGAATTCTGGAGACTCTCGACCCCGCCTTCCTCGAAGGCTCGAAGATCAACGGGAAGAACTACGGCATTCCGACGAACAAGGAGCTCGCTTCCGCGGGAGGCATCGTCTACCGCAAGGATATCGCCGACGAGCTGGGGCTGGACATGAGCGCCGTCAAGAAGCCGGAAGACCTCGACGCCATCTATAAGGTCGTCAAGGAGAAGAAGCCGGACATGATCCCGCTCTACACGACGGGCGGCCTGTTCACCTCCCACTTCTTCGCCGAGTTCGACTTTCTCGGGGACGGCACGATTCCCGGCGCCATCCTGAAGAACGAGGACGGCACGAAGATCTCGCTGGTCGAAGAGCTCGACATCTACAAGCGGTATCTGCACGTCGCCCGCGACTTCTTCCAGAAGGGCTACATCAACAAGGACGCGGCGACGACGCAGCTGTCCAGCCAGGACGCCTACAAGGCCGGCAACGTGTTCTCGACCGTCGAGCCGATGAAGCCGGGCAAGGCGGACGAGATCGCGAACGCCGCCGGCATCTCCGGCAAGCTGGCCCAGATTATTCTGACCGGCAAGACGGTCGCCACCTCCGAGACGGCCGGCGCGATGCTCGCTATCTCCTCGACGTCGAAGGATCCGGCTCGCGCGATGATGTTCATCAACCTGCTGCATACGGACAAGGAGATCAACAACCTGCTCAACTTCGGCATCGAAGGCGTCCACTACACGCTGAACGGCGAGATCATGTCGCCGACTCCCCAGACCGCGCAATATTCTCCGGGCGTCGCGTGGGAGCTGGGCAACCAGTTCCTGAACCGCGTCTGGGACTCGGAAGATCCGAACAAGTGGGAGCAGTTCAAGGAGTTCAATTCCGGCGCGAAGTCTTCCCCGGGCCTCGGCTTCGTGTTCGACAGCGAGCCGGTCAAGGCCGAGGTCGGCGCAATCGCGAACGTCATCAAGCAGTACCAGCGGGCGATCGAGACCGGCTCGGTCGACGTCGACAAGATTTTGCCCGAGTACGTGAAGGCGCTGAAGGCCGCCGGCGCGGATAAGGTCGTCGCCGAGAAGCAGAAGCAGTTCGACGCGTTCCTCGCGAGCAAGTAAGGACGAAGGGGCGGTCCCTCAAGGTCGTATGACCTGAAGGACCGCCCTTTTCGCTGCGCAGCCCTATCGCTGCGTGGCCCGATCGCTTCGCAGCCTATCGCTGCGTGACCCTTTCTGTGCGAGACCTTTCTCTGCGTGCGTCTCCCGTTATCGGACGTGCCCTTTATCCAGCAACGCCACATATTGCATGAGCGTCGCAATACCCTGGAACTGGGCGAGCAATCGGCTGTTCAACTTCTGCAGCGCGACTTGGAACGATTTCTCCAATCTCGGCAGCTGCATGTGATCGAGATCGTTCAGCAAGCTCCTCATATTCTCGATAAAATAGACCGTTTGGCGCAAGCTGCTGATGACGATGATCTTCTTCAGTTCGGAAGGCGTAAAGACGCGGTACCGGTTCTCCTTGTTGCGCCTCGAAGCGATAAGCCCCTCTTGCTCCCAATGCCGAATGGCCGACGCGTTGACGCCGGCGATTCGGGCGACTTCCCCGATCGTCATGAATTCCTTGATCTTCACCCTCCGATACTCCGAGAAGTCGGCATTGCGAATCAACGAATGAATCTCCTCGACGCGGAGCTTCTCTTCCTGAATCTTGTATTGCTCCCGATTGAGAAGCCACAGGGCCTCCTCGACGTTCCCGCGCTTCGCGTTCTTCATCGTCTCGTAAACGACCGGTATGCCGTATCCCTTCAACAACGCCCGAATCGTCGCGAACGCTTGCAGATGAACTTCCTCGTAGCGTCTCCGGTTGCTGGCCGTACGGGCGATCTCGGGAATAAGACCCAGCTTCTCGTATCGGCGCAGCGTCGTCGTGCTCACCTGCAGCCTGGTCGCGAGCTGCTTCGGCGTGTAATAAGGTCCGCTCATTCCATCCCTCTTCGTAGATTCAAGTTCAACCTTCAAGTCCGTCAACAATATTAAATCGGATTCGCCCCCGATAATCAAGGGTTATGGCGGCGCGAACCGAAATCTTGCATGAATGTTGTACGATGGAAGAAAATCTCGAAGGGAGCGTTCGGACTCGGTGCTGGGCAATCGGTTCGTGAAAATGATTTTGCTGTCCGCTTTATTTTTGCAATTCGGCATTTGGGTGAGAAATATCGCCGTCCTCTTCTACGTGAAGAAGATGACGAACGACGATGCCTTCGCCGTATCGCTGATCTCCGTCGCGGAGTTCGCCCCGATCTTTCTCTTCGCTATGATCGGAGGGACGTTCGCGGACCGCTGGCGGCCCAAGATAACGATGGTGTGGTGCGACCTGTTAAGCGCGGGCTCCATCGTCGCCGTCCTCTTGGCCATGGAGTACGGCTCTTGGCGGGCGGTCTTCTTCGTGACGATGGTCTCGGCCATCCTGTCTCAGTTCTCTCAGCCTTCCGGCTTGAAGCTGTTCAAGCAGCATGTCCCCGAACATCTGCTGCAGAAGGGAATGTCGGGATATCAAACCTTGATATCCGTATTTATGATTTTCGGCCCGACCGTCGGCACGTTCGTTTACCAGAGCTACGGGATTGAGACCTCCATCGGCGTCATGGGCTTCGCTTTTCTGTTGTCGGCCGCCGCTCTGGCCTTCATGCCTCGCGACCGGCAGGATGAGGGCGCCCGCCGCCAAGCGCATATAAGGGAAGACTTGAAGGCAGGATTCCGCTACGTCAGGTCGAATAGAGTTCTACGCCGTCTCGGCGGTTCGTTCGTCGCCGTCGGATTGGGATTGGGACTTATCCAGCCGACGGCCGTATTCCTGATTACGGAACGGCTCGGCAAGCCGGAGGCCTACTTGCAGTGGTTCCTGCTCGCCAACGGCGCGGCCATTCTGATCGGGGGCGCGCTGGCCATGAGCTTCTCCGGCAAGCTGCCGGCGCAGAAGCTTCTCGCGTTCGGGATCGCGGCGAACGGTCTGGCCATCATCGCCATGGGACTCGCGACGAATTATTGGATCGCGCTTGTCTGCCAGTTTATCGCCGGTCTCGTATTCCCCTGCATCAACATCGGACTCGGCACGCTGATGCTGCGGAATACGGACCAATCGTACGTGGGCCGGGTGAACGGCATTCTGAATCCGCTGTTCACGGGTTCGATGGTCCTTACGATGATGCTGTCGGGCGTTCTCAAGAACGTCTTCTCGCTTGTGCCGCTATACATGCTGGCAGGCTTCGGAATGCTCGTCGGCGTGCTGCTTCTCGTTCCTCTATTTCAATTGAAGGAAGGTTATCAAGCATGAGTCAAGCGAATCAGGAGTATATCGTCATCTCGGGAGCGAGGGAGAACAATCTTCGGAACGTCTCCTTGCGTATTCCCAAAAGGAAAATTACGATCTTCACCGGCGTATCCGGTTCCGGCAAGTCTTCGATCGTCTTCGATACGATCGCCTCCGAATCCCAGCGGCTGCTGAACGAGAACTTCAGCACATTCGTCCGCACCTTCCTGCCGAAGTTCCCGCAGCCGGACGCGGACGCGATCGAGAATCTGAGCATGGCCGTCGTCGTGGATCAGAAGCGGCTGGGCGGCGGCTCCCATTCCACGATGGGCACGATCACCGACATCTCTCCCATTCTCCGCCTGCTTTTCTCCCGAGCGGGACAGCCCTACGTCGGACCTGTGAACCTGTTCTCGTTCAACGATCCGCAAGGCATGTGCCCCGAATGCAACGGGATCGGCCGGAGCATGGTCGTCGACATGAGCAAGGCGGTGGACCTGTCCAAGTCGCTTCGCGAAGGGGCCATCCTGCTGCCGGGCTACTCGGTGGACAGCTGGGATTGGAATCTGATCGTGCAAGGGGGGCCGTTCGATCCCGACAAGAAGCTAAGCGATTATCCCGAGGAGGAGCTGGAGCAGCTTCTGTACGGCAAGGCGAAGAAGGTGAAGATGGATTTCGCCGGCAAGGCCACGAACATTACCGTGGAGGGCGTCATCGAGAAGTTCACGAACAAGTACATCAAGCAGGACGTGAAGACGAAGTCCGAGCGCACGCAGCAGATGGTCGCGCCGTACATCGCCGAGGGGACCTGCTCCGGCTGCCGCGGCGCGAGACTGAATCGGGCGGCGCTGGCCTGCAGGATCAACGGGCTTAACATCGCGGAGATGGCCTCCATGGAGGTCGGGCAGCTCATCCGCGTCCTGCGGGAGATCGACGATCCCGCAGCCGCGCCGATCGTGAAGTCGCTAACGGAACGGCTGCAGCACCTGGTGGATATCGGACTGGACTACCTGACGCTGGATCGCGAGACCGACACCTTGTCCGGCGGCGAGTCTCAGCGCGTCAAGATGGTGAAGCATCTGAGCGGAAGTCTGGTGGACGTCACGTACATCTTCGACGAGCCCAGCGTCGGCCTGCATCCCCGCGACGTTCACCGGCTGAACGATTTGCTTCGGAAGCTGCGCGACAAGGGCAATACCGTCATCGTCGTCGAGCACGATCCCGACGTGATCAAGGTAGCGGATCATATCGTCGACGTCGGACCTCATGCCGGCAGCCGCGGCGGCACCATCGTCTACGAAGGAAGCTACCAGGGCCTGCTGGAGTCGGGCACGCTGACGGGAATCCATATGAAGCGGCCGCTCGAGCTGAAGCGGGATGGCAGGAAGCCGTCCGGCACGCTGCCCATTCGGAACGCCGCGCTGCACAATCTGCGGGACGTGAACGTCGATATTCCGACCGGCGTGCTAACCGTCGTGACGGGCGTCGCCGGCTCGGGCAAGAGCACGCTGATCAACGAGGTATTCCTCGGCCAGCATCCGGACGCGATCGTTATCGACCAGTCGGCGGTCGGCGTGTCGACGCGCTCGAATCCCGCGACCTACACGGGCATCATGGACGAGGTGCGCAAGGCGTTCGCTGCCGCGAACAAGGTGAACCCGGGCTTGTTCAGCTTCAACTCCAAGGGGGCTTGCGAGAACTGCCAAGGGCTTGGCGTCGTATATGCGGACCTGGCCTACCTCGACAGCGTGAAGCTGCCCTGCGAAGCTTGCGGCGGCCGGCGGTTCAAGGAAGAGGTGCTGGCGTACAAGCTGAACGGCAAGTCCATCGCGGAAGTGCTGGAGATGACGGTGGAGCAGGCTTTGGATTTTTTCCAACTCAAAGAGGTTGTGCGCAAGCTCCAGGCGATGAGCGACGTGGGGCTGAACTATATTACGCTCGGCCAGCCGCTCAGCACGCTCTCGGGAGGGGAATGCCAGCGCATCAAGCTGGCCAGCGAGCTGCATAAGAAGGGCAGCATCTACGTGATGGACGAGCCGACGACCGGGCTGCATATGTCGGACATCGGCCATCTGCTGGGGATCATGAACCGTCTCGTGGATGCCGGCAATACGGTGATCGTCATCGAGCACAATCTCGAGGTGATTAGCCAGGCGGACTGGATCATCGATATGGGACCGGACGGAGGCAGCCGGGGCGGCCAGGTGGTGTTCGAGGGCCCGCCGTCGCAGATCGTCCATGCGGAACAGTCGGTCACGGGGAGATATTTGAAGTAGGGGAACCAATCGCCTTAGGGGCTGCCGGCAAAGCCGGCAGCCCCTTCTCTTCCTCTATAAGCGGCTCGGCCGCGATCGGCTCAAGCCCCTTCGTCCCGCGGCAGCCGGGCGAAGGCGATCAGATGGCCGTCGTCGTCCGAGCCGTAAGGCTTTGGTTAGCCATATAGTTCCGACTACGAATTAATTTCGGATAAAAAATACGCTAGCGGACAACATTTCGGAGAATCCTATGGCTCCGGTTCATTGGCCCCTCCTCGATTCGTTAGCCCCCTCCCCAATCAGGTAAATAAGCGATAACCGACTCAAGGCCCGGAATGGGGCAGTCGCAGAACAAAAAGAAGACCCCCGTTCCGTACGGGAATCCTCTTTATCGGCAGATCGCCTCGCTTATCAAGCGGCCTTGAAGAGGGAACCCGTTCCATCCTGTTCGCAGGACGAGTCCCCTCTTCTAGCCGCACGCGAGACGAACCGCTAGTTAATCGTAATGCTGTCGAGTTCGGCGTACCCCGTGCTTCCTTTGGCCAACCGGATAATATTGTCCCCGGCCGTCAGGTTCACGTTCACGTTGACGGTGCCGAACTGCCCCCATCCCGCCGTGGGCGGATACGTCACGGTCGACCAAGCTCCTCCGTTATAGGCCAATTGGTGAGTGGAGTTGCTTCCCGTGCCGTTCGCGTACCGGATCGTCATCGTGTACGTCTTCGTCGTCGCCGCCTTCACGTAGAAGTCCACGTAGCTGTCGCTATAGTCGATCTGCGCGACGTATCGGCCGCCGGACGCGCCCGAGCCGGAAGAGACGTTCGCGCGGTTCACCGCCGCGTCTTCGGCTTCGTACACGTTGGTCGCCTGTCCGTATGGGGTGAGATAGATCCGATACCCGTCGTTGTTGTAGAGTCCATGGATCGGGATGGAGATCTGATTGTTCGAGATCGTATAGTCGCCTTCCAGCAGCGTGTTCGTCGTGTTCACGGCCGTTCCCCGGTTGACGAACGGGGTCCATTCCACCCGGACATGAACCTTGCTGCCGTTCGTTCCGAAGAACGACGGGAAGTTCTTGACGACGGCGTTCACGGAGCCGTCCGTCGCTCCTCCGAACAGGACGCTCGCGTATTTCCGGGTCGAATCCACGTTGGCGAACCCGTCGAGAGCGAGCATATCGTTCGGGTTCGGAGGCGCGACGCTAACCATATTCCCCGTCATATCGCCGTACCACTTGTAGAACCACCACCCGCCGTTGCGCTGCGTCGGGCTGGCCAGCAGGCTGCCGAGCCGGCCGGGATTCGGCACGTCCCAGTAGCTCTGCATCGCGGTATCGATCCTCAGCCTCTCGAACTTGGCGATGAGCGGCGCGACGACGCCGGGCTTGCCTTCGTCCGCGATCCAGCCGGCCCCGCTGTATTCGTTGATCGAGATCGGCCGGGCCGATATTCCGAGCGACGATTCGATTCCCCGGTAGTCGTTGTAGTTCGCCGTGAAGTTCTCGCCTCCGAGCTGATGCCACGATACGATGTCCGGCAGCGTGTTCTGGGACTTCTGATAGGCGAGGAAGTCCAGCATGGCGGCGTGGCCGTACCCGGCGAAGGAAGGACCGATCGCCTTGGCGGCCGGGGCCAGCTCCTTCAGCTTCTTGTAGCTGAGGCTGAAGAACTCCCGGAACGTCAAGTTGCCGGATGCGTCGGAGGAAGCATACCCGCTGTTATACGTCGTCGCGCGGTTCGCCTTCGCGTTCTCCGCCTCGTATCGCACGGGACTCGCGCCGGCCACGTCGATGTAGTCGATCTCGGCGTAGCCCGTCGCTCCCTTCGCGAACCGGATCGTGTTGCTTCCCGCCTGCAAGCCGACGTTCACGGTCAGCGAACCCGCGGTCCCCGCCCGGAACCAGCCGCCCGTGTTCGGATACGTTATCGTCGAAGCGCCGCCGCCGTTGACGCTTAATTGATGGGTCGCATTCGCGCCGGTTCCGTTGGCGTACCGGATCGTAACCGCGTACGTCTTCGCCGTCGGCACGTTCACGGCGAACTCGACGTAGCTGTCGCTATAGTCGATGGTCCCGACGTACTTGCCCTTCCAGGTGCCGTCCGGCTCGTTCCACAATTCGTAGCCGTACACGTTCGTCAGGCCGGCCGCTTGGACGTCGTTCACCGTCGTCGTCAGCTTGCCGAACCAGTCCGTCAAGTTCGAATAGTCGTACCAGCCGGTATACCAGTCCGCCAGCCGAACCGTCGCTTGGCTGCCCGAAGGAGCGAGCCGCTTCGCGACGGGCACGACGGCCCCCCACGGCTGCTGATAGCCGGCAACCGCCGGATTGATGTAAGCCTTGGCGCGCAGGGGCAGGATCAAGTTGTTGTCGGGCTGGTTCTCGATAACGCCGTACAACGAGCCGGCCGCGCCGTGGGTGACCGGACCGATCGCGTTCGATAAATCGACGGTCAGATTCGTCGCCGCGGAGGCGGGGGCCGCCGATAGCACGCTCCCGAGCAGCGCGGTCAGGATGCTTAGAGACAACGTTTTTCTCATTAAACAACCTCCCGTACGTTAGAATTGGCCTTGCCCTGTCTTCCTGCCTTCCTGCCTTCCTGCCTTCCTGTCTTCCTGTCTTCTCGCCTTCCGATTCCAGGATGACTCCCTGCCGCGCGTTCGTCGGCCGCATCACCTCCTCCCGGGCCGGCCGCCCGCCCTATTCGCCCTTCAGGCCGGACAGCGTCACGCCCCGCACGAACAAGTCCTGGGCGGCCAGGAACACGATCAGGATCGGCAGGATGGTGATGACGGTCGCCGCCATCAACGCCGGCCAGTCGGTCGAATACAGTCCTTGCATATTGGCGAGGCCGAGCGTAAGCGTCATCTTGTTCATCGAGCTCAAGAAGACGAGCGGATTGATGAAGTCGTTCCACGTGCCCAGCATGATAAAGATGCCGAGCGTCGCCAGCGCGGGCTTGGACAGCGGCACGAAGATCCGCCAATAGATGCCGAACGGGGTGCAGCCGTCGATTCGGGCGGCCTCCTCCAGCGCGACCGGAATCGTGGAGAAGAACTGCCGGAGCAAAAACGTGCCGAACGCGGAGACGATCCCCGGCAGGATCAGCGACAGATGCGTGTCGAGAAGCCCGTAATACTTCATCAGCAGGAAGGTCGGGATCATCGTCACTTGGGCCGGAACCATCAGCGTCGCCAGGTAGATGCCGAACAGGCCGTCCCGGAACGGGAACCGGAGCCGGGCGAACACGAACCCGGCCATCGAGCTGGAGACGAGCTGGAGCGCGACGACGATCGCCGTGATTTTCACCGTGTTGAAGAAGAATCGGAAGAAGGGAAAGCGTTCGGTCATATGGACATAGTTCGCAAACTTGAGCTCCTCCCCGAACCACTTCGGCGGATAGGTGAACACTTCGTTCATTCCCTTCAGCGACGTACCGATCGACCAGAGGAACGGGAACAGCATCAGGATCGAGCCGGCCAACAAGACGAGGTGCGCGGCCGGTCTTGCCCACGTTCGTCGATTCATTGCGCGAACCTCCTTAATAGACGCTCCATTTTTTCTGACGCCAGAATTGGATGAACGTGACGATCATGACGATGAAGAACAGGACGTAAGCCATCGCGCTCGCGTACCCCATGCGGAAGTACTGGAACGCGTTCTGGAAGACGTAATAGACCATCACGGACGTCGATCGCGCCGGTCCGCCTTGCGTCATGAGATAGACGGTATCGAACACCTGGAACGAGTTGATGAAGGACATGACCGTCACGAAGAAGGTCGTCGGGGACAGAAGAGGAACCGTGATGCGGGCGAACTTCGAGTACCACTTCGCCCCGTCGATGTCCGCGGCCTCGTAATAGCTGTCGGAGATGGATTGCAGCCCCGCCAGGAAGATCAGCATGTTGAAGCCGAGGCTCTTCCAGATGCTCGTTATGATCACGGCAGGCATCGCCCAACGCGGACTGGTGAGCCAAGCGGGTCCGTCGATGCCGAACCAGGAGAGGGCGTAGTTGAGCAGACCGTATTCGGGATTGTAGATCCATTGCCAGATCACGGAGACCGCGACCATGGACGAGATGACGGGAATGAAGAACGCGGCCCGGTAAAAACGCACGAATCGCAGCTTCTGGTTCAGGAATACCGCCAGGACCAAGGACAATGCGATCCCGATCGGAACGCTGACCAGCGTGAAGACGAACGTGTTCTTGAACACCTGGCCGAACACCTTGTCCTCGAACAGCTCCTTGTAGTTGTCGACGCCTCTCCATTGGAAGGAGTCGGTCAGGTTCCAGTCGGAGAAGCTGATCGCGAACGTCGCCAGAACGGGCAGCAGCAGGAACAAGAGGAAGCCGAGCACATTCGGCAGCAGCATGAGAAAAGCCCAAAAACCGTCCTTATGAACGAGACGCTTCATCGGTTTCATCGTCGCACCCCGGGTGAGGGAGCGCGGGAGGAACGGGACCGTCGCCCGGTCCTTCCGGCGCTCCGCAATCTGTTTATTTGCCTTGAGCCTGCAAGTTCTGATTGACGACGGATTCGATATTCTCGACCGTCTTGTCGAGCGGTTGGTTGCCGAGGAAGTACTTGTCCAGCTCCGCGGACGTATCTTCCTGGATCTTCTGGCTGCTCAGCAGCGCGTAAGGATACGTCTTGGACGAAGTGAAGTACGGAATCATCTCTTCGAAGCCGTCCGGATGAACGCCGGGAGTCAGCCACTTCTTAATGCCTTCTTCCGAATACAGCGACTTGTGGTTCGGCAGCCAGAGGCCGGCCTTGACGTTCTGAAGCTGGTACTCCTCGGAAGACAAGAACTCGATGAGCTTCCACGCTTCGTCCGGATGCTTCGTATTGGCCGAAGCGACGTGCAGGTGCGCTTGGCCGTGGGTCACGGCTTCCTTGAACTTGGGAAGCACCGCCATTCCCACTTCGAAGTTCATGTTCGAGAGCTCCTGAAGCGCCCACGAGCCGTCCACGAGCATCGCGATCTTGCCCGTCTGCAGCATCTGGGAAGCGCTCATGCCGCTGTTCGTGAGCAGCTTGCCTTCCGGCGCGACGCCCTCCTTCTTGCGCAGGTCCGAGATCGCCTGCAGCACTTCCTTGACTTCCGGCGTGTTCGCCGCCGACTTCGTCAGGTCGTCGGAGAACCAGTTGCCGCCGTTGCTCATGATCTCGGCGATCGTGTTGTAGTACGTCTCCAGGCCGTATACGCCGTACTGCTCGGTCTTGTCGCCGTTCTTGACGGTGAGCTTCTTGGCGGCGTCCACGAACTCCGGCCAGCTCCAAGCCTTGGCCGGATCGCTCGGCGGATAAGGCACGCCCGCCTTGTCGAACAGCTCCTTGTTGTAGTAGAGAACGGGAGCGACGATGCACGACTCGATGCCGTAATACTTGCCGTCCACGGTGCTGAGCTTGACGGCGGAGTCGATCAGATCGCCGGCGATGCCGCTTGCCTGGACGCGGTCCGTCAGGTCGAGCAGGCTCTTCCGCTTCACGAAGTCGCTGTAATAGTCGCTCTGCAGGAAGAACACGTCGGGAGCTTCGTTGCCGAGCACGAGCGTCTGCATCTTGGCGACGTACTGGGTGCCGCCCGGAATCGTCGTGTACTCGACCTTGATGTTCGGATTCGACTTCATGAACGATTCGATGCCCTTCTTGACGCTCTCCGTCTCGAGCGGGCTGACTTCCCAGCCCATGAACTTCAGCGTGACCTGCTCGTTCTTCTGGCCGCCGCCGGACGATGCCGGCGACGAAGCGGATCCGGAAGGCGAGGCGGAACCGCCCGCGGCGCTCCCGTTCCCATTCCCATTCCCGTTCCCGCCGCAAGCCGTCGCGAGCAGCGCCAGGCTCAGCGGAATCGCAATAGCCGTCAGTTGCTTTCTCATGCCGAAAAGACCCTCCACGATCGGTATAGTGTCGAAGCCCGAAGCGTCGGTTGAAACGCTTTCATCTTCGCCATTCCACTATACCGAACCCGAGGAGGGTCCTCCTTGAACCATTTTTGGATTCTTCGACTATTTTTGCGGATACCGTTCTTCCACCAGGGCCGCCAGCTCCCGAAGCGCGTCCGACGCCGTCTTCTCGCCCTGCCAGACGGGCAGCAGCGCTTCCGTGACTTCGGGGTAAATGTCCATCTGATTGCGCAAGTAGTAGCCGACGCCGGGTACCCCGCGCTCCAGAAGCTGCCGCAGCATCGCGTCCTTGAAGCCGGGCGGATGGGCGGCCCGGTTGGCGTTCACCCAGCGGTCGACGAGAGAGGGATCCGTATACCACTTCTTCAGCACCGGCATCCAGAGCCCGTCCGCGTACAGGTGGATGGCCTTGCTCGGATCGGACAGCCACTTGTACAGCAGCCAGGCTTCGTCCGGATGGCGGGACGAGGCGAACAGAACCGTCGCGCCGCTGAGGGCGACGGTGACGCTCTTCTTCAGCTTCGGAAGCGCGCCGATGTCGTAATCGACGTTCGCCTTGCCGAGATCGAGGTTGATCCATTGGCCGTCGACGATCATGGCCGCGAGTCCGGCCTGCAGGGCGATATGAATCGAGGGCAGCGACTTGGAATCGTAAGCGGACGGAGCGACGTGATGCACGTTGACAAGGTCCGCGAGCCGCTGAATCGCTTCCGCGGCCGCCGGCTCGTGCAGCGTGAAGCGGGAGCCGTCCGGGCTGACCCAATCGCCTCCGTTCCCGAAGATGAAGTTGTTGAGAGGCTCCGGCCACGTCTCGAACATGACGCCGTAGCGAACGATGCGGTCCTTATCGAAGGCCGGATCGTAGGCATTGCGCCCTTCGCTGTCCAGCGTAAGCCGCTTCGCCGCGTCGACGAACCGTTCCCACGTCCAAGCCTCCTCCGCCCTGGCGGGAGGGGGCGACACGCCCGCTTCCGCGAGCAGGTCTCTCCGGTAGAACAAGCCGTAACATTCGGCCGCGGTGCTGATCCCCCAGGCATACTCGGGATCGGACTTGTACCAGAGGTAATCCAGGAAGTCCTGCCGCTTCAGCTCCGGATCCCGATTCAGATAATCGAACAGATTCAGGAACTTCCCTTGCCGGGCGAACGCTTCCCCCAGCTCCGTCGTCATGTACGCGATGTCCGGCTCTTCGTTCGAGGCCGACATCGCCAGCATCTTCGTGTTGTAATCGGAATTCGGCAGTTGGCTGGCTTCGACGGCGATCCACGGGTATTCCCGCATAAATCCCGCGAGCGCGTCCTCAATGGCCCTTTGCTCCTCCAGCGACCCCCAATACGTGAACCGAAGCGTAACCTTGTCCCGGTACGTCTCCTTCGGGGAAGAAGCGGACCGCCCCGCCTCCCAGCGCAGTCCCGTCAGAATGCCGCCGAGGAGCAGGGCGAACGCCAGTGCTATCGATATCGGCTTGCGCAGCATGCGGAGTCCCCCCTATGACTTGGCCGGCGGCAGCGTGACGGAGACGACGGTGCCCCCGTCCGGAACGGAATCGATATGAACCCCGTACGGCGCGCCGTACAGGAGGCGTATTCGCCGGTTCACGTTGGCTATTCCGACGTGATGCTCTTCCTTCAGAAGCGCGTCCAGCTTCGAAGCGTCCATCCCCCGTCCGTTGTCCTCGATCCGATAGACGCGCTCGCCGTTCTCCTTCCGGCACGAGATCGAGAGCCTGCCGAATCGGTCCAATCCTTTGAAGCCGTGCACGAACGCGTTCTCGACGATCGGCTGCAGGAAGAACTTCGGGACCTCCCCGTCGAGCATCTCTTCGTCGATGTCGTATTCGGCCCGGAACGTTCCTTCGAACCGGCTGCTCATGATCGTGACGTAGCTCTGCAAATAATTGAGATCGTCCCGGAACCGGACGACGGCCGCATCGGTCTTCACCATATACTTGAGCATGTTGGACAGGCTGACGACGATCTCGCTGATCTCCGCCTCTCCTCGTTCCAGCGACATGAGACTTACCATGTTCAGCGTGTTGTACATGAAGTGAGGGTCCAATTGCAGGTTCAGGGCCTTGATCTCGGCTTCCTTCTCGCGAATTTTCGTCTCGTAATTTTCCCGGATCAGCTTGCCGATGTTCTCGTTCATGTCGTTGAACTTCTTCATCAGCACCTTGAACTCGTAGCTCCCGCTCTCCCGGAAGCGCGTCTCGAACCGGCCTTCGCCCGTGTTCGCGATCGCCCGGATCATCGTCCGGAACGGATGGGTGACGAGCCGCGACAGCAGGAAGGACAAGCCGACGAACAGCAAGGTGATGATGCCGACGGTGAACAGCAGATTGCGCCCGTATTGGCGGATGACGGGACCGAGAAGCTCGCTCGGAGGCACGACGGCGACGCTGAGCCAGCCGGTAATCTCCGAACGGGAATACGCCACGACCTGTTCCCGCCCGCCGATCTTGAGCATGCGGACGCCGTGCTTCTCGCTCATCAGCTCGTCCAGAGCCGGAAGCTCGATCCGGGACGTCAACCGGGATCGATCCGGGTGGGAGACGATCCGCCCGTCCCCGTCGACGACGAAGTAAGCGCCGCCGCCGACCGGGAGGCTGCCGTCGAAGACGTTCGTGTACAGCGAATCCTTGAAGTTGAGAATCAGGATCGGCTTGTCCTTAAGCTCCGAATAGGCTTTGAACCTCCCTTTGAAGTAGGTGCCTTGGATCATCGAGACGGCCGAGAACAAGTAGCGGTAATCGTAGTCCACTTGCTTCAGGTAAGGCACCCGGTACATCTCGGCGAAGTCGTAGGTGGGAACCCACTGGATCTTCCCTTCGCCCCGCTTCGCGAGAAGATGAATCGCCGAGCCGTCGAACTCCCGGATCGGGATGAAGTTCTTGGCGTGCTCGCTGTTCGCCGAAGACGACGTGCCGAAGATGAAGTACGAAGTCGCCACCTGGACCGAATAGATGTCTTGGGACTGGGCGAAATATTTATCCAGGATGGCCTTGATGCGAAGATCCGCGGTCAGCACCTGCGTCTTGTTCCCGGGGTCGAGGCGGGAGAACGTCTCGTAGAAATCCGCGTCTTCGGTGAAGCCGTAGATCATCTCCCGGATTCGGGAAAACTTGGAGTCGATGATCTCGTTGTTCTTCTTCACGATCGTATAGACGTCCTTCTGCGCCATCTCCAGGATCGTTCTTCGGTTCAGCCGGTAGTCGCTCAAGCTGAAGATAAGGGCCGTCGCCGCCAACAGCAAGATATAGGTAAGGAGCAGCTTCGTGTGAAGGCGGCTGTCCTTCATCGCGTTAAACCATTTTCTCATCCCATGGCGCCTCTTCCGTTCATCCGGCGGAACGCGTTCGGCGACATGCCGGTATAGCGCTTGAACATCTTGTTGAAGTAGGTCACGTTCCGGAAGCCGACCCGCTCCGAGATGTCCGCGATTCGATCGTCGGTGTTCTCGAGCATCCGCTTCGCGTTCCGGATCCGCAATTCCAGAACGTAATCGGAGAAGTTCACTCCCGTCTTCTGCTTGAACAGGCTGCTGAAGTAGGACGGGTTAAAGTGATACATCTGCGCGAGAGATTCCAGCGACAGATCCTCCATGTAGCGTTCGCGCAGGTAGTTCTGGCATTGGAGAATCAGCTGCCCGTTCTTGTCCCGCCTCGCCGCTTCCGCCTGTTCGAACAGAGCGTCCAGAAGCCGGCCGAACCGGGACCTGAGTTCCAGGCAGCTCTGGCTGGCTTCGAAGCTCCGCTTCGCCGCCGCCATGGACGGAAGATCGATCTCGGCGAGAAGGCCGCTTCGCAAGGCTTCGACGACGCCGCGGTACAACAGGACGGTCTCTTCCTTCGCGACGTCGGGCTCCGGGTAAGGCGGCGATTCCCGGAAGGAGAAGAAGGCGTCCATCCGCTTCCGCGCTCCCGCGCGGTCTCCGTTCCGGACGGCCGAGGCGATGGCCTCCGCCGCTTCCTTCGTTCCGGTCCGAGCCGCGTCGGCGAAGGGGCCGACTTCCGAGCGCAGCAGAATCGGCTCGTTCTCGGCGTAGAAGCGGTGCCGGACGGCCAGCAAGGCTTCGCCGAGGGCGTCCGGCGCGGCTTCGGTCAGCGAAGGCTGCAGCCTGCTGATTCCGAGGTATATCCGCCGCTCCTCTCCTTCCGCGAGCCGTTCGTATATTTTCCTGACCGTTCGGGTCCATGGCGCGTGCCGCGCGGCTGACGCTTGATCCAGCCAGGCGAAGGAATAGATTCGGGAACGGGCCGGATCGGCGAAGCATTCGCTTCTCCCAAGCGCCGCCAACGATTCCGACCACTTCGCCGACAACCGTTCTGACGCGGACGGGTCGGGATCCGCCTCTATCTCCGAAGACGGCGCGGCGAACTCGAGGACCATGGCGATCCCCGGGATTCCGGCCGGATACGGCTTGAACAGTTCGTCTCTGAGCTCGCGGCTTATCGTTCCGCCTAGCCACGCTCTCCACAGATGCTCGCGGTACAAGGTCTCCGATTGGCGAAGCCGCCGTTCCCGGTCGAACAGATGCTGCAGCTTGGCGACGATTCTCTCGATATCCGCCAGCCCGATCGGCTTCACGAGATAATCGACGACCCGATGCTCCAGGGCTTGGCGCGCGTATTCGAATCGGCCGTATCCGCTTATCAAGATGGTCTTAACCGCCGGCTTCTCGTTCGCGATGCGCTCGGCGAGCGACAAGCCGTCGCTGCCGGGCATTCGAATGTCGGTCAACACCGCGTCGATAGGCTCGCGCTGCAGGAGGCTCCAGGCCTCCTCCGCGTCCGCCGCCTCGAGGATGCGGAACCGGGGCCACTTCTTCCCGATGATGGCCGAGAGCGCCTTGACCTGGCGAGGCTCGTCGTCTACGATCAGCAGAGTTTCCAAATGACACACCCTCTTTTTGCGTAAGCGCTGTCATTCTCTACTATAACCTGTCGGGAAGGGCTCGGGTACCTCTATTATTTTTAGAAAATGAAACGATCTTTGGATTCCCGTCTAGGCGCCGGACCGACGAATAGCGGCCGGGAACCGGTTTCGGGGAACGAGAGGCGGGCTCGGATCGGGGAATGTGCGGCCGGATCGGATCGGGACAGAGGAAGACATTCGGAGCGCGTCGACTTGCCGGGCCGGCGGCCGGTACGAACGGGGGCCGGAATGCGGCGCTTGCCGCGACGATTCCGGCCGGCTCACGGCTGCTTGTTGAACTGGCGGCGAAGCAGCATAAACTGCTTGGCCAGGAACGCCGGCGTGTACGGCATGTCGTGGCGCAGCCAGGATACGATCGTGCCGATCAGGGCCGAAGAGCCGTACCAGATCGCGATGTCGCGTTGGACGCCCGCCCGGGTGACGGTGGCCATGCCTTCGATGCGCTCGATTCTCTCGGTGATGAGCCTCTTCAGAAGTCCCAGGAGGCGTTCGGTGAAGAGCGGAGTCCGCTTGGACCCGAGAACGACCTTATAGAACTTGGAGTTCTCCGCGATATGCTCCAGCAGATGGAGAATCATCGGCCAATCCTCGTTCGGGTCCGCGCTCGGCTCCTGCCGCTCCTCTCCCAGAATCTTGGAGATCTCCTCGACCATCTCGTCGGCCAGCTTGTCCATCATGTCCGGAATGTCCCGGTAGTGCAGATAGAACGTCACCCGGTTGATGGTGGCGCGCTCCGCGAGGCGGTTGACCGAGATCTTGTCGACGTCCATCTCCTCAAGCAATTCGATGAAGGCTTCCCGAAGCATTCGGCGGGTCCGGAGGATACGGGGGTCCGTGCGGCTGTTCGTTGGATCCAACGTCGTTCTCCTCTCCTAGGCGTGCTTGTCTGAATAATCGATTGCGTGTTCATTATATGACACTGTGTAAATGGAGTCCAACCCGGCGCGTGCCGCGGACGAACGAGAGCCGGCTCCCTGGGGAGCCGGCTTCATGGCCGTTCCTATAGCCGGTTGGCGGGTCCGTACCCGTTATTCCCCCGTGGCCGCCCGATCCGGCCTCCGGGGACGCGCCGGCGACTTGGCCGCATATTCTTCGCCGTAGATCTCCTTGAGGTGCTCGATATGCTCCGTTCCCCAGCGGTTCAAGCCCTCGAGCAACGGAATGAGCCGATGGGCGTACTCCGTCACCGAATATTCCACTTTGGGCGGAACGTCGAGATGCACTTGGCGGCTCACGATGTCGTGATACTCCAGCTCCCGCAATTGCGAGGTCAGCATCTTCTTGGTAATATCCGGAATCGCCCTCCGAAGCTCGCTGAATCTCATCGTCCCGTTCGAGAACAATTGTTCCAGAATAACCCGCTTCCACTTCCCCGCGAGGATCTCCAACACCGCCTCGGCCTTGCAGTCCATGGACAATTCGATCTCCTCCGTCATTCGGCTGAACTAGGTTCCTTCCGGGATACCAGGTATCTTCCAAGTGCCTTCTATCGGATACGCGCATTACAAATTATAATCTACTATGTAATACAAAGTAAATTACGATAGAGTGATCGGAGGGACCAATCATGACAACCGGACAACTGAAGATCGGCATCATTCTCGGAAGCACCCGTCAAGGCCGCGTAAGCCCGCAGGTGGGAGAATGGGTCAAGCAGATCGCCGACAAGCGCGGGGACGCCCAGTACGAGATCGTCGACATCGCGGATTACAAGCTCCCCTTCCTGGGCGAAGGAACGGGACAAGAGCCGGGCATCGCGAACTGGAACGCCAAGCTCAACAGCCTCGACGGGTTCGTCTTCATCGTACAAGAGTACAACCACAGCATCACGGGCGTCCTGAAGAACGCCATCGATTCGGCGCGCGAGGCCTGG
This sequence comes from Cohnella xylanilytica, assembly GCF_014212175.1. Lineage (GTDB taxonomy): Bacteria > Bacillota > Bacilli > Paenibacillales > Paenibacillaceae > Cohnella > Cohnella xylanilytica. Next base: position 84,820 of record NZ_JACJVR010000106.1, on the reverse strand, counting down.
AATAACAAGGCGGCCGGCATCGTCAGCTACGGTTCCACGGGCGGGGCCCGCGCAGCCGAGCATCTGCGCGGCATTCTGGGCGAGCTGCTGGTGGCGGACGTCCGCGTTCATCCGACGCTCTCCCTGTTCACCGACTTCGAGAACTTCTCCGTGTTCAAGCCGGCCGAGCTGCATCTGACGAACGTGAACGCGATGCTCGATCAGCTCGTCGCCTGGAGCGGCGCTCTCAAGACGCTGCGTTAAGATTCGGATTCCGTTGAAAAGAAGAAGCCTATGTCCCCGGAGCCTTATACGAAGGGGACATAGGCTTTATTTACTCCTTCAGGATATACTCCTCCAGGAACGCGTTGCGGAACTTGCCGGCCGGGTCGAATTCCCGGACGAGGCGCCGGAATTCGGGCAGCTTCTCGTAGAGAGGCTGCACCCGTCCGGGCGGCATGGCGAACAGCTTGCCCCAATGCGGCCTCGCTTCGAACGGCTCCAGCTTCCGCTCGATCAGCGGCAGCACCTCGCGCACCTTCTCCCATTCCGGCTTCCAGGTGAAGTGAATCCCCGCCGAATTCCGCTTGTAGCATGGGCTCATCCACAGGTTGTCCTCGGCGATCGTGCGAATCTCCGAGATATACAGCAGCGGCGAGATCTTCTCCCTCAGCTCGTAGATGGCGCTTAGAGCGGCGTAGGCTTGCTCGCGCGGAACGAAATACTCGCTCTGCAGCTCCTCGCCGGCGCTCGGCGTGAAGTCCATGCGGAAGTGCGGCAGCCTCTCGTGCCAAGGGCCCGGAACGCCCAGCTGCTCGCTGCAGGGGTCCGCGGACAAACCCGGCACCGGATGCAGGCGAGTCCGCGCCCCTCTCGCCCCGTGGAACTCGGCCTCCGCTTCCGCCGCGCGGACCGATGAAGCCGAATCCGGGCCGGAATCGCCCCCCGTCAGCCGCGCCTTCACCCATACTTGATTGATGGAGTCCTTCTTCCAATCCGTGAACAGACTGACGCTGTAAGCGCTCGAGAAAATCGCGTCCAGCCCCTGCTCCAGCCGCGCCAGGGGCAGCTCTTCGTACACGCGCTGCGCCACCCGGAACGTCGGAACGACGTTCAGCGTGAGCTTGGTCACGACGCCCAGCGCGCCGAGCCCGACGACCGCTCCCTGGAACGTCTCGTCCCCGTCGTCGCGGGAGAGCGAGGCGAGGCTCCCGTCCGCGCGGACGATCTCCATCGCGTGAACCGAAGTCGCGAGGCTCCCGTTCCGGTCGCCGGAGCCGTGCGTGCCCGTGGCGCAAGCGCCCGCGACGGTAATGTGCGGCAGCGACGCCAGATTCGGCAGCGCGAAGCCGTTGTCGTGAAGATAATGCCCCAGCTCCCCGTAACGGACGCCGCCTTCGACCGTCACCCTGCCGTTCTCCCGGTCCAGCTCCAGAATCCGGTTCAGCTTCGCGAGCGACAGATGGCTTCCGGCGCTGTCGGCGATGCCGTTGAACGAATGGCGCGTGCCGAGCGCCTTGATCCGGCCGCTCGCCGCGACCCGCTCGCGCACCTGCGCGACGTCTTCGGGTTCGATTAGCTCCGTAGCGTTATACGTATAATTGCCTGCCCAATTATGACTCCTGCTCATTCGCACCCTCTCCGACTTGGAGGCGTTTCCCTCGTTATTTTCAATCCCCTTCCTCATTATCTGTTCCCCGCAGGCCGATTGCAACGCGGAGCTCCCGGTTCGGACAAGCCCGCAAGCCTTAAACGACATTTTCAAAGGCTCTGTCTAATATGTCGATCTTCCGTAACACATCGGCCAGTTCCTGTTAACTAAATAACAATCCGGACCGAAATCGTCGCTTGTAATGTCATCCGTTCCGTTTATAATCTAATTTATCGCTCGTAAAGTATACGACACTATGTAAACTATCTACAGAGAGATAGGAACGAAAGGATGGAACAGGTTGAGTACGAATACGGCAACAACCGGCAATTCCGTCAAGAAGGGCCCGATCCTGTTCATCATGATTCTGGGCGCCTTCCTGGCCACGCTGAACCAGACGGTAATGAGCGTCGCGATCCCGGAACTGATGGGCGACTTCGGCATCTCCGCCGCCACGGCCCAGTGGCTCACGACGGGCTACATGCTCGTCAACGGCGTTCTGATCCCGATCACGGCCTTCTTCATGCAGCGATTCTCCACGCGCCAGCTGTTCCAGGCGTCCATGATCATCTTCCTCGTCGGAACGATCGTGTCGGCATTGGCGTCGAGCTTCTCCGTTCTGCTCGTCGGGCGGCTCATTCAGGCGGCCGGAGCCGGCATTATCATGCCGCTGCTTATGAACGTCATTCTGACGCTGTTCCCCCCGGAGAAAAGAGGAGCGGCCATGGGCATGGTCGGCTTCGCGATTATATTCGCCCCGGCCATCGGCCCTACGCTCGCCGGTTACATTCTCGAGAACTTCGCCTGGGAGACGATGTTCTACGGCATGATTCCGCTCGCCCTTATCGTCATCGTCTGCGGCTTCGTCTATCTGCGCAACGTATCGGAGCCGTCTCCCGCCAAGATCGACTTGCTCAGCGTCGCCTTGTCCACCGTCGGCTTCGGGGCCGTGCTGTACGGCTTCAGCCGGGCCGGCAGCGAGGGCTGGTCCAGCGGCGAAGTGCTCGGTTCGCTGGCCGCCGGCGTCGTCGCCATCGTCTTGTTCGCCTGGCGGCAGCTCGTCGCGCGCAATCCCCTGCTCGATCTGCGCGCCTTCAAGTACAACATGTTCACGCTGACGACTATCATTAATATCGCGGTTACGATGGTGATGTATGCGGATATGATGCTGCTTCCGCTGTACCTGCAGAACGCTCGCGGGTATACCGCGCTGGAATCCGGCTTGCTGATGCTCCCCGGCGCTCTCGTCATGGGTTTCCTCATGCCGGTGACCGGAAGGCTGTTCGACCGGTTCGGGGCGAAGTGGCTGTCCGTCATCGGACTCGTCATCACGATCGCCACGACGATCGGCTTCGTCGATCTGACGGATTCGACGAGCTATTTATATCTGATTCTCATGTCCACCGCACGCCGGATCGGGATGGCGCTGTTCATGATGCCGATCCAGACCGCGGGCCTCAACCAGCTGCCGAACCGGCTGAACGCCCACGGCACGGCCATCTCCAACACGGTCCGGCAGGTGGCCGGCGCCATCGGCACGTCGCTGCTCGTCACGGTCATGACGAGCCGGACCGAGACGCACATGAAGGATATGATGGCATCGGGCTCGGCGCAAGGCGCCACGCAGCAGCAGATGATCACGGACGCGACCATCCAGGGGATCAACGACGCTTATCTCGTCATCATCGGCATCGGCGTCGTCGGCCTCTTGCTCTCCTTCTTCATCAAGCGCGTCGCGCAGGCGTCCGACGAGAGCGCCGCGGTTCGCGCCAAGGAGCAAATCGCATAACAGATAGCTGAATACGCGACAAAAAAACGTCTCTCCGATGAATATCGGATCGAGACGTTTTTTTGTCGTTCGAGCAAGTTGGGCCTTGGCGATACCAAGCTCTTCCCTTGCAGAATAGCCGGGCCGCTTCTTACCCCTCGGCGTACGGATCGATCGTCCGGATCGTTCCGTCCTCGTTGTACCGCAGCTCCGTATACTTCACGCAGCGCTTGTGGTTGACGCCTCCGGACAGCGAACAATCGTGATAGAACAAATACCACTTGCCTCGGAACTCGACGATGGAGTGGTGGGTCGTCCAGCCGATGACCGGCGTGAGGATCGTCCCCTTGAACGTATAGGGTCCCATCGGCTCGCGGCTCACCGCGTACACGAGCTTGTGCGTCGTTCCCGTCGAATACGAGAGGTAATACCAGCCGTTATACTTGTGCACCCAAGGCCCTTCGAAGTAGCGCCGGTCTTCGTCGCCGGCGAGGATCGGGCTTCCTTCCTCGTCCACGATGGCGATCTCCCGCGGCGCTTCCCGCAGCGACAGCATGTCGTCGCTCAACCGCGCGACCCGCGGCCCGAGCGCCGGCGCGTCGGCTGCCGGTCCCTCGGCGTCCGGACGGAAGACGCCGGTCTGCCATTTCTCCAATTGGCCGCCCCACAGGCCGCCGAAGTACATATACGACTGGCCGTCGTCGTCGACGAGGACCGCCGGATCGATGCTGAAGCTGCCTTCGATATAGCTCGGCTGCGGCTCGAAGGGGCCGGCCGGCGACGGGCTCGTCGCCGCCCCGATGCGGAAGATCCCTTCGCGATCCCGCGCGGGGAAGAAGAGATAATAGCGGCCGTTCTTGTACGCGGCATCCGGAGCCCAGAGCTGCTTGGACGCCCAGGGAACGTTCCGGAGGTGAAGAACCTCGCCGTGGTCGACGACCGGAGACTCGAAGTCGGCCATGGACAAGACGTGGTAATCTTCCATCGCGTATTGGTCGCCGTTATCGTTGTCCGGACCGTCGTGATCCACATCGTGCGAAGGGTAAATGTAAATTCGGCCGTCGAACACGTGGGCGGAAGGGTCCGCGGTGAAGAGGTGGGTGACGAGCGGCTGATTCGGTTTGGGCGCGTCGTTCAATCGGGTCAGCTCCATTCGGTTGGTAATCTCGGGATCTCGGGGTGCCGGCCTGCCGGGGCGAATCCCCGTTCAAGGCCGCTTCCGAATATTATCTTCTATTTTGCCCCGATCCGAAATAAAGAAATTGCAGAATTTCCCCTACAAATTATAGAGGATGAGACGCCCAAGAGTAAATCCGAGCACTCGCGGAATTGAAGGGCGTTCCCTGTCGCGGCAAGATGACAATTTCCCACAAATGGATAACCATTATATAGTAATTTTGGCATGGTCGTCGTTAGCTGAAAGTCTCTGTCAGGATTCCCGGCCGTATGCTATATTCTTGTCGGACAGTCGAGGGAACCGACTAAGCGGCTGCCAGAAGGGAGTATGGGCGATGTTCGAATGGTTCGAGAAGCTGATCCGCGATACCATCTGGAAAGCGATCGCCGATTTTTTCGAGATGCTGCCCGGTCTTGCGGAGGATGCAATCAGAGAGAAGCTGCACAGCCTGACGGCAGGTCAAGAGCTATCCTCTTCGCCGCTCGTTCGGGTACTTGGAGTCGACATCGGGTCCGATACGATTACGCTGCTTGTCAGAGGCGCCTTCCCGATCGGCGGCGTCACCCCCTTCATGCGCCTGGAGATCGTCATCTCCCGCTCGGAGGTTCATCTCTCCTTCGCCGAAGCTCCTATCCGCATCGTTCAATGGAAGACCGTGCTCGGCGACTTGACTGTCGAATCGGAAGGAAAATATAAAGGCAGCCTCGGCTTCGGCTACGAAGATGGCGCCTGGCTGGGGCAAGGCTCTCTGAAGCTGATCCCGCTGGATATCTCGGGCGCGATCTACGGCGGCTTCAGCGACCGCGGCATGATTCTCGGCCTGGACGGCCAGGCTCCGCGCGGCTCGTCGATTCCGCTGGGCCCGACCGGGCTTGGCCTGCGCGGACTGGGCGGCGACTTCGCCTATAACTTCGTGCCTCGTCTGGAGCAAGGCGGCATTCCGATCCCGAAGCCGTCGGCTGCCGATTATGTGACATGGGCGCGCGCCGGGAACGGCATCGACCGCTGGAAGAACGGGCCGATCGGCCAAACGTCCGTCGGCGTCGGCGTTCGCACCGTCCTCTGCACCATCGCCGACCAAGGCTTCGCCTTCGAGCTCAATCCCGTCGGATTCGCCTTCTTGATGCCGAGCGGGACTTTTATCGTCGGCGGGAAGGGCGTCCTGCTGAAGCGGGAAGGCTTCGGCGCGGAAGGCTTCTTCGTGTTCGATGCCGCGAGCGCTTCGCTGGCGCTTGGCCTCGGCGTCAACGTCGAGCTGAAGAAGCTGATCAAAGGCAGCGGCCAGCTGGACGTGTTCTTCTCCTTCTCCGATCCGACCGCCTGGTACCTCGATCTGGGCACCGAATCGAGACCGGTGAAGCTCGAGCTGCTCAAGGATGTCCCCGTCGTCTCCATCCTCCTGTTCCAGAAAGCGGACGCGTACTTCCGCATCAATCACCGCCGGATCGCATTCGGAGGCTCCATCGGAATCGGGGGCAAATACGAGATCGGCGATGTGATCACGCTGATCGCCAGGCTCGCGGTCTCGCTGAACGCCTATGTCGGATGGGACCCTCTTCTCGTTCGCGCTCAGATCAAGGTGCATGGGGAGCTCGGCATCAAGGTGTGGAAGTTCGAGCTTATCTTGAGCGGCGACGCCTCCGCGGAGGTTTATTTCCCGGACCCGACGCTGTTCCGCTTCGAGATCGGCGTGAAGCTGGACTTGCCGTGGCCGATTCCGGACGTCAGCTTCACCAAGTCGTTCGGGGATAACATCGCCTCCGCGCCGGCCCTCTCCTCCCCGCTTACGGTCGGCACGTACGAGATCAATGGCGCGATAACCGCGCAGCAGCAAACCGTTACCGCCATCCATGTCCTCAGCGACCTGCAATGGAATTTGGACGCCGATAAGCCGTGGCCGGATCTCGATCTCGTCATTCCGTTCACGAGACGGGTTCGCGATATGACGGGCAAGGTGGAGCCGAGTCAAAACGCGGGACCGAGCGAACAGGGAGGCTATACGGTTACGGAGGATCTGTTGGAGCTCGAGCTGTTCGACCTGGTTCACCATACCGCCGTACCGGACGTCGGAGCCGTCTGGGCGGAAGGTCCGGGCGGCGGAACCGCCCAATTGCACATTCTCGGCTCCGACCCGTTCGCCTGGATTACGGCCAAGTCGGATACCTTGAAGTTCCCGGTCTCCGAACAAGCCGAGAAGCTGCACGATCTGTTCTTCGGCTACGGCGCTCCCGAAGCGATCCCCGAAGCCCGCAAGTTCGGATCCGTGGAATATGAGCCGAGCAACGCGAACGGAGCTCCGGATCGGCTCATTGCCTCGTTCCAGCCCGTTATTCCGACCCGCGTGCTCGCAACGTCCGGGTTCTCGCTTCGATTCCTGGATCTCGGAGGCAGCCCGGTTCTCGTATCGGAGGTATCCTTGTTCGTCATTGCCGGCAAGCGGGCGATCCACCTGCTCTCTCTCCTCTCCTCCGGCGGAGCTCAGGCGAAGGTCGCGGATCTAGGTCCCGTAACGAGCAATCTGCGCCTAGTCTCGGTCACGTTCCGATTGCCCGTGCCGGTCGACCGCTTCACTCTCCAATTGGAGTCTATCGAACGGGGATTAAATTCCTTGTACGTCTATGCGATTCGCTACCGGGAGACCGTGCCGGCCTCTTCCGCTTCGTGGACGAAGAAGACTCTGAAGCCCGGCAAGTATCGCTTGACGCTAAAAGGGCGGTCGAAGGCGGAGCATCCGGCAAGCGGCGGAGCATCCGTTCCGTATCCGCCGGCAAGCCCCGTCGAATGGGCCTTCGAGAAGGAGTTCGAGGTCGTGTATCCCGAGACGCTGCGCCCTTACATTTACTACTCGACCTTCGGAGACACCCGCCTGTTCGCCAATGCCCGCCATCCCTGGACGACCTGGACCAAGGACAAATGGAATCCGACGCAGTACGGTTTCGGGTTCCCGGTTTATCGCAGCTATAAGGTAGCCGTCCGTTTTGTCGTTCCTTACGTGAGCGAAGTGTTCGGCAGCGTGCCTCTGATCGCGCGGATCTCCTATGAAGACGGCATCGGCGATTTCGAGGAGACGCTAACGCCGGCCGCCGCCGCGGACGGCCTCAGCTCGCTGCCGCCGGAGAGCCGGAATTGGATCTTGGCCCGCGGCGGCTCCGTTCCCGCCGATCAGGAAGCGGAGCTGGCCGGGGCGCTTCCGAGAGCCGGCGCCGCGAAGCTGACGCTTCTGTTCGAGCACCCCGTCAAAGGCGAAGTGCGGCTGGACGAATGGAGCGGCTACGCCTCGGCATTCGCCGACTTCAACCAGCACGTCAATTGGCCGCATTCGTGCGTGACGGTGTATTACGATTCGGCCGGCCGGCATACAACCGCCGAATGCCCGCTGCCGGAAGCCAAGCGAGGTCCTCTTTTCGGCCGGATCAATCCGGCGTTCGATCTCGCCAGAGCGGGCAGCATCGGCCATATTGTCCTGAGCGGCGCGGCGCGCGCCAAGAAGAATCCGGTTGTCGCGAGCGAGAAGATCAAGCCGCAGGTGCCGCCGATCGACAAGATCCCGGGGCCGATCGATAAGATCCCGACGCCGAAGCCGTATCCGGAGGAATATTCCGAACCCCCGGCCGGTTGGCAGCTCCCGCCTTCGCTCGCGGCCGAGACGGGCGATATCGACGAGGATGCCGCGCTGCGGTTCATCCGGTTCGCGGCGGCCACGGGCGCGAAATTTTCCGCCGGAGGCGACCCTCTCGCCGGCATCAACATCGCGGCCGGCAGCACGACGGTCGAAGCCGTCACCGACCCGCAGGGCCGGCCCTACGCGCTGTGGCTGCGCACGCCGGAGCCCGTCGATTGGCGGCGCGTCTCGGCCGAGCTGACGATTCGCCACGTCGAGCCGGCCGCGGGCTGCCCGACCGGCTTCGCCCATCGGCGCAAGCTCGAGCTCGAAGTGTCGATCCTGCCGGGTCCGGACGGCAGCTCCGCCTTCTTAACCGGCGAGCTGGCCGGCATTCCCGCCCTTCTGCCGCGCGGCGAATACGAGCTGAGGCTGTCGTTCGATCCTCACCTGGCGGGCCTTCCGCGGCTTCGTCCGACGCCGGCCGCGGGTCCCGTCCCGGAGACGGCGACGCTCAAGTTCGTGCAGCCGCTCGGGCTCGCCTGGCCGCTGCCGCGCCAGGGCGGCATCCGGATTCCGCCGATCGATATTCCGGTTGTGATCGATCCGCGCCCCTTCGACCCGCGCCCCTTCGACCCGCGCCCCTTCGACCCGCGCCCCTTCGATCCGGCGATCGGCGACAAGGTGAACCCGAAGCGGACTCTTGCGGACGCGTCTGCGAACGGTCTGCAGGCCGCCGACCGGGAGTCCGCGCCGTCCGATTCGCCCGGACTCGATCTCCGCGATATTCGGCGGATGAGCGCCGGCGAACCGGCCGCCTTCCCGCGAATCCCGCTTGCCGGCGAATTCCGGGCATCGGCAGACGGCTGGGAACGGACGGCGGAAGCCTCGGCTATCGGAGACGGCCATGAACGAAGCGATTCCATTGGGAGAGGTGAGGAGTCTTGACCATCTATCTATCCGCGCTCGGCTGGGTTCCCGATGCCCCTGCGGGCAATCGGCTTCGTTGGCATTATCCCGTGCAGGAGATCGGGGCGGAGGGCAGCTACCGCGGGCTTCCCCGGTCCATCATCGTGGAGCGGGCGCTATTGGACTCCAGAGAGCTGCGCCAATTCCGTCAAGCGTCATCTGCGGACTATCCGGCGAATTGGTGGCAGTTACACGGGGACATCCACTTCGGCCCCCTGCTTCCCGCTTCGGAGCACCGATTGAGCGGGCCGGTTCAGGCGGTGTCGTTCACGTGGCGGGGGACGGAGGCGCGCATTCTGTTCGCAAACTCGCAGACGGGCCGGACGGAAGCGGCTCGAACGGTCGGGAACGGCGATTCCGTCTATGCCGAGGGGCTGGGCATCGATACGATCGTCGCGATCGGCGAAGGCGGCACGTTGGAGAAGTTGCAGACGCTTGATTTGTTCCGGGACTTCGGTCTGGACTGGGAGCGAATCGCCGAGATCGGAGTTGAAGCCTCCTATGACTCCGATCTGTCTTCGGCAGCCGAGCGTTATGGCCTCCCGCCTACCCTCGGCGACCGGGAATGGGAAGACGTCGTCCGGCATGCGAAGGCCGCCCAAGCCTCCGCTCCCTCGGACGATCAGCACGGGGAACCTTCTTCTTGGGACTCGTTCCTGACGCTGCTCGGATTGAGATGGGAATACGCGCTGCTTGGCGGGTTCGCTTACTACGACGGCCCGCGGGACCGGATGAGTCCGCTCGACCAGCTTCTCGCGGACCCGTTGAAGGAACCGGCCAAGACGCTCGTCGCTTACCGGGTCGTCGACGCCGATACCGGCGAGGCGAGCAATCCCGCGGTCGTCCGGCCCGCGATTGCGCCGCCGCTCGGCGTGCCGGGAATTCCGCAGTATCTGAACCCGCAAGTGCGGCTGGTCGAATTCGGTACGGGCGCGAGCGAAGCGGCCTCTGCTATCGCCCCCATCGGCTCTTCGCCCTATAAGTTCCGTCAGCTGGAATTCGGAACCGACCGGTACCAGACGCGGATGACGCTCACCGTCGACCAGAGCGATCCGCGCGCGCTGGGCGTCGAAGTGGAGGAGGTCGTGGGCCAAAGTTCGATAGCCGGTTCGGCCGAGCGCCATACGGCTTACCACCTCCGAACGAGAAGGCCGGAAGACCCGCCTCTCCGGCTGTCCGCCGCCCGCAGCTTCGAAGTCGCCTTCCCGGACGTCCGGCTCTCGGCCAGGGCCAGAGCCGTCGACGGTTGGGACCGCGTCAGCGGTTATTCCGCCTGGTCGCCGGAGACGCCGCTGCAGCTGATCCATCATCCGTCGCCGCCCGCGTTCGAGTCCGCCGCCTGCAAGTCGGGGACGACTACCCTCGTGCGCCGGGCCCCCGCTCCCGGAGAGAGCGACTGGGAGCCCGACGACGTCGTCAGGCGATCGAACGGCCTGCTGAACATTTATCGGCAGACGAAATCCCCCCGCAGCGCATCCGTTACCGTCAGCGGCGCCGTACCGGCCGGAGGAGGCCTGTACCGGACGGTCGTCGCCGGAGCGTCGGCGCTGGAGGACTTCATCGGCGGCACGCTGTCGGCCGGCGGCATCACGGAGACGATTGTGGCGGCTAGCGGCAACGAAGTGCTTATTCGCGCCTCCGACAACGCCGGCTCTTCGGCCGACGCCTTCGGCCCCGGAAGCGCGCGGCTCGTCCAGGACATGAAGCATCCGGCGCTGTGGACGAAAATAACGCATTTTCCGGCTGTAGGACTGCCGGACCGGCTCGTGTTCGACGATCCCCTGCCAGCCCCGGACGGAGTCGCCGTTCATTCTTATATGGCGCGGCTTAGTTTCTTCGGCGGCCAAATCGGCCCTCAGGGCGGCATCGTGCGCGCGCTTCATTATCCTGCCGCTTTGCAGACGCCGCCGCCGTTCACCGTCGAACTGCTCGGCATCGACTTCTATCACCGGACGCTTCTGAAGGTGAGATTCGCATCGGAGACGGCAGGAACCTATACGGTCTGGTGGACCGACGGGGCCGCGACCGCAGCCGAGCTGGTCCTTCGGGGATCGACCGGGCTTCACCCGGCCCAGCCCGTTCAGAACAAACGTTATCTTTACGATACGCTGCCGCTCCCGATTCCGCAAAATGTCGACCGTCTCGTCACCATCGGCGTGCAGCGAGTCTCGGGCGGGGCGCAGAGCGACTTCGCGACGATCCAGGTCGTCCTTCCGGCGTTGATCGCGTAGCGAGAGGCATCCGGGAGGCATCCGGGTACAAGAACAAGCCGGACGGCGATCGCTTCCCCCGTATGGCAGGGAGGCGACCGCCGTCTTTAGTCGGATCAAGAGATCAGCTTGAGCTGGCTGGAGACGACGCCCAGGTGGATGGCTTCGTGCATCAGCGCGAAGTTGAACAGCTCGCCCGCGGTCTCGAACCGGAACGGGCCCATCTCGAACGGAGCGTCCAGCGGCCGGTCCAACCGATCGGGCGTCACCTCGGACAGCCGGTCCAGCTGCGCCGCCAGCGTTCCGATCAGCTCCTCCTTCGAGGGCGGCGCGAACGTCCAATCCTCGGGCTTCGTTCCGGAATTGAACAGAGTCTCGTACGAAGCCGGAAGATTCGAAGGCGTGCCGAAGGAGAGAGTCGAGTATTTATCCATCCAGTAGGCGACGTGCCCGACGTTCCAGCGGACGGTATTGTTGAAGCCTTCCGGCCGGACGTCCATCCGGTTCTCCTCTACGCCTAGAAGCTGCCCGATGACGATCTGCCGCAGAACCTTCCCCGTGTCGATGATCGATTGCGTCATAATCAATTTTCCTCCTCGTAATTGGCTTCGTTTCCTTTGCACAATCCAAGTGTACTTCTCCGGCAACAAGGCAACAATCGCGGGATTCCGATGCAATCGATCGGTTTCAGTAATGAAGGAACGTCCGTTTGTTGGAGGAAGCCGGCGCCCTTATAATGGAGAGAAATATCGCTACGCGAAGGGAGCGCCGGATATGGAACTGAGACAGCTCGAGTACTTCGCCGCCGTCTGCAAGGAGATGCACTTCTCCCGGGCGGCCGAACAGCTGTGCACCACCCAGTCGAACCTGAGCCAGCAGATCAAGTTCCTGGAGAACGAACTCGGACTCCCTCTCTTCGATCGCATCGGCAAGCGGATCGCTCTCACCGAGGCGGGCCGAATCCTGCTGGAGCAATGTCATCTCGTCTTCGAACGTCTCGACTATGCCAGAGGGGCGATTGCGGATCTGAAAAGGATGGAAGGCGGCAGGCTGGACATCGGCATTCTGCCCGGCGACGGAGACCTGCTGTTCGACGCTCTGCTGGTCGACTTCCACCGGACGTATCCGAAGATCTCGATTCGCGTGACGGAGACGATGGACGTCTACGAGCAGGTCCTCGACGGAACGCGCGATCTCGGCGTGACCACGGCGCCTTCCAAGCCGGACGACCGCATCGCCGTCATTCCGTTGTTCCACGAGGAGTTCGCCTTGGCGATTCGAGCGGATCATCCGCTCGCGAAGTCGAAGGCGGTCCCCTTCGAGCAGCTGCGGCAGCTTAAGCTGGTCCTGTTCGGCGCCGAGCATCAGATGACGAAGCTGATTCAGTCGTGCTGCCAGGAGAGAGGGATGTCCCTGGACAATCCGATCGTGACTTCCACGTTGTCGTCGCTCCTGTCGCTCGTCGAGCAAGGAATCGGCGCCTCCATCCTGCCCCGGCTGCTGCTCGATTACCTCGACCGCGACTCGATCGCGGCGGTCAAGCTGCTGAATCCTTCTCCCAGTCAGGATATTTGCATCGTCTACCGGACGGACAAATATATGGGCCAGGCCGCCAAGCTGTTCATCGCCGGGCTGCAAGATTTCCTGCGCGGCGTGATGGAACGAAGCGCCCGTTCGTCGGGATAAGCGCGGAACGCCGAAGGCCCGCCCCGTCCGATCGCCTTATTTTCCCCGCCGGTAAAACAATGGAGCATGCCCGGTGACGGATCTGAACACCCGCCCGAAGTGCGTCACGCTTCCGAAGCCCACCTTCCGGGCGATCAGGCCGACCTTCAGAGTCGACTGCTCCAGCAGCTTCTTCGCTTCCTTGATCCGGACGCTGTTCACGTACTCCACGAACGAGAAGCCGGTCGCTTCCTTGAAGAAGCGGCTCAAATAGTAGGGGCTGACGAAGAACCTCTCCGCCAGAAGAGGCAGCGACAGCTCCTGCGCGTAGTGGCCGTTGATATAGCGGACGACCTCCGAGATTCTCTCGTGCATCGGGCTCGGAGAGACCGGCTCCTCTTCCGCGCCGAGCTGGCGAACGTGCCGGCAGCAGACGAGGAGCAGCTGCAGGGTCAGCGTTCGCGCGTACATCTCGAAGCCCGGCCGCTTCTCCCGAATCTCCTGCGCGATCTGCCTCGCGATCGCCTCGATGACGAGCCGATCCTGCAGGGGACAGCGGGCGATCACGTACTCCTTCTCGAACAACGGCCGCAGATCGTCCCGATAAGACCCGTTCGCGGCGGCCATGATAGTCTCGTGAAGATTGACGATGAGCCGCTCGTGTTCGGGCAAGGCCGCATCGGTCGTCCGATGAAGGATATTCGGCGAGACGACGACGACTTCTCCCTCGTTCACCGCCACGGTCCGATCCTGGATGAAGAAGAGCCGGCTGCCCGCCATCATATAGTAGATTTCGAACGTGCCGTGGAAGTGGCTGGCCGGCATATGATGGCTGCGGGCCTTCCGGTGCGATACCGAGAAGGTCCCCTCTTCGTTCTCGTACGCCAACTCTTCCATTCGGTCCCCCGCCTCCTCCGCCTCTAGTCTCCCTATTATAAGACTCCATTCCGATCTCGCAAAATATAAGAAGATTTCATTGTTTTCAGCACAAAATGCACAATAAACGATGCTACCCTAAACGTAAATCCATAGAGGAGGAACGATCGCGATGAATTCTTCCGAGCTCTCGACGACGAAGGCGCAGAGGGAGACGCTCTCCCCCATCCAGTGGGCGGAGCTGGCCTGCGAGGCGCTGATGGCCAAGTTCGAACCGGAGAAGCTGCCGCCGGACCGGTTCCATTACCACCAAGGAGTGTTCCTGTCGGGGATGGAGAAGTGCTGGCGGATTACCGGCAAGAGCCTTTATTACGAGTACATCAAGAGGTGGGTGGACAGTCAGGTGCTCCCGGACGGCTCGATCCGGAAGTTCAACGCCGACGAGCTGGACGACATCCAGCCGGGCGTGCTTCTGTTCAACCTCTACGAACGGACGGGAGACGAGCGGTACAGGAAGGCGCTGCATACACTCGTACCGCTATTGAAGGATTGGCCGACGAATCCGTCCGGCGGGTTCTGGCATAAGGGGCATTGTCCGAACCAGATGTGGCTGGACGGACTGTACATGGCCGGCCCGATCGCCGTTCAATTCGGCCGGACGTTCGGCGACGCGGATTATTTCGACCTGATGGCCTATCAAGCGATCTTGATGGAACAGCATACGAGGGCCCGGTCACCGGCCTCATGTACCACGGGTGGGACGAGACCCGGACGGCGCCGTGGGCCGACCCCGTCACGGGCCTCGCTCCGGAATTCTGGGGACGCGCCATCGGCTGGTACCCGGTCGCCTTGCTGGAGATGTTCGACCATCTCCCGGAGGATCATAAGGACAAGCCGAGGCTGGTCGCGATTCTGCAACATTTGCTGATCTCCCTGACGGAGTATCAGGATGCCGCCACCGGCCTATGGTACCAGGTCGTCGACAAGGGGGACCGGCCGGACAATTGGCTGGAGAGCTCCTGCACCGCCCTATACGTCCAGGCTATCGCCAAGGCCGTGCGGCTCGGCTATCTGGATCCGAAGTATATGGAGGCGGCTTGGAGAGGGTACCAAGGCGTCGTCGATACGTTGAAGTTCGACGAGAACGGCCGCCTCGTCATCGGCCGGATCTGCATCGGCACGGGGATCGGCGACTACGCGCACTATATCGCCCGTCCGACGAGCGAGAACGACCTGCACGGCGCGGGCGCCTTCATTCTCATGTGCTCGGAGATGAGCCTGGCGAATCCGATCTGACGACAACACAAGGCGGCGCAAGGGAGGTTCTCCCTGCGCCGCCTTCCGGTTATTCGTACTCGACTCCTCGTTTCCTTCTTTTAGCCTTCTACTTGCTTTCTAGTAGCTTTCTAGTAGCTTTCTAGTAGCATTCTACTAACCTACTACTAGCCTTCTTCTAGCCTTCTTCTAGCCTATTTCGACACCGCAACCTTGAGCGTCGCGCTTCGGGTCTCTCCGGCTTCATTGCCGAATACGGCCGCGTACTCGTACGTTCCCGGAGCCCGCCCGCCGATCGCCGTCTCGGCGGATTGGGCGTTCGGCGTATGGGCCTCAAGCTCCCGCGAATCGACCAGCGTCCCGTTCTCGTACAGGGCATAGCGGGTGGCGTTCGTTCCCCACCACAGATTCGCGGAGATCCGGTAGCTGCCGTCCCCGTCCCAATTGTCGTGCGACAAGACGGGCCGACCGGGCGCCGCGTCGGTCACGTTCACCGTAAGGGAATCGCACTTCGTCGTGCCGAACGAATTGATCAGCTCGCACGTGTAGACGTAAGCGCCGTTCCCGCGGCCTCGAATTTCCGTCTTCACCGTCTGGGCGGCCGGCGATTCGTCGGGCAGCGTCGCCGAGCGGATCAGCCCTCCGTTCTCGTAGAGCTTGAACTCCGTGCCGTTCGAGCCCCACCACAGGTTCATCGTTACCGCGTAATCCCCGTCTCGAAGCCCCGTGTCATGGCCATTATCGTCGGACAGAACCGGCTTCCCGGGAGCGCCGTTCGCGAGCGGCGTCGCTTGGCCGAGCCACGCGGCCCACCTCTTCAAGACGCTCGCCTGCCCGGCCGCGAATACCTTGCCGCTATGCGCCTCGACCTGCCGGCTGTAAGCCTCGAGCAGCTTGCGCGCCTCGGCTCCCCGATGCTCCTTCGCCGCCTGCTCGGCTTGCTCCAGCTTGCGCGCGAGCTCCCGCGCGACCTCGTCCGCGTTCGGAGCTTCCGACCCGCCCGCGAACCGGGCCGTCAGCGCCGCCAGACTGTCGAACGTAGCCGTAACGCCGAACGCGAAGGGTACGCTCGTCGTGTTCCCCGCCAAGTCGGAGACCGAAGCGGTCACCCGGTGCAGGCCGGGTTCCAGGTCGTAGGCTTCGGACTCGAGCAAGGAGCCATGAGGCTCGGCGACTCCGGAGCCCGCGTCCGTCGCGGCGTACGAGATCGCCGCCCTCTGATCGATCGTGTACTCCGACTGTCCTTGAATCTCGACCGTCGGCGGCGTCAGGTCGATCGCGACGGACAGCGTCTTGGCCTCCTCCTCGTTCCCGGCCCTATCGACGCTCCAGTATTCGACCGTATGCCGGCCTTCGGCGTCGATCGTCGCCCGCGTTCCCGTCTGCGCCTCTCCCCCGTCGATGCGGAAGAAGGTCGCTTCGACGCCGGAACCGTCGTCGGCCGCTTCCAGCTTCACTTGAACGGCCGACCGGTACCACCCGTTCCGCGATTCGCCTTCGACGCTGGCGGTCGTCACGGGAGCTTCCCCGTCGGTCGAAGACGGCCCTCCCGCGACGACGATCTTCGGCGCAGGCGGCTCTTCCATGCCTGTCCCTAGATAGAAGCTCGTATGCGGCGGCTGGTTGTAGCCGACGTTCTGCCAGGCGACGCCGAGCCGGTAGATCGGATCGTGCATAAGCGTGCGCAGGCGGGTGTCGGTCACGTCGGTCGTCGTGTAAATCCGGAGCTCGGAGCTGTCGGCGCTGCGCCAGACCGCTTCTTCGCGCCAATCGCCGAACAGGTCCGCCTGCAGGTTCGGCGTCGCCTTCGTGCCGTTGTTGGACGAGGCTCCCTCGGCCGTGAACAGCCGGTACGTCGACTTGTTGTCGTAATCCCACTTGTCGATATGGTTGCCGTCGAGCAGCTCGCGGCTCAAGTCTCCGTCCCACCAGATGCCGAAGTTCGTCGAGGACGGGATCGCCGTGCTGATCAGTTCTCCCTTCGCGCTGTACAAGCCGGTGATCGGAATGTGCTGCTCGTTCGTGATCGTCGCCGCCCATACTTCTTCGCCCCAGTAATTCGGGTCGATATCCGCGGACATCCCCCGGCCGGTATCGATGCCGGTCCGAACGCCCCACAGCACCTCGCCCGTCTCGGCGTCCCGGAAGTCCATCCCGTACGGCGAATCCGTATGCTCGTGCACGTTGAAGAATTCGAGCCCCGGCCGGCTCGGGTCGAGATCGCCCAGATGCTGCGCGTCGCCGTGTCCGAGGCCGGTGTTGTAGAGCGGCGTTCCGTCGTCGTCGATCGCCATGGCGCCGAAGGTGATCTCGTCCTTGCCGTCCCGATCCACGTCGCCGATGGACAGGTTATGATCCCCTTGGGCCGTGTAAGCGGCGCCGATGTCTTCGTCGTTCGTGTCGAACTTCCAGCGCTTGACCAGCTGCCCGTCCTTGTAATCGTAAGCGACGATGACCGTTCTCGTATAATACCCCCGGCTGAAAATCAAGCTCGGACGCTCGCCGTCCAGATAGGCGACCGCCGCGAGGAACCGGTCGACGCGGTTGCCGTAGGCGTCTCCCCAATCCGCCACGACTCCGCGCGGAGGATCGTAGTCGGTCGTCGTCAGCGCCCGGCCCGTCAGCCCGTCGAACACGGTCAAATATTCGGGCCCCTGCAAAATATAGCCGCTGCTGTTGCGATGGTCGGCCGACGCCTCCCCGATAACCGCTCCCGTCCCGTCGACCGTGCCGTCCGCCGTCTTGAACGCCACCTCCGCTCGGCCGTCGCCGTCGAGGTCGTATACCATGAATTGCGTATAGTGCGCTCCGGCCCGGATGTTCTTGCCCAGATCGATGCGCCACAGCCTCGTGCCGTCGAGCTTGTAGGCGTCGAGATAGACGTTGCCGGTGTACCCGGCCTGGGAATTGTCGTGGGCGTTGGACGGATCCCACTTGACGATCAGCTCGTAGACGCCGTCGCCGTCCAGATCGCCGACGCTCGTATCGTTCGCGCTGTACGTATAGGCTTCGCCCGCCGGCGTAATGCCGCCTTCCGGCTTCTGAAGCGGTACGGCCAGATGATTCGTCCCCCAGACGGCCGTCTCCTTGGAAGCCGTCCTCTCCTTGCCTGCCGCGTCGACGGTCTTCAAGACGTAGAAGGAAGAAGCCGTTCCGTTCGCGTCGAGCAGATTGGTCGCTCCGGCGGTCGGCTCGGCGTTCAATTTGACGCCGTCCCGATACACGTTGAAGGCGATGCCGGACGGATCGGTGCCGAGCATCCTCCACCCGAGATAGACGCCATCCTCCCGCTTGACGGCGACGAAGGCGCGGTCCAAATATTCCGCCTGCCGGTACAGAACCGTGACGGCCGGCGTCTCAAGCGTCTCGGACAGCTCCGAGACGCCGCCCGCGCTAACCGCCGCGACCTTGTAATAATACGGAATGGTCGTCAGCACGGTCGTATCGGTATAGCTCGCTTCGCGAGACTTGCCGATCCGCGCGAACGGGCCGTCCGCCTTCTCGGACCGGTAGACGTTGTACGTCTTCGCGCCTTCGCTCGGCTCCCAAGCGAAGGACAGGTCGTTCTTGTTGACGGCGCCGATCGCGAGCGAACCCGGCGCTTCGGGAATCGGCACGGCCGGATCGACCATGGATACCGCAAGTGCCGCGGACGGCCCCGTCTCGGTTCCGGCGGCGTCCACCGTCGTCACCTGGTAGACGTACGTCATGCCGACGTCCGCCGATTCGTCCGTGTACGCCTCGTCCGTCGCGCTGCCCAGCAGCGCCGGCTTCGATTCCCCTTCTACCTTGCGGTAGACGTTATACTTCGCCGCGTCGTCGACACCCGTCCACGCCAGCGACACCGAAGGCCGGTCCGGATCGGTACTCTTGGCCTCCAGCCGAAGCTCGGACGGGGCCTTCAGAATCGGCGTGATCTCGAGCCCGTTGACGATGCCGGTCGCGCCTCCGAAGGCGAAGCTGAGCTGGCCGTCGGATACCGACGCCTGCGAGATCACCTTCTCCGCGATCGTCCGGCTTCCCGCCGAGACGGTGCCGTAGTCGACGTTCTCGATCGCCACGCTCGTTCTCGCGCTGCCCAAGTAGTCGCCCACGTAGAGCTTCACCGAATACAAGCCGTTCGGCACGTCCACGTTGAACTTCCAGCCGACGTTGAAGTAGCCGAGCCAATCCCGCAGCAGATCGGATCCGGTCGCGCGGTCGCGGCCGATCATGCCGGTCGGGTCGACGATGCCGTATCCGAGCTCCGGCGTATACACCGTCGAGAGATTCACTCCCGTATACCCTTCCATTACGGGAGAACCGGCCAGCCCGAAGTCGAACTTGAGCGTCGCCTGCTTCGTGCGGATCGCGACGACATCCGACGGAGCGGACTCGCCCCGGCCGTTCACGGCGGTGACGTAGACGTCGTAGCTCTGCCCTTCCGCCATGCCCTGAATCGTGATCGTCGGCACGGTCGCCGTACCGATAAGCGAATACTCCGTCTCCGAGGACGGCTTGCGGTAGATCTTGTAAATATCCGCTCCTTCTACCGGGTTCCAGCGAAGCACCGCGCCGGCGTTGCTCACGCTGCCGGCCGTCAGGCCGGTCGGCTTCGCCGGCGCTTCCGCCGGGGGCTCCGTATCGGCCACATAGGACGACAGCGGCAGGCCGAGCTCCCGGATTCCGCCGGACAGCAGCCTCGCGATCTGGATGGCGCCGTATTCCTGGAAGTGCGTGTTATCCTGGGAGCCATTCGGAAAAGCCCCGGAAATGCCGGCCGGCACGTGCAGGAACACGGCCAGCGTGCCTTCCGGCCCGATCGTGTCGTAATACTCCCGGCTGAGCGCGCTCAGATCGACGAGCGGAACGTCCAGCTCTTCGGCGAGCTCCTTCATCGCGGCGACATATTCCGGGAAGCTCACGTTAAACCGGCCCGTGTCGGCGTTGTAATCCCGGCGGCCGACCGGCGTCACGAGAATCGGCGTCGCTCCGCGCTGGCGCGCGCCTTCGACGTACGTCTTCAAGTAGTTCTTGTAATCGGCCGGCGACGCGTACCGCTCGGGAATGCTGATCGTAGCGTCGTTATGGCCGAATTGGATGAGGAAGGAATCGCCCGGCTTGATCGCCCGGAGGATCGCGTCCAGCCTTCCTTCCAGCAGGAACGACTTCGAGCTGCGTCCGCCGATCGCTTGATTGCTGAAGGCGACGCCGGCCGAGAAGTAGCGGGGAATCATCTGCCCCCACCCGGCTTGCGGCTTCCAGTAAGGGTCGTAGGTCTGGACGGTCGAATCGCCCGCGATGTAGACGGTCGGCGTCTCGCCGGCGGTCCGCTCCGGCAGCCGCTCGATGACGAGGCCGTTGATCTTCGGCGAGGCGCCGCCGAAGGCGAGGTTCAGCTGGCCGTCCACGAGCGCGACCTCGAACGTCTGCTCCAGGTATTCGCCGGCCGGCTTCGCGGTGAGCGCGATCTTGCTCGCGGTCATGCCTTCGACGGAGACGGAGGTCTCCGTGGCGGCGCCCGCGTCTCCCGCCGTGACCGTCACGGCGTAATCGCCGTTCGGCAGATCGACGTTAAACGTCGTTCCCGCCGGCATCAGGTAGTCGGACCTCAGCGCGTCGTCCGTGCCCGCGTCGCCCGGAACGACGGCCGACGGATCGGCGAAGCCGTACTTCAGCTCCGGCGAGTAAGCGACCGGAGACCGGACGCCGAAGTAGCCTTCGGCCGTCTCGCCCGGGCCGAAGTCCAGCTTCAGCGGCCATCCGGACGGAAGCGGCTCCGCGTCTCCCGGCGGCTCGCCGGCTTCGGGCACCTCCGCCGAGACCGGAGCGCTCGCCCCGGACTCCAGGCCGGACGCGTTCACGGCGGTCACCTGGTAAGCGTAAACCCCGCCGGCGACAACCGAAGCATCCGTATAAGAGGTTCCGGATACTTGATCGAGCTTCGCGAAGCCGCCTCCCTCCTGCCCTTCCTGCCCCTCCGAACGATACACGTTGTAAGAGACGGCGTCCGCCACGCTATTCCACCGAAGCGTCACGGACGGCGGCTGGACGGCGACGCCCGCGACCGCGAGCGAATCCGGTGCGGCGGGAGGAACGGGGACGGCTTCCCGGACGATGAGCCCGTTCAGGTAAGCGCCGCCGCCGCCCGAGCCGCTCAGCCCGACGGTCAGCTGGCCGTCCGCGACCGTCGTCCGGAACGTGGCTTCGCTCACGGATTGGCGTGCCTGAACGGTGCCGGCGGCGACCCCTTCCAGCGTCACGTTCAGCTTCGTCGTCGAAGTGCCCGCGAGCAGGTCGCCGGAATACACCGTGACGAAGTAATCGCCGTTCGGCACGTCCGCCAGGAAGCCGAACGAAGGCGCCAGCACGAAGTCGTTCGTCAGATCCGTCCCTCCCGAGCGAAGGCGCGAATTGACTTCCTGGTCCAGTCCGTAGCCGCGTTCGGCCGTATACAGATCGGCAGGGCCGACCGGGAGGAAGCCTTCCATCACCGGCCCCGTCGCCGGGCCGAAATCGAATTTCTTCTCGAACGCCGAGACCCCCTCCTCCGCGCTGGCGGTCGACGGCGCCGCCAGCCCGCCGGGAACGACCAGAGAGAACGCCATGGCGAAGCTCATCGCGAGAGTCGCCGTTTTTCGAATCCGTCTTATCAAAGCAATCTCCTCTCTTTCGGCTAAAATAAGAAAATGAATTGTCCCATGGTGCCTGAAGCGGGCACCACCCCCTCTCCCGGAAATGCCGCTATCCTCCTCTTTTCCTAACACATTCCATCTCCCGTCAGTCCGGAGTCGCCTGGTTCCTCCCGTTCGCTTCGACCGTCTCCAGCACCGCGGCCAGCAGAGCCAGCGCGAGTCCCTGTCCCCAGCCCTGCGCCCACTTCCGGTCGATGCCGAGGTAGCCTTCGATGTCGTTCATCACGGCCGTTCCGCCGGATACGTTCATGACCCGTCCGTTCGCGGCGATATTGGCCAGGACGCCGTCCAGCGCCTTCTGGACGTGCTTCGAATGAAGCGGGTTGCCCTGCGTCACCATCGCCGCCGCGATGCCGGCCGTCGCCGAGACTTCGCCGTACGCCTCCGGGTAGTCGAGAACGGTGCCCCACAGGCCGTCTTCCTTCTGCAATCGCTTGATCGCGGCGAGCTGGTCGCGCAGCGAACTCCAGATATGCATCATCGGGGGATACAAATAGCCTTCCGGCAATCCCTTCGCCGCGCGGGACATCGTATAAGCCGCCCAGGCGTTGGCGCGGGCCCAGTAGATGCCGGACATATGGTCCTTCTTGAGATGGTTGTAGCCGTGGTACCACAGGCCGGTATTCTCGTCCTGCAGATAGTTGATGTGCCACAAAAATTGATGCAGCGCGTCGTCGACGAGCCGCTTCTCTCCCTTCGCGACCCCGACGCGAAGCATGAAGTACGCCGCCATGAACAGCGTGTCCGCCCAGCATTGCTCGGGAAAATCGTTGTTGGCCGACACCGTATGCTGAAGCACCCGGTCTCCGAATCGAAGCGCCTTATGCTCCAGGTAGTCGATCTTGCTGTCGATCAGCTCGAGGTACTTCGGATCCTTCGTCTGCTCGTAGAGGGTGAGCAGCATGTGACCCATGGCGCACGTGTTCACGGTCCAGCCGGGAAGGCCTGCTTCGAGGTATTCGTCCACCCAGGCGGCCATCTTCTCCAGATACGCCTTCTCGCCCGTCGCCTCGAACGCCCGGCTGACGCCGTAGAAGGCGACCCCGCCCGGCCAATCCCAGGTGAGGTCCATCCCGAACGTATACTCGACCGCTCGATCGATCGTTCGCTTCAACTCTTGCGCATCCGCTTGAATCTTCATCCGGTTCATGCCTCCATATCCAGAGCCCCCGCTGGGGGCAGGGGCTCCGGCAATCGGTTTAAGGTCCGTCGGTCCTATGTCGGGTTAGCTATCGAGCGAGCTGTCGGATTAGCTGAACTTGCCGGCGTCGATCGCCTTCTGCTTCTCGTCCAGAATCTCTTGATAGCCCGCGTCGAGGTAAGCCTTCTTCGCCGCTTCGTAGGTCGCGTCGAATTGATCGGTCGGAGCCATGACGCACTTCACGTACAGCTCCTGGAACAGGGCGTTCAGATCGGCCTTGTACTCGTTCACCTTGTCGAGCACGACGGTGAACAGGGCGTCCGGCGTGCGGAATTCCGCCGTCTGGTCGTAATACTTGATCAGGTCTTCGGCCAGATACTCGTAGCCGGCCGGCGCCCAGTTGCGGATGTTCGCCTTGCGGGTCAGCTCCGGCGTGGAATATTGCGCGATCTCGGTGACGAGAGCCCAGTAGTCCTTGTTGTTGTTGTTGGACAGCTTGGATTCTCCCGCGAAGTCCGGGACCTTCACGGCGATGCCGTCGGCGTCGAGCGTGTAGTTCTGGCCTTCGACGCCGTTCTGCAGGAAGAACAGGTTCTTCGGCTGGCTCATCCACTCGAGATACAGCCAGACGGCGGCGCGCTCCTGGGCGGAAGATTCGTAGTTGATGCCCATGATGAAGCCGAACGGCCAGTAGGCGCGACCTTGCGGCTTGAACCCCTCCGGAACGAGCGCTCCCGGAGGAAGCACGGCGAATTCGGCGCCCGGATTGTTCGCGAGCGTAGCCGAGAGAACGTCGGTATTGCTGGCGAGATAGAAGCCGTAGTTGCCGGTCTTGCCCGCCACGAATTCGGCCTTGATCTTGTTGTCGTCGTCGCGCAGGTAGAATTCCTTGTCGACGAGCCCGTTATTGTATTGATAGTTCAGGTTGCGCAAGTAACGCTCCGTGGCGGGCGTGGTCAGATCCGCGACGCCGAGATCGGAATAGAGCGCGCGCTGCTTCGGATCGATCGGCCAATCGCGGAAGGCGTAATTGAAGTTGTAGTTGTTCTTCTTGAGGCTCTCGCCGGCGACGCCGAGACCGGCTTCCTTCCACTTGACGAGCATCTCGTTGAACTTCTCCAGGGAAGTGAGGCCCTCGACCTTCATGCCGACCTTCTCGACCCAGTCCTTCCGGATAATCGACGTGAAGTTGTCCGCCTCCGGCCGCGCGGCGAAGAAGAAGACGTTCTTGCCGTCCACGGCGCCGTACTTCTTGATCGTCTCGCTCATGTTCTTCCAGTAGGTCGGAGCGTAATTCTCGATCTCGTTCCAATCCAGCTCCTGCATGACGTCCTCGCCGTAATAGGCGAGCGCCTGAGGCATGTCGTAGTGGAAGATGATGTCCGGCGCCTTGTGGGACGCGAGCAGCTGCTCGTAATCCTGCACTTCGCTGCTGCGGGTAATCGGCACGAACTTCACGTTGACGTTGTACTTGTCGCCGAATTCCTTCTGGATCCAGCGGGTGTAGTAGTTGTCGGTGACGTTCCAGCCCTCGAACGCCCGCTCGTAGACCGGAATCTCGAGATTGACCTTCTCCGGGAAGCCCTTCGAATAATCGGGATAGCTGCCCTTCGCGCTCTCGCTCGGACTCGCGACATTGCTCGCGGACGGCGTCGATCCGCCGGAAGCCGGGCTGCCGCTCGCGTTGGAATTGCTGTCGTTGCCCGAGCAGCCGGCCAGCAGGCCGGCGCCCACGAATACGGCCATCGCCATGGATCCGATTTTCTTTTTGCTCATCGTTGTTCCCCCATCTTCGAATTTTCGATTCTCGTAACGGTACCGGTTCAAGCTTGCTTGGATTATTCCTTGACGGCTCCCAGCATGGCCCCTTGGACGAAGTACTTCTGGATGAACGGATAGATGCAGAGAATCGGAACCGTCGCGAAGATGACGCAGGAAGCCTTCAGCACCTCGGGATTGCTGAGCTGGACCTGGGCAGCTTCCAGCTGGAAGCTCTCGCTCGCCTGAATGACCAGGTAGTACAGCTTCAACTGCAATGGCCTCAGATCGACGTTTTGCTTGATGTAGAAAAGCGCGTCCTGATACGCGATCCAACGCCCGACCGCGTAGAAGAGAGACAACGTCGCAAGAATCGGCTTGGACAGCGGCAGGACGATGCTCCACAGAATCCGGAAGTGCCCCGCCCCGTCGATTCGCGCCGATTCCTCCAGGCTGATCGGGATGCTGTTGGACATCGAAGACTTCATGATCAGCAGGTTGTACGCGCTGAACGACAGCGGCAGGATGAGGGACCAGATCGTATCGAGCAGGCCCAGATTGTTCATCAGCATGTAATCCGGGATGATGCCGCCGCTGAAGTACATCGTGAACAAGAAGAGAAAGGTCAGCGCCTTGCGGCCTTTGAGCTGCGGCCTTGACAGCGGGTAGGCGGCGCAGATCGTGATGATCATCCCGAGCAGGGTGAACAGGACCGTCACGAGCACCGAGATATAAAAGGAGCGCAGAATGCTGACGTCGGCGAAAATCTTCTTGTACGCCTCGATAGTGAATCCTTTCGGCCATAGGTATACCTTGTTCGCGATGACGAAGGCATCCGAGCTGAACGACTTCGAGGCGACGTGAACGAGCGGCAGCAGGCACGCCAGCGAAGCGACGATCAGAACGAAGCGGATCAGCGCGTCCCAGATGTCGAAGCGCCTTCTGCGCGATGCGGCCAGGGTTCCGGCGGGTGCTCTCATGGTTCGCCTCCTCTCTAGATCACTCCGTCGTCGCCGAGTCTCTTGGCGACGCGGTCCGCCGCAAGCACGAGCACGAGCCCGACGACGGCCTGGAACAAGCCGATCGCGGTCGCGCGGCTGAAGTTCCCGCCCTCGAGCCCCCAACGGTACACGAGGACCTCGATCGTGGTCGAATACTCCGTGGTCGCCTTGTTCTGCAGGGCGAGCACCCGCTCGAACGAGCCGGCCATCACCTTGCCCAGATTCAAAATCAGCAAGGTCACGATGGTCACGCGGATCGAAGGAAGCGTGACGTTCCATATTTTCCGCCAACGCCCCGCGCCGTCGACGATGGCCGCCTCGTACATCTCGGGGTTGATGCCGCTCATGGCGGCGAGGTAGAGGATGGTTCCCCACCCCATGCTCTGCCAGACGCCGATCGCCACGTAGCTGACGAGCCAATAGGCGTCTTCCTGCAGGAACGGAACGCGCTTGCCGCCCATCATCTCGATCAGATTGTTGACCACGCCGTTGCCTTCGGCGAGCAGCTGGTAGGCGATCGCCCCGATAATGACCCAGGACAGGAAGTGCGGCAAATACAGGAGCGTCTGGTTCACGCGCTTGAAGCGGACGCTCCGCACCTCGTTCAGCAGCAGCGCGAGCACGATGGGCATCGTGAAGCTGAAGACGAGATCGAGGCTGTTGAGCAGCAGCGTATTGCGGACCGCCCGGCCGAAGTCCGGCTTCGCGAAGACTTGGTTGAACACCTCGAACCCGACCCATTCGCTGCCCCAGAATCCCCTCGCGATCTTATAATCTTTGAAGGCGATGACGAGTCCGGACATCGGCGCGTATTTGAACACGAGCACGAAGGATAGCGGGATCAGCAGGAGCAGATACAGCTGCCAGTCCCTTCGCAGATAATAGGCGGCTCCCCGGCTGTCGGCCTTCACACGTTTTAAAGCGGTTTCAACATTCGATGAAGCGCTTTCAACTTTCACATCTCTCACCTCCCCCTCGAAGAACTTCCTTGCCGGGTGCAAGCTTGCTGCGTCGGCTCGGTTATGACTGCATCATACCTTCCGGTCTCCCGAACGGTAAATCTTGAGTTTTGATTCCGGCCGTCATTTTTGATTTTGACCCGGCCGCTATCGCCGATTCGCCCGTCCAAACCGGCAGTTCAAAATCATTTTTGATAGGCATAAGCAAAAATGGAGCGGTCCCGCGGCCCGGATGGCCAGGGGAGCAGCTCCATCGAAGCTCCGTCGAAGCTCTATCGATAGCGTCCCCGGCAGCGTCTCCCGTTACGAGGTGCGGGACTTCGACGCCTTGTAGCTGCTCGGAGGCATTCCCTCGAACTTGCGGAAGAACCGGTTGAAGCTCTGGACGTTGGCATAGCCGACTTCGGACGCGATCTGGGTCATCGTCAGATTCGATTCCAGCAGCAGCCTCTTCGCGCTCTCGATTCGCAGCTTGTTCGTATAATCGATCAGGCTCTGGCCCGTCAGCTCGTACGCGATCTTGCGCATGTAGGAATAGCTGATGCCGATCTCCTTCGCCATCTCTTCGAACGCGACGTCCTTGCGGTAATTCTCCTCCAGATAACGGATGATCCGTTCCCCGTAATTCTCCTCGCTCTTGTTGCGGGCCAGGTACTGGATGATGTCGCCGAAAAATTCGCGCAGATAGTCCTCCACCTCGTCGAGCGTGTCGAAGGAGGCGATGGCGGAATAGACGTTCCTCCGCCCGGAGAAGATTCGCGACGTGCTGATGCTGTTCTCCCTCAGGTGCTTGATCGTGACGCCGACCAATTGGTTATAAATGAACAGGATGTTGTCGTAGGAGATATAGTCGACGGAATGAATCTCGCTCCGGATGGCCGCCAGCTCGCCCACGATGCTGTCCAGATCCCCGGCGTCGAGGAAGTTCAGAATGCGCCTCTCGCTGTTGGCGGGATAAACATATTTCTTGCCGCCGTCGGCTTCCGGTCTCCAGAACGTGATGCCCCCGCTGCCTTCGATCATGCGATGCTTGACGACTTCCATCGCTTCCGCCAGCCGATCCGACGCCTCGGAGCCCGTCTCCGCCGGACCGCTGACGCCGATCGTCACGGTATGGCCGAGCAGCTCCGTCGCCATGTCGCGAATCGAGGCGAGCGTCGCCTTCATCTCCTCGAGGCCGAAGCCGGCTTCGTCCGGCCCGTAGTTGAGGACGACGGCGAAGCAGCCTTCCCCCTGATAGACGCACCTCGCGCGGACGCCGTCCGGGAACAGGCTCTCGGCGTTGGCGACGAGATGGTACCGGTGGTAGACGCGGGTCTCCGGGTTCGTCTTGCCGACGTAACGCCTGTAGCGGTCGATGGAGACGACGGCCACCCGATAGAACGGCTCCGGGAACATCTCGGCGATCTGCTCCGTCACTTCGCCCCGCAGCAGGTTATGGACGGCGAGGCTGCGGGTATCCTGCTCGCGCTCGCGAAGCAGCCTGTGAAGTCCCTCTTCCTCTTCCTGCATCCGCCGGAACGCCGCGTCGAGGAAGGCCAGCTCGTTCTTGGCCGGAACCCCCAGATTGCGGTTGGACCGGACGGTCCGGACCAGCTTCCGCACCGGCCTGGACAGCCAAGTGGCGAGGAAGACGGTCAAGGCCGTGCCGACGAAAATAATAATGGCGGTGATCAGAATGATGCTTCGCTGCAGCGAATGCGTCTTCGTCATCAGCTCGTCGACCGAATATTGGTTGACGTTCCACCAGCCGAACAGCGGCGAGCGGGACCACGTATAGAGCAGCCGCTCCCCCTCGAGCTCATGGAACGCGTAGCCTTCCTTCGTTCCTCCGTCCAGAATCTCTCGGATGAAGGGAAGCTCGCGGCCGTTCGTATAGAGCAGCGACTTGTCGTTGTGCGAGAGGATCGTGCCGTCCGGCTGCATAAGCAGGTACCCGTGCTTGCCGGGCTCCGAGGAGCGCAGATAGTCTCCCATCTGGCTCTCCCGGAGATTGACGACGATCGTCCCCCGGGTCGTGGTCGACAGCCGGTTGAGAGGCAGCGCGTACGAGAGGACCGGGATTCCCGACGACAGCGTGCGCGGGTACCATACCCCGCCGATCCCTCTCCGCCCTTCCAGCGCTTCGTCGATCCATTCGATCGATTCGTAGCGCTTCAGCGGCGTAATGCCTTTGTCCGTCGAGACGACGTAATCCGCTCCCTCGAGCAGGAAGTAGGAGGAGTAGACGCCGTCCACCCGGTGGTTCAGGTTGACCAGCTCCTTCAGAACGGTCAGCGCGCTGCTCACGTAGTTGTAATTCGAGTTCAGCTCGGAGTACGTCTCGTAATTGCGGATGCGGTCGAAAATATTGGTCGCGGCCAGACGGACGGCGTCCTGGGCCAGGTTGTTCAGCGCGTTCTCGTTCAGCTTGCGGTTGGCGTTCAGCCCCGCCAGCGACGATTCGGCGATGGCGCTCTCCGAATTCCGCAGAATTTGCGTACCGCTATACCAGGTCAGGACGGCCGTCGGAACGGCCATGACGCAGAACAGGATCAGCGCCAGCTGCAGCATCATCGGTACCCGTGTCATGAAGCTCCCCCGTTTCACGTTTGTAAGCGCTTTTATTTATAAGTGCGCAACATTGCGTTTTGCCGTACAAGCATCAATGAAATATTGTATCCGATTGTGAGGGGGGCGACAATCGACTATGATGATATAAACTGACCTATTCTGCTTTTTTTACAACGATTAGGAGATTCGGGGATCGGGAACGATTCATCGATCGGGGAGCTGACCTGGGAATGATCGAACTGCTGGGATGCGGATATCGCTACGTCCATCCGGAGGGAATCTTCATCGACCGCCCTCATGGCTCGGGCGACTACGCCTTCGTCTTCTTCCGGAACCGGTCCGTCGTCGCCGCGGGCCGCATGCGGACGATCTGCGAGAGGGACTCCTATATCCTGTTCGGTCCCTCGACCCCCCACTCGTATCGCGAATCGGAGCTTCCGTTCGTGAACGATTGGTTCCATTGCGCCGGCGAGGAGATGGGCCCCCTGCTGGACGAGCTCCGGCTTCCGGCGGACACGCTCCTCCCGGCCACCGACCCTTCGCTCATCTCCAGGAGCGTCATGGAGATGCACCGGATCCGGAAGACGGGCGGACCGCTCAAGAACCGCATTCTCGACGGCGAGATCCGGTCGCTCCTCATGAAGCTGAGCAACCTGCGGGACCTGTCCCTGACCGAGAAGCAGGGCCGCTACTACCGCCAGTTCTCGGAGCTTCGCGACGAGCTGTTCAATTCGCCCCAGCGGCGCTATTCCGTGGACCAGCTCGCCTCTCGGCTGGGCCTCAGCGCGTCTTATTTTCAACATCTCTACAAGGAACTGTTCGGCTGCTCCGTCGTCGCCGACATCATCGCCGGCCGGCTCGAGTACGCCAAGTATCTTCTGCAGCACAGCGCCTATTCGGTCTCGCAGGTCGCCGCCCTGTGCGGCTACGAGCACGACACCCACTTCATGCGCCAGTTCAAGAAGTTCGTCGGCGTCACCCCGGGCCAATACAAGGCCGGAACGACTTCTTAGGGAGTTGCGTCGCAGCGACAATACGCATAAAGGCGAATCGCACGAAAAAAAAACGCTCCGAAGAGCGTTTTTTTTCGTGGAGTTGCTGCTGTTTAAACAGCTGCCCGAGACGCCGGCTTCTCCAGCTCCTCGCGAATCGATTCGCCTTCGATGTCGACGTTCGGCAGAATGCGGCCCAGCCGCTTCGGCAAGTACCAGGCGGAGCGTCCGAGCAGAGCCATGATCGCGGGAACCAGCGTCATCCGCACGAGGAACGCGTCGATCAGAACGCCCGCCGTGAGCGAGAAGCCCATCACCTTGATCATCGGGTCGTCCGCGAAGATGAAGCTGCCGAACACGAAGATCATGATGAGCCCCGCCGCCGTGACGACCCGGCCGCTCAGCCCCATTCCGTCCACGACGGCGTTCTTCGCCTGGCCCTTGTGCGTGAACTCCTCGCGCATGCGGCTCACGAGGAACACCTCGTAGTCCATCGCCAGCCCGAAGAGCACGCCCGTGAGCAGAATCGGCAGGAAGCACAGAATGACGCCGGAGCTCGAGACGTCGAACAGATCCGCCAGATGGCCGTCCTGGAAAATATAGACGACCGCGCCCAGCGTGGCAATGATGGAGAGGCCGAAGCCGAGAATCGCCTTGATCGGAACGAGCAGCGACCGGAAGACCAGCGTCAGCAGAATGAACGCAAGCACGACGATGGCGGCGCCGAAGATCGGGAACGCGTCGTTCAGCCGTTCGGAGATATCGATGTTGATCGCCGTCGTCCCCGTGACCATGAGCTTGTCGCCCAGGCCGCGAATGTCGTGAACGAGCCGCTTCGTCGCTTTATCGTTCGGACCGGTTAGCGGAATGACGCTCAGCAGGACGAGATCGCCCTTCTGGTTCGGAATCGGCGGAGACACGACGGCTACGTTCGGAAGCTGCTTGATGTTCTCGGCCTCGGCGGCCGCATCTTGAAGAACGTTCCCCGTTCCGCCGCCCTTCACGACGACGACGAGCGGGCCGTTAAAGCCCGGGCCGAAGCCCTTGGACAGCAGATCGTACCCCTTGCGCTCCGTCGAATCGGCCGGCTTGGCGCCGTTGTCGGGCAGCCCGAGCTCCATATGCCGGGCGGGCAGGGCGACGACGAGAAGCAGCGCGATAATAACGACGGCGACGGGAACCGGGTACCGGGAGACGAATCGGCCCCACTTGTAAGCGAACGGCTTTTTGTCCTTACTCATGCCGCGGCCTTGCTTCGGCGCCTTGGGCGCAAGCCTGGAACCGGCCAAGCCGAGAACGCTCGGCAGCAGGGTGACGGCGACGGCGACGGCGATGAGGACGGTCAGCGCTCCGGCGAGCCCCATGACGGTCAGGAACGGAATGTTGACGATGGAGAGACCGGCCAGGGCGATGATGACGGTCAGCCCGGCGAAGATGACCGCGCTGCCGGCGGTGGCGTTGGCCCGGGCGACCGACTCCGCCGCGTCCAGCCCTTCCGCCATCTGCTGGCGATGCCTCGAGATAATGAACAGGGCGTAGTCGATTCCGACCGCGATCCCGAGCATGACGGCCAGGATGGTGCCCGTGTTCGTGATCGAGAAGAAGTTCGCGCTGTAATAGACGCTCATCATGCCGATGCCGACGCCGACGATCGCCGTGGCGATCGGCAGCCCGGCGGCCAGGATGGACTTGAATGTGATGATGAGCACGACGAAGGCGAATACGATGCCGAGAATCTCGGAGACGCCCATGATCTCCAGCTCGGACATGGCCACGTCGCCGCCCAGCTCGGTCTGAACCCCGGCGGCCCGGGTCGATTCGATGGCGTCGAGAATGCGCTCCTTGGAGTCTTCGCTTACCTCCATTGCCGGGACGTTGTACATGACGTCGGCGTACCCGATGCTTTTATCCGGACTCAACGTCCCCGTCGCGAACGGATCGGCGACGTTCAGCACCGCCCGGTCCTTCCGAATCTCCTCGAGAGCGCTTAGGATCGCTTGGCGGCGATCCGCGGCGTCAAGCGCTCCGTTCTCGGAGGCGAAGACGAGCCGGATCGTTCCGCCCGTCGCTTGCGGGAATTCCTCCTTGAGCAGATCCAACGCTTCCTGCGCTTTGGTGCCCGGGATGGACATATCGTTGCTGACGGGACCTTTCCAGATCGTGCCGAGCGCCGCGGTTCCTCCCAAGATCGCGATCCAGACGAGAATGACGGCCAAGGGACGCCGAACGCACCCTTTTCCGATACGGTACAGTAACTTTGCCATGCTTAAAATCCCTGCTTTCCTTCCGAAATAATGGAACTCATAAGTAAACGAGCGTTCATTTTTCGGACAAAAAGAGAAGGCTACCTCTTCGCCTTATCTTTAAGCCCGGCGCTGAATACGGCAGCCAACTCCAAGACGGAATAACGGATCTGTTCGCGTTCCTCGACGTTCTGCAGCGTGATGCATACCCCCTCCACAATCGTTGCGGCTAATATGGTTACGGCCGTCGCGGCATTCGTTGCGCTAGGGCCGCTGTCCCCTTCCCGGCGGGTCATGACCCGCTTGAATATCTGGGCGATAATATCCGTCAGCTCTTGCTTGGCGTGCTCGAAGGCGGAGCCTTGGCTGAGTGTCAGCAGAATCTTCGTCTCCTTGCTCGACTCCTCGAGGAGGGTGATCAGGCGATCGAACGTGTCGTCGACGAGCTCCATCTGCTCCGGGAAGCCTCCGGCCGAAGCGAACACCCGGTCGACCTCCGTCTGGATCAAGCGGACCAAATCCATGAATTGGAGGTACGTAGGCCGGATGAGCGCTTGGAACAATTCCTCCTTGCCCTTGTAGTAACGGTAAATGTTGCCCGCCGTCACCCCGGCCTCCGCGGCGATTCGTCTCATGGACGATTGGGCGTACCCCTGTTGTTCGAATTCGTTCAGCGCGGCGGACAGGATCCGTCGGTTGACGTCTTCTTTTAACGTTTGCATTCGTAAACACCCGTTTACTATTCGCAGAATGACCTTATTGTAATCGATCCGCGGCCGTCAAGCAACCGCCCGTTCCTTCCGTGCCCCCGCCCGCAGCGAGAACCCGAAGGAGATCAGCAGGACGACGCACGCGAGCGTGTACGGATAATTGACGTTGCGGTCGAACAGGAATCCGGCCACGATCGGCCCCGCGATATTGCCGAGGCTCGTGAAGGCGGAGTTCAGACCGGCCACGTACCCTTGCTCGTCCTTCGCCAGCCTCGACATCTGGGTCCCGATCGCCGGGCGCAAAATATCGATCGCCAGGAACACGATGAAGGTAACGGCGAAGATCAGCCAGAACCGATGGACGAACAGCGTCATCAGAATGAAGATTCCGGCGAACAGAAGGCAAACCGAGATGACGCGCTTCTCTCCGAAGCGGTTCAGAATCCAGCTGAAGATCGTCAGCTGCACGACCGCGCCCGCGATCGAACCGAACGTAATGATGAAGGCGATGTCCTGGGGATCGAACCCGAACTTGTGGTCGACGAACAGGCCGAACACCGTCTCGAAGTTGGCGAGCCCGAAGGACATGACGAACACGATAATCAAGCTGAGGAAGTAGGGCTCCCGGTAGGAGCTTCTCAGCTGGGTCAGCAGGCCGATCTTCGGCGCCGCGGCCGCCGTCTGGCCGGAATCGGCCGGAGCCGCTTGGGCGGGCAGGGATTCCCGGAGGAAAAGCAGCGTGATGCCCGCGGCGACGCCCCCGCCGATTCCCGCGGCGTAGAAGGGCGCGCGGATGCCGAACTCGGCGATGTAGCCGCCGATGCCGGGCCCGATAATAAATCCGGTCGTGATCGAAGCGTTAATGTACCCCATTCCGGCCGCGCGCTCTTCGTCCGACGTCATGTCCGCCGCGTACGCCATGACGGCCGGCATGATCATCGCGGCGCTGACGCCGCCGAGCATCCGGGAGACGAACAGCAGGAACGAAGAGCTCGCGATCCCGAACAGCGCTTCGGAGAAGGCGAACACGAGCATGCCGATGACGATCATCCGCTTCCTTCCGTAGGTGTCGGCCAGACGGCCGGCATACGGCGAGAAGAGGAACTGCGTCAGCGAGAACGTCGCGACGAGCAGGCCCATCGTGCTCCCGCCGATGCCCAATTCGTTCATAAACTTCGGCATAATCGGAATGATAAGACCGATCCCGGTGAACACCAGGAACAGATTGAGCATCAGAATCGGCAGTGCCCCGCGGTTTTTGAGAAAGAGTGCCATGATCGTAATGAATCCTCCTGATTCGCATGCATACTGAATATTTATTCTAGATGTGGCGAAAAAAAAATGACGTTCTCTATTTTTGCCCGGTTCCCGGTTCCGGTTTCCCGTTTCGATGGGTTGAGGGCGGCTAACGAATCAAGGAGACGCTATTTCGCCCAAAATGAAGGATTTCGCTTCGAACGAATCGCAGAACGGGGCTTATGAGCCGAAGCCAAGGGATTCCGATTCCGATTGCAACGGCCCTTCCTATCTCATCGGACGGTCATAAGAGCCGCGTCGCCCTACTTGGCAATCCCGCCCAAAAACACGTCCATCGCCAGCCGATAAGCCGCCAGCGCTTGCGACTGTTCCATGTGCCGGGCGTGCAGGCTTAGGCCGTACAGCAGACTGTCGAGAATGACGGCCAGACCGGTGACGTCGGCCGGCTTGAATTCCCCGCTGTCGATGCCCCGCTGCAATAATTGCTTATTGAAGTTAATGTATCCTTGGACCATCTCCCCGATCCGCTCTTCCGCTTCCGAATCCTTCTCCGAGTTGTTGAAGAACTCGTCGATAGCCTTCGTCAGCGGGTGATTGATCTGCTCCCGGGCCAGATGCTCCGCCATTCCGTACAGCTTATCGGTTACGGTCGGATAGAGCGGCTCCTTGGCCAGCCACTTCTCCTCCCATTCCCGGTCCCACTCCCCGATCAGATGCAGGAACAAGCCTTCCTTGCTTTTGAAATGATAATAAATGTTGCCCGCGCTGCATCCGGTGGCCTTCACGATGTCTTCGATCGATGTGGCTTTGTAGCCCTTCTTGACGAATAAAGCCCGGGAAGCGTCGGCTATTCTCCTCTTCGTCTGCTCGGTCTGCTGCTGCTTCTTGTTCATCCGGATCGCCCCCCTTCGCAATCGACCATAATACTGAACGTTTATTCGGTATTATAGGCGAATAAAGCGAACTTCGCAACTCAAGGAAAAACATCCCTGTTCCGCAAATCGCGAACAAGCCGGACGAATCCGTTCTCGGATCGTCCGGCTCCGTATCGACGGCTTATACCGGATATCGCTCGCTCCCTTGCTCGCGGTAGCGCCCCGGCGTGATTCCCACGATTTTGCGGAAGGAACGAATGAAGTTGGCGGCGTTGTTAGTTTGCAATCGCTCGGCGATCTCGCCGATCTTCAGGTCGGACTCCCTCAGCCATCGCTTGGCCATCTCGATCCGATACTGCGTCAAGTATTCGCCGAAGTTGACGCCCGTCTCCTTCCGGAACATGCGGCTCACATAGTGAGGGTGATAGTTGATGCGGGCCGAGCAGCTCTCGAGCGTCAGGTTCGTATCGAACTCCCGGCGGATCGGGCCGATGACCGCTTCCGAGATCATCTTGAATTGACCGTCGAGACGGTCGCCGAGCTCCCGAAGGTACGGACGCACGAACTTCGACGGGACGGCTAACGAATCGAGGAGACGCTATTACGCCGAAAATCAGGTTTTTTCGATTCTAACGAATCGTATAGACGCTATTTCGTGCCGGAAGCCCGGTTTTCCCCTCGATTTTCCTAAACCCGGCTCCCGAATCCCCTATTCCGAGAAGTCTGTTGGCGAAATGGTCCTGTTCGATTTTGATAGGGTCCCGTCTGCCTCGAGGAGGCGCTATGCTTGAATGGGCACGAAAAAACGTACGCCCCTTCTCGAAAAGGCATCTTACTTGAATGATGGATGAAAAATCGTACAAATTCTTCCTCGATATGGCACCTTGCTCGGATGTTGTACGAAATATCGTACAAAAGCTCATTTGCACGGATGATTTCAGTGATGCTATTCGAAAAATCACACAAATTTATCCGCCACCCTCCTGGCTGCTGCGAAACCTTCAGCGTCGGCGAATTGGGGCCCGCCGGGCCCCTTCATTACCCGCGGGCTTCCACCAGATACGATCTATGTCAAGATAGGTACCCAAGCAGAAATCACGGATCTTGTATGTGAATGGTTCAATAGTAGAAAAAAAACGCCAACGCCCCCCCGTCCAGAATCGTGTAAAATACAATGCAAGAGCCTAAGAAAGAAGGGGTTAGCCATGAACGTAGAATCGGTTATGCAAGAGCTCAAAGCTCTCGGCAAGGAACGGCTCAAGAAGATGTACGTGTCCAACGGCGCCCGCGAGCCGCTGTTCGGCGTCGCCACCGGCGATATGAAGCCGATCGCGAAGAAGATCAAAATCGATCAGGCTCTGGCCGAGCAGCTGTACGCCACGGGGAACTACGACGCCATGTACTTCGCCGGCGTCATTGCGGATCCGAAGGCGATGACGGAAGAGGATTTCGAGCGTTGGATGGACGGGGCTTATTTTTACATGCTGTCCGATTATGTGGTCGCGGTGACTTTGGCGGAGGCCGATATCGCGCAGGAAGTGTCCGATAAGTGGATCGCAAGCGGCGAGGAGCTCCGAATGTCGGCCGGCTGGAGCTGCTATTGCTGGCTCTTGGGCAGCCGGGCGGACCGCGAGTTTGCCGAGAGCAAGCTCGCCGGGATGCTAGAGACGGTGGAGAAAACGATTCACGACGCGCCGGATCGAACGAAGTCCGCCATGAATAACTTCATCTACACGGCGGCGACTTCCTATATGCCGCTTCACGAGCAAGCGGTCGAGACGGCGAAGACGGTCGGTCCGGTGGAGATCTACAAAGATAAAGGCAAAAGCAAATGGCTGAACGCTTCCGAAAATATTCAAAAGGCGGTAACCCGAGGGCAGCTCGGATTCAAACGCAAGTATGTAAGGTGTTAGGAGCCAATCATAACGACGACAACGACTACAACGACAACCACAACTATAACGATTTCAACAAAAGCAACGAGAGCAACAACAAGGAGCCCCATCTCTTAGATGCGGGCTCCCGTCTTTTTCTAGGCTCTCCGGGGGCGGGCCGGCTCCCGGAGCCGTTCCTTCGGAACGACGAAGGAGACGACCGTCCCCTCCCCGGGGCGGCTGCGAACGAGCAAGCCTTCCCCGAATTGCTGCTTCAACCGGCGGTTCGTGTTAGCCAGGCCGATTCCCGACCCGCCGTCGAGCGGCTTCGCCCGCCGCAGGGCTTGCGGCAGCGCGCCCGGCTCCATGCCGACTCCGTCGTCTTCGACGGAGATCTCCACGCGATCCCCCAGATCCTCCGTCCGAATGCGGACGGTGCCTCCCTTGGATCGCCGGAGCAGGCCGTGCCGGACGGCGTTCTCCACCAGGGGCTGGACGGAGAGAGGCGGAACCCTCAGCTGGAGATGGTCGTCCGCCTCCCATTCGACACGTACCCGCTGTCCGAACCGTTCCTTCTCGATGTACAGATAAGCCCGCACCAGGTCCAGTTCCTTCCGCAGCGGCACCAGCTGGTCCGAGTTGGCGGAGTCGAAGCTGGCCCGCAGATAATCGCCGAAGGCGACCAGCAGGTCGCGCATGCGGGCGGTGTCTTCGTCGCCGAGCGCGGCGATGGAATTGAGCGTGTTGAACAGGAAATGCGGCTGAATCTGCGCCTGCAGCCAGGCGGCCTCCAGGCGCTTCTGCTCGCGGGCGGCGCGCGCGACGTCCGTCAGCGCCTTCACCCGCATCCGCAGCTCGGCTGCGTCGACGGGCTTCACGACGTAATCGTTCGCCCCGGCGCGGAATCCCGCTTCGATATCTTCGGCCCGTTGACGGGCCGTAAGCAGCAGAATCGGCAGCTCGGAGGGAGAGTAGATCGTCCGGACGGTCCGGGCGACTTCGTAGCCGGAGATGTCCGGCATCATGACGTCCGCGACGAGCAGATCCCAGGAGCCCGAGTTCAAGAGGGACAGCGCTTCGAAGCCGCTGGTCGTCGTCACGATCTCGTAACGATCCGGGCCGAGCACGTTCGTCAGAATGCGCAGGTTCACGGGATCGTCGTCGACGGCGAGAATGCGGGGCCGATCCTCTTCGGCGGAGTCCGAGATGGAGGCGCCCGGCATGGAGCCGTCGGCCTCAGCCGCGTTCAAGGCGGCGGCTGAGGCCGAGACCGAGCCTGCCGGGACGCTCGCCGGAACGTCAGCTTCCTCGACCAGCTTGGCCGCGGCGGCCTCGCTTCCCGCCGGGTCGAGGCCGTCCGCCTTCGCCAGAGGAAGCGTGAACCGGAAGACGGAGCCGACGCCCGGAGTCGAATCGGCCGTCAGCTCCCCTCCGTGCAGCTCCACCAGCCGCTTGCCGATCGTCAGGCCGAGCCCGAATCCCGCGGCGTTCGTCTCTTCCTCGTTCGCCCCCTGCTCGTAGGGCTGGAAGATCCGGCTAAGCGTCTTCCCGTCCATTCCGATCCCGGTATCCGCGACCCGTACGACGACCTTATCGGCTTCGACATGAGCCTCGATCGAGACGACTCCCTCGTTCGTGAACTTGACCGCGTTGTGCAGCAGATTGAACAGAATCTGCACAAGCCGATTCTCGTCCGCCAGCACCGCCGGAAGCGAATCCGGAACCCGGTTCTCGAGCCGAACCGGCTTGCCTTCCGACATGAACCGCACCATGTCCAGCACGCCCGCCGTCTCCGCCTGCAGAAGAAGGGGCGCCGGCTTCAGACGAAGACGGTTCTCCCGCAGCCGGTTCAGCTCGATCAGGTCGCTGAGCAGGAACGACATGCGCTTGCCGACCGAGACGAGCAGAGCGAGCCGCTCCCGATTCGTCTCCTCGTCCGACCGCCCTCCGCTGTCGAGCACGGCCTGGGCCATGTTCAGGATGCCGTGCAGCGGGTTCCTCAGCTCATGAGAGGTGTGCACGAGGAACTCGTCCTTGCGCTTGTCCGCCGCCTGCAGCCGTTCCGCCAGCCGGACGGTCTCGGCGGCGTTGCGGAAGTACCGCTTGAACCAGTACAGCGCGAAGGAGACGAAGAAGGCCAGCATATCGAACGGGTAGTATCCGATATCGAGGAACAGCGAGTAATTCAGCAGTCCCCAGACGGTATTCGTCAGGACGGCCGCCGCCCCGAGCAGCAGGTAGATCGAATCGGGCACGCCTCTTCGCGCGGCGCGATAGAGGAAGACGGGGGCCGCCAAGAACGGGATCACCAGCAGCGCCGTATGAAGGCCGTCGGCATAGGTGAACAGCTTGACCGGCGCCGCCAGCACGAACAATCCGAAGGCGACGCAGGCGGCGAAGTGCCACCGCGCATACCGAAGAGCCGGGAATTCGGGCAGCAGGCTTCTTAAATATTGCAGGAGCAGCGCCGCCGCGCCCAGGTAGGACAGATAGAACACTTTATAGAACGCTTCGTAGTCGACCCCGAACCAGGAAGACAGAATACGATCGATATCGCATAGGGCGACGCCCGCCCCGAAGAGCCCCAGCAGGGAGAAGAGCAGCAGCGCCTTCTGCCGATTCCCGATGAAGTACAGGACGAACGCGTACAACGCGTGGATGAGCATCAACAGGCAGACCGCCGCTTGGGAGCCGGCGGAGAACCAGTATGCCCGGTTCATCGCCTTGGCCGTGCCGAACTTGACCGGCTCCGACAAGCCGCCCATGATGCGATCGTCGTAATTGGCCGTCTGAAGGACGATATCCAGAACGTCGCGATCGGCCGCGAAGGTCGCGGAATAGGACGAGACGCTCGGCGTATAGGACGAAGCTCGTTCGGCCGGACGGCCGGAGCCGCCAAGAAGGCGTCCGTTCACGTACAGAGCCGACGATGCGGAGATTCCCGGGACGCGAACGGTCAATTCCGGCAAGCTTCCGGACGGCAGCAGAATGCGCAGCCGATAAGTCCCGAACCCGAAGGAGGATCCCGTCTGCTGCCGCCAGCTTCCGGGGACCGTTACCGTCTCGACCGGGCTCTCTTCCGCCTTGAAGGCGCCGTCCGGACCGGGGGTCACGAGGCGCGAAGGAACATATTCCCACTCCCCGGAGAGGGAGAAGATCGGTTGGGACGAAGGGTCCCAGCGCCGCAGATCGAGCAAGCCGTCTTCGGCCTCGGCCCTTGCCGAAGTCGTCTGCACGCCGATCCAGGCCAGGCGCAGCCCGATCAGAGCGAGGAGGAACAGGCCGACGATGGCCGCGATTTTTCTTCTTTTCATCATAAGAATACGGTTTCGACAAGAATCGCGGAAATTCCTTCGTTATATCCGAAGAACGAGCGAAATGAATCCCGGGTAACAGATCAAAGATGATACTTGCTCCGGTATTCCTGCGGGGTCAAGCCGGTGTTCTCGCGGAAGCGGGCGATGAAGTAGCTGCTCTGGGAGAAGCCGGATTGCTCCGCCACCCGCTTGATCGTCCAGCCGGTGGACGCGAGCAGCCGCTTGGCGACGACGAGCCGGCATTCGAACAGCCACTCCGTCGGCGTTCGTCCCATCACTTCGTGGAACGTTCGGCTGAAGTAATAGGCGCTGAACCCGGCCTTCTCGGCCATCTGCGAGAGCGTCAGCGGCTCCGCGCAATGCGATCGGATATACTCCGCCGTCTCCCGCATCCGTGCGCGCCTGTCCGGAGCCGCCGCCTTGCCGAGAGTCTCCGCGTTCAGCGCGAGCTCGGCCAGCAATTCGTACACCTTCGCCGCCATGCGAACCTCGCTTCGGTCATTATTGGCGGCGAGCCGAAGCAGCTCCTCGGTCAAACCTCTGACCTTCGGCTCCCCCCCGAACGCGAACAACCATACCGAGGACGCTCCGCGGCCGTCGAGCAGCCGGTCCACCCCCTCGCCGGCCAGATGCACCCAGAACACCTCCCATGGCTCCTTCGGATCCGCCCGGTACTCCTGCTCCAAGCCCGGTCCGTAATAGAAGCCCTGCCCCGCCTCCAAGGCGTATTCCCTGCCGTTATCCGTGACGTATCCTCGGCCGTTCAATACCAAATGCAGATTGCCTTGCTGCAGCTGTCCCCGCTCCCGCCGCTCCTTGTGCTCGGGGAACTCGGAGTACAGCCCCATAATATCCGGATAACCCGCAAAATGCTTGTACATCGGCTCCGGCAGCACGTAATGGTGTTTCATGTCCCCTCCAAAACGCAAAATGATGATACTCCGGGCAAAATGATGTTATTTACACGGAATTATAGCATTTTATAATGAGATTATGAAGGCGATTCCACAGCAAAAAATTAGTATATTAAAATGAAAAGAGGTCTTGAACCGTGTCCAAATCCCTAGCGGTCGAGCAGTTCGAACTGGGAGTATGCTATTATCCCGAGCAGTGGCCCGAGAGCTTGTGGGCCGACGATTACAGGCGCATGCGCGAGCTCGGCTTCACCGTCGTTCGCATGGGCGAGTTCGCCTGGAATTTCTTCGAACCGGAAGAAGGCCAGTTCACGTTCGACGTATTCGACCGCGCCATCGACCTGGCGCACGAGCACGGACTGAAGGTGATTCTCGGCACCCCGACGGCGACGCCGCCCGCCTGGTTGACGCACAAGCATCCCGAGGTTCTGAACGTCACGCTGGAGGGCGTGCAACATCAGCATGGGTTAAGGCGGCACTACAATTACAGCAGCCCGGTATACCGCGACTATTGCGCCAAAATAACCGAAGCGATGGCCCGCCATTACGCGAACCATCCCGGCGTCGCGGGCTGGCAGATCGACAACGAGATCAACTGCGAGTCGAACGTCTTCTACTCTCCCGCGGACCATGCCGCGTTCCGTTCTTGGCTGCGGGAACGATACGGCACCTTGGAGGAGCTGAACCGGGCCTGGGGGACCGTCTTCTGGAACCAGAGCTACTCGGACTGGGAACAGGTGCATCTGCCGCGCCCCACGCCGGCCGATTCCCCGAATCCGCATCAAGCGTTGGACGAGAAGCGGTTCATCTCGGACAACGCCATCTCGTTCCTCCGGGTGCAGGTCGAGATTGTGCGGAAGCTGGCGCCGAATCAGCCGATCACGACCAACGGCCTGTTCGGCCATCTGGACAGCCACGCGATGACCGACGAGCTGCTGGACTTCTTCTCGTACGATTCGTACCCGAACTTCGCTACCCTCTGGAACGACGCCGATCGAGACGACCCCCTCCTGGATCGCAAGTGGTCCAACAACCTAGCGAAGGTTCGTTCGATCTCCCCCAACTTCTGCGTCATGGAGCAGCAATCGGGGCCGGGCGGCTGGGTGAACCGAATGGCGCAGCCGTCTCCGAAGCCGGGGCAGATGCGGTTATGGACGTATCAATCCGTCGCCCACGGCGCGGACATGCTGTTGTACTTCCGCTGGCGGACGGCTTCCTTCGGCACCGAGATCTATTGGCACGGAATCAACGACTATCATAACCAGCCCAACCGCCGGGTGGCGGAGGCGCAGACGATCGGCCGCGAATGGGGACGGATCGGGAAGGCCGTCGCAGGCTCCCGGTATGCGGCGGACGTCGCCATCGTACGCGATTACGACAACGAATGGGACGGCGAGCTGGACGCCTGGCACGGCCCGCTTACGGGAGAGAGCGAATACGGCTGGAGCAAGTCGCTGCAGCTGAACCACATTCCGTACGATTACCTGTATATGCGGGGAAGTACGGGCTTGGACGAGCTCGCGCGCTACCAAGCGTTGATCTATCCACATCCCGCGATTATGTCGGAAGAGACGGCCGAGCTGCTGAAGAAGTACGTGGCGGGAGGCGGCAAGCTGATCTTCGGGGCTCGCACCGGCTACAAGGACACGCGCGGACATTGCCGGATGATGCCGTTCCCGGGTCCGGTCGCGGAGCTGTGCGGGGTGACGGTGGAGGACTTCACCCTGATCCCGGGCGGCGGCGCTGCGCCGAACATTCGGTGGGTCGACGGCGGCGAGGAACGCGGCGCCGCGGCCGTTAAGTTCAACGACATTCTTCGTCCGATGAACGAGAGCGTCGAGACGCTGGCCGTGTACGACGGCGACTACTACGCGGGCAAACCCGCGCTGACCCGGGCTTCCTATGGCGGCGGCGAGGCGTACTATTACGGAGCCGCGTTCACCCGCGAAGTCGCGGATGCTCTGGTTCGCCGCCTCGGTCTCAAGCCCGCGACGGCCGGTTGGGCGGAGCTGCCCTCCGAGGTGGAGATCGCGATCCGCGAGAAGGGGAATCGCCGCTTCGCCTTCCTGCTCAACTACTCCGGCCGACCGGTCTCCGCCCGTCTGCTGCGGGAGACCGACGATCTGCTCGCCGGCGAGCGGCTGGCAGCCGGGGATCTGGCGATCGAGCCTTACGGCGTGAAGGTGCTGTCGCTTGAGTAAGGCATACGAGAAGAGGCCATCATACGATAAAAAGCTGCTTCCGGCTAACACCGGACGCAGCTTTTTTCTACGGATGACCCATTTACATACAAGCTCCGTTACTCATGATAAGGTACTTATCTTCGAATGGATCGGCTCAGCGCATATTGACCGGGCCGGAGAGCCCAATCTTGCCGAAAAAAACAAGGCAAATGATTTTGTGTGATTTTTCATACACCATTCAAGCAAGGCGTCTCCCTGAAGTAGAATTTGTATGATTTTTCGTACACCGTTCAAGCATGGCGCCTTCCTGAAGCATAATTTGTATGATTTATCATACAACATTCAAGCAAGACGTCTCCCTGAAGCAGAATTTGTATGATTTTTCGTCCACCGTTCAAGCATGGCGCCTTTTGGACAATTGGACATTCGTAGTTTTTTCCGTTGTCC
The DNA here is from genome assembly GCF_014212175.1 of Cohnella xylanilytica. GTDB lineage: Bacteria > Bacillota > Bacilli > Paenibacillales > Paenibacillaceae > Cohnella > Cohnella xylanilytica. The sequence goes on along the minus strand of NZ_JACJVR010000106.1, from coordinate 40,751 downwards.
CATACGTCTCTCTCATTAGAAGAGTATCAGATACACGCCGCCGAACGCCGCCAGGGCGAGGATAATCGCCTGGAAGTACTTCTGCGGGATCAGCGGGAGCACCTTGAAGCCGATCGCCGCGCCGGCGAGCACGACCGGAATCATCCAGGCGTTCAGCGTCAGCGAACGGGCGTTGATCAAGCCGAGATAGACGGTGAACGGAACCTTGATGACGTTGACGATGAAAAAGAAAAAGGCGTTCGTGCCGACGAAGGTCGTCTTGTTCATGCCTTTGGACAGCAGGTAGATCGACATGATGCTGCCCGCCGCGTTGCCGATCATCGTCGTGAAGCCGGCGAGAACGCCGAGCACCCCGGTGAAGGTTCGGGACTTGGCGAGCGAGATATGCAGCGCGCTCTCCAGCTTCCCCTTAAACAGATGGACGGCGATCAAGACGAGCACCAGCGAACCGATGAGTACGGACAGCGCTCCGTTGTTAATATAGTCCAGGACGAAGAACCCGGCGACGATCCCCGCAAGCACCCAAGGCAGCAGAAAGAACAGATGCTTCCAGACGACCGCTTTGCGATAATAGAGAATGGCCACGATGTCTCCGGCGATGAGCATGGGCGTCAGCAAGCCGACGGACTCCCGCGCCGGGAAGATCGTCGCCATGATGGCCGCCACGAAGATGCCGAGCGTCGGCAAACCCGTTTTCGTAAAACCGACAAGCACCGCGCAAAGGATCGTTACGATCACTTGAAGATAAGAATAATCCATGAAGGTCTCCTTCTGCGAAGTCTCCCTTCATCATATCCGGTTCTCGCTCTCGTTCCAATAGAAATCTCGAAGCTGCCGGGTTCGAAATTTCAATTCCATTCATTTCGTAGAGAACGCAACAAACGGCTTCGGTCTGCACCGAAGCCGTCTGCATGCGCGCTTATGGCATTCCATGCGAACGCCTCAATCGAAAGACCCGGATCAAGCTCCGCCGCCCATCCGTCCCCAATCGAAGCCGAGCGCCTGCAGCAGCGCGCGCGCGATCAGCAGATGGCCGGTCAAGCTCGGGTGCACGCGGTCGGAGGCGAGCGCGGTAGGGTGCACATGCGCAAAATGAGGGTCGAACGCCGCCTGCGTATCCACGAATAGCGCGCCGAACCGCTCGGCGACCCTACCGGCCGCGCGGCCGTATTCATCCATCCGCTTCCGCATCCGATCCTCGGCGTTCGGCTCCAGATAGAACGGCGTCAGAATAACGATCCCTTGCGTGCAGGGAACCGCCGACTCCACCAATTCCGCGAGCGTGCGCTCGTATTCCTCCGGCAGCACGTGCGACTCCGGGATCGCGGGCTGATCGAATTGTCGCCATACGTCGTTGATGCCGATCAGGACGGTCAGCCAATCCGGCTTCAGATCGAGCACGTCCGATTGCCACCTGGCCTTCAAATCGCGAACCGTATTGCCCCCGATTCCCATGTTGGTCACTCGAATGTTCAGCTCGGGATACGCCGCCTGGAGCAAGGCGTCCGCCAGGGCGGCGTAGCCTTTGCCTACGCCTTGGAACAATCCTTCCCCGTGCGGGAATTTGCGCTCGCAGTCCGTGATCGAATCTCCGATCAGGACGAGACGCTGATTATGTCGCAGCTTCACGGTCATCCTGCCTCCCATATCGAACTGGCTATCTTACGGGAATTACGGGAATTACGGGAATTCCTAGGATTGCAGAACGAGCCGAATCGTCTTCACTTCGAAGGGGCGGAATCGGAGCGGGATCTCTCCGTCCGCATGCGGCAATTCGGCCAAGCTCTCCTCCAGCATATCGGTCTGGAACGCCGAAGAGACGGGCAGCCCGAAGCGCAGCCGGCACGATACCGAAGCTCCCTTGCTCTCGTAGAGGCGGACGATCCAGTCTCCCGATCCGTCCTCGGCCAGCTTGACCGTCTCCGCGATCACATAGGACGAATCCATTCGAAGAAGCGAGAGCTCTTTAAGACGGCTGCCTCCCCGTGCGACGTGAACCGGGTAGTTCAGCTCGTAGGCTTGCCGGACGACGGGACTGTCCAGGAACGATCCGTTCCAGAGCGTGAATCCGTACGAGAACCGGTGCGTTCCTTGATCGCTCGTCTCGTCCGGTTGCGTGGGGGATCGGAGCAGCGTCAGGCTCATCGTACGATCTTGGACGGAGATCCCGTATTTGCAATCGTTCAGCAGCGCGAAGCCGCGGTTCGTCTCCGCAAGCGCCGACCACTTATGCTGGCATACCTCGTAACGGTCCGCGTCGTGGGGGCGCGAAGCGTGATTCGGCCGCTTGACGTATCCGAACTGAATCTCCTGCATCGACTCGTTCGCATGAACGCGCACCGGAAAATCGACCCGCAGCATCTTGTTCGTCTCGTTCCAGCGAACCGTCGTGTCGATATCGATCCGCGCGCTGCCGGCCCGAATCCGTATATCTTGAATCAGAGTCGACCGATGAAGAGTCCTCTCGACGCGAACGCTCGCGAAGAGCGGGCCGTCGGCCGTGACGAAGACGCTCGCCTTCTCCTCCAGTTCGACCGGGGACGCCCGGTATCGCCGGTCGATCTCCCACGCGTCGAACGCGGACGGCCGATCGCGGTATAGCTTCATGGCGTTGCAAGGGCCTGCCGCCCACTCGGTCCCGGTCTCCTTATCCACAATGCTGACCAGCTCGCCCCATTCGTTGATCTCGACCGCCAGGAGCTCGTTCTCGAGTCGCGACGGGGTTGCGGACACGGCTGCGGGGACTTGGAACGGCTCTTCCGCGGGAACAATCCCCGGCCGGCCGACCGCATACGTCGACCAGCCCATGGAGGGAGCTTCGAGCTCCGCGTACGCCGCCCCTTCATGCCATTGAACGGGCAACGGCCGCCCGGTCCGGTCTGTAAGGCCTTCGACGCCGTCCGGCAGGGCGACCAGCTCCCGCCTCCCCCAGGACAGGGAATTAAAAAGCGTGACAAAGGAACGTTCGTCGTCCGCCAGCGCCTCCCTTGCGCCGGAGGCCATCGCCTGGACGGTCTCGAGCAACGATTCGAGTTCGGCCTGCGCTTCTTCATGGACTCGATGAATGGAAGTGCCGGGCAAGATGTCGTGAAAATGTTGCAGCAGCAGCCGCTTCCATAGCCGATCCATCTCCCGGTAAGGATACGCCCGATTCCGCAGCCGGTCCGCGGCGGCTCCCCACAGCTCCATCTCCCGGAAGCCGATCTCCGTCTTGCGGTTCAAGCGCTTGAGCTGCGCCTGCGTCGTGTAGGTCCCCCGGTGCGCCGGGTAATACAGCTCACCCACGTATTTGGCGTCGGGAAGGCCTCTTGCGGCCTGATCCTCGAAGTAGTCGATCGGCGAGCCGTGCCTCGTTCGCGGGACGCCTTCCAAATCCGCGAGCCGGCGCAGGAACTCCAGGTCGTCCCGGTTCGCTCCGCCGCCTCCGTCGCCATGTCCGAACTGCACGAGGCGGGTCGAGATGCCCTCCTTCTGAGCGCGGTCGTTCCATTGGCGGATCAGGAACGACGGGGTGACCCGGATGGGAAAATCGCCGTAATCGAGCAGATGCGTCAGAACCCGCGAGCCATCGATGCCTTCCCAGAGGAACGTATTGTACGGGAACGGATCCGAGACATTCTCGTAGGTCTGGAACATCTTGACGGAAGCGAAGTAGCGAAGCCCGCAGCCCTGCATGATCTGCGGCAGGTTGCCGGAATAACCGAACACGTCGGGCAGCCACAGCATCTCGTTGTCCTTGCCGAACTCCTCCCGGAAAAACCGCTTGCCGTGCAGAACCTGGCGGATCAGGCTCTCCCCGCCGGGCAAATTCGTATCGGATTCGACCCACATCCCGCCTTCGGGAAGGATCCGCCCTTCCTCCACCGCCCGCTTGATTCGAGCGTACAGCTCGGGATAGAGCTCCTTGGCGAGCTGGAACAGATAAGGCTGGCTCTGCATGTAACGATAGTCGCGATACTCCTCCATGAGCGCAAGCTGGTTGGACATCGTCCGGGCGATCTTCCGCTTCGTCTCCTCGATCGGCCAGAGCCAGGCGATATCGAGGTGGGACTGACCCATGAGGAACAGCGTGGGAGCCGTCGAGCCGTTCACGCAAGCGAGGAGCGGAGCCATCGTCTGCCGGCACCGATTCAGGTTCTCCGTCAGCGCCTCCCGGGGAAGGCCGAAATCGACGGTCGACGCCACTTGAGCGAGGCAGCGATGGATCTCCGCCGCCCGCAGCGAATCGGCGGCGATATGATCCCCGACCTGCTGCAAGCATTCGAGATCGATGAAGAATGCATAGACGTCCTCTTCGAAAATGCACAGGTACGATTCGCCGAGAGTCGGCTGCCGATTCGAATGGCCGGCATACGCCTCCGCGACGAATTCGAACCGTTCTCCGGGCTTCGCGCAACGCGTCAACGTCGCGTCATGATGCTGGAGATCCAACGCTCCGCTGACGACCCCGTTCACGTACAGCGTCGCTTCCGAGCCGAGGTCGGCCCGCACGACCGCCCGCTTGCCCTCCGCTTCCGGCGGTATGACGATCGACGCCCGGAACCAGCCGTACGTCCAATCGCCGCCCCATCGGTCTCCCGGTCGAACGGGTTCGAATGCGTAAGCTCCGATCTCCGAGCAGGTCAGGCGCTCCTTCGTGACGAAGCCGGCAAAGTCGATCGGCGCTAATCTCGAATACAGGTATCGGTTCTTCTCCTGAAGCAGCTTCTCGACATGGTATCGAATCTCTTGTCTTCTATTCAAGCTTCCGCTCACATCCTATTGGTATCGTCTTGGCTGTAACGAATGTCGCAGATTCGGAGCGTGGCGAGTCCGTGCCGCCGGAGCGACAGGCTCGCTTCGAAGCCCCGATCCGGCAAGGCGGAACGCCGAAGCCGTTCCTTGAGCTTGCCGTCCAGCTCGGCCTCCGCGACGTCTCCCGATTCCGCGCGAATCGCGACGGAGAAGCTCGACTCCTTCGGGGCGGAGTTGTACAGACGAACGGGCAGGTCTCGGCCTTCCCGTCGCACGGAACTTACCTCGATGGACGGATCCGTCACATGCATGAGCGACAACGACCCGGGCGACCCGGCGAATCCGCGGATCGTCATCGGAAGCAGCGGCTCCGCCCATCGCATGGACTCCTGCGCGATGCCGGCCCGGTCCCAGCGTTCGCCGTGAGGCACGATCGCGTATCGCGCCTCTTGAACGCCCGCAAGCGGACGTTTGCCCCACCAGAAGCCGCCTTCCCCGCCCCAGCCGAGCGTAAGGGCAAGCGGTTCGTCTTCCCCGTGCGAATACCCCGTCGTACGGTCGGAGAAGATCGCGAGTCCCAGGTCGAGCTCCTCATCGTAGGCATCGACCCAATTCAGGATGACGCTGTGCTTGATCTCGTCCCAACGCTCGAAGTGCGTGTCGGCATGCCGGCTTTCCGTCACGTCGAACGCGGAATTCTTATAGACCTTCCGCCTAACGAACGCGAACGGGAATCTCGCCCGCAGCTTATAGCGAGCGTTATGGGGCGATCTCCTCCGTTCCGTATTCCGATTAACCGGAGCCATCTCCCAAGGATCGCCGACCCACGTATCGCCGTCGAAGCGGAACCGGACTTGGCAATCGAGCGCTCTACGGCCTCGGGCGACGGTTAACGTCGAGACGAAGTCCGCGTTCCCGAATTTGCCCTTCATCTCGAGAACGACCCGAAGCGGTCCGTTCTCCCGGATCGTCAACTCGACGGGCGCCTCGGCGCTGCTCGCCCAACGCCCTTCTTGGATCAGGTATCCGGCGAATTCGTTGAACGGCCGCTCGGCGGAGACGAACGACCGGTTCAGCGACCGGTCGAACCATTCCGTAATCGTGCCGCCGCGGACCGTATCGATCCGAATCCGATAGATGTCCGTCTCGATGACCGCATGATCGTCGAATACCGTCGCGAACGCGATCGAGCGGTCGTCGTCCCGGCCGGCGCTTGTCTGCCCGTCGGCTTCGGCCACGTACTCGATGGCATAATCGCGATACCCCATCGCGGGCGGCTCCGCCTCGAAGATCAGCTTGCACGCCTGGAGACTGCCGTCGTCGCGACAGATTCTCGTCGGCGCGATCTGGCTCGGAACGAGGGCGCCATCCGGACTCCGTACGCGAATCGCCGCCGCTCCCATCGCCGGGACTTCGATCTCCGTCAGCTCCTTGCGCGCCATTCCCGATAAATTAAACACGCGGATGCCGTACTCGCCGTTCTCGCCGTTCACTGCGTTGGCGCCGTCTTCATCCCGGCCCCGGGAGAAGCTGTCCATCGCGCGTTCGCGAATATCGTTGCTAAGCAGCTCCGCCATCCAGCTTTGCGCCCCCGCTTGCCAGGCCCACTTCTCGCGCCCATCTCTTGTCGTCGCGCAGATCCAGGCATCGTGATGCTGGGACAACAACAGTTGGTCCCAAGCCTCGCGAAGCTTCTCCTCCGGATAGGCGAATCCGGTAACCACGCTGGCGAGGGAAGCCATCTTCTCCGCGGCAAGGACCGCTTGTTCGGCCGACCGAACCTCCCGCGACATCCGCTGCAGCGTCCCTTCTCCCCATGGAAGCGTGCAGCGAATGTCTTCTTGGGTGATAAGCCATGCCTCGGAAGGCGGAGCGGCGATCTCCTCCATATATTCGCGCCACGTCGCGTATCGGATGCGGTCCCCGTCCAGCCGCGGGTACGCCGGCCAACCCAGATCCTGCAAGAAGCTGCCTACCGGATGAGCGATGCCGCGAGCGATACATTTGCCTATGAAGTCCGGCTTCATATACGCGGCTTCCGTCTCCCAAGCGTTCAGCAGCTCTTCGCAGGCGTACCTCGGAACGCAGGGGATGGAAGTGCCGTCCGGCCCTACCCATAGCACGGTCTCGCGATCCGTGCCGGAGGCGTACCCGGCCCAAGCCGTACCGGGATTTTTGAGAACGGCCCGCTTGTAGCCGAGAGAACGGAGAATTTGCGGGAAGCTGCTGCTCCAGCAAGGCTCTTGGGTCGCATACGTATCGACGGCGACCCCGGGAAAGTGCTCGCGGACGATCTCCATTCCCCGGGTCAAATGCCGAATGTTGCTCTCTCCGCCGATGACCCAGCCGAACGGCTGGGCGTAGCTTCCCGCTACAATCTCCACCCGGCCCGCCGGGTCGTTCAGATGCCGCTTGATCGCATCATAGGAGCGGGGATCCGTCCGGCGCAGCGTCTCCCAAGAGATCGGTTCGATATCGAGACACAGCTTCCACTCCGGATGCAGCTCAAGCCGGCGGACAACGTCGGCCCAGGAGCCAAGCGGCATATGCCCTTTGATTCCGCCGTGGTAACCGTCCACGAAATAGGCCTGCTTCGCTTGATTCGCTTGATTCGTTCTCTCCATCTTCGTCACCCGCCGGCAAGCCGGATTCCGGCGGCCGCGAAGACGCGGTCGAAGCCCGCCTTGGAGCGGCGAACGAGCCGCTCCGGCGTCTCCTCCGGCGCGGACGGCGTCAGCACCTCCTGGGCGACGATGCCGTCATAGCCGATGCGGTGCAGACCGTGCACGAATCCGGCCAAATCGATGACGCCTTCTCCGGGGTGCAGACGGTCGTTGTCCAGAGCGGACTCCGCGGGCACGTTCGGCGCGTCGTTCAGATGCACGTGGACGATCTGATGCGGCCGAAGCCGCTCGATGTCGGCAACCGTATGGCCGTTCGTATACCAATGGTAAGAATCCAGCAGCAAACCGACATTCGGCTCTCCGATCGCCTCGATCCAGTCCAGCGTCTCGTCCATCGTCCAGATGAACGGGTATTTCCAAGCCGTTCGCAAGTGATGGGGTCCCACGAATTCAAGCCCGAGGCTCAAGCCGTAGGCGCCGAGAATACCGGCGCATATTCTCAGTCGCCGGGTCGCAGCCGCCATGAACGGGGCCGGCTTCCAATCGGTCGAAGGCAAAATATAGGTGCAGCAGCGCGTACAGCCGAGCGCTCTCGCCGCGGCGGCCGCTTCGGTCAGGTCCGTCAGTCCGGCCCGGAATTCCTCCTCGCCCGCTCTCCATTCCACCGGCAGCCCGATCGAGCCGACGGTGACGCCGTGACTCTCGAGCTTCCGGACAGCTCCTTCCGCGCCAAGCCGCTCGACCAATCCCTTCGCGTCGACGTCCACCGCCTTGAATCCTCCCTCGGCGGCCAACTCGATGAACCGCTCGTCGCTCTCGACCTCGCCGACTCCGGCGCGCGTCAATCCTATCCGCATGACGTCACCCTCCCGCTTCCGTCAAGCCCAGGGCCGGATCGGCCAGATCGAGCTTATACATCATCTGATTGTAGTTGTATCGCGGCGTCGCTATGCTGTTCGTGAACGTGTTCGTGTAGGTCGCCTCGAAGTAAACGTAGCGTCCTCCGTCTTTGTTGAAGAACTCGTGCTGCGCCGGGTTATAGAACGTATAGTTGTCGTGCGTCACGATTTTCTTGGCTGTCGTCCACGGTCCCTGCGGCGCGGCCGCCTCCGAGTACCAGATCTCGCCGAGCCCCGATGCGCTGCCGCCGACCTGCTGTCCGATCATAACGTATCGCTGCCGGTAATCGTTCCATTCGACGGCGCTGGCGGCGATCGAGACGTCCGCCCCGGTGTCCGCGTCCTTCAACTGGAAGTATCGCGGATCGCCCGCCTGGAGCAGTCCCAAGTCGATCAATTCCTTCTCTTGGTCCTGCTTCAAAGGCGGCGTGTTCTTCTTCCAGCCCCAGACGAGCTTGCCGTCGGCATCTCGCTCGAGCGTCGTGTTCGCTCCGTCGTAAACCGTTCCCGGCGCGAGAGGCGTGAACGCTTCGTACTGCGTATAATCCTGAATCGCCGCGAACGTCGCCGGCACGCGGAGGTTCGGCATCCGATGCTCGGTGAACACCCAATACCCTTGGCCGTTCTCTTCATAATAAGCAGCCTGGCCGCCCGGATGGCGCCAGTCGTTCTTGTCCGGGAACTGGACGAGCGGTTCGAACTGCTCCTCTGCGTCGTTGAAGACGAGGATGCCGAAGGCGGTAAGCTCGGGGTTATGCGTGCTGTAGCCGGCCAGCAGCCGCTCCTTCCCGGCGGCATCCTTGGCCGTCATCAAGCCGAACACCCAGGCGATGCCGGCTCCGTCGGGCAGCGGCGGCACCAGGCTCTTGACGAAGCCGTCACTGCCGGTGAAGTAATCCAGATCGACGCCGACGTCCGGATCGAGACCGCCATGGCCCGGCAGCTTCGAGGTGGCGCCCGTCACGCGGAAGTTCCCTAGCGGGTAAGCCGGTCTGTCCGTATCCCCCCAGAACCAGTACAGTTTGTTCCGGTACTCGATCGTCTGAACGGAGTCCTGCCCCATCACCTTCCCGTTCAGAAGCGGCTCCGCGATGGGCGGCGTCTCGCCGAGCAGGACGCTGTCCCGATAGATGCCCTAGCCGGTTACCCGATACAACCGCTCGGCGATATTCACCCGATTCATCTCCAGCGTGACGCTTCCGCCCGGCGTGACGTCGACCGCTTGACCTCGATTGCCGAAGAAGTCCGCCGGGAACTCGTAGCCGTGGCTCGACAGATGGAAGAACACGGATTGATTCATGAGACCCGGTTCGTCGAAGGCGACGTAGCCGGCGCTGTCCGTATAGTAGCGGATGCCGTTCGTCGTCCGCAGCTCCACGGCCGGAATGCCCCGTCCCGTCCCGGCGTCGACGACTCGAATTTTGAACAATTGCGTCTGAATGGGATGAGGCTTGGGCTTCTTGCCCGCCAGACCGTCCCCCGCCGGTTCCGCCGACGCGAATCCGGGACCGATCGCCGAGGTCAGCAGGAGGCAGGCCGTCAACAATCCGGCCGCTCGCCAAGAGTTAAATCGCATACTCGATTCCTCCTAGGTTGGATAATGAAGATCCCCTGTCGGTACTGAGCTGTCCGCTTGTTGTCCGCCGCTGTTTGTCCATCGCTTTTTTTACCGCCGCTTATGTCCGCTACTTATTCTCCGCCCCTTCGTAATACACCCACTTCTTGCTCGTGCGGAGCACGATCAACGTACAGATCAGCGTAAGAACGAGCAGAATCCAGGCCATCGCCGAAGCGTACCCCATCTGGCTCGACTTGAACGCTTTGTTATACAGGTACAGCGCATAGAACAAGGTCGAATCGACCGGACCGCCGTTCGTCATGACGAAGGACTGCAGGAACACCTGGAAGCCTCCGAGCAGGCCCATGATGAGATTGTAGAAGATCGTCGGCGTCAGCAGCGGCAGGGTGATCCGCCAGAATTGCCGGACCGCGCCCGCTCCGTCCACCCGCGAAGCCTCGTACAGATCTCTCGGAATCCCCTGCAAGCCGGCCAGGTAAATAATCATGCTGCCGCCGACCCCCCAGAGGCTCATCAGGATGAGGGAGGGCTTCGACCAATCGACGTCCGTCAGCCAGCCCGGACCTTGAATGCCGAACTTGGCCAGGGTCGTATTGATGAGGCCGAAGCTCGGATCGAGCAGCCACATCCAGAGCAGCGCGACGGCGACGCCCGATACGACGCTCGGAAGGTAGAAGACCGTCCGGAAGAAGCGGATGCCCGGCACCTTCTGATTCATGAGCATGGCCAGCAGCACCCCGATGATCAGGCCGAGCGGCACGCTGAATACGACATAATACAAGGTGTTGTACAGACTCTTCCAGAACGTCGCATCCTGCGTCAGCAGCACTTTATAGTTCATGATCCCTATCCACTTCGGGGAAGAGAGCGTGTCGTACGAGGTGAAGCTTAAGTACAGCGAATACAAGACGGGACCCGCGGTGAAGACGAGGAACCCGAACAGCCACGGCGAGAAAAAGGCGTAGCCGTTCAGCGCCTCCCTCCGGGCCAGACGATTGCGCCGTTCGGACCGTTTTGCCGGGGACACCTTTATTTCCGCTTGTTCCATTCCGCACACCCTCTAGCTCGTTTTCTTGTAATTCGCGATCAGATCTTCCGTCTCTTTCTGGCTCGTCTTGATCGCCTGCTCCGGAGTCATGGAACCGGCCACGGCCGCTTGAACGTTTTTCCACATCTGCCCGCCCCAGCCTTGCGCTTCGATCGGGGTCTCGAGGAAGCGGGTGAACTGCATCTGGTCGGTGACCGTCTTCCAGTCGGGATCCTTCATGAATTCGGGATCCGTCGCGGCCAACCGGTTGCCCACCAGCGCGTTGCCGGCGATATGATGCCGCTTCTGAATCTCCGTGCTCGTCAGGAATTTGAGGAGCTCCCATGCCGCATCCGCTTTGGCCTGATCCTTGTTGTTGACGATCTCCAGCGAGAAGCCGGCGGACCAGGTCGCGTTATTCTTCTTGATCGGAATCGGCGCGATGCCGTACTCCAGATCCGGCTGGTTCGCCTTGATCTCGCTGACGAGGTTGTTGGTGCTGACCTCCATCGCGACCTTCCCGCCCACGAACGGATCGAAGCCGAGCGAACCGGACTGCGACTGGAAGGCGCTGAACGCCTTCGTTCCGTATTTGTTCTGCATCTTGACCCACCACTCGGCGGCTTCGATATTCTCCGGCGTATCGAGGGTCGGATTGCCTTGATCGTCGAAGAAGTCCACCCCGTTCGTCCAAGCCAGCGTCCAGTACCAGAAGTTGCCGAGATTCGGAGCGAATCCGATCCGGTCCAGCAGCTTCGTCTTGTCGTTCCACTTGGTCAGCTTATCCGAATAGCTCTCCAGCTCTTCCCACGTCGTCGGCGGCTTCTCCGGATCCAGCCCGACCTCGCGGAAGGCTTCCTTATTGTAGAAAAGCACGCGAACGTCGGTCTCCAGCGGAAGCCTGTACAGGTCGCCGTTCCCTTCCTGCTTCATGATGTCGATCAGCAGCGGGAAGTATTGGTTCGTATCTACGCCGTCCCGTTCGATATAGGGCTGCAGGTTGACGATCGTGCCGGCCTTGATCTTCAATTGGCCGCCGTCGATGCCGTCCATCGCCAGATCGGGCCCCGTGCCGCCCGCGAGCGCGGTCGCCAGCTTATCGCCGAGGTCGAAGATCCCGTAACCCGCGTGATCGACCTTAATATTCGGATGCGCTTCCTCGAACTCGTCGATCAGCTTGTCGTATAGCTCCTTCATCGGACCGGTATTGTAGATATGCCAGAACGAGATCTTCACCTCTTTGCCCGCCGGCGCCTGCGAATTCGGGCCGGACGAGCCGGATGCGGCATTCCCGTTAACGCCGTTCGCGCCGTTGCCGGAGCAGGCGCCGGTCATCAAGATGACCGCCATACCGGGAATCAGGTACTTGAATATTCGGAAATTCATAGGAGACCCCTCCTAACCAGGATGAAATGCGGGACTGCCGATTCGCCATGCTCTTTCCCTATTCCAACCGCCGATGCTCTGCCAAGACCCCTCCCTTCCCTATCGACTTCCCCGGCTCGCCTCCCGGTCTCGCTATCCCTTGATCCCGGTCAAGGTGATGCCTTCGATGAAGTACCTCTGGCAGGTGAAGAACAGAATCAAGGAAGGCAGCATGACGATAATGGAACAGGCCATCATCACGTTCCATCGCGTGCCGAAGGCTTGCTGGAACGACCGGAGTCCGAGAGCGAGCGTGAATTTATCGGGGTCGTTCAAGTAAATCAGCGGCCCCATGAAGTCGTTCCAGGTGCCCATGAAGGTGAAGATCGCGATGGTAGCCATGGTTGCGCCCGATAGCGGAAGGAAGATGCGCCAGTAGATCATGAATTCCGGAGCGCCGTCGATCTTCGCAGCTTCCGTGAATTCCCTCGGAATCGTCATGAAGAATTGCCTTAGAAAGAAAATGTAGATCGCCGAGCCGAAGAAGCTCGGAACAGTCAAGGGCAAGAAGGTATTCAGCCATCCCAAGTGCTTGAACAGAATGAACATCGGAATCATCGTCACTTGTCCCGGCAGCATCATCGTGGCCAGCATGACCACGAACCACGCGCCGCGGCCCGGCCATCGCAGCCTCGCGAACGCATACGCGACCAGCGAAGACGAGATCATCGTTCCCGCCATGTTGGCCGCGGTGATGATCAGCGTGTTGACCGTATAGTTCCAGAACGGAAAGGCGAGGACGGCATCGACGTAATTGCGCCATTGAACGGGCTCCGGAATCCACTTCGGCGGAATATCGAACAACCCTGCGGAGCCTTTGAGCGAGGTGGACAGCATCCATACGAAGGGAATCATAAAGACGACCCCGCCGCATACGAGAAGCAGGTATACGAACAATCGGTGAAATAGAAAGCTTGCTCTCAGGTTCATCTCCCGACTACAACTCCTTTCGCTTGCCGGCGAACTCGACCGCGTCGTTAAAGCGTTTGCAAATCACAGCGTCGATCTTCCGAATGCGGACCACCGTCCTTCCGTTTGGCTGGATCTTTATACGCATCCCCCAAGTTATTATGCTAACCATAATCAAATACACATACTTTACGAGACCTATACTAAACCGAACTTTTCCATTTTTCAACCCCCATTTTTTAATATACAAGTGTCTTACTTTTCCTATCCCATAGTCGAAACAACGATTTAAACCTGCATAAATACAGGTTTTTCGCTATTCAATCCCCATCCCCAACTTAAGCATGCTTCGCCAAAACTTATGATGTTATTCTTTAAGTTAGTATACATTATTGGATCGACTTACGTTATAATGGAGAAAAAGTTCATTCGAGGTGAGCCGCCGTGAGCAAAAAGACGTTGTCTCCGCCGAAGTACCAACGGGTAAAGAACTATGTCTTGTCCCAGATCGAAAACCGGGAAATCGCAAAGGACGATCGGATTCCAAGCGAGTCGGAATTCGCCAAGCTGCTGGACGTCAGTTCCATCACCGTCCGGAAGGCGCTGACGGAACTGGTCAACGAGGGCGTCATCTATCGCGTAAGGGGGAAGGGAAGCTTCGTCGCGGGCCGGACGACCGAGCCTGCGGCGCCGTCGAATCTGGTCGCCCTTGTCATCTCCGGCGTCGAAATGTACGATAGTTCGTATATGCAGATCATCCGCGGCGTCCAATCCTTCCTGGGTCCGCTCGGATGCAAGCTGATCGTCGAATTTGTGGAAAACGATTTCGAGCGCGAACGCGAGCTTATTTTGCGCCTGATTCAATCGGAGCTTAGAGGTTTGCTCCTCTATTCCGCCGATCCCGACGCGGCGAAGAGCTACCTGAGCGAGATCCGCGCCAAGTCGATTCCGCTCGTCATGCTCGACCGATTCCTCGCGGACTATCCCGTTAACGTCGTCGCCTGCAACAATCACGACGGAGCTTACGAAGCCGTCGAATATATGATCGGACAAGGGCACGAACGGATCGGTTTTGCCGCTTACGATTATCGCTTGAGCCCGGAGATCGACCGTTGCAAGGGGTATCGCAACGCGATGACGGATGCCTCCCTCCCGGTGCGGGAGGAGCTGTTGTTCCTCGAGAAGGAGCTGGACTTCGAGGCGCTCGCGCGCCGGATTCATGCCGGAGAACTGACGGCTCTGTTCTGCGCGAACGACCGAAGAGCTCTCGAGGCGCTCGACCGGTTGACCGCCCTGGGGATCCGCATTCCCGAACAGCTGTCCCTCATGGGCTTCGACGACTTCGAGAGCTCCCCGTTCGCCAAGGTTCCGCTCAGCACCGTGAAGCAATATTTCGACGTCCTCGGCTGCGAGAGCGCGAAGCTGCTGTTCGAGATCGAAGGCTCTGCCCGGGGCACGGCCAAGATCCTGCTGCCCACGAGCCTGGTCATTCGGAATACGGTCAAGCCGGCGTAACGAGGGTCGGTTCTATGCTTTATCAATCTCGGAAAAGTTCGTATACTAGGGAATATCAGAAGGTAGAACGTCGAAGTAAAGATGTAAATTGGAATCGAGGGTGAGCGCGCCGTGAGCGAGATCGAACAGGATCTGCCCAAGTACCAGAAGGTTAAGGATTACGTGTTATCCCAAGTCCATCGTCGCGAGATTTCGCCGGACGATCGGATTCCGAGCGAGTCGGAATTGTCCAAGCTGCTGAACGTCAGCTCCATCACCGTGCGGAAGGCGTTGGCCGAACTGGTGAACGAGGGCGTCATTTACCGCGTGCGGGGGAAGGGCAGCTTCGTGGCCAGACAAGACGCCGCATCGGACAGAGGTTCCAACCTGGTCGCCTTCGTCCTCTGCGGGCTCGAGATGCACGACAGCTCGTATATGCAGATCATCAAGGGCGTGCAGTCGTATTTGGGGAAGCGCGGATGCAAGCTTATGATCGAATTCGTGGAGAACGATTTCGATCAAGAGCGCGAGCGGATTCGAAGCCTGATTCAATCCGATCTGAGGGGATTGCTTATCTACTCCTGCGATCCCGATTCCGCCAAGAGCTACCTCAAGGACATTCGCAACCGTTCAATTCCGTTCGTGATGCTCGACCGGTTCCCCGCCGAGTATCCCGTCAACGGCATCGCCTGCAACAACCACGACGGCGCCTACGAAGCCGTGGAATACTTGATTCGCCAAGGACATCGGCGAATCGGCTTCGCCGCCTACGATTATCACCTGACTCCGGAAGTCGATCGCTATAACGGCTATCGCCACGCCATGGCGGATGCGTCCCTCTCTCCGGAACCGGAATGGCAATACCTTCGGAAGGAACTGGACTATTCGAAGCTGGCGCGTCAGATTCAAGACGGGGAGTTGACCGCCCTCTTCTGCGTGAACGACAGGCGGGCTCTTGAAGCCATCGAACAGCTGACCCAACGGGGAATCCGCATTCCCGAACAAGTGTCCGTCATGGGGTTCGACGACTTCGAAGGCTCCAAGTTCGCCAAAGTGGCGTTAAGCACCGTCAAGCAGCATTTCGACGTCCTGGGCTATGAGAGCGCCAAGCTTCTGTTCGAGATCGAGGGCGGTTCCTACGGTTACAAGAAGATGCTCCTTCCGACGAGCCTGATTCTTCGCGATACGGTCAAGTCCGTGTAACCCGAACGAAGAAAGGCTCGAACGCCCCCGCTCCGGGGGATCGAGCCTCTCCTCTAACCCGATTCCATCTTCTTCCGGCCATAATTCCTTTCGATCAGAAGGTACAGGAACGCCAGGACCGTCTGGGCGAACAAGTAAAAGAGGAAGGACAGGCCAAGCGTCCAATGCTTGTACGTAAAGACGCGGTAATAGACGGCGAGGGCTTCGAAGGCCATTCCTCCCGCCGAGCAAGCCAGGACGTATAAGGCGACGCCAAGCCCCCGGATTTTCCACAGGTCCATGAAGTAGACGAAAAAGTATGCGAACGGCGGATACAGCACGAACAAGAACATATCGGTGATCTCATAGTTTGGAGAATCGTTAATATCGTAAAGGTCCGCCGGAGGGATGCCCAGATGGAAATCCCAATACATCGAGATTCCGAAGCCGATCGAGCAATACGCAAGCGCGACCACCCGCGGAAATCGGCGAGGCAGCGCCAGAAATACGCCATAAACGATAATAAGGGAGATCAGCACGAACCATTCGTTGCTGTCGAACCGCCGGGGCCAAAATTCGTTCAAGGGCGCACATCCTTCCGGGCCAAGCTCCTGACGAGGCTCAGAGCCGCCGCCGACAGTACCGCAACGGCCGTCCAGACGGCGAAGGTCCACCACAGCTTCCACTTCTCCCCGTAGATCACGACGCCGAGCGACTCCGCCGCGATCTCGATCCCCGCGAAGAGAGAGCCGAATCCGACCCAGACCAGCGGCCGAAGCCTTCCGGGAAGCCGATCGCTCCATTCCAACGCCAGCATCATCGAGAAGGGAACGATCGCCGAACGAATTCCGTCGTACGCCAGCGCTCCCATCCATTGGTCCGAGACCTGGACCCAGCGCAAATTCAATTCCGTTATCCAAATATATTGATTCTGGATGCCCAAAAGAAAGCACCACAACACGATGCCTTCCAGGAGGCCGATTCTCCGGCGGGTTATGAAGAAGGAGAGCAGCAAGAGCACGGCGGCGCTCCAGAATAAGATCAGTCCGGCAAGAGGTCCCAGAGTTGTCATAGTCCCATCATGCCCGGACGGCAAGCGGACTATTCGGGATAACGGGTTAGCGGACTGGAATCGTCACTTCGAACCGGGCGGACTCCACCCAGGCGCCCGCGGCGAAATCCCGGCCTCGCACGAGCACCCGGTCCTCGTACACTTCGACGTAATAGCCTTGGCTGCCCTCCTTGCGCTTATCCTCGTCCGTCCACAGGTAGGCGACCGAGGCCGCGTTGAACATGGCCGGAAGCCGGCCCTCCCCGTCGTAATAAGTTCGCTCCGCCCCCAGCTCCCAATGGCCGTGGCCCGTGAACAGAATCGCGTGACGGTGCTTGGACAGAACCGCCTTCAGCTCGGCGTCCTGCGTCACGCCGTACCACTTCTGATGCTCCATCGAGCCGGCGGTCGTATTCAGAAGCGGCTGATGCAGGAAGACGAAGACGGGTTTGCCGGGCGACGCATCCTCCCCCAGCTTGGCGTCCAGCCATTCGAGCTGCTCCTCCGACAGATGGCAGAACAGCTCCAGCCCTTCTTCGGTCCCGAGGAAAATAAAATGATAGCCGCCGATCCAATGATCGTGATAAGCGGCCGGCATCTTCGTCGCCCCGAGGAAGTTCCCGAGGCGCGATTCCCAGACGCCGAGCGCGACGTCGTGGTTGCCCGTCGCCAAGTACATCGGAGGCAGCCGGTCGCGGAACCGATCGCCGATCCGGCGAAACTCCCCGTATTCTTCCGGGAACCCGTGATCGGTCACGTCCCCGGCGTGCATCATGCCGGCGCTGGCCGGATCGTTCTCCGCGATGTCCTTCAGCGCTTGCTCGAAGCGCCGGTTGTAGAGATGGTTCGGATCCGCCGTCACGTGCGTGTCGGTAAGGACCTGGAACGTGAGCAGCGGTCTTGCGACGCCGTGATTCATCAGACTCCCTCCTAGCCGATCCCGAGATTCAATGTCCGTTCTTGCTCATATTCAACCCGATGACGCCGACGACGATGAGGCCGATCCACAGCAGCGAGCCGAGCGGCAGCTTCTCCTGGAAGATCCAATAACCCGCCACCGTGATGAGGACGATGCCGACTCCCGACCAGATGGCGTAGACGAAGGCGACCTCCATGTAGCCGAGCGCGAAGTTGAGGCAGGTGAAGCTGATTCCGTAGAACAAGAACATCAAGAGCGACGGAACGAGACGAGTGAAGCTCTCCGACAGCTTCATCGAGATCGTTCCGGAGAGCTCGAAGACGATCGCCAAGCTTAACAACAGCCAACCCATGCGCGGCGCCCCTCTCATGTTGAACCTTCTTCCCGAAGGACGGACAATTCGCGGCAAGAACGGATGACCGCATCCGCCTCGCCGGATTCGGAGCTGCCGTCTTCCGGGCCGGGCGCCACAATCCGAATCGCCGCGGCCGCTCCGGCGGACTTGGCCATGCGAATGTCTCCCTCCGTATCCCCGATAACCGCGACGCGGCCGATGTCCAGCGACAGACGGCGACACGCGAGCAGCGCCATATCGGGATACGGCTTGCCCCTCGCGACCTGATCCGTGCCGACGACCGCGGAGAAGCAGTCTCGGATGCCGAGCCATTCCAGGTGCTTGACCGCCGCTTCCGTCTCGTCCGCGGTGACGACCGCGAGCGGCAGGCCGATTCGGCGGCACGCTTCGAGGAACGGCAGCGCGTCCGGCAGCAGGCGCGCCGCCCTCTCCGCCTCCAATTGCTCGTCGGCGGCCCGTTTGCCCTCCGCCGCCAGCACCTTCGCCTCCGCCCACGATAGGCCCGAACGATAACCTTGCCAGGCCAATATCGTCAGCAGGTCGTCCACCGTCCCCATGGCTAGCGGACCGTTCCGGTCGTAGCCGGCGACGGAGCCGCCGGCCGACCGGAACGCGCCCCAGAGCGCGTCCAGATCGGCTTCGGGAGGCGGCAGCCCTCTCTCTTGAAGCGAAGCGGAGAACCGGGCGAGCAATCGCTCGCTCCAGTTCCCCCACGTATAGATGAAGTCCAGCAGCGTGCCGTCCTTATCGAACAAGATTCCGTCGATCCGATAAGCCTTACCCGCCGCATGCAAGATCGGCATGACTCATCCTCCTACTTGTTCAATCGGTCCAGCTCTCGCTGCGCGGTCTCCTTCGCTTCCTTGAGCGCCTTCTCGGCCGGCACGTTGCCGATCTGGACCTTGTCCGCGGCCACCTTAAGCGCGTCGGAGATCTTGCCGCCGGTCGGATCGAGGAACGGGGCGGAAGCGTGAGCCGCTTGCTTCAGCGGGATCGTGATCTGCGGATTCGCCTTGCTGAATTCGACGAACGCCGGATCCTGCTGCGCGGACTGGCGAACCGCGATATAGCCGGTGTTCATCGACCAGAACGCCGTGTTCTCCGCGCTCATGAAGAACTGGAACCACTTGAACGCCGCCTGCTGCTGCTCCGGGCTCGCCTTCGCCGGAATGCCCGCCATGATCGCCTCCGCGACCGGCTTCCCGGGGCCGACGCCTTCCCAGCCGGGCTGCTCCATCGCGCCGACGATGCCGAAGTCGAGGTCCCCTTGGTCGCCGCTCGAGCCCGTGTAGCCGGCCGCTTGTCCCTTCATGACGTCGTCGATCGTCTTGTACCAATACTCCCAGCCTTGTCCGCCGGAATGGATGCGCATGATCTTGTCGTCATGGATCCACTTGCGGAACAGCTCCCAGGTGTCCACCCATTCCGGGGAATCGACGAGCACCGTCTTGCCGTCGTCGCTCAGCACCTTGCCGCCTTTGCCCAGCACCGCGTCCACCATGTTGCCGGAGCCCCACATCGGTTCCCAGCCGTAGAACGTCGTCTTCCCGCCTTCCTTGACGGTCATGGCCTCCGCCGCCTTCGCCAGCGCTTCCCACGTCGTCAGGTCCTCGGGCTTCAGGCCCGCCTTCTGAAGGGCGTCCTTGCGGTAGTACATCACCTGGGTCGTGCCGTACATCGGCAGGAAGTATTGCTTGCCGTCCACTTGGCCTTGAGCGAGGAAGGTCGGGATGACGTCGTCCTTCTTGAAGTCTGCCGAGGCCGCGATCAAGTCGTCCAGCGGTGCGTAGTAGCCCTTGCGCGCCCAATCCACGTTCGAGGACAGGACGGCGGCCGGCACGGTGCCGGAGGCGATCGCCGCCTGCAGCTTCTTCCCGGTCTCCGAATAGTCTCCCTGCACGACGGGCTTCACGATGACTTCCTGCTGCGACGAATTGAACTTGTCGATCAGCGCCTGCATGTTCTCGCCGAGCTTGCCGCCGAGGCCGTACCAGAACTCGATCGCGACGGGCTCCTTGGTTGCCGAAGGCGACGCCGAGTTCGCCGCCGAGTTCGTCGCGGTCTCGGAAGCGGAAGCTTCGGAAGACGCGGAGCCGGAAGGCGATGCGTTGTCGCCCGTTTGCGCGTTATTGCCGGAACCGCATGCGGTCAATGCCATGATCGTCGCTAGAGCGAGTCCTGCCGTCGTTTTCTTCATCGTTGCCATTGTCGTATCCTCCACCTTGTCTTCGATTAAGTTAAGAAGCTCCTATCCGCGTTCTCTCTACCCTGTCTACCCTATCAACCTTTGCTGGCGCCCGCCGACAAGTTCACGCTGCGCATGATCGTCTTCTGCGTGAGCAGGAAGAGAACGAGCAGCGGCAAGATCGTGAAGGCGCTGGCGGCCATGATAAGCGGCCACTTGAGTCCGTATGCACCCCCTTGCACGAAGAAGCTTCGCAGTCCGGCCGACACGAGCTGCAGATCCGGGTTCTTCGTGATGAGCATCGGCCAGAAGTAGTTGTTGTACTGCTCGATAAAGGTGATGAGCGCCAGCACCGCGAAGGAAGATCGGGCCAGCGGGAATACGATCGTCCACAGGATGCGGAGATGGGAAGCCCCGTCGATCTGCCCCGCCTCCACTAGCTCGTGTGAGATCTGCATGAACGCTTGGCGGACGAGGAAAATCGAGAAGATGCTGACGCAGTTGGACAGAATCAGCCCCGCGTACGAATCGAGCAAGCCTAACCGGCTTAAGACGACATAGCCGGGCAGGTACACGGCGGTGACCGGTACCATGTAGCCGACGAGAGTGAGCGCCGTGAAGACGCCCTTCAGCCGGAACGCCATATGCGTCAAGGCGTAAGCCATCATCCCGGAGTTGACGATCTGGATGAGCACGATAACCGCTCCGACCAGAACGCTGTTCAGCATGTAGCGGGCGAACGGGGCGGCATCCCACGCGTCCGCGAAGTTGCTCCACAGAGGCGAGTGCGGCCACAGCGTCGGCGGAAACCGCCAGATCTCGTCGTTCGTCTTCAGCGCGCTCATCGCCATCCAATAGAAGGGGAAGGCCATCAGCACGGCGGCCGCGGCGAGAAGGAAGTGCGTCAGGAGGCGGCGAAGGCCTCTGTTCTTGGACATCGGTGTCCCTGCCTTTCGATTCGCGTATCAGGAATAATGCACGGTACGGCGGCCGATCCAGAACGAGAGCAAGGACAGCGCGACGCACCCGGCGATGAGCAGAATGGCGACGGCGGAAGCTTCCCCGATCCGGAACGCGTCGAAGGCCGACAGGTAATAGAAATAGAGAATCGTGCGCGTCGATCCGGCCGGCCCGCCCTGCGTCAGCACGTTGATCTGGTCGTAAGCCTGCAGCGACGAGATCGTCAGGACGACGAACAGGAAGAACGTCGTCGGCGAGATAAGCGGCAGCGTGATGTCGCGGAACTTGCGCCAGCCGTTCGCGCCGTCGAGCTCGGCCGCCTCCAGATAATCGGGAGGGACGCTGCCGATCGCCGCCAGGTAGAAGATCATGCTCCAGCCGGCCATCTTCCAGACGGTGACGATCAGGACGCAGACGAGCGCCCAATTCGGGTCTTCCAGCCAGCGAACGCCGGGAAGGCCGAATACGCGCAAGACGTTGTTGGCGAGTCCGACGTCGGGCTCGTAGATCCAGGACCAGACGATCGAGACGGCGACGGTCGGCGTCACCCACGGCGAGAAGATCAGCGTCCGGTAGATCGCGCCGCCTCTTCGCTTCCGGCTGAGCAGCAGGGCGAGCGCCAAGCCGGCGGCCATGATCGGAAGCACGCTTCCCGCGCAGAACAGCAGAGTGACGCGCAGCGTCCGATAGAATTCCGGGTTGTCCAGCAGGTAGCGGTAGTTGTCGAGACCTGCGAACGTTTTGACCGGACTCATGAAGTCCCATTCCATGAAGCTGAGGTAGATGACATAGGCCAGCGGGAAAAACCAGAACAGACTGAGAGGAATCATCGCCGGCAACGTGAACAACAGCGCCTTGACCTCCGACGCGAGCCTTGTCCGTCTCATGTTTTCTTCTTAAATCCTCCTTAGGATCGTTCAAAAATATCTTAATAGTGGGTATAATAGAGCTTGATTTCCATCGATTCGGCTCTGTGTTCAAAAATTATTGTACGTTCATTTGGGGTTTGGATGGTTAAAGCTTGATCATGCGAGAATTAATTTTTTGTAAAATAAGGTCGATGGTCGACTTGGCGGAAGCCGGACAACGCTTGGGGGGATATTCGTGAAGAAGGCCAGCAGCAGCCTGAAGGAACCGGCAACGCGCCGCGAAGCGCTCCGCCTTCCCGTGATCGACGCGATCGCGGAGACGATGGATTTGTACGGCGCCAACTACACGTTCGGGCAGCTCTACGGGATTATGTACTTCGAGGATCGGCCGATGACGCTCGAAGAGATGCAAAGCTTCATGAATATGAGCAAAAGCAATATGAGCTACGCGGTTCGTTCGCTCCTGGATACGAAGATGGTGACCAAGCTCAAGGAGAAGGACGAGCGGAAGGACTTGTACGCAGCCGAGACGGACTTCTTCCAGACGTTCCGGAACTTCTTCGCCGCCAAGCTGCAGCGGGAGATCGACGTCATGCGCCGCGCTCTCGACGCCGCCATCC
Source organism: Cohnella xylanilytica (assembly GCF_014212175.1). Lineage (GTDB taxonomy): Bacteria > Bacillota > Bacilli > Paenibacillales > Paenibacillaceae > Cohnella > Cohnella xylanilytica. The sequence continues at coordinate 17,919 of NZ_JACJVR010000106.1, read as the reverse complement.
CGGAGCTGTCCGAGGTTATCCTCGACGCCGCCACGCCGGACGACGAGCGCAAGCTCTGCCTCCGGGATCTGCACAAGCTGAAGCACGCCGTCTCTTACTACGACTGGCTTCAGCGGTTCGTGAACGATCTTCGGGCGGGGGTATTCTTCGAGAATGCCGAGGACGAAGCTAGAGGGGATTGAGCTCTCTAACGAATTCAAGAGTCGCTATTTAGCGTCAGAAGCCCATTTAAATATCTGTAGAGTAAAGGGCTGGGGGTTCCGGCCCTTTACTCTACAGAGAAAAAAGGGCCTTTGAACCGGACCCTCTATCTCTCTATCTATCTTTGAAGGCTTGTCGCTCACCAAGGATTCAATTACAACGGAGACATAATCCTTCAGCAGAGTCCAGGGAACGGTCTCGATCCGTTCCTCCACCGTCCACGGGCCTTCGACCTGCTTAATCGTGCCTGCTTCCGCGAGGCTCCGAATACAGCGTCACCCTGGCGTCGTCCGTAACCGTGAAGACGGCCACTTCATATAGTCGGCTGCCGGAGTGGCTAAATAGCCAATAACGGAGCCGTTTTTTCGGCCTGTCCATGGGCCGCTTCGGCCGCTTTCATTTTCTCCGGGTCGATCCGAATCGTTCCATGGCCTCCACTCTCCGCATGACGGAAGTCTCCCTGGATACTCCTTAGTATAAGGAATCGAGGAAAAAACCTTCAACCTCCGGTTTATTCCTCAACGAACCGGTTTAATCGTTGACTTCGCCCCGATTATGGTTTATAAAAGGTTTGCCATAAAGTTTATTTGTTAATTATTAAGTTAACGAAATGGAGGAATTCACCCGTGCCTCAATCGCCTTCCATCCCACGGCCGGAACATCCGCGCCCTCAATTCGTTCGCGATTCTTGGATTAACCTGAACGGCGAATGGCAATTCGAGATCGACCCATCGCGCAGCGGCAAAGAAAGAGGACTTCAAACGCCGGACGCCTCGCTCGGGCGGAAGATTCTCGTGCCGTTCTGCCCGGAGAGCAGGCTGTCCGGCATCGGACATACGGACTTCATGGCCGCGGTATGGTACAAACGCAGCTTCTCGCTTCCCGCCGGATGGGAGCAAGGCGAAGTGCTGCTCCACTTCGGCGCGGTCGATTACGAGACGGAGGTGTGGGTGAACGAGATCTCCGTCGGCCGGCATCGCGGCGGCTACAGCTCGTTCTCCTTCCCGATCAGCCATGCGCTGCGCGAAGGCGACAACGTCGTTACCGTCTACGCGGAGGACGACGTCCGCTCCGGCCTGCAGCCGCGAGGCAAGCAGAGCGGCTCGTACCATTCGCAAGGGTGCGACTACACGCGAACGACCGGCATCTGGCAGACCGTGTGGCTTGAGCTCGTGCCGAGGACGCGCATCGCTTCGTTCCGTCTGATTCCGGACCCCGACAACGACTGCCTGCATGTGAGCGCCGTCGTCGAAGGCCAGACGGCCGGCCTCTCGCTTCGGGTCGCCGCATCCTACGAGGGCAGAGCCGCCGGCGAACGGACGGTTCGCATCGGTTCGCGGTCCGTCTCGCTCTCCGTTCCCCTGTCCGAGAAGCATCTATGGCACCCGGGAGCCCCGGCTCTGTACGACTTGCGGCTCGAGCTCGTCCGGGACGGAGAGACCGTCGACGCCGCCGGCTCCTACTTCGGGCTGCGTTCGCTCCGGCTGGACGGCATGGCGTTCCGGATTAACGGCCGCTCGGTGTTCCAGCGGCTCGTGCTCGATCAAGGCTTCTACCCGGACGGCATCTACACGGCTCCGACGGACGAAGCGCTGAAGCGGGATATCGAATTGTCGCTCGCTGCCGGCTTCAACGGCGCCCGCCTGCACGAGAAGATGTTCGAGCCGCGCTTCCTCTATTGGGCCGACCGGCTCGGCTATCTCGTCTGGGGCGAGCATGCCAACTGGGGTCTCGACATTACGACCGCCGCCGGGCTGGCGAGATTCCTGCCGGAATGGATCGAAGGCGTCGAACGCGACTTCAACCACCCGAGTCTCGTCGGCTGGTGCCCGTTCAACGAGACGTGGGATTCGTCCCGCGGCACCCGCCAGGACGACGAGGTGCTGCGGATCGTCTACGAGGCCACCCGCGCGCTCGATCCTACGCGTCCGGTGATCGACACGAGCGGCAACTTCCATGTCGCGACCGATATTTTCGACGTCCATGACTACGATCAGAATCCGGAGAAGTTCCGGGCGCGGTACCAGCCGCTGGCGGAAGGCGGCGAGCCTTGGGTGTCGTTCCCCGAACGGCAGTCCTACTCCGGCCAGCCCTACTTCGTCAGCGAGTACGGCGGTATCTGGTGGGATCCCGAGCGATCGTCCGAGAAGGGCTGGGGTTACGGCGAACGGCCGAAGAGCGCGGAGGAATTCATGGAGAGATACGAAGGGCTAACGAACGCGCTCCTCGACAATCCGAACATGTTCGGGTTCTGTTACACGCAGCTTTACGATATCGAACAGGAGGTCAACGGCTTGTACACGTACGACCGGCGGCCGAAGTTCGACCTCGCCTGGCTGAAGGCCGTTAACGGCAGACGCGCCGCGATCGAGGATGAAGCCTGATAACCTATTATCTAGAGCTGGAGGGTGTCCCGCCGAGTCGTTGGACGGCAAGCGGAACACCCTCTTATCGTTGATTCGTTAACTTTACGGTTATATAATAATCAGAACTATGTCGGTTCAAGAGCGGTGAGGTTCATCGATGAAAATCCAAGTCTCGACGCAGCAGATGAAGCTGCTCGAAACGTTCGCGTCCGAGAGCCGCGTGCGCATGATCGAACTGCTGGACAAGCGCCCCATGAACGTCAAGGAACTTGCCGAAGCGCTGGGAATCTCCTCCGCGATCGTCACCAAGCACGTCCAGAAGCTGGAAGACGTCGGCATTATCCGGACGGAGAGCCTCTCCGGCACTCGCGGCCGGCAGAAGGTGTGCCATCTGCAGCTCGATTCCGTTACGCTGCAGCTTCGCTCGCCCGCGCCGCCGGTCGCGAATCGCTACTCGACGTCCATTCCGATCGGGCAATATTCGGACTACCGGGTCCAACCGACCTGCGGGCTCGCCTCCCGCTCGCAAATCATCGGCATGGTCGACGATCCGCGCTACTTCTCCGATCCCGAGCGGATGAAGGCTTCCCATCTCTGGTTCGGCAGCGGTTACGTCGAATACCGGATCCCGAACTACCTGCTGTCGAATCAGCGGCCTCGCGGCATCTCGATCTCCCTCGAGCTCTGCTCGGAGGCCCCCGGCTTCAACGAGAACTGGCCGTCCGATATTTATTTTCACCTTAATGAAGTTTGTCTCGGCTATTGGACTTGTCCCGGCGACTTCGGCCGCCGCCGCGGCGTTCATACGCCCGACTGGTGGAATTACGGCACGCAGTACGGCCTGTTGAAGACGGTCCGGCTCCAGCCCGATGGCGCCTACATCGACGGCACGCGGATGTCCGACGTCTCGATCCGCGACGTTCCGATCCCGTTCGGAGCCGACATCCGCTTCCGGATCTCCGCCCCCGATACGGCCAAGAACCGCGGCGGCCTCAGTCTGTTCGGCAGACAGTTCGGCAACTACGATCAAGATATCGAAGTCGCCATCCAGTATGAGGACGCTTAAGAAAGTCGGATCGCGAATGTTTGAGTGAATTATTTGTGCCGACTTGAATTTGAGGAGACGGAGCCGAGGATCAATTGCATCCGATCATTCAGACCGTTATGGGCTGGACGGATGTGTCTAAACCAAAAATTGGGTTGAATGGGGATTTTCCGGCATGATAGAATGAATTCACGAAAAACCGGACCGTTAAAGGGGAATCGATAGCGCATGCTCCTCGCTGTTCGTTCTGAAGGGTAAGCTTAACCGCATTCGAAGCTAGAATCCGTATGAAGTCGAAGGTTCTGTCCGATGGACAGAGCTTTGATTCGTCGTGCGGCTCTAAAGCTTCTCCTCTTCAGAACGACTAAAGGAGAATCGATATGACCCGTTCCCGCATACTGCCTTACTCTTTCTTCGGCCTGCAAGGACTTTCCATGCTGGGAAGCCGCATGACCTCCATCGCGGTCGGTATCAAGCTGTTTCATGATACAGGCCAAGCGACCCCTCTATTGCTTTTATCGTTCTTCAATGAGCTGCCCCTCTTCTTCTTCGGTAACTGGATCGGCATGGCGGCGGACCGCTGGAAGCGCAAATCGGCAATCCTCGTCGGCGATACGGGCCAGATGGCGTGCGCGGCTCTGCTCGTCGGCTGCCTTGTCGGCGACATTCGTTCGCTTTGGCCCCTCTATGCGATCGCCGCCGTTCAAGGATTGTTTATGGCGCTTCAGAGTTCGGCGACGTCCGCTTTGACCCCGCTGATGGCGCAAGACAAAGATCTGGATCGGATCAATTCGCTGAAGGAACTGTTGTTCCCGCTTGCGGGAGTGATCGCCCCCTCCATAGCCGGTATGCTGTACGAGACTTCCGGTCTCTCCGGAATTTTGGCCGCGGATCTGATCACGTTCCTGCTTGGAACAGGGGGCATCGCTATTCTTGCGCTTCCGGAGATGAGGCGCGATGAATCGCGGGAGGATCGAAGCGGCCTATGGGCGGAGGCCGTCCAAGAGCTACCGGTTCCTCTGGAAGCAGAAGCCGCTTCTGTATCTGTTTCTGTATTTCGGATGGTGGAATTTTATTCTCAACGGGCCTCTTGAGCTCGCCATCCCTTATTTTCTGCAGCGAACGGGAAGCACGGATGCGATGTCCTGGCTTCTCGCGGTCATGAACGCCGGAGCCTTGGCCGGCGCCGCGGCAGCCGTGTGGTGGGGACATTTCCGTTATAAAATCAGGTTCATCTTCGCCGGATCGGTCCTCACTTCCTTGATGTTTATCGTTCTCGGAACGAGCCGGCAGGTTGGAGTGATGGGAGCGTCCCTGTTCCTGCTGATGCTGCCGCTGGCGATGACCGGGGCCTTGTTCAATTCCATTCTTCAGCGCAGAACGCCGCTTGCTCTTCAAGGAAGAGTGTTCGCGGCCTACGGCCAGCTGTGCGCCTTCCTGGCTCCCCTGTCCTTCCTCGTGACCGGGCCTCTCGCGGACCGATGGATGGAGAAGCCCTGGCTCGGCAATGACGCGGGGTCGCAGATCGGTTTCCTATTTGCCGCTAGCGGCCTCCTGCTGTTAACGGGAGCGCTGTGGACGTTATCCTCCCCTAAGGTGCGCCGTCTTGATGCGGATATGGAGCCATAATCGAGCAACGGACGTCGGTGATAAGCCGGCGTCCGTTTGTTCGATCGCGCGATTTCCTTTTTGTGCGTCATACCGGGTTTCGTTAATCGTCTAAAGCGTCTTGGTCATGATCCAATCGAGTTGCTCGTCGTCGCCCATGTAGAAGGAGTGGGCTCCCGTCCGGACGAATCCCAGTTTCGTATAGAAGGCGAGCGCGTTCTCGTTATTTTCCCAAACCCCCAGCCAGACTTTCGCTTTCCCCCGCTCGGTCGCAATTTCGATAGCTTTATTCATGAGATGTTTGCCGAGCCCCTGTTTATGGAATTTCCTTCGGATATATAGCCTCTCGACCTCCAGCGAATCGGCGCCCATCGCTTCCGTCTGGGCATCGTCCACGTTAACCTTCAAGTACCCGGCCGGCTCCTCGTCCGAATAAATCCAATAAAATTCCGAAGAAGGATTCGCCAGCTCCTTCTCCAATTGCTTCAAGTCGAACGCTTTATCCAAGTAGGCTGTCATATTGTCGGGCGAGTTATCATCTTTAAACGTATCGTAGTAGGTTTCGATTCCGACTTCTTGCAGCAGACCCCGATCTTCAAGCACAGCCTTTCTTATACGGATCGTCATTTTCCTTCTCCTTCCTCGCCTGCATCAGTAATTTCTCTTGTTCCCCTTTTTGACGAACTCCCAGTCTTTTTCGACGTTTGTCCGAACCCTGTACAGCAGGTTATAAAGCATCTCCGCTTCGCTCTCCGAGAATCCGGTCAGCGCGACTCGTTCGGAATAATCGTGTTCTCTTTTGAGAGCAGGGTACACGGACTTCCCTTTCTCCGTCGGGAACAGCTTCTTGATTTTTCTGTTGTGCGGATCGTCCTTCTTCTCGATAAAGCCGTTATCCTCGAGCTTCTGAATCGAGCGTGCGGCCGTCGTACGGTCCACCTTGATCATCTCGGCCAGCTTCTCCTGGATGATTCCCGGATGTTCGCATATACGCACGAGATACAAGTATTGTCCCTTCGTAAGGTCGTATTGTTTAAATTCGATATTGCTGATCGAATCCAACGCCCTGGCGATCATTCCGATCTCGCGTAGAACTTCCTTCATCTATGCAGCTCCGATCAACCTGGATATTTGAAGCGGGTAAGAAAAGAATACTGTATTTTTGTTGCATTTACAACATTAATCGAACGGGCTCAACCCGCAAAAAGGCCAACCCGACTTAGGGGTTGACCTGATCGAACGCATATATGAAGCTTCGTATTTCTTCGTCGTTTCGCTAAATCGCTTGGAACGCTTCGCCTTCGGCAATCCCCGATTCATTGAACGCATCGACTCGGACATAGACCGGCCGATCTTGGATCAAAGCTTTGATCGTCAGCTCATGACGGCCGAATACCATATGGCTGTGATACAGCTTGTCCGCCGCATATCCCCAGAGTACGTTATAGCCGACCGCGTCGCTTCGCTCCCATGTTACCGACAGGTCCAGCTCGCTTAACCGCTCCGTTCGAACTCCGCTGGCTGGCTTCGGCCGCTCGCCCTTCCCCTTGCCGAATACTCGAAGGCCGGAGACGCAGGCGCGCTGGTTATAAGGAAGCTCCTTAACCGTCAAACGGATGTACCGGGCCTTAACTCCCTCTTCCTTGACGACGAGATCGTGCGGCCAATCCGTATCGGCGTCCGACTTGTCCTCTAGGACGAAATAGTTCTTGCCGTCGGCCGAGCCTTCGAGAACCCATCTCGTGTAATGCCGGCGTTGGTCGATGTATCTCCCTTTCTCCATCGCCGCTCCCTCGGGAAGAACGGCCTGCAGCCGATCGTCCGCGAAGTTGATCTGAACGGCGTAGACGTCGAATTCCCGCGTCAAATCGACTTCAAGCCATTCTCCGGCCGCATTCGACGCCGCCTTCCACCAGGTTTGAACATTCTCGTCCGTCGCCCTCGACGCGTCGTTCCCCTCTTCGAAGGTGGAGGCCTTCGCCGGCTTGCCGAACGAGAGCAGCATCCACTCCGGCTCGCTCCATGGATCCATCCGAGCCTGTTCAAGCTTATACGGCCAGTCTCCGTAACGTTGGTTGCAGAACAGCTCTCCGTCTTGGTCATAGCCTGCCGGCCACAGTCCGATCCTTCGTTCGAAGATGTGGTTGACGCTGATCCGCATGGTGGAGGCATGCCAGAGGTTGCCATGCTTATCCCGCAGGGTCGATCCGTGCCCGGCGCCGGGCATAAATCCGCCCGGCTTGTAGGAGAACGGATTATTGTTCGCCAGCGTGAACGGTCCTAACGGCGAATCCCCCACATAGACCCCGTCGGAGTAGATGTTATATTCCGTTCCGGGGCTCGCGTATTGGAGGTAGTACTTGCCGTTATGCTTGTCCATCCAGGCTCCCTCGATGTAGGGGGCATTCCCGACGGCCGTGCGAATCGAATTCAACAGCTCTTCCGAAGCGTCGGGCCGGCTGCTCGCGAACTTGCGAACGATCTCTTCGATCTGCTCCGGCGATTTGGGAACGTGATTTTCCCCCGACCGTTCGTAACCGACCGTCGTATCGGAGCGATAGATGAGGCCGACCGGTTCCCCCAGCGGCTTCATATCCTCCGGTCGGAGCTCCACTCCGTAGATCGGCGTTTGGTTGGAGCATCCCCAGTAGAAGTAAACTCTGCCGTCATCGTCCGCGAACAGGTTCGGATCCCAGAAGGAGAACGTCCCTTCGATCTCTTCGAAGCCGCCGTCTATCGGGTCTTTCGTGCGGTAGAAGGAGCCGTTCTTGGATTTATCCGAAGCGGAGAAATACAAATACTCTCCCATGACCCGTACGTCCGGGGCATAATCGTAAATCGGCACATCCTTGAGCGGGTGGAACGTCCACTCCGTCAGATCGTCGCTCGCCAAGAACCCCGCCGTCATCGAAGGGAACAAATAATACTTCCCTCGGAACAGAACCAGCGTCGGGTCCGCGGCTTCCCGATAAGCAACCAGCGATCCCATTAGTTCCATCATCTGGTATTTGTATTCCATATTGAGGGGATTGCATAGATACGTCATCGGACCACGCTCCTAGTCTGTTTCACTCTCCTCATCTTAACGAAATCCTTCCAGGCGGACTAATACTTTGGCGACCAATTCGATAGTACTTTAACGACTTCTTCATACGGAATCGGCGAGCTCCAAGCCGGCTAGATTGTCCCTTCTGACAACTTCATCAATTTGACGGGCCCGATCAAGCCGCTCGGTTCCTGCTGCGCGAAGGCCGACAAGAAGTCGTGCTGTTCCTTCGCCAAGGTGTTGGTCACTTCGATGACAAGCTTGTTTATTCCCTTCTTTAACAAGCCATGGATCTCGAGACGATACGGAGGACAAATTCGCACCCCCGCCGGCTCGCCGTTGACCCACGCTTCCGCCGTTTCGTAGACTTCTCCCAAGTCGAGCAGAACGTCAGCTCCTGCGGAATCCTTCCACTCGAATTCCGTCTCATAGCGGAAGGTGCCCGAGAATCGAGGCAAATACGCCGGCGCGCTCATATTCGTCAGAGCCGTCAACGTTCCCCAAGACGTGAATCGAGGGTAGCTATCCGAGTCGGCGATCGCGACGGACCATTCCCCGTTCAGCTCTAACTCGGACTCTCCCTCGCTTATGGGGTGTTCGGCATCATCTTGCAGATCGACTCCTTGGAGAACGACGATCGATTCATAGGGGTGAAGAACAAGCTGTACGATTAGAGAGCCATTCTCCGTCTCCGCGATTGCATTCAAAGCATTCAACCGATTGTGGAATGCGTCATACGCGTATGCATCGCCTTGAACAGGCAATGTCACCTTCGCAGACAAGATTTGATGCGGGTGTTCGTTAAAGAACATAAAGACGTCCAGACCGTCATGAACGTAATGATAGCTGCGAAGATACGGCTCGTACTCGCTTGCTCGCACGTCGTAATAGCCTTCGGCCAAGAGATCCGGAGCCAGCTCGTTCAGAGCGACCCGCTTCGCGTTCCGATGCTCGGCCAGACAAGCCAATTCGGCGGATACGTCTTGGCCTTCGCTCGATCGAAGCGGCAGCCCCTCGACGAATCGAACGGGTATGCCTTGATCGGCGAACTCGGCAAGACGCCGAAGCATCGCCGCCGGCAGCGCTTCCGCGAAGGGAACGATCAGGCACTCGTAGTCCTCCCGATGCACGCGCAGCTTGCTATCTTCGACCTTGGCCGAATGGAGCAGAACATCGATCGGAAGAACGTCGCAATCGATCTGCCGACGCATCAATTCCTTCACCGGCTTATGAAAATACATCGCTTCCCCGGACCACTCGGCTTCGGCGTGGTACAAGACGGACGCGGTCGCCACGTGTCTTCCGCCGGACAGCAGGTGGCTGATCCGATTCATATATCGGTTTAAATGCTTGTAATAACGATATTGCGGGTTCTTCCCGCCAGCATACAGATGCGGGGGACAATCCGGATCCGGATACGCCCTCTGGGTAAAGGAGTGAGGCACGAAATAATTGACGCCGCGCACGAGCATATGGTCGGTTATCCACTTCATCAGCTTCAGGCCTTCCGTCCAACCGTACGCCCCATAGACCTCGCACATCGTTCGCCCTTGTTTTTTCGGATCGATATGTCCCAGCGACGCCCCGAGCTTAGCCAGGCCGAAGTGGAAAAACTCGCTGTCCGTCTCCCCGGATGTCGTGCGGAAGGACAATTCGTCGAAGCCGGGAACGAGCTGCCACAGGACGACGTCGAGTCCCGACATGTCTTGACCCCAGAGGGATCGGAAGAAGTGGCCGGCGCCGCAGCCAAGTCTGGCATGGACGTTGTTATCTTCCAACACATGCCCGATGTACTCGACACCGCGGGCTCTGCACCATTCTCCGATCTGGTCGCAGAAGTTCTCCCCATACAGCTTGCTGACGATATTCATGTAGGTATACCGGACGATCTTCGATTGCTCGCCCGCATCGTGCCAGAGGAGATAGAGGTACTTGCGATAATCCTCTCCCAGCTCCCGCTCCAGCAAGGCGGGCATCTCGCGGCTCCAGGGCAGCGAGACGCCCGGCTTGCCTGGTCTCGATTCGAAGTTAAAGGTCGTTCTGTCATTATAGAACCCGGGCTCGTCCGAGAAAAATCCGGCGAAGGTGTGGCCGAAGTCGGCCTTGTAGCGTTCATACACCGCCTCGTAAACGGTGTCGAGCAGAATGCGGACGGATTCCCGATCGAGCGGGTTCAGGTAATCCTCTTGCGCTTTGCTGCCGTCTTTCTTATTCTCGCTAATGACGAAGACGCGCCAATGCCCTTCCGGAATATCCCAATAGAGAACCCCGTCGCGGGCCTTCCCCGTCAGGTCGACGCGCTCGCCGAGCAGCGTTCCGTCCGACGGATCGCGGCGGACCGCGACAACGGAGACAAGCTTGTTCCTTCCTTGCGCATAATCGACCGTCGAGTAAGTCGGACGCAGTCCCGTCAGCAGCAACGTATCCAGCAGCAGAGAAGCTCCGGCCGCGGGTCCGAGGGTATCGATATAACGTTCTCCCAGGAACAGCCGATGCAGCTCCTCCGGAGCCTCTATCGCCTTGCCCGCCGCATGTCCCGTCGGAAAGTGATCGTCATCCAGCAGCCATACCTTCATGCCGCGTTTGCGGGCTTCGTCCATAATAACGTCGAGATCCGACCACCACTTCGGCCCGAGAAAATCCGGATGAGGCCGCGCTTCGACGCATACGGCCCCGATCCCGGCTTCGTGAACGCGAGCCATCTCCTCCCGTATGACCCCCTCTTCCTCCCCATGCTGCCAGAGAAAAGGAAGAATATAATTGGGCTCATGGCCCTCCAGCAATTGTTGCAGACGATAATTCATGATAGCCTCCTGAACTCTCGGAGGGAAAGCTCCGCCCGGCTTCCTGTCGAAGCCGGGCGGACGCTCCTTCCTTATTTTTGCTGCACTTTCGCATACCATTCTCTCGCGCGCTTCGTTACCTCTTCGCCGCCCGATTGGTTCCATTTCTCTACGAACTCGTCGAATTTGCTAATCGGGTACTGGCCGAGGATAATCTTGGTGGCGTATTCCACGAACAACGTCCGATTGTTAATGTCCGGGTAGTCGTCGTATACGCTGGAAGGCATGCCGTCTCCCGCAATCGGCTTGGCGTATTTCTGGGCGTCCTGCATCGCTTTAACCGCCTGATCGATCTGCCACAGGTTGTCTTCCGAAGCCGTACTCTTCATGAGTTCGGTCGTAAAATCAAGAGTCGCCAAGCTCGTAGCCGGATTCAGGATCCCCACATTTTCTTGAGCGCTCTTATCGTCCGGAAGCTTGACGGCTTTGCCGTCCTTCATCGTGTAGTGCATTCCTTCTACGCCGAGGTATAAATCCTTCCAATTTTTCTTGTCATATACATTATTCAACAGCTTCAAGGTGGCCATCAGCTTCGTCTCGTCTTTGTTGTTCTTGACGACCCATTGCGGATTGCCCATTCTCTTCCAGGTGTAGAAGCCTTTGTAGCCCTGAACTTCCGGTACGGGGAGCAGGGAGAACTGGCCCTTCACGCCCGTGTTCTTTTGCAAGTTATCCAGATAAAGAGGCATTTGTTCTACCCAATGGAAGTAATTGCCCGCCTTGTTCGCCGCAACCTTGCCGTCCCATTTGGCCTTATCGTTCAGAAGCGTTTCCTTATCGATCAAGCCCTCCTTGTACAGCTTGGCGATAAACTCTAACGCAGCCTTCATATTCGGTGTGACGGCGGAATACGTCAGTTGGCCGTCGTAAAGATCCCAATCCGGATAGCCTTCGAACATGGCGACGCCGTACATGGCGAACAGGTGATCCATCCAACGCGCCTCTTGACGACCGCCGGTCGGAAGCTCATCCTTCTGCCCGTTGCCGTTGGGATCCCGATCCCGGAACGCCTCCAGCACTTTCACGTAATCCTCTTGCGTCTTCGGCATTTGCAAGTTCAGCTTGTCCAGCCAATCCTGACGAATCATGCCGCCATATCTTCCGTAGTCCACGAGACTGGGGATATAATAAATTTTGCCCTGACCGGTAGGATCGTTGGCTTTGACGATATTCCAGACATCCTGCGGAATCGCTTCCCATAAATTCGGCGCGTACTTCGGCAGGAGATCGGTCAGATCGGCGATCGCTCCGTTTTTGGCCAAGTTGTTTTCGATGCCCCCGTAAGGAACGAACAAATCGGGCATTTCGCCGGAAGCGATCTTCAGGTTCAACTGGTTTAAATAGTTGGTGCCCCCATTCCATTCCACATACGGGTTGATGACGCCGACGCCCAGTTTATCCTTGAAGAACTCATACGTCTTGCTGCCCTTGGTAACCGGTTTGTAGCCGATATTGGTCCCCCATACTTCGATATCGACGGCATCGCCGCCGCTCGAGGCCGGATTGGAGGCCGAAGCGGAAGCTCCTTCGGAAGAATCGTCGTTGTTGCCTCCGCAGCCGGCAAGAGCCGTAATCGATAGAATGCCTGCCGCGGCCAATAGCCCCATCTTTTTGAAGTTCACGCGTTGTTCCCCCTCAATTCGTCTTATTATGTTTAAGGCTATTGCCTTTAAACCGAATCGAATCGTTACCCTTTCACGGAGCCGATCATGGCCCCTTTGACGAAGTACTTCTGCAAGAACGGATACACGGCAACGACCGGGATAATGGCGAAAATAACGGTCGTCGCTCTTAAGGTCCGCGCGTTGTAGTTCAGATCGGCGCCGGAGACGGCTCCGGGAATAATCACGTTGTCGTCGGTGATGAACTGCCGGATCTTGATTTGCAGCGGGAACCAATCCGGATTTTGCAGGAACAGCAACGGATGCTGGAATTGGTTCCAGAGCACGACGCCATAGAATAGCGCGAGCGTCGCCAAGACCGCTTTGGACAGCGGAAGGACGAATTGGAACAGCATCCGGAAGTAGCCGCTGCCTTCCAGGAAGGCGGCCTCCTCCAACTCCTTCGGGAATTGCTTGAAGAAGGTCCTCATGATGATCAGATTAAACGGATTCAAAATTTGAGGAATGATCAACACCAACGGATTATCGTAAAGGCCGATGCCGCGTACCGTCAGGAAGTAAGGAACGATCGGAGCCTTGAAGATCATGGCGATGACGACGCCGACCATCACGACCGCTCCCCAGCGGTACTCCGGCTTGGATAGCGGGTAGGCCAGCAATGCGGTTAACAGCAGCGCCGATATCGTCCCGACGACCGTCGTGACGAGAGTGAGAAGGAACGATCTCCACAGGTCGGCTCGATCGATAATGTAGCCCCATGAGTCGAGCGTGAACTGCTTCGGCCAGATTGTGACCAGGTTCATGTCCACGGCGCTCCGGGAGCTTAACGACGTGGAGATCACGGACAGGAGCGGGATGATCGCCACGATAGACACGAGGATGAGAATGACGGTGATGGCCGTAACGAATGCTTTTTCCCCTCTCGATGCGAACATGTCTACCAGAGCCCCCCATCCGATACTCTCCTCGAGAGTCTGTTGAAGATGTACACCAGAATAAATCCGATCACCGATTGGAATAGCCCAACCGCCGTAGCAAAGCTGTATTGCGCTTGCTGGATTCCCGTCCGGAACACGTACGTATCCAGGATATCCCCTGCGCTGTACGTCATCGGCGTGAGCAGGTTAAACACTTGATCGAAGCCTAGATCCAGGAAGTTGCCGATCTCGAGCAGGAACAACACCAGAACGGTCGGCAAGACCAACGGAAACGTAATGTGGCGAATCTGCCTGAACTTCGAAGCGCCGTCGATCATGGCCGATTCGTAAAGCTGGGGGTCTATCGCGCTAATGGCGGCCATATAGACCACCGTTCCCCACCCGGCGTCTCTCCATATGGAGGAGAGGACGTAGACCGGACGGAAGTAGGCGCTGTCCTGCATCGCCAGCACGGGTTCGGCTCCGAACCAGCCGAGCACGATGTTGAACAGCCCGCTTAGAGAGAAGAAGTCGAAGATGATTCCGGCCACGACAACCCAAGATAGAAAATGCGGGATATAGAGCGCGGTCTGAATCCCTTTCCTGAGCGCAGACTTCCGAATCTCGTTGATCATCAGCGCCAGCAGGACGGGCACCGGGAAGACCAATACGACTCTTAGCAAACCCAGAAGGAGCGTGTTGCCGAACACTCTCGCGAAGTCGGGATGATGAAGAAGGGTCTCGAAGTGCTTGAACCCTACCCAGGGACTGTGGGTGAACCCCTTGAAGACCGAATAGTCCTGGAAGGCGATCGCGGAGCCGACCAAGGGCACGAATTTGAAAATGACGAGAAAAACGAGGCCCGGAATCGCCATGACATACAGCGGCCAGTGTATTCTCATTCGATAGGATGCCGTTTCTTTCAATTCATTCCCCCCGTAGTTCTGGTTGAATTCGCTTACACCCTAACTATAGAATTGGGAGCGTTTTCTCTCAATCGGGCATTCTTTCGTTTAAACAAGGCCATTTTCAAGAATTAGAAAAGCCACCCCGGCCGGAGTGGCTAGATGCGCTTGCCTTCTTGCGCCCTTTTGCGATACTCGCTTGGCTTGGACCCGGTCAGTCGCTCGAACAGCCTGGCGAAATGCTGCGTGTCCGAATAGCCTACCTTCTGACAGATCTCGTACACCTTCAGATCCGTATTCTCGAGAAGCTCCTTCGCTCTGTCGATCCGAACCTGCACCACATAGTTCAAATACGTATCTCCCGTCCTCTGCTTGAAGAGCTGACTCAAATAAATGGGACTGAGATAAAACCGGGCGGCGAGGTCCGCTAAAGTAATCGATTCCTGATAGTGCTTCGAGACGTACTCCTTGACCTCGGCGATAAGGTTCTTCTTCTTCGGAATACGATGCTCCCGCTTAAATGCAAGGATTCCCCGCATGACTTGAATCATCCAATTCTCCAGGCTGTCCAGCGTGCGGAACCGGGAGATGCCCTCCAAGGTCAGGATGTGACGGCCCAGGAAGTCGTTCTGCTGCAGCTGCTCAAAGCTCAGGGTTCGCGCGCTCGACAGAAGGATCGTTAAGCATTGCAGCTGAAGCTCGGCCGGGCTCATGCCCGGCTCCGTCCCCAATCGCCGAAAGATCTCGCGAATGACCCGGTCGCATTCCGCTTCGTTCAACTCTTCGAGACCGTTCTGCAGGGCGCCGATCAGCGATTCGGGAACCGGGTGACGCCTCTCGGCCGAACGGATATCGGAGAAGGGAATGACGGCGTCCGTTCCCTTGATGACCTTGTAGCATAACGCCGTCTGAGCTTCCTCGAAGGATTGGCCGATGCCCGTCGCCCGATTGTGCGCCGTGCTCGATTCCGACGGTCATCGACAGCTTGAATTCGCGGTAGGCCGCTTCCTTCAGTCGATGGATGGAGCTAATCAGCTCTTCGCAGCGAATGGGTCCGTGATGGGCGACCACCGCGGCGATCTGCGTTCCCGAATAATGAAACCGATAGACCTGCTTGTATCGGCATAAGGCTTCGTCCATTAGACGATACAGCGGTTGCAGCCCCGTCTCCTTCAACGATTCGACGCTGCCGTCGAGCTCGATAAGCACGGACGCGAAGCGAGTATCCTTCGTCGGGATGCCGGCGCTTCGGATGAGCTCTTCCGCCAGATCGGAAGTTTGCTCGTTCCCGAGTTCGATGATATTCCGTATAGCCTCTTCCTGGATTCGGCTTCGAACCTCCTGCTTGAGCTCGTCCACCTCCTGCCGTTTGACCCTGTCTTCCCGGATCGCTTCCATCACCCGATGGACGCAATCCCGAAGCTCCTCTTCCTCGACCGGTTTGTTGATGTAGAACTGCACGCCAAGCTGCATGCCTCTTCTGGCGTACTCGAAGTCGGCATAGCCGCTCAGCAAAATAAACTTCGTCTGGTTGCCCGCTTCCTTCAACCGTTTAATCATGTCCAGCCCGTCTTCCTTCGGCATTCGAATATCCGTAATGACGATATCCGGACGCCGCTGTTGAACGGATCGGAAGCCTTCGGCTCCGTTATAGGCCGCACCGACAACCTGGCATTCCGGAAGATAGCGGCCGATCATTTTGGCAAGACCGTCCACGATGCCCTTCTCGTCGTCCACTAGCACGATCTTCATTCCGACACCCCCGTATTCTCGCCGTACGTCAATCCGATCGTCGTGTCGGGAATCAACATCTCGATGGTCGTCCCGTCCCGAATCGCGGGAACCAGCCTTAAATAATAGCGATCGCCATATTGAAGCTTAATGCGTTCCGCGATATTGAGCAGACCAAGACCGCTTCCGGCGGATTCGTCCGTAGGCTCGAGCTTGTGCTTCTTCGCTTCCGCGCCCTGCAGCAGCTCCTGCAGCTCTGCTTGCTTGTCCGATGACATGCCGATCCCGTCGTCCCGAATCCGAATCAAGAGATCGCCCTCCGCCGTTCGAATGCCCTCGATCTCGATCCTCATGATCCTTCCGTAATCCTCGAAGCCATGATTAATGCTGTTCTCCACGATCGGCTGGAAGACGAGGGGGATGATGCCGCAGTCCTGCAACTCGTCGGGGATTCGGACATGCAGCCGGAAGTTGTTGTCGAATCGAATGTTCTGAAGCTGCAAATAATGGATCGTATATTCCAGCTCGTGCTTGATCGAATGGCGCCTCCCTTCCTTGCCTAACGCGAGCCGGAACATGCGGGCCAGAATCTTGATCATGCCGGCCGTCTCCTCGTCGTCCTTCATCAGCGCCTTCATCCGAATCGATTCCAAGGTGTTGTACAGCATGTGCGGATTGATCTGATTTTGCAGCGCCGTGAATTGGGCTTGACGCCGTTTGATCTCCGCCATGTACACTTCTTCGATCAACGTCCGGATCGTGACGATCATCTTGTTGTAACTGTTCACCAGGCTTCCGATCTCGTCGTTCGCCTGTCTCTTCTCGATCGGCAGGTATTGGCCGACCTCCGCCTGCTTCATGCTTCTTCGCAGCGCCTTGATAGGCTTTGTAATCGTATAGCTTAAACCTAGGGAGAGGAGAGTGACGATCAAGCAGCTCGTCAGGATGAGAATCACGGTCATGCCTTTGATTCGATTGATTTTATACAGAAGCTTCGCCCTCGGGATCTCCGTTCGGATCGACAATTCCCCCTTCGCCGTGCTTCCCGTTAAGACGATCCGATCCTGGCTTCCCGCGTCCTTGGCAGGCTCCGCCTCGGATTCGAGAACCTGCATCCAGGACAGCTTGCCGCTGGCCGCATCCGAATGATACACGATCCGGTCTTGACGATTGCGGATGATGACCCTCATTCCGTACTTGTTGCGGGCGGCGACAAAATCCTGGTCCAGCTGAAGCAGCGAGAAGGGGTCCAGATCGATAAGAAGCATACCCGCGTAAGCCCCGTCGGAGCTATATAGAAGTCTTCCCACCGTCACGATAGCTCCAGCCCCTTTGTCCTCATAATAGGAACGATCATGCAGACCGGTCATAAAGAAGGTGTCGCCCGACGGGTCTAGACGTTTGTACCAGTCTCGCGACAACAGGTTATTCTCGTTGACTCTGCTGGTCGTATTCGAATATTGGAACACGCTGTTATCCCGGCCGATCAAGATGACGGTGCCGATCTCCGGCTTCAGCAAGGCGACTCGCATCAGCATCCGCTGGACGGCGACCGTCTGTATGATCTTCTCGTCAATCGTCGCGTTCCTCTCCTCTCCGACCTTGTAGATCAATTCATCCTGAATTTCGAAAGCG
>NZ_JACJVR010000105.1 GCF_014212175.1 Cohnella xylanilytica | reverse complement strand
CGCGAGCACGATGCGTCGCTCGCGGCGGCGGCCTACCCCGCGGCGCAGGCTGCGCACCTGCGCGCGGCGCTGTCCGCGAATCCGGCGTGGACGCGGATTCGCCTCGAGCTCGCCCCTCTCCTCCCGAAGGGGGAGAGGGCGAGCCTGCTCGCGGCGGGATTGCGGTACGAGCCGCAATCCGCGCCGCTGCAATACCAGCTCGGCATGACCTACGCCGAGCTGGGAGACCCCGCCGCCGCGCGCGACCGCCTGCGCGAGGCGCTGCGCCTCGGCCGCTTCGACCGCGAGGCGCAGAACGCCGCGATCGCGCGGATGGCGACTCTGGCCGAGAGCTACGCGAGCGCCGGCTGGCCGGACAAGTCCCGCGTCGCCGCCGAAGCCGCGGCCGAATTTTACGAACGGTACCGCGAGCTGTACCGGAAGACGTACGAAGGCCGGGACAACCCGTGGAACGACAAGGAGCGGGCGCTGTTCTCCGGGGCGAAGACGAACGCGGCGAGCGCGCTTCTGCTGCTCGGAAGAACCGAAGAGGCGAAGGAGATTCTGCGCGAAGTCGCGGAGGAGAATTCGCCGGAGTGGAGGGAGCGGGCGAAGGAGCGTCTCCGGCAATTGGAGCCGGGGAGCGACTGACGGGGACTATCGTTTGACGCGGATTAAAAGAGGATTTTGCGAGATTCGGACCGATTTGGACGAGAACTTGGGGAGTTGTCCGACAACGAGAGGACGCGCCATTCATAGACTGGGATCAAACTCGTGCAGGAGTGTGATAACCAATGACAAAACGTCCAAAACCGGGCAAGGCGGATTCCAAGCGTTACAAAGTGGTGAAGTACGCCGTACCGAAAAAGCTCAAAGCCCGGCAAAATCCGATTTTGAACCGGTTCACGGCCGTATGGGTTCAGTCGAACGGGGTACCGTTCGATACGACCGGCTTCTTCGCGACCCTCACCCGCACCAATACGGGCCAGCTCGTCTCGACCCGTTCCTTCGACCCGTTCGGCGTCGTCCGCTTCGGCAACATCCGTACGCTGACGCGGTTCACGTACACGCTGCGCACCTTCGATAGCAACGGAGTTCTGTTCAGAACCCGCGTCATTCCTCCGGGAGTCGAGGCGTTCGCGATCATCGGCTGACCGCGAACCGCTATCCGCAGCCTCCGAATCCCCCCAACAAAAAGCGCCCGAAGCCTGCTTGGACAGGCCGGGCGCTTTTTGGATTCCCGCGCTTGAGTTCACCCGCCGAAGGCGGCGCGAAAGGCGGCGACGAGGCGCTGTCGATCGACGTCCCACAGGGAGGCGATCTCCTCGCTTACCGCTTCCTCCCACCAATCGGCGAGCTTCTTGCGGTCGCTGCGGTTCTCCGTAATCCACAGCAGGTTGCCGATGACCTTGCTTACATACAGATCCTCCGCTTGCTTCACCAGTTCGTCGGGAACGTACCGCTTCAGCCGCTTGACCGTCCGGTACAGTTCCACGGAGCACGCCCGCCGAATCGTCCGGGGGGACGGGAGCGCGGCTTCGTGCTTGGGCTGTCCGTTCTTCATGCGTCATCCTCTCCCGCGATAACCTATGCGGAAGGGGCGGGGGCGGTCACAACGGAGGACGGGATGACGGTTCGATCCTTTTATTGGACGACGAGGTACCCGACCATCGGAATGCTCGTATTCGGGTCGCTGTGCGTCGTGCACACGATCGGGTAGATGCCGGCTTCCGTCGGCGTGAACCGGACGACCGTCGTTTTCCCCTTCGTGACCTTGCCTTGCACGCCCAGCCCTTCGATGACGAACGGATGCGATTGCCCGCTTACGCCGGTGATGCGAAGCTCGACCTCCTGGTTCTTGTTGGCGACGATCGTTCCCGGCGAGAAGACGTACGACTCCAGCTGCTTGCCCCCGGTCGTGGTGGCGTTGAACTCTCCGGTGACGAGCTGGAACACCTGCGTCCCTTCGGCGACGGGCGCCGAAGCGGCCCGGGTCTGCTGCCAGCCGACGTAAGCTCCCGCTACAATGACGGCCGCGGCCAGGACGATGTACCATTGGACCCTTCTTTTGCTGATAAAGACGACTTTGCTCATTGTCCGCTCTCTCCTCTTCAACTTTGTCCTTGTTCTATCAGAGTCTATGCTTGGGCCCGTCCGCGCATGACAAGCCTTCTTCGGCTTCTTCGATTTCGCGGGCGGTTTGCGCGGAGCCGGGGTTTGCCAGTATGATAGAGTAGACTTGCATAGGGGAGACGACCGAGGAACACGGATTAGCGGGAGGCTGTTGAATGGATACGATTCACGAATGGCTGAATCAATTGTTGGCATGGGTCGAGAGCCTGGGGTATTTCGGCATCATCATCGGTCTTGCCATCGAGGTCATTCCGAGCGAGATCGTGCTCGGGTACGGCGGGTATCTGGTGTCGAAGGGAGACATCAACTACTGGGTCGCCGTGCTGTGCGGAACGATCGGCGCGCTGCTGCAGCAATGGATTCTGTACGCGATCGGCCGCTACGGAGGCCGGCCCGTCGTCGACAAGTTCGGCAAGTACCTCCATCTGAAGCCGAAGCATATCGATCTCGCGGAGAAGTGGTTCGAGAAGTACGGCCCGATCATCGTCTTCACCGGCCGCTTCGTGCCGGTCATGCGCCAAGTGGTGTCCATTCCGGCGGGGATGGCGCGCATGAATCTGACCAAATTTTCCATTCTGACGCTTATCGCTTCGATTCCCTGGTCTCTTCTGTTCGTCGGCCTCGGCTGGACGCTCGGCGACCAATGGGAGAACATCGACGAGAAGGCCGCTCCGTACGTGCAGCCGGTCATTCTGATCGCCCTCGCGCTGCTGGTCGTCTACTTCGTCTACCAATACGCCCGCAAGCGCTCCAAGAACAAGTAACAGTCCCGCGAACGGACGCGCTGCAGGAACGATTTGAACGCGGCTTCGCGACTTTGATACAATTAGGCTTAACGCGACGGATTCGAACCCGTACGAGAAGAGAGGGATTCTCATGAGCAAGCAACTGGGACATAAGCTGAATCAAGGCATTTCTCCGCAGAAGTTCATGGACGAGATGGTCAAAAACAAAGAGGCGTTCCGCGCGAACTACGAGCAATTCGCTTGGCCGGACGACGAGCTTCGGGAGTACTTCGAATCGCTCAACAACCGCGACGATCTGCGCAGCATGATCATAACGGCGGATTGGTGCGGCGATGCGCTGCGCAGCGTGCCGGTCGCGTTCCGCGCGCTCGAGACGGCGGGCATCCCGACGGAAGTGATGATCATCGAGCAGCATTACGACTTGATCGACCAATTCCTGACGCTCGGCGGCCGCTCGATCCCGATTATCCTGTTCACGGACACGGGAGGCCACCTGCTCGGCAAGTGGGGCCCTCGTCCGAAGCACGTGCAGGAAGTGATGCTCGCGTTCAAGGAGGCGAACCCGGACCGCGAGGCTCCCGACTACCAGGACAACCTGGCCGCGGCCCGCAAGGAGATCGTCGCCCGCTACGGCGAGGCGTCCGACTACACGCCGGTCATCCTGCGCGAGCTGCAAGCGGAATTGGAACGGCTGTAAGGAAAAGGACGGGGAACGATGCTCACATTCCAACGCTATTCGCTGGGCGCGCTTCAGACGAACGCTTACGTCGTCGTCGACTCGACCCGGACCCGGGCGCTCGTCATCGATCCGGGCACGCCCGATCCGGCCTTGATTCGCCGGCTTGAAGGCTTGAAGACGGAAGCGATCGTGCTGACGCACGCGCACTTCGACCATATCGGAGGGGTCGACGAGCTGCGCAAGCGGTTCGGCTGCCCGGTCTACCTGCACGCGCTGGAGAAGG
This sequence comes from Cohnella xylanilytica, assembly GCF_014212175.1. Classification (GTDB taxonomy): domain Bacteria; phylum Bacillota; class Bacilli; order Paenibacillales; family Paenibacillaceae; genus Cohnella; species Cohnella xylanilytica. Next base: position 23,383 of record NZ_JACJVR010000105.1, on the reverse strand, counting down.
ACTGGCTGGTCGATCCGGCCAAGAACGGCTCCGCCCGCTGGCTCGACGTGACCGAGCCGGTGTCGACCGGCCTGCCGGACGCCTATCTCGAGGACGGGCAGAAGCTGGAGCTGATCGGGGAGACGTTCGAGGTGCTGCATACGCCGGGTCATTCTCCGGGAAGCGTCGGCCTGCTGTGCGGCAATCTTCTGTTCGCCGGGGACGCGCTGTTCCGCCGTTCCGTCGGACGCACCGACCTTCCGGGAGGCGACCCCGCCGCCCTGACCCGATCGATTCGGGAGAAGCTGTACGCGCTGCCGGACGACGTCGTCGTTCTGCCGGGCCACGGAGCCGAGACGACGATCGGCGAGGAGAAGCGGGAGAACCCTTACGTCCGGGCTTGATTTCCGCGCTTGTTTCTGGCCTTGATTTGCGGCGATTGCGAGATTTTAGGCTTTACAGGGCGAATCGCTTCTGCTATCATGAGCGTTACCAAGGTTTACAATATTTGTACGGCTGCGAAGAACGCAGGCGAAGGAGAGCTAGGGCTCTCCCTCCCTGCGTTCTTTTTTTGTTGGCCGAGAGAAGGAGGAGCGTCCGTGAACCGTAAGCGCCAAGTGGCCATCAGCGTATCCGCCGCCCTGCTGTCGGGGCTGCTCGTGTACGCGGTGTATCAGCTGCAACTGAGGCATATCCGGATGGAAGAGACGGTGGAGGTCGTCGTTCCCCGCCAATTCGTCCCGGAAGGAACGATTCTGGAGCGAAGCATGCTGACGACCGCCTCCATCCCGAGAGGGGCGGTCAGCCAAGACATGTTCCGCAGAACCGAAGAAGCCGAGGGGCTGCAGGCGTCGGCTCCGCTCGGCACCGGCGAGCCGATCCTGAGCTGGAAGGTCGGACGGTTCCCTCTGCTGCCGCGAACCGGCGAAGCGACCTTCCAGATTCCGAAGGAATACGTCAAGTCGGTGTCCAACGGGCTTCGGGCGGGAGACTGGGCCGTCGTGTACGTCTCTTCCGAAGCGGGCGAGTCGCGGCGGCTGTATCCGGAGCCGGTCCTCGTCGCGGCGGTCAAGACGGCCGCCAACACGGAGATCGAGAACCCGAACCGTTCGAGCCTTCAATCGATGGCGGACGGCGACCGGGAGCGCATGTACGCTTCCCGGCGAGACGCCAACGGCACGATCGACGCGGTGAATCTCAACCTGACGGAAGCCCAATGGCTGGAGCTCGATTCGGCCTGCAAGGACGGCGGGGCGAAGGTGGTCATCGCCTTCGAGGCTTCGGCCATGGATTACGAGGGAAGGGGGGAGGAGTCATGAGGGAAGCGGCCGGACGCCTCGCGACCTTCACCGGGTCGACGCCGAACATCGGGACGTCGCTCGCCGCCTTCGGGACGGCGTTCCGCATCGCGTCGGTGACGGGGAAGCGGGTCGGATTCCTCTGCCTGAACCTGAAGAGCGCGAAGACCCATCTGTATCTCGGCATCGACAAGCCCGAAGTGACGCTGGACGGCCTGAGGCCGGAGCTGAAGGCCGGGACGCTGACCGGGGACAAGCTGAGACGCTATGCGTTCGCTCCTTCCCGGCTGAACGGGCTCCACGTCCTCTTCGGCAACATGGCCCGCGACCAGGCGGAATATTACGAGCCGGAGCAGATCGGCCGGCTGCTGCGGGCGGCGAGGGAAGCGTTCGAGCTCACGATCGCGGACGTGAGCGCTTATTGGGACAACGCGGCCACCGTCTGCGCCATGCGGGAAGCGGACCACCGCTGCCTGGTCACGACCGGGAGCCTGTCCCACTTCCAGGAGGACGTGAAGCGGTGGGCGGGACAGGTCGGCGCCCAGTTCGGCATCTTGCAGGAGCAGTTCCAGCTCGTGCTGCTCCAAGGAATACATCCGCATTCGGGGGGATTCGGAATGAAGGAGATACGCAAGGAGACGGGCTGCGTCTCGTTCTCCGAGCTGCGCTTGAAGGAGAGCCTTCACCTGCAGCTCGACAGCGGAAGGCTGGACGAGTGGCTCGCCGCGGAGGAGAGGAACGCGGCCGCGTTCGACGAAGTCGCGAAGCCGCTGCTGCGGCGGTTGGAATGGGGAGAGAGGCTGCAGCGGACCGACCGTCCGTGGATGCGCAGGCTGATGATGCACCGGAGGCGGGGAAGATGATCCCGGCGCCGGAGAAGGACCGCGAGCGGCGATTCTCTCCGACCGCCTATGCGGCCAAGCTGCAGGCGGAAGGCTCGGTCCCGGCCGTCCCGGGCGCGGCCGGCGCTCCCGGAGACGGGGAAGTGGATCTGCGGGCGCTGATGGAAGAAGCCCGCCAGATGCTGGCCGCGCCCAGGGGCTGGAGCGAGGAAGAGCGCAGAAGCTACGCGGAGAAGCTGAACCGGGCGGTGATCGGCTTCCCTCAGGAACGGTCGGAGATGCTCGCGATTTTGTCGGATTGGGTGATCAAGAAGCGGGTTCAGCATTTCTCCTACGGGCAAGCCCAATACGGCTCGCTGGCGGAGGCGCTGTTCGCCGAGGTGATCGGAATGAACGTGCTCGAGCTCGTGCTGCGCAACCGGGAAGGGCTGGAGGAGGTGCAGGTCGTCGGAACGCGGATCTTCGAGGTGAGGGAAGGCAAGGCGGTCGCTTCGCCCTACCGGTTCGACGAGGTCGCCCAGGTGGAGCGGATCCAGCAGAATCTCGTCCTGTTCAACAACGACCGCATCAACCCCCGGAAGCGATGGGCGGAGGTGCTGCTGCTGGACGGCTCTCGCGTCACGATGACCGGCTTCGGGTTTACGGCCGTTCCCACGCTAACGATCCGCTTCTATACCGTCCGAAGGTTCGAGCTGGAGACGCTGTGCCGTCCCGAGTACCGGACGATCGACGAGAACGTGCGCGAGCTGCTGCTGGCGATCGTCCGCTCGAGGTTCAACATGGTGGTCATCGGGCCGACCAATACGGGCAAGACCCACTTCATCAAGGCGCTGATCGCGGCGATGCCGGACGAGGAGCGGATCGTTACGATCGAGGGCCGGTACGAGCTGCGCTTGGCGCGGGATTTCCCGGGCAAGAACGTTATCGAATACGAAGCGGAGGAGGACGATCCGCTGCACGGCCCGAGGCAGGCGTTCAAGCTGGCGCTCAGGCAATCTCCGCAGCGTATCTGCCATGCGGAGATTCGCGACGAGGACGCCAACATCTACGTGCGGGCTTGCACGCGCGGCCACGAGGGCAGCATCACGTCCGTTCACGCGAGCGCCCTGGAGGACGTGCCCGAGACGATCACGGACATGTGCATGCTGGACGGCCGCGGCATGAATCCCGTCCGGCTGACGAAGCGGATCGCCGAGCTCGTGACGCAGATCGGCTTCGAGATGAGGCTCGTCGGCAACGAGAGGAAGCTCGTCCGGATCGGGGAGTTCGCCTGGGAGGGCGGCGACGTCGTCGTTCGGGAGCTTGTCCGCTACGACGAGGAGAAGGGCGAGTGGACGATGCCGCTCGGCTTCTCCGAGAAGGCTTGGGAGCGAATCCGGCGCGCCGATTCCCGCGCTTACGAGAAGCTGCGGCGGAAGGGGGGCTTGGCGCAATGAGGCCTTCGTGGTCCGTCGCGCTGCTGCTGATCGCGCTGTTCGTCTTCTGCTTCGCCGCCGTCCATTCGTCGCTCGCCCTCGGCTGGACGCGGGCGGACCGCCGCCGGAGATTGCGGACGTCCCGCGAGCCGGCCTGGAATCGCGCCGCCGCCCGGCTGCTGTCGCGGCTCGGCAAGCCGTACGCCCATGTCGCGGACCTGCTCGCCGCGGCCGGCTGGACGATGACGCCGGAAGCGTTCGCCGTCCTGTCCTTGGCGCTCGGCGTCTCGGGGGCCGCCAGCGGAATCGCGCTGTTCCAGTCGGCGCGCTCCGTTCTGCTTCTGACTCTCATGCTTGCCCTGCTGCCGTACTGCTTCCTCCGTTTCCGGCTGATCAACCGGCAGATGGCGGCCCGGCTCGATTTTCTGCCGGCGCTGGAGCTGTTCTACCAATGCTATCTGATCACTGGCCGAAGGCACGTCCGGACGGCCCTGCAGAAGACAGTCGAGGAGAGACGGCTGCCCGGGGAGATCCAGTCTATCTTCGAGCAGCTGTACCGGAACTTGTGCGTCAAGGGGGACGACGAGGGCGATCTGAGGCGGTTCGCTTTGGCCGTCGGCCACGTATGGGCGGAATACTTCGCCAACATGCTCGGCATCGCCTTATCGGAAGGGAACGACATCTCCGACAACCTGAAGGAGCTGATCGGCGACATGCGGAAGTCGCGAATGGACGATCAGGCGGAACGGCACCGGCTGCTCGAGATCCGGCTGGCCAACTTCTCGCCGGTCCTCTTCCTCGCCTTGTTCCTCGGCATCAACTTCCGGATGAATTCGGAGACGAGCTACCGCTATTACGTTCTGGACCCGGCGGGAAGAGGGATGCTCCTGAACGCCCTGGTCCTCATGTTCGCTTCCTTCCTGATGGGAATCTATTTATCCCGGCGCAAGCTGTGACAAGAGAGGGGGACAAAGGTGAGCACGTACGAGTCGGGTCTGTATCAAGCCGTCGGCATGGCGGTTCAATTCGCGCTCGGATTGACGGGCTTCGCGTTCCTTCTGCGGCTGCTGGCCGTCCGCCGTCCGCGCTGGAGGGTGTCCCGCGGAGGGCTCCGCCGATGGCGCCCCCCGTCCTGGTGGCTGTCGGCCATGGGCTGCCGGAAGACCAGCCTGGCGCTCCGGGAGCGGGACTCGCTGCTGGCGGGCTGCGGCTTGCGCATCCCGGCGGACGTCTATCTCGCTTCCCGGCGCAGCGCGCTGCTTCTGACGCCGGCGGCCGCCGCCGCGGTCTACTTCATGGGACGGGCGGGAGCCATCCCGGAGGCTCGCTCTTTATACGCCGTATTCGCGCTTGTCGCTCTGTTCCTGCTGGCGCTGTACGACAAGTCCGCGCTCGAAGCGTTCAAGAGGTACCGCGCCGACCGGATCCGGAGGGAGATCGTCGTCATCGGCAGCCAGCTGCTCTATTATGCGGGTTCCCGGCTGCATCTGCACGGCAAGCTGATGCGCTGCTTGCCCTATGCCCGGCTGATGAAGGGGGAGATGCAGCTGCTGCTCAACGAATGGTACCACGATCCGGACGCCGCGATCGCGCGATTCGGGGAACGGCTCGGCACGGGCGAGTCGCGCGGCTTCGCGGAGACGATCCGGTCTCTTCGGCTGAGCGAATCCGACGAAGTGTACGACATGCTGCGGGAAGTGGCGAAGGAGTACAAGGCGAAGATCGAGCTGGCCAAGGCCGGGCGCAAGGAGACGGTCTCCTACGTTTTATTTGTGCTGGCGGGCCTGCCGATCATGTACACGTTTCAGATTTTCCTGCATCCGTGGATTCAGGAGTCGAGGAAGCTGTTCGACGTTCTTAATTCGTAGACCCGGGAGCTCCGGAAGGGAGGTGAAGCCGTGCGCAATATTCTGATCACCGTCATGATGCTCATCGTCGTCGCCGTGCTGTTCACGAACGTCATCACCCAAGATTCGACCGGGACGGAAGACCGCATCCAGACGCAAGGGAATACGACGAACACGAAGCTGGGCAGCCTGACTCCGTAATGACTGCGGCTTCGGGGGCGCGCTTCCGGTCGCCGGAGGCGCCCTCGCGAGAGGCCGGCATGGGGCGCCGTCGGCGCGTCCGGTATCGGCGGAAGGAGGAAGTTCGAATGAGGCAAATCTTGATGACGGCTCTGCTCATCGCGACCGTCGTCGCCGTCTACATAAGCGTGTCGCGGGGAGACGGAGGGACGGAATCGCATATCCACTCTTCCGGTACCGTCATGGCGGACGGAATCTCCAGGATCTCTCCGTGAAGCAGCTGCTCGTGTTCCTGCTGTTCGCGGCGACGTTCTGCTGGCTCATGTTCTCGCCGGTCTACAAGCACGTGCTCGTCATCCGCCAAGCGCTGCTTCAGCAGGAAGCCGACTACCTGCTGGAGGTCGGGGCGAGCGGGCGCTACGGCTATATCGACGCGGCGATGATCGGCGAGTCGAAGGCGCGTCTCGCCCGGCACGGCTTCGATCCTTCCCGACTGGAGTACACGGTCGGCTCGACGACCGGGGCGGACGCGGGGCTGCCGTCGTTGCCGCTTCCCCGCGGCGTCGGAATCAAGCTGACGATCCGTTATCCGTACGAGAGGCTGCTCGACATCGACCGCCTGATCGGCATCGAGCCTCCGTCGGCGAGCGAGGGGATCTCGGCGGCCGGGATGAAGATGAGCGAATACGTTCCCTGAGCGGCCGCGATGAAGAGGACGAATGCGTGCCCCAGGCGGCAGGGATGGAGAAGAGGCGGGGAGGCGCCCTGGGCAGTCAGGTTGAAGAGGGGCGAGAGGGGCCCTAGGAGGGCGCACGACGAACGGCGAGGAGAGAGACATGCACAAGCTCGTATTCTTCGTGTTGATGGTGATTGTCTGGTGGATGCTGCACGCCTTGCAGATCGACGAGGAGGCCGCTCTCGGCACGCTGCACGAAGGGAAGAGGGCGGTCGACCGCGCGGCTCACGCGGCGGCGCAGCAGACGGACCGGGACAAGCTGGAGGCGGGCGTGCTGTCCATCGACGAAGAGAAGGCGCTCGCGGCAGCCGAGCAGTACTTGCAGGCGAATCTCCGTCTCGGGGCGGACAATACGCCAATGCCGGGCGCCTTCCTGAGGGACCGGGCGGAGGTGAGAGCGTTCCGCGTCGTGAACGAGAACGAGACGTTCCCTTACGTGTATCGCAATCCCGAATACGGCTACGAGGTGACGCTGAACCGGCCGGGGGTCGTCCTGATCGTCCATCTGGTCTATCCCCGGATGTTCGGCGTTCTCGCTCCGGTCGAGTGGGATTTGAAGGGCTCCGCGGAGCTGGTCTATTAGAGCACGGAATGCAGAGCGCCTCCGGCGTCCGAAGACGCCGAAGGCGTTCCATCTTTCCGGTGCGCATGTGCGTCTTTGCAAAAATTTAGAAAATGACTTAAGAAATTGGATCTTTCGTACCTACTCGCATGTGCAAGCTCAATATTAGTATGGTCAAGGGTAGGAAGTTATAGGGTGCGATAGGGATGGATAGGTTAAAGGACTAATTTGAAATTCTGAGAAAACCTCAATTCTTTTATAAGAGTTGGGGTTTTCTCACGATTACGAAGGGAGCGATCCTTTTGTTAAAGAAAGCAATAAACTTTTTGTTGTTATTAGTAATTGCTTCTGGGTGCTCTGCGAAAGAGAAGGAGGATTTCACTGTTGAGACAGAGATGTTACCGAAGGATGGAAATAACACGATTAGGTGCGTGGGGTATTTGGTGAACAAAGGGGATAGACACTTACAAATAACTCATCGTTCTCCGTTAATACAATACGAGGTTTATAAAGGAGATAAAATCGTAAAAATAGTTCCTTCCGTAACGTTCAGTAAAGGTTATAAGCATCTTCTTCAACAAAATGAACGTTATCATCCAGATGAGGTTACGTCAATCGAACTTCAAAACGGGGAGTACACGATTGTAGCCGTCGCATCTTTTAGTATCAATGAAAAGGAGAAGAAGAGATACCAAATAAAGTCGTCCCCTATTCATGTAACTATATAATATTAGAAAATAAAACGAAGAACGCCTCCGGCGTCCGAAGACGCCGAAGGCGTTCCATCTTTCCGGCCGCTTCCGGCTTCTTCCGGCCGGGCTAGAAGAGGATTTTCCAGACGATGACGGTCCCTACATAGTACAAGGCGACGGTAGCCGGCACGAGGTAGAAGACGTCTCCCGAGGTCCGGAGCAGCGAGCGAACGGCCCGGTCGATGGCGAGATAGCCGGCCAGGACGGCCGCCAGCACGACGGCCATGGACGCGACCGGAAATACGAAGGAGAGAAGGAAGGTCGCGAGAGACCCGGCGGCGAAGTAGAGCTTGGACGTTCCGACGATATTCAAGCTCTGGACGGGCGTGATCGACAGCTTGAACAGCCGGGCCGTACCGGTCAGGACGAGCGACAGAATGACCCATTGCAGAAGCAGCAAGAGCAGCAGCTTGAAGAAGATCGAGCCGTAAGGGAGCGTGAAGTTGCCGGGGTAGAGCGGTTCGTCCGTCAATCCTCCCATCAGATTGCCGAACAGGTAACCGATTCCGCTCACGACTCTTCGTATGTACAGGAGGGCCGCGAGCGCGGCGACCAGCGACCCGGCGACGGCCATCGCCAGCCCCGGCAGCGCGCCGGGGGAACGGGCCGCGCGTTCCATCGCTTCGGAAGGCCGCCGGAACGCGTCCTTGGCAAGATCCAGATAGGGCTGCAGGCTGTCGTCGGACAACGGTCTCTTCGAATCCGCGTACGGTTCGTAGGCGGCCGCCTGCTCCCGTTGCGAGAGACAGGACTCGCACCATTTGAGGCCCGTCTCCTCGATCGGGGTTCCGCACATCATGCAGTATTTCGCCATCTCACTTGCACTCTCCTCAAATACTTAAGTAATAAAAGATCAACTGGTTGCCAATAACTGTAACCCGCATAAACATACAGAAAGTATAGTGGCTTAGTGAAAATAATGTCAATACATGGAATTCGGATGCGACATCCTCCGAACCGCTCCCTGCGACCGTCCGGCGTATCGTCGGAGGCGCCGAGGTTGACGACGCTCTTCCGCTTTGCTCTAATGAGGGAAGACCCAGAACGGCAAGGAGGAACCGAGATGAGCGGCAATCTATGGACCGAGACGGAGGCCCGCCGGGCCGGCTTGCAGCGAAGCATGGAACGGGAGGGCCTGGACGGCGTTCTGATCACCCAGAACGTGGGCCTCTATTATTTCACGGGTTCGATGCAGACGGGGTATCTGTTCGTGCCCGTCGAGGGCGAGGCCGTCTTCTATGTGAAAAGAAGCTTGGCCCGAGCCCGGGCGGAGTCCTCCGCGCGAATCGAGGAGCTGGGCCCGTTCCGCGGCTTCGGGGCCCGATTGGCCGAAGATTACCCCGACGTGTTCGGGAAGAAGAGCCCCGCGATCGGGGCGGACCTCGACGTCTTGCCGGCGCAGACGTTCCTTCGGCTGAAGGAAGCGGTCCCGAACGCGGATTGGAAGGACGCGTCGGCCTTATTAAGGCGCCTGAGAAGCGTCAAATCGCCGTACGAGACGGAACGCATCCGCCGCGCGGCCCAGGCGGCCGCTTCCGCCCTGGAAGATGGGTTGAGCCGGCTGCGGGAAGGGATGACGGAGCTCGAGCTGATGGCGGCGATCGAGAACTCGCTGCGCTTGCAGGGCCATATCGGCATTATGCGGATGAGGGGCTACAACCAGGAGATCATGACCGGCATGGTGGCGGCCGGAGAGGCGGCGGCGGAGCCCACTTATTTCGACGGCCCGGCCGGGGGACGGGGCTTGACGGCCGCAGCGCCGCAGAGCTCGTCGCTTCGGCCGATCCGGCGGGACGAGCCGATTCTGCTCGATATCGGCTGCTGCATCGACGGGTACGTGATCGACCAGACCCGGACGGCCGTCATCGGCCGCTTGCCGGACGAGCTGATGCGGGCGTACGAGACGGCCGAGGCGATTATGCGCGAGACGGAGAGTGCCCTTCGCCCGGGCGCGATTCCGGAGCGGCTGTACGCGCGGTCGCTCGAGATGGCGAAGGAGGCCGGGCTGTCCGAGCACTTCATGGGCTTCGGCGCCGATCAGGTCCGGTTCCTCGGACACGGCATCGGTCTCGAGATCGACGAGTGGCCCGTCCTCGCTCGCGGATTCGCCGATCCGCTGGAAGAGGGGACGGTGCTCGCCATCGAGCCGAAGTTCACGTTCCCGGGCTTCGGCGTCGTCGGAATCGAGAACACGTACCGGATTGCCGGGGACGGGTTCGAGACGCTGACGCTGAGCCCGGAGAAGCTGTACGTCGTCGTCGGCTGAAGCCGTTCCGGCGTCGTGCGCAGGCTTAGCCGATCCAAGGCTAGGCTTTTCTTTTTTTCCACCCAAGCCTAGCGGACTTGATTTCTTTTCCTAATCAATATATACTCCCTTACTATAAGTAAGTATTATTCCGATCCGCCAGTATCGCACATTACGATGAAGCCGGGTGACTGAAAATGATGACTTCGGAAATCAAACGTATTCTTACCGATAAAATGACCCTGATCGAGCAGGATGGCGCCAATCCGCTCTGCCTCGTCGGCCCCGTCCGGCTTCCGGTGCAGCTCGAGGACAAGGTCGTCGAGTTCAAGTGGTACACTTGGCTCGAAGTGAAGGACGGCTCCGCGACGAAGGAGGCGATTCTGGATTCGCTTCCGAATCTGAATCTGGCCGATCTGCAGCAATCCTCGGTGCTCGTCTACGGCGACTTCGAGGGCTCGGCCGACGCCTACGTGCGGTTCCACAGCATCTGCCATACCGGAGATATCTTCGGCAGCAAGCGATGCGACTGCGGCTACCAGCTGCGCCAATCGATGAAGATGATCGTCGAGCACGGAAGCGGGGCGCTGTTCTACCTCGCCGACCACGAAGGCAGGGGCATCGGGCTGTTCTCCAAATCGCTCGCCTACCTTCTGCAGCAGGAAGGCCTCGACACGGTGGAAGCGAACCACGCGCTCGGCTTCGAGGACGATTCCCGTTCCTACGAGCAGCCGATCCGCGTGCTGCGCGAGCTTCGCGGTCTGCCCGTCTCCCTGATCACGAACAACCCGCGCAAGCTGGCTTCGCTCAAGAAGCACGGCCTCTCGGCCGATCGCCATATTCCGCTGTGGGGGGACGTGTCCGACTACAACCGCTTCTATCTGTCGACTAAGGTTCTCAAGTCGGGCCATATCCCCGCCTAAGGAGGAGGACGCGGGCTTCGATGCCCGCGTTCGCCGGGAAGACGGCGCGGCCTGGTTCCCGCCCTTCTAAATTCGCTCTCCGTGTCATATGGAATAGGATAAGACGCGAAGCCGAATCGGCGAGCGGCGAATAAGATAAAGTACGGGGCCGTCGGCGTCTCTATCGAAATATCATCCTCATTTGCAAATCTCGGTCGATTTTTAGTAGGATAGAAGCAAAACCGCATCGCGGGGGAGGGGGAACGGCATGCTGAAGTTGGGAGAGAAGATCGTCATCGTGAACGATCGCTTCGAACAGAATCTTCCCGTGGGAGATTACGGCTATATCATCGCCTACGACCGGAACAACGACAGCGTTTTTGACTATATTGTTCGCATTCCGAAGGCGAACCGCCAATATTACGTCTCGGCCGAGGATATCGAGCTCGAGGAGACTCTGTTGGAGCAGGAAGCGGAGAGGATCGAACGCGAGGCCTTGATCGACTTCGCGCTCGCGACCCGCAACGAGGAGCTGTTCCGCCATGTCATGAACGGCGGGGCCGCCTCGGAGCCGGAAGCCGACAAGGAAGTCCAGACGCGCGAAGATTTCATCCGGCAGATTAACCTGAAGGCCTGGATCTGATCCGGCCTTACGGCTCCGGTTTTATGCCGAATGCCAAATGCCGAATGCCGAATATGAAACGCAAATAATCCCGAACAGGCCGATGCGCCCGTCCGGGATTTTTTTGGCATGGGCTTATACGGCTCCGACCCGGACCGGGAGCGGCACCGGGGAAGGCCTTCCGAACAGATATCCTTGCAAGAGAGGAACTCCCGCCTCGGCCAGGTACCGCCAGTCCCGCTCGTTCTCGACCCCTTCCGCCAGAACGACGCCGTGGAACCGCGAAGCCCGGTCCAGCGCCTCCTCGATATGCCGCTGCTTGTCCGGGTCCGCATGGCAGCCGTTCACCCAGCGACGGTCGATCTTCACGTAGTCCGGCTGCAGGCGGTCCATGACGTCGAGCGTCGCGAACTTCTCGCCGACGTCGTCCATGGCGAGCCGGATCCCTTGGGCGCGGTAGACGTCGAAAATATCGGACAGATGGCGCGCGTCGTCCAGCCGCTCCGTCTCGACCACCTCGAACACGAAGTCCTGCGGGTCGAGGCCGCGCTCCCGAATGGTCCGGAACGTGCGCTCCAGACAGGAGGACGGGCTGTAAATGGAGGAAGGCAGGAAGTTGACGAATTTCTTGACCCCCTGCGGCAGATGGCTCGCGGCCAGCCGGATCGCCGAATCGCGGGCCTCTCTGTCCAGATAAGAATGCAGCCCCGATTCGCGAGCCGCCGCGAACAGGTCGGCCGGACGGAACGGCGGCTGCTCGGGCAGGGGCCGGAGCAGGAACTCGTAGCCGACGGCTTGGCCTCCCGGTCGGACGATCGGCTGCATGAAGCTGGTGAAGCGGCGGTTGAGAATGACGTCCGCGATCCGGTCGTTGCCGACGCCCGCGAACAGGAAGGCGATCGGCACCCAGCCATCGGACGGCTCTCCGGCCGAGGAGGCCGGGCGATCCGCTTCGCCCGCGCCCTCCTCCTCGTCCGAGTAAGTAATGCGGCATCGGACGGCGGCGGCCTGGTCGTCCTTGATCCAGCGCTGCAGATGGTTGACCAGCCTCAGGAACGGCCCGTACTCCTCGAAGCGAAGCGTCCAGACGCGTCCGTTCTCGGATTCGCTCCCTTCTCCGGCGAGTTCTTCGAGCAGCTCGCAAGCGCCGAGATCGTCCGAAGCGAGCTCGAGCAAGCCGGCGTCCCGAAGCGGGAGCTGGCGGTCGCATACGTGGTATCGGGGCATGGAACAGGCCTCCTTCTCGTTCTCCGGTCCTTATCTTCCTGTATTATTCCCCAATCCCCGGGAATATGAACCCGCATGCGCCGTTCCTCACGTCTTCCGACGCGCCCTCTCCGCGCGCTCTCCGCGTGTTACTTCTTTCTCGAGCTTTCCGCACGCCCTCCGCGCACCCTACGCGCGCCCTCATTGAGTTCAAACCGCTTGTCCGATATAATAATGAGAATGTTGGTCACGAGAACTGAGGAGGATGCACGGAACATGAGCATTACGGTCCAAGACGTGGAGCATGTCGCGAATCTCGCCCGCCTCGAGCTGACGGAATCCGAGAAGGAGCGGCTCGCCGGACAGCTGAGCGCCATTCTCGACTACGCGGAGAAGCTGAACGAGCTGAACACGGAAGGCGTCGAGCCGACGAGCCACGTACTTCCGCTGCACAACGTCATGCGGGAAGACGAAGCGAGGCCGTCCTTGCCGGTCGAGAAGGCGCTGCTGAACGCCCCGGAGGAAGAGGACGGGCAGTTCAAAGTTCCGGCCGTGCTGGAATAACCCATAAGCCGATAAGAGGCGGATGGCCGTCCAGGCGGCGGGATTCGCTTATTTTGACGTTGAGAATGCCTAAGGGAGGAACCCAACTTGTCGTTGTTCGATCAACGGTTGTCGGAAGTACATAACCGTCTTCATCATAAAGATCTGTCGGTATCCGAGCTGGTCGACGCTTCGCTGAAGCGGATCGCCGAGACCGACGGGAAGATCGGGGCGTTCCTGACGCTGGACGAAGAAGGGGCGCGCAAGGCCGCGTCCGAGCTGGATTCGTCCTCCGGCGAGCGCGGGCTGCTGTTCGGCCTGCCGGCCGGCATCAAGGACAACATCGTGACGGAAGGGCTGCGGACGACGTGCGCGAGCCGATTCCTGTCCAACTACGACCCGATCTACGACGCCACCGTCGTCGAGAAGCTGAGAAGCGCCCAAGCCGTCACGGTCGGCAAGCTGAACATGGACGAATTCGCGATGGGAGGCTCGAACGAGAACTCCTCCTACCATCCGGTCCGCAACCCGTGGGACACGACCCGCGTCCCCGGCGGCTCGAGCGGCGGCTCCGCGGCTTCCGTAGCCGCCGGCCAGGTCTACTTCTCGCTCGGCTCGGACACCGGCGGCTCGATCCGCCAGCCCGCCGCGTATTGCGGCGTCGTCGGCCTGAAGCCGACGTACGGCCTCGTGTCGCGCTTCGGCCTCGTGGCGTTCGCGTCTTCGCTCGACCAGATCGGCCCGATCACGAAGAACGTCGAGGATGCCGCCTTCGTGCTGCAGGCGATCGCCGGTCACGACGGCCGCGATTCGACGTCCGCCAACGTGGACATCCCGGATTATGCCTCGGCCCTGACCGGAGACGTGAAGGGGCTGCGCATCGCGGTTCCGAAGGAATACTTCGGCGAAGGCATCGATCCGCAAGTGAAGGAGCGCGTGCTGGAAGCGCTGAAGACGTACGAGTCGATGGGCGCGGTCTGGGAAGAGGTGTCGCTGCCTCATACCGAATACGCCGTCGCGACCTATTATTTGCTCTCGTCGTCCGAAGCATCCTCGAACCTCGCCCGGTTCGACGGAGTCCGCTACGGCGTTCGCGCCGAGGATCCGGCGAACCTGCTGGACCTGTACCGCCGGTCCCGCAGCGAAGGCTTCGGCCCCGAAGTGAAGCGCCGCATCATGCTGGGCACGTACGCGCTCAGCTCCGGCTATTACGACGCCTACTACAAGAAGGCGCAGCAAGTCCGCACCTTGATCAAGCGCGACTTCGACCAGGTGTTCGAGAAGTACGACGTCATCGTCTCGCCGACCGCGCCGACGACCGCCTTCCGTCTCGGGGAGCAAGTCGACGATCCGCTGACGATGTACCTGAACGATATTTGCACGATCCCGGCCAGCTTGGCCGGAGTGCCGGCCATCAGCATTCCTTGCGGGCTGGCGGACGGTCTGCCCGTCGGGCTGCAAATCATGGGCAAGCCGTTCGACGAAGCGACGGTGCTCCGCGCCGCCCATGCGTTCGAGGGCCGGACCGAATTCCACAAGCTGCGCCCGGCGCTGTAACAGGAGGAGCCAACCATGTCCATCCTAACCCCATACGAGACGGTCGTCGGACTCGAAGTCCACGTCGAGCTGCATACGAAGTCCAAGATTTTCTGCGGTTGCTCGACCTCCTTCGGCGCTCCGCCGAATACGCATACGTGCCCGGTCTGCCTCGGGCATCCCGGCGTGCTGCCGGTGCTGAACCGCCAAGCGGTGGAATACGCGATGAAGGCCGCGATGGCTCTCAATTGCGAGATCGCCGAGTGGTGCAAGTTCGACCGGAAGAATTACTTCTATCCCGATTCGCCCAAGGCGTATCAGATCTCCCAATACGACCAGCCGATCGGAAGCAATGGCTGGATCGACATCGAAGTCGACGGCAAGACGAAGCGCATCGGCATTACCCGCCTCCATCTGGAGGAGGACGCCGGCAAGCTGACGCACATCGACGGCGGCTTCGGCTCGCTGGCCGACTTCAACCGCGTCGGAACGCCTCTTGTCGAGATCGTCTCCGAGCCGGATATCCGCTCCCCCGAGGAAGCGAAGGCGTATCTGGAGAAGCTGCGGGCGATCATGCTCTATTGCGAAGTGTCCGACGTCAAGATGGAAGAGGGGTCCCTCCGCTGCGACGCCAACATCAGCCTTCGTCCGCACGGGCAGAAGGAATTCGGCACCCGGACCGAGCTGAAGAATATGAACTCGTTCCGCGGCGTGCAGCGCGGCCTCGAATACGAGCAGCTGCGCCAGGCGGAGGTGCTCGAGAGCGGCGGACGCGTCGTTCAGGAGACCCGCCGCTGGGACGAGAACCAAGGCAAGACGTTCAGCATGCGCAGCAAGGAAGAAGCGCACGACTACCGTTATTTTCCCGACCCGGACCTTGTGCGCCTGCACATCGACGCGGAATGGAGAGAGCGGGTGCGGGCATCGATTCCCGAGCTTCCGGACGCGCGCCAGGCCCGCTACACGCGGGAATACGGCCTGCCGTCGTATGACGCGGGCGTGCTGACGGCGTCGAAGAAGCTGGCCGACTTCTTCGAGGAGAGCCTGAAGCATACGAGCGACGCCAAGGCGTCCGCCAACTGGATCATGGGCGATCTGCTCGGATACTTGAACTCCAACGGCCTCGAGCTGGACGACGTCAAGATCACGGGCCAAGGGCTCGGCGAGATGATCGGCCTGATCGAGAAGGGAACGATCAGCTCCAAGATCGCCAAGACCGTATTCAAGACGATGCTCGAGACGGGCAAGGCGCCCCAGAAGATCGTCGAGGAGCAAGGTCTCGTCCAGATCAGCGACGAAGGGGCGATTCTGGCCATCGTCGACGCCGTCATCGCGGCCAACCCGCAGTCGGTCGAAGACTTCCGCGGCGGGAAGGACAAGGCGATCGGCTTCCTGGTCGGACAGATCATGAAGGAGACGAAGGGCAAGGCGAACCCGGGCTTGGTCAACAAGCTGCTGATGGACCGGCTGAAGCAATAACGCCGCCGGCGAAGAAGGGGAACGGCAATCTTCCGCGGGGGGTTGCCGTTTTTTCTCATTCGGTCGCGGGGTAAGGAGTACAATGATGATAATCGAGAGATTGGATCTGACGGACGAGAATACGGCCGAAGAGCTGTGGAGCCTTCAGCATGCGGCTTACCGGGTGGAAGCATCGCTTATCGGCGTCGCGGATCTGCCCCCGCTGCGGGAGAGCGTCGCGGACCTGATGGCTTGCGGAGAGACGTTCTGGGGCTGCCGGACGGAGGACGGGGACCTGGTCGGGGCGATCTCGACGGAGGAGGAGACGGAGGGCGGTACAGTCGCCTTGTGCCGCGTGATGGTGCATCCGGAGCACTTCCGCCAAGGCGTCGGGCGCCTTCTTCTGACGCATGCGATCGGAGCTTACCCGGGGGACGTCCGCTGGGAAGTGACGGCGGAGAAGCGCAACCTTCCCGCGATCGCCCTCTACGAGAAGCTTGGCTTCCGCGCGGTCGAGACGTTCGCTCCCCGGCCCGATATCGCCATGCTCCGCATGCGATTGGAGCCCGGCGCCGGCGGAGAGGCCAAGACCTAAGTCGGGGGGAGGCCCCGCCGCCGAGCCATTGTGGGGCCTATCTCGGGCATGATACAATCCTGGAAGGAGTTGGGTGACGCGATGGAGATGAGCGACCCGTGGGTCATCGACGAATGGCACCTCATGGTGCGATTGCTGCTCTCCGTCGTCCTCGGCGGGTTGATCGGTTACGAGAGAGAACGGAAGAACCACGCGGCCGGGCTGCGGACGCATACGCTCGTCTGCCTCGGCTCTTGCCTGATCATGGTTCTTTCCATCTACGGATTCAACGAGTTCGTCGGCCAGCCCAACGTGAACCGCGACCCGGCTCGCCTGGCGGCGCAAGCCATTACCGGCATCGGGTTCCTCGGCGCCGGAACGATCATGTTCACCGGCAAGTCCATAACCGGCCTGACGACGGCGGCTTCCCTCTGGGTCGTCATGGCCATCGGGCTGGCCGTCGGCGCGGGCTTCTACTTCCCGGCCGCCGTCTCCGTGCTGCTCGCCCTGCTTGTCCTGTGGGGGCTGAACATCGTGGAGAAGCGGTACGTGAACAACGCGAAGGAGCAGTTATTTACGTTAACGGTCGACGAGAACCGGATCTCGACCGATCGGATCGACCGCTTGTTCCGGGAGCAGGACGCGAAGCTCGTCCGCATTCAGTTCGACGAGCTGTCGGACGGGGCGCGGGACGATTCGCGAGTCCGTCTCCGGCTGGACGTGCGGCTCCCGAAGCCGGAATACGCCTTGCCTCTGGCGGAGCAGCTCCGCAAGCTGGAGGGGGTCGCCTCGGTCTCCGTCGAGTGAACGGAACCCGGCATTATAATCGCTGATTATTGGAGGTTACTCGTCGATGGATCGACCGGATGAATGGCAACGGCCTCCCGGAGGAATGCCGGGGGAACAAGGACCCGGGGGAAGCTACGGAATGCCCCCTCCTTACGGCTTCGAGCCGAACGGCTTCCCGCCCCAGCCGCAGAGACGGAAGAAGAGGAAGCTGGCGGCAGCTCTTCTCTCGATGATATTCCCCGGAACCGGCCACATGTACCTCGGCCTCATGTCCAAAGGAGTCATCATCATGCTGCTGCTGGCGCTGAACATCTGCGGTATCGTCTTCGTCGTCGAGCAGGCGAACAACGTGCTGATTATCGTTCTGCTCAGCTTGCTCATTCCGATTCTGTACTTCTACAACCTGTTCGACGTGCTGCAGCAGACGGACGCGGTCAACGAGAGGCACGCGGCGGGCTGGCCGACCGCATCGGGCTGGCCTTCCGCGTCGGGCTGGAACGGTTCTCCGCCCGCCCAGGGAGGGAGCGCGGGGAACGTCCCCGTTCTCGGAATCGTGCTTCTCGCCGTCGGAGGCGTGGCGCTGTTCTCGACGGCGAACACGGAATGGACGCGCTGGCTGCTGCACTCGTCGGGCTCCATGGCGGGGGCGATCGTCTTGATCGCGATCGGCGCCCTCGTATGGCTCTGGGAGAAGCGGGGACATAACGGCAAGCACGACTGATCGCCTCCGGCGAGCCCTCCAGGGCCTCGCCCCGGAGGCTTCTTCCATTGACAATTGCAAAATCGAACACGTACAATGAGGCTAACTAGAATGAAAGGCTGTGAAGAGCATGGACTCCCGGGTACACCATGCCGTGGACCAGCTCAAATCCGGAGGGGTCCGGATGACGCCGCAGCGGTATGCCATTTTGCAATACCTGGTGGAATCGCACGACCATCCCACCGCCGACGATATTTACCAGGCGTTGTCTCCCCAGTATCCGAGCTTGAGCGTAGCCACCGTCTACAACAATCTGAAGTTGTTCGTGGATGCCGGGCTGATCAAGGAACTGACCTACGGGGACGATTCCAGCCGCTTCGACTCCGATCTGTCGGATCATTATCACGCGATCTGCACCCGATGCGGGGCGATGGTCGACTTCGAGCATCCGCCCGTTCGAGAGGTGGAGGAAGCCGCTGCGAGAACCACCGGATTCGCCGTCCACGGCCACCGAATGGAGATTTACGGTCTCTGTCCGACTTGCGCCTCGATGCGCTCATAGATCTTAAGAAGTCAGACGCGCGGAAGGTTATGGCCTACGCGCGTTTTTATTTGCAACCGTCGCCCGCCGGCCATCGTCCAGTCTATAGACACGCAACGGGGAGAGTGACGAATTGAACACCACGATCATGACCGGCCGCCGCCGCCCGCCCCGCAGGCGGAAGAAGCCGATCATCGCGCTGCTGCTTTTGTTTGCCGTTTCGGCGGCCGCCGTCTTCTTTTTCTGGGATAAGGAGCGGCCCAACCTGTCGCACGAGACTCCCGAATATATGGCCAAGCCTCATCCGATCATGATAGACGGGCAATGGAGCGGAGCGGCCGCGCTCGGCGAGGGAGACGGGCTTATGATTCCTCTCGAGATCGCGCAGCGTCTTCTTGGCGACGGGGTCCGGTACGAGTCGGGCACCGAATCGATCATCCTGACGACCGCCACGCGCGTCCTTCACTTCAAGACGGGGGCGCTCGACGCCACGATGAACCGCAAGCCCTTCACGCTGAGCTTCGCGGCGAAGAAGTCGGAGGACGGCGAGCTCTACTTGCCGTTCGCCCCGCTGAAGCAGCTGTTCGGCATTCAAGCCGCCGTCGGCGGACAGTCGGGCATCGTTACGTTGAATAGGCCCGGCGATTCGCTCCAGAAGGCGCGGGTCCCCGAAGGAGATAAATCCGGAAGCGTCGAAGCTCGGCTTCGCTCCGGCCCTGCCGAATCGTACCCGATCGTGGAGGATCTGGCGGGGGGAACCGGCTTGACGATCTGGGGCGAAGAGCACAATTGGTACAAAGCCCAGTCGGACGAAGGCTTCGTCGGTTACGTCGCCAAGGGAGACGTCGCTCTGACCTCCATCGACCGCACTCCGGATACGGCCTCGGAGGAAGACGAGGAGCCGTTCGCCGCGTGGAAGCTGACGGGCAAGAAGATCAACCTGACGTGGGAAGCCGTCTATTCGGCCAATCCGGATACGGGGAAGATCGGCGAACTGCCGGGCGTCAACGTCGTCAGCCCGACCTGGTTCGAGCTGGTGAACGGAACCGGCCAGATCCGCAGCAAGGCCGACGCCGGCTATACCAGGTGGGCTCGCGGACGGGGCATGCAGGTGTGGGGGCTGTTCAGCAACGGCTTCGAGCCGGAGCGGACGTCCCAGGCGCTCGCCGATTACGAGACCCGGCTGAAGATGATCCAGCAGCTGCTCGCATACGCGAAGACGTTCCGCCTGCAGGGGATCAACATCGACTTCGAGAACGTGAAGACGCCCGACAAGGACAATCTCGTCCAGTTCGTCCGGGAGATGACGCCGCTGCTTCACGAGCAAGGGCTCGTCGTCTCGATCGACGTGACCCCGAAGTCGGGCAGCGAGATGTGGTCGCTGTTCCTCGATCGCGGCCGGCTGGCCGAATCCGTCGATTACATGATGCTGATGGCGTACGACGAGCATTGGGCGAGCAGCCCGGTGGCGGGCTCCGTATCTTCGCTGCCTTGGGCGGAGCGTTCGGTGCGCACCCTTCTGGAGGAAGACGGAGTGCCGAAGGAGAAGCTCATTCTGGGTATGCCGCTCTATACCCGTCTCTGGACCGAGAAGCCGGACGGCAACGGAGGCGTGAAGGTGTCCTCGAAGACGATGAGCATGGACTCCGTGCGGAAGCTGATCCAGGAGAAGAAGCTGACGCCGACGCTGTCCGCGGAGACGGGGCAGCATTACGTGGAATTCAAGGAAGACGGCGCCGTTCAGAAAATATGGATCGAGGACGAGCTCTCCATTCGCAAGAGGGCGGAGCTGGTCAAGAAGTACGATCTGGCCGGAGCGGCGACCTGGCGCCGCGGCTTCGAGACGTCGGACATCTGGCCGGCGCTCGACGAAGCGCTGCAGTCGCATCCTTAACAGGTTCTCATAGCGGCCATGATAATTATCCTATAAAGATCACAGAAAAAAGGCGCGGCTGCGGGGAAAACCCCGGGCCGCGCCTTCTTTATTGCCGCCAGGCTACGAATGGGTGAGCGTCTGTTCTTCTCGTTCCGTGGGCACGCCCGTCGTCGCTTCCGCGGGGTCCCAGGTCAGAATCGTATGGCAGTACATGCAGCGGTCCGTCTTGCCGAGCATCTTCGTCCGCTTCCCGCATTCCGGGCACTCGATGACCGGCGCGCTGGTCGACAGCATGCCGACCCAGAAATAAATGATCATGCTGGCCGCGCAAGTGAGCAGGCCGAACACCATGAAGATGCCCGCGATGATCTTCCCGACTTCCCCGAACAGCAGAATGCCGCTCGTTCCGAGCACCATCAGGCCCATGCCGCCGAACACGAGCAGCAGCCCCCAGGTCCGCATCGTCGAGATCTTGCTAGCTCTGAACTTCATTCGAATCGTTGCTCCCGTCATTATAATCGTCGCTCCGGCAGGAAACCGGAGCCGCTCTGTAGAAAGATACATACATTCGCCAAACTCATTATAGCCTACAATCGGCGGACAGGCCACTTTCTCCTCGTTCGGTGAAAGGGGATACACTTGCTGGGGGGTGACAACCGTGAGTCGTTTGGACGCAAGCGGATTATTTTATACGGATCTATTCGGCCGCGAGGAAGGGTTGATCAGCCTGCTGCTCGTTGCGAACCCTTACTCCTACGAGACGATGATCGACGGAATGGACCGCCTCGTTCTCGCCGTGTACGGCCAGACTCCCGAGAGGCCGACGGAGCATTGGATGTGGGAGGAGACGAGAATCCTCGTCCGGAGAGTGACGCCCGAATGCTTGGAGAAGTGGGTGACCGGGGGCGAGAGCCGGGGAGTCATTCAATGGCTCATTCACGGCGACATCCTGCTGGACAAGAACGGCTATCTCGCGGACCTGCGAAGACAGCTGGACGAATGGCCTCCGGAGATGAAGGAGCGCAAGGTGCTCTGCGAATTTTCCAAATTCTCGAAGACGTATCTTCAGGCCAAGCAGGATTTGAAGGACGGGCAGATTCTGGACGCCTACAGCCACATTCTCACCTCGCTGCATCATTGGGCGCATATCGCCCTGATCGAGGAAGGCATGCACCCGGAGCTGACCGTCTGGGTACAGGTGCGAAGAGTGAATCCGGGCATCTACAAATTATATGAAGAGTTGACGACGAACAAGGAGACCGTGGAACAGCGCGTGCAGCTCGTCATGCTCGCCTGCGAGTTCTCCGTTCTGACGAAGATGAAGTCTTCCTGCTCTCTGCTGCTTCGCGTGGTCGGCTCCCGCGCCGAAGGGTGGAGCGTCTCCGAGCTTATGGCCCATCCCGAGCTGAAGGGGCTGGAGCTGGACTTGTCCCTGCTCCTTCAGAAGCTGGCGAAGAAGGGGTATCTGAGAGAGATCGCCCGATCGAGAAGGAGCGACGGCATCGGCATTCCGGAGCTGCGGTATGCGCCGGCGCCCGGAGAGCGCGTCGATTGACGCGGACTTGCCCTGTCGGACGAATCTTCGTGCTGTCGTCTTCGATCCTCCTTCGGGAGGATTTTTTTTCGTTGCGGCGGGATTGTGAAGAGGCGCGGTTGAAAAAGGGGAATGCCGCCTTTATAATGATGATAATGATTCTCAATATCATATAAGTGAAGCGGGAGGGGGATACACGATGCGGCAACGGCGGGGAGGGAAGCGCGAACGTCTGCTCTTCCATCATTCTTCGGTCAAGGCGATCGACGACCGGACGATTATGGCGGCGCCGGCGGGCAGGGGGATCTGGATCGCTCCGCCGCAAGGGAATTGGCTGTCCTGCATGGAAGGGCTGCCGGAAGGCTTACACGTGAACCGGATTCAGCTCGGTCGGGACCGGGCGTTCGCCTGCACGGACGCGGGCTTGTACGATTGGACCGGTACGCGTTGGACCCCGACGGATATGCCGTTGACGTGTTACCAAGTCCGCGAGGTCGGAGAGCTCTTGTTCGCCGCGACGGCGCAGGGACTGTGGTGCCGCACGGAGAACGGCTGGAAGAGCACGGCCAGTCCGCATCAAGCGGTTTACGATTTTCTATACGCGCCTCAATATATCTTCCTCGCCATGGACGGCGGCATCGCCATGTACGACCGGCTGACCTTCACGTGGGAGCAGTTCCCGATGGGCACGGCCGTGACCGGCCTGGGCGTATTCCGCTCGAGGCTCTTGGGAGTGACCGAACGCGGCGAGCTTCTGCAAGGGGATCGCAAGGGCGGCTTCGAGAAAATCCGATTGCCCGGCCTGTTCGTGTTCCGCGCGGCGTCTGCTGCGGGCTCCGTATATTTGTGCACGGAACGGGGATTGTATCGGTTAAGCGAACTGCGCGGGCAGACCGCCGCCATCTCCGTCAGCATGGGATTGCCGGTGACCGATCTGGACGAGCGGGGCGGACGGCTCTATATGGCCACGCTCAGCGAAGGCGTCCAGACGATCGAACTCCGAGGGCCGAATGCCTGAAATGACTGAATATTACTTCTTCGCGAATAGCGTTGACGCGGGTGTGCGATCTGTGTTAAATTAATTCTCGCCGCCGCAAGAGGCAAGCGCGGAGGCCGGTAGCCGAAGCAAGAAAGTAACGTCTGGAAGAAATTACTTCTTGCATGAAGATAGGCGACTGTGATATATTATAAAAGTCACTGTTACGACGGCGACGACGAGTAAGACGAACGAACTTGTTCCTTGAAA
>NZ_JACJVR010000104.1 GCF_014212175.1 Cohnella xylanilytica | reverse complement strand
CTTTCGTAATTCAGGTTAATATCCAATACGAAGCGACTCCTTCCGGTACCGTCCGGGCGTTCGCCCCTCGATTCGCTTGAACGCGCGGCTGAACGACTGGAGATCGCGGTAGCCGACCATCGCCGCGATCGCGTTCAGCTTGTGCGCCGTCGAGCGCAGCAGCCCGCAAGCGGCCTGAACTCTCCGGTGCTGCACGAATTCGTGGAACGTCTGGCCGGTATGCCGCTTGAACAGCCGGTGGAAATGCCGCTCGCTCAGCCGGAACCTCTCTGCCGTCTCGCGCAGAGTAAGCGGTTCGAGCGCCCGCTCGCGGACGAAGGAGACCGCCTCCGAGATCGTCTCGATCCCGGCCGGCGGTTCTTCGCGTTCGTCCCGGGCTCGCAGAAGCCGGACCCATTCGACGAGAATCTGGGTCAGCAGCGACACGAGCATCGCGGAAGCGCCGGGCCGGAGGGCGGCGTGCTCCTCGTGAATTCGCTCGAACAGCGGCTCCAGCGTCAGGCGCGAATCCCGGACCGTCCCGGCTTCCGGCCGCCCCGCGCTTAGCGAGTCCCACAGCTCGCCGAGCCCGAGCTCCGGCGCGGCCGCCGCGATCTCCTCCAGCAGCGGCTTGCCGAACACGACGTTGTAGACGACGAGCCGGCGGTTCTTCTCGGAAGAATACGGACGGAATACGTGCGAGATGCCGACGGGCAGCGCGAACAGATCCCCTCGGGCCGCGGGGAGAGGACGGTCTCCGAGATACTGGTACCCGGTTCCTTCGGCGACGTAGTTAAACTCGATGAAGTCGTGCTCGTGCAGGCCCAGGTCGAACTTCTCCTCGATCCGGTTCACGAACACGCGCAGTCCCTCCCGGAACAGGTCGCTCCCTTTCATCCGATAAGGCGGCTTTCTCATCGAACGGCTCTCCTTTCGTCTGCTTGCTTGATGTCCATTTTACCATGCTCGGATGTCCGTTTCGCCCCTATATCCGTTCTTCGGCGCAAGATACAATCCAAGCAGAACGGATCAACGCGAGCGGGCGGGCCGCGGCTCGTCCGTATCGAATCCATCATAGATAGGGGAAATGAACAGATGGCGCACCTCGAAGTATACGGACTTGCGTGCAACCACCGGACGAATCCGGTCGGCATCGCCGACAAGCAGCCCCGACTGAGCTGGAAGCTGAGATCGGACCGCAGGGGCGAGACGCAGTCGGCCTACCGGATTCAAGTGTCGGAAGGAGAAGCGTTCGAAGGCTCTCTCGTCTGGGACAGCGGAAGGGAGGAGGGAGGGCGGTCCGTTCTCGTGCCTTACGGCGGTCCCGCGCTTCAATCGAGGACGAGGTACTGCTACCGGGTGAAGGTATGGGGCGCGGGAGGCGAGGAGTCGGAATGGAGCCGCCCGGCCTTCTTCGAGACGGCGTTCTTCTCCGAGTCGGAATGGTCGGGAGCCGATTGGATCTCCTTCCCGCTGCCCGAGGACGAGCAGGGCGACGAGCCGGTCGCTTACCTGCGCAAGAGCTTCTCGGTGGCGAAGCCCGTCGCTTCCGCCCGCGTCTACGCCTCGGCGCTGGGAGCTTACAAGCTGTTCGTGAACGGCCTTCCGGCGGACGATACGCAGCTTAACCCCGGCTGGACCAGTTACGCCAAGCGGGTTCAATACCAGACGTACGACGTGACCGGCCTGCTGTCGGAAGGCGGCAACGCGATCGGCGTCATGCTGGGGAACGGGTGGTACAGAGGGAAGCTCTCCTGGGAAAATAAACGGGTTTACGGCGACGCCAGGGCGGCGCTCGTTCTGCTCCGCGTCCGGTACGCGGACGGCTCGGAGGAGATCGTCGGCACGGACGGCACGTGGAAGGGAAGCGACGGCGCGCTTCGCATGTCCGAGCTGTACCAAGGCGAGACGTACGATGCCCGTCTGGAGAAGAAGGGCTGGTCGCGGCGGGAGTTCGACGACTCCGATTGGGCGAGCGCGGTCCCTTATTCGCATCCGAAGTCGACGCTCGTCGCCCAGGAGAGCGAACCGGTGCGCGTCGTAGACGAGCTCGTCCCCGTATCCGTGTGGACGACGCCGCGGGGCGAGACGCTGCTCGACATGGGCCAGAACATGGTCGGCTGGGTGCGGTTCACGGTGCGGGCGAAGGCGGGAACGGTCGTCACGCTTCGCCATGCGGAGGTGCTCGACAAGGACGGCAACTTCTACGTCGGCAATCTGCGCTCGGCGAAGCAGACGGTGACCTACGTCTGCTCCGGGGAAGGTCCGGAGACGTTCGAGCCGGTCTTCTCCTTCCAAGGCTTCCGCTACGTCAAGATCGAAGGCATCCCCGCCGAGCAGATTCCCGGCCGGTTCGTCGGCCGCGTCCTGACGAGCGACCTTCGTCCGGCGGGCCGGTTCCGGTGCTCCGATCCGCTGATCAACAAGCTCGCGGACAACATCGTCTGGGGACAGATCGGCAACTTCGTCGACGTCCCGACCGATTGTCCGCAGCGCGACGAGCGGCTCGGCTGGACCGGCGACGCGCAGGCGTTCGCGCGCGCGGCCACGTACAACCGGAACGTCGCGCCGTTCTTCGCGAAGTGGCTGCGAGACTTGGCCGCGGACCAGCAGCCGGACGGAGGCGTGCCGCACGTCGTGCCCGACGTGCCCGCCGCCGGGTACAACTCGGCCGCGTGGGGCGACGCCGCCGTCATCGTCCCCTGGATCATCTACGAGAGATACGGGGACGAGGCCTTGCTTCGCGAGCAATATCCGAGCATGAAGAAGTGGGTCGAGTATATTCGGGCGCAGGGCGACGACGAGCGGCTCTGGAACACGGGCTTCCACTTCGGCGATTGGCTCGGCCTGGACGCGAAGGAGAACAGCTACGTCGGCGCGACGCCGAGGGACTTGATCGCGACGGCCTTCTACGCCCATTCGACGGGCTTGCTCGCGAAGGCGGCGGGCGTTCTCGGCTACGCGGAGGAGGCGGCCGCTTACGGCGAGCTGCGGGAGAGAATCGCGAAGGCGTTCCGCGACGAATTCGTGACGCCGAGCGGGAGGCTCGCGTCTCCGACCCAGACGGCTTACGCGGTCGCGCTTATGTTCGATCTGCTCGAGGAGGAGAACCGCCGGGCGGCTGCGGACCGGCTCGCCAAGCTGGTCGAAGAGAGCGGGACGCAGCTGACGACCGGCTTCGTCGGCACGCCGTACCTGTGCCGCGTGTTGACGAGGTTCGGGTACGGCGAGTTGGCTTACAAGCTGCTGGAGCGCCGGGAATACCCGTCGTGGCTCTACCCGGTCATCCGGGGAGCGACGACGATCTGGGAGCATTGGGACGGCATCAAGCCGGACGGCAGCTTCTGGAGCGACGACATGAACTCGTACAACCATTACGCGTACGGGGCGGTCGGCGATTGGCTGTTCGGCTCGGTGTCCGGCATCGACGCGGACGAAGCGGAGCCGGGCTACCGGCGGATCCGCCTCCGGCCGCTGCCAGGAGGCTCGCTGACGTTCGCCGAGGCGACGCTCGATTCGCCGTACGGCGAGATCCGGTCGGCGTGGACGCGCTCGGAGGACGGGCGAAGCATCGTCTACGAAGTGACGGTGCCGGCCAACGCGTCCGCCGACGTTCGGCTTGCGGGAGCGAAGCTGGCCGACGTGACGGAATCGGGCCAACGGCTCGAGGACGCGGAAGGCGTCTCGGACGTAGAGGAGACCGCGGAAGGGCTGGCGTTCCGGCTGGGTTCCGGCGTCTATCGCTTCGAAGCTTCGACCGCGGCGCCGGCGAATGCCGGCGCGGAGGCATAGGAGCGAACCGGGAGGGTTATGCCGGAGGCGAGAGGGACCGAGCAGGACGGGAAGACGGGGCGACCCGTCTTCTTTTTTATGCGCTAAAGGAGAAGCAGCGCGACTGATATATTTTGAATCTTGAACCCGTCTTTATACTGAAGCGGCGAAACCTTTTTTGGAAGGAGACTTGAGGTGAGATTGTTCGAACTGTTGCTATTATTGTCTAACATCGGCTTGTTCGCATTAACAGTCGGATTAAAAAACGGACGGCGCAGATTTCCAGTTTTCGTTGCAAGCGCGGCCGCCGCGCTGTTGCTGGTCATTCATTGGACCGTGGAAGGCTGCAGAGTCCAGCTAATTTTCCTCTATTGCATGACGATTCTTTTTTTGGCCGTGTCAGGTTATCGCTATTTTAAAAAAACCGGTCCAATGAGAATCCCCCGATTCCTGGCGGGTTCGGCTTATACCGCCATCGCGCTCATGCTGGTCGGAACAGCGGGGCTCACGTATGTTTTCCCCGTATTTAAACTGCCTGAACCGACGGGCGAATTTAAGGTGGGAACGCAAACTTTTCATTTCGTGGATCCGAATAGGGAAGAGATTTTCGGCGAAGCCCGAGACGGCAAAAGAGAATTGATGGTTCAGGTATGGTATCCGGCTCAAGCCGGCACCGGCAAGCACGCTCCCTTTGTTCCCGATCCCCGGATTTTACGTTATATGGCCGCGGACTATGGCCTTCCCGGGTTTACGTTTCAACACCTGAAGTACGTATCCAGTCATGCTCATTCGGGGGCCGAAGTCTCTTCGGCGCAGACTTCATACCCGCTGATCCTGGCGAATCCCGGCAACGGCTCTTCCAGGTTCCTCCACACGTCGCATGCCGAAAATCTCGCGAGTCACGGATATATCGTGGCCGCGATCGACCACACCTACAATACCTTTGCAACCGAGTTTCCGGACGGGCGAATCACGACCGGCACGACGGACGACTTATTCTCGCCGGGCCAAGATTACCGGACGAGCAGAGATAATCGCGACAAGTTGGGAAAAGTTCTAACCGACGATGTGGCGTTCGTGCTGGACCAATTCGAGCTCATCCAATCGGGGCAGATTCCAAGTCGCCTCGAAGGGAGATTGGATCTCGGCCATGTCGGGGTGTTCGGCCATTCCATCGGCGGAGCGACGGCCTATGACGCTTCTTACGATCCGCGCATCGCCGTTGGAGTCGACCTGGATGGAGGGCTTTATCGGCTGCGCGACCGAGAAGCTCTGCGAAAGCCGGTTTTGTTCATCAACTCGGAGAGCTATTTCGATAAATTAAAAAGGGTGACGGAAAACCGGGTATACACGGACGCGGAGCTTAACCGAATGGGCTCGACCAGAGAGTGGGAAGATCAAGTAACGGAAGATAAGAAGTTGGAGCTTGAACGGATGCGCGAATCGGTCGACGCAGGGGGACGAGTTCTCTATATCGAAAATACGGAGCATTTGAATTTTACCGACGTCCAGTTCGTATCTCCGATTTTCAACATGCTGGGCATTACCGGAACGATTGCGCCCGGAAGAGCGAGCTCCGTTATCAATGCCTATATGCTGGACTTCTTCGATATGCATCTGAAAAATCAGGGCGGAAACTTAATGAAAGGACCGGATCGCCGCTTTCCGGAGGCGAAATTCGTAACCTCGCTATAAAGTGCGGAGCAGGCTGCGGTTTAGATGAACAACGTCAGCACGCTATCGGACAATGCGAGTGCAATCCATCCTGTCCATTAAAACCTCTTCTTGGAAGCAAACCAGTTTGAATCGCTTCCAGGGGAGGTTTTATCGATTAAGTGAGTGATGAAAGTCGCCTGAAGCTGACAAACGTATTCAAGGATTCGGTCCGACGGTAACCATTGACTGTAGGAAGGGCAGCCAGCCTGTGAGAACTTTGTTAATTATCGGGGAGAAGCTTGCTACTAGGAATGGGAATTCTTAATATGGTTCTATAAGGCATCGCAGACTCGAACCTCGACGGGAGAATCTATGAGCAACCCTGTTACCGACAACGAAGCGAAGTGGATCCGGAAGATCTGGACGTCCTATTGGGGAATTCTCCTCTTCCACGACGCGGCGCAACTGTTCTCCTACTGGTTCCTACCTTATTCGGCCGGTCCGACCGAATTCTACTATTACGTGCTGCTCAAGCCGACGATCGTCGCGGGCAGCGCGATCGCAAGCGCTTGGATGATCGACGCGGTCGCGAAGCGGTTCACGTTCTACGCGCTCATCTCGGCCGGAACGGTGCTGGCCGTCACCATCATACGGCTCAACACCGACATTCGAATCATCTCCGCGCTGTTCCTGCTGCCGATTCTCGTCGCGGTCTTGTTCTACCGGAGACGGCTGATGATCTTCACGGCGCTGCTTCAGATCGCCGCCTTCTTCCTTCTGCTCGCCCGCAGCGAGAGCTACCGGAGCTATCTGACCGCGTTCGACGTCATCTCCGTTCCCGCCTTCATCGTCATTTGCGCGCTCGTGGCGGGCATTCTTATGATCCGAGGGCGCGAGCTGCAGAAGGAGCTGTACACGGCGATGTCCGCCAAGCAGGAGCTGATGGTCCAATACGCGATCATGAGCCGGCAGGCGAAGATGGACCAGCTCACCGGCTTGTACAACCAGGCGACCTTCCGCGAGCATTACGCGATGGCTCTGGATTACGCGGCCGAAGGGACCCGGGCCTCCTTCCAGCTGGCTCTGCTCGATAT
Organism: Cohnella xylanilytica; assembly: GCF_014212175.1. Taxonomy (GTDB): domain Bacteria; phylum Bacillota; class Bacilli; order Paenibacillales; family Paenibacillaceae; genus Cohnella; species Cohnella xylanilytica. The sequence goes on along the minus strand of NZ_JACJVR010000104.1, from coordinate 11,346 downwards.
CGACGACTTCAAGAGCATCAACGACACTTACGGCCATCTGGCCGGAGACGCCGTGCTCGCAAGCGTCGCCCGGACCGTGAAGGAGCGGCTTCCCGCCAGCGGCGTCGCCGCCCGGTACGGCGGCGAAGAGTTCGCGCTGCTGCTGTTCGAGCCGGACGTCGGCGAGGCGGTGCGGGCCTGCGAGGCGATTCGGACCGCGGTCTCGCAGCTTGTCTTCTCGGAGCTGGACGGGAAGGGGGCGACGGTCAGCGTCGGAGTCGCGGCTTACGAGCCGGGCCTGGACGCGGACGCCTTGTTCGAGCGGGCCGACGCCCGGCTGTACGAAGCGAAGCGGCTCGGCAAGAACCGGACCGCCCATGTCCCGGAGGCCGCCGGCCAGCCGGACGCCTAGCCCTTCGGCACGCTGCGGTAATGAGCGGGCGACACGCCCATCAGTTTTTTGAACAATCGGGAGAAATAGTAGGGATCGCCGACGCCCACGGCCGCCGCGATCTCCTTCACCGTCAGGTCGGTCAGGCTGAGCAGCTGGCCGGCTTTTTGCATTTTGAGCCGGAGGAAGTATTCGATGGGGGGGAACCCGGTCTCCTTCTTGAATAGATGAACGAGATGCTGCCGGGAGACGCCCGAGCAGGCCGCCAGTTCGGACAGGGAGACCGTCTCGGTCAAGCGGTCGTTCATGTATCGGATGGCGCGCTCCAAGTCCTGCTCCCTCTTCCGGTCGCGCGGCGAACTCACCGCGCTCATGCCGACGGTGCCCAGCAGCAGGCCGACCGTCTGGGAGACGAGCGTCTGCGCGGGCAGCGAATACGGCTTGTCCGAGAGCAGCCGGCAGCAGCGCTCGAAGGAGTCGGCCCAAGCCGAATAGGCCGACGCCGGCAGCTTGACGACTCCCTGTCCGAGACCGTACAGCGCGAGGTAATCGGCGGCCAGCTCGCCATGAAGATGAAGCCAGTAGATGCTCCATGGCGATTCCGCGGATGCGCCGTACCGATGAGGGACGTTCGCCGGAACGACGGCGAGGCTGCCTTCCTTCACGATCGCCCTTCTTCCGTCGATCTCCACCCAGCCTTCCCCGTCCGCGCAGTAGATCAGAATATGGGCGTCGGAGCCCCCGGGCCGCTCCCGGTAATGATAGCGGGCGCGTGGAAAATAACCGATGTCCCTCACATGAAGGCCCCGCGTCAGCTTCGAGCGGGCCAGCTCGCCCGCCATGTAGTCGGAGAGCACGAACAGGATCTGCTCCTCGAAGCCGTCCATCATCCGCGGATGCTCCATCCCGTACGCCTCCAATCCGATCCCCGAAGGATCAATTACGATTTATTTTAAGAATATAATCCACCACAAACCGCATTTCGTCAATTGGTTCCGCCGCCGCCGAACGGTAAAGTAGAGGTATCGAAGAGAAGGAGGAATGGAGCATGGCCGCATCGCAAGACGTCACGGGAACGCCTCCCGTTCGCGTCTGGGAAGAGGACAAGGCGATCCCCACTTACGGGACGGGGGAGCCGGACCGTAATCCGATGTTCCTGGAGAAGCGGGTCTATCAAGGCAGCTCCGGCCGCGTCTATCCGCACCCGGTCGTCGACCGGATCGAAGACGAGAAGCGGCCGAAGAAGTACCGGCTCGCCGTCCTGGAGAACGAATACGTAAGAATCGAGATTATGCCGGAGCTTGGAGGCCGCGTCTACCGGGCTCTCGACAAGACCAACGGCTACGACTTCGTCTATTACAACCGGGTCATCAAGCCGGCGCTCGTCGGTCTCGCCGGTCCCTGGATCTCGGGCGGCATCGAGTTCAACTGGCCGCAGCACCACCGTCCGAATACGTTCGGGCCGGTCGAGCACCGGATCGCCGAGAATGAAGACGGCAGCGCGACGGTGTGGGTCAGCGAGATCGACCGGATGTACGGAACGAAGATGACCGCGGGCTTCACCTTGTACCCGGGGAAGGCTTATCTCGAGATCTCGGCTCAGCTGTACAACCGGACGCCGGAGCCGCAGACGTTCCTCTGGTGGGCCAACCCGGCCGTCGCCGTCAACGACCATACGCAATCGGTGTTCCCGCCCGACGTCACGGCGGTGTTCGACCACGGCAAGCGGGACGTCTCCCGCTTCCCGATCGCCACGGGCACCTATTACAAAATGGATTATTCGGAAGGCGTCGACATCTCGCGCTACCGCAACATCCCGGTTCCGACCTCGTACATGGCCTACAAGTCGGATTACGACTTCGTCGGAGGCTACGACCACTCGGTCCGGGCCGGCTTGCTGCACGTGGCCGACCGCCACGTCTCCCCCGGCAAGAAGCAGTGGACGTGGGGGAACGGCGAGTTCGGCCAGGCATGGGACCGCAACCTGACCGACGAGGACGGCCCTTACATCGAGCTGATGACGGGCGTCTACACCGACAACCAGCCCGACTTCGCCTGGCTGCAGCCGTACGAGGAGAAGGCGTTCAAGCAATACTTCATGCCGTACAAGGACATCGGGGTGGTCAAAAACGCGACCGTCGACGCCGCGGTCAATCTCGAGGTCGACGAGACGGCTCGCGCGGCGGACGTGCGGGCTTACGCGACTTCGGTCTTCAAGGGCGCGGTCGTTGAACTGAAGGGGAAGGGACGCTCTTACTTCAAGGAGACGGTCGAGCTCTCCCCGGTCTCGACGTTCAAGTCCGTCGTCTCCCTGGACGATGGCGACCGGCCGCACGACTTGACGGTTACCGTTCGCGATTCGGAGGGGCGTCTTCTGGTCTCGTACCGTCCCGCCGAGCCGTCGATCGCCGAAGTGCCGGACGCCGCCGAGCCGCTGCCGCAGCCGGAGGAGCTGCGGACGAACGAGCAGCTCTACTTGGCCGGCCTGCATCTCGAGCAATACCGTCACGCTACGTTCGAGCCGGAAGCCTATTATCGCGAAGGCTTGAAGCGGGATCCAAGCGACATCCGCATCAACGTCGCGTACGGAGCGCTGCTGCTGAGGCGCGGCTTGTTCGCGGAAGCCGAGGGGCACTTCCGAACGGCGGCGAAGTCGCTGGCCTGGCGCAATCCGAACCCGTACGACAGCGAGGCGCTCTATCGGCTGGGCGTGGCGCTTAAGCTGCAAGGCCGCCTGGAAGAAGCGTTCGCCGCCTTCTACAAGTCGACCTGGTCCGCCGCGTGGCAGGATGCCGGGTACTTCTCGCTCGCCCGGATCGCGGCGGAGAAGGGATCGTTCGGGCAGGCGTTAGAACTGGTCGAACGCTCGCTGATCCGCAATGCCCGGAATTACAAAGCCCGCCATCTGAAGGCGGCGCTGCTGCGCAAGCTCGGGCGTGCGGCCGAAGCCGTCTCCTATGCCGACGAGACGCTGCGGCTGGACGTCGCGGACTTCGGAGCGGCGAACGAACGGGCGTTGGCTCTCGCGGAACGGGGCGAGCGGACGGAGGCGTACCGGGCTCTCGGGGAATTGAGACGCCTCATGCGGGACGACCCCCACAATACGATAAGCCTGGCGTCCGACTACGCGGAATGCGGCTTGTTCGAAGAAGCCGTCGACGTACTGAATCGTCTCGTCCCGGACGCCGAAGCGGACGCGTACCCGATGCTCCATTACGCGCTCGGCTATCTTCATGAACGCGCCGGCCGCGCGGACTTGGCGGCGGCCCATCGGCGGACCGGACGGAGCTCGCCGCCGGACTACTGCTTCCCGAACAGCCTGTTCGACCTGCTCGCGTTGGAGAGCGCCGTCGCCGCCGACGACGAAGACGACCGCGCGCATTATCTGCTCGGCAACTGGTTGTACGACAAGAAGCGCCATGCCGACGCCATCGCCCATTGGGAAGCTTCCCTCGCCGCGAACGACGCGTTCCCGACCGTCCATCGGAATTTGGCGCTCGCTTACTACAACAAGAGGGGAGACTCGCAAGCGGCTCTCGCCTCGCTCGAGAAGGCGTTCGCCTGCCGGACGGACGATGCGCGCGTGCTGTACGAGCTCGACCAGCTGTACAAGAAGCTCGGCGATCCGGCCGAGCGGAGGCTCGCCCGACTGCTCCCGCATAGGGCTCTCGTCGAGAAGCGCGACGATCTGTACCTGGAATACGTCACGCTGCTTAACGCCTTAGCGAAGCATAAGGAGGCTCTCGCCGCTCTCGCCGCGCGGAAGTTCCACCCGTGGGAAGGCGGGGAAGGCAAGACGACCGGCCAGCACGTGCTGGCTCACGTCGAGCTGGCCAAGCTCGCTCTCGCGGAGGGGAGCTTCGAAGAGGCGGCCGGGCATCTGTCGGAAGCGCTCGTCTATCCGGACAATCCGGGAGAAGGGAAGCTGCACGGGGCGCAGGAGAACCATATCTACTATTACTTGGGCAACGCCTATGAAGCCATGGGGATGCCCGAGAAGGCCGAGGAATGCTGGCGAATCGCCTCCGTAGGGCTGGAGGAGCCGTCCGGGGCGATGTATTACAACGACCAGCCGCCGGATATGATTTTCTACCAGGGGATGGCATGGACGAAGCTGGGGAACGCGAAGGAAGCGAAGCGCCGGTTCAACAAGCTGATCGATTACGGGGAGAAGCATCTGAGGGACGAGGTCGGCTTCGACTACTTCGCCGTCTCGCTGCCGGACTTCCTCGTCTTCGAAGACGATCTGAACAAGCGCAACCGGATCCATTGCCTCTACATGATGGGGCTCGGCCTGCTCGGGTTGGGACGCAAGGCGGAGGCCCGGGCTCGGCTTCAACAAGCGCTCGCTCTGGACGTTCACCATGCCGGAGCGAGGATTCATCTGGGAATGTGCGGTTAACGGCCGGTCAAGCGACATGCCGAATCGGGCGAAGCCGGCGCTGCAAGAAGGCGCCGCTTCGTCGTTTTTTTTTAGGCGCTCGGGGCTCTTGGCCTGTCTGCCGCATCCGCGATAAAATAAGGGGATAACGCGAGTGCACGATGAGGGGGACGGGGATGGAGAGCCAGACGAAGAACAAGCAGCCGAGGGCGACGATCGACCGAATGATCGCGAGAGCTTGTCCCGGCGTAACGGCGACCGGCGTCTCGGAATTGACGGAAGGCTTCTTCAATGCGGCCTATTCGGTCGGGCTGTCGGACGGAAGCGCCGTCGTGCTCAAGGTCGGGCCCGCCGAGGGGACGCCGCTCATGAGCCACGAGAGGAACATCATGTCCAGCGAAGTCCGCTCGATGCGGCTCGTCGCCGAACGGACCGACGTTCCCGTCGCTAGAATCTTATTCTACGACGACACCCGGGAGATATGCGAAGCGGATTACTTCATCATGGAGAAGCTGCCGGGACGAAGCTATCATTCGGCCATGAACGAGCTGGACGACGAGGCCAGAGAGCGGATCGAGCGCCAGATCGGCCAGTACAATTCGCGAATGAACGGAATCGTCGGGGAACGGTTCGGGTACTTCGGCCAGCCCGACAAGCAAGGCTCCGATTGGTTCGAAGTCTATCGAAGCATTCTGATGGATGCCGTCCGGGATGCCGAGGCTCTGAAGATCGATTTGCGAATGGACCCGCTCGATATGCTGGAGCTGCTGCGGCGGGACGCCGACGCTTTCCGGGAGGTGGCGGTGCCTAAGCTCGTTCATTGGGACTTGTGGGCGGGCAACGTCTTTATCGAGAACGGAGCCGTGACCGGGCTAATCGATTTCGAACGGTGCTTGTGGGCGGACCCCCTGCTCGAAGTCGGATTCCGCTCGTTCGCGAGCAATCCGCACTTCCTCGAAGGCTACGGCCTTCGGGAGCTGACGGCGTCGCAGCGAATCCGAATCCGCTGGTACGATCTCTATCTGTATCTCATCTCCGCTCTGGAATGCGATTACAGGCAATATGAAGACCGCGGAACCTACGAATGGGCGATCGCGCGGATTCGGGAAGGCATGGCGGCCCTTAAGGAGGGCGGACTCGAACCGTAAGTGGAAGAACCGGATCCGAAGGCGAATTCGGCCCAGCCGTTTGACCGAAGACATCGGACGCTTATAAGGGAACGCGCCGCAGGACGGCAATCGAAGGCAACGATTCCATCGGGAGTCGTTGCCTTCGCCTATTCCGGCCGTCGAGACCGAATACCCAAATAAATCGGACACCCAGCCAAAAAAATCGCGCGGATGTCTATCGGTCTTGTATTCGTTTACAATAGAGTCGTACAGGCACTATCGAAACACATCATCGCGGCGGGGACCTGCCTTCGCATCCCGTCCCCGCGAGCCAAAGGCGGTCGTCCGATGCTCTCCCGTCTGCGCCGGATCGCGGCGCGCTACCGTCCCCGCAAGCTTCGCACCCGGATTCTGCTGGCGATGGCTCTGCTGTCGGTGCCGCCGCTTATTCTGCTTGGATCTATCTCCTTCAATATCTCCAAGGATACGATCGTTCGCAATCACTTGGATAATAACGAGCACAATCTGAAGACGGCGAGCGAGGTGGCGGACCTGCTGCTTCGCAACGTCATCAATATGCACCGGCTTATTCTGGCCAACGACGCGCTTCGCGGCGAGCTGAAGGCCAGCGTCGCGGAAGGCGGCCGCGTCATCGACATTCGCACGGCCAACCGGCTGCAGAACGTGGTCGTGCGCAACCTGATCGACACCCGGCATATCGATACGATCTGCCTGTTCGACCGGGGCTTCCGGTCCGTCTGCTACGGAAGCGCGGACGCGAACGCCGGCATCTACGCGAGTCCCGCCGGAAGGGCGGAGATCGGCCGCGCGGATTGGTACCGTCAAGCCGTCGCCGCAAGCGGCAAAGAGGTCTTCTTCAGCTACAACGTGCTGCAGCCTGCGGATACCGCCGGTTCCTTCTCCAGCGTGAAGCTGCTGCGGGATCCGGCCGACTTCAAGCCGATCGGGCTGCTCGTCATCAACTTGAAGAAATCGATGTTCGCTCAAGCGATGAACGACGGAGAAGACAGCGGGTTCCTCGTGCTGGACGCGACCGGAGCTCCGACGCGCGGCGTCTATGCGGGGGACCCGGAGCTGGCGGCATCGTTCCGGCCCGACGACGACGAGGACGAGGTTATCCGCGCGCTGCGCGAAGAGGGCTACCTGACGATCGGATACCGCAACGAGACGACGGGCTGGACGTTCCTCCACGCCGTGAAGGCGAGCGCGCTGCTGCAGGACTCGAATCGGATCGGCACGGCGACGACGCTGATCGCGTCCGTCATCGCCCTGATCGCGATCCTGCTCTCCCTGTTCGTGTCCGGCAGCATCACCCGGCCGCTGCTTCAGCTCAAGAAGCTGATGGTCGACTGGTCCAAGGGGAAGGGGACCCAGGCGCAGGAGACGTCGTTCGAGGAGGACGAGGTCGGGGCGATCGGGGAGACGTTCCGCCGCATCTCTTCCGAGAACCAGCAGTTAAGCGAGAGCCTGATTCACGCCCGGCTGAAGGAGAGAGAAGCCGAGCTTCGTTCGCTGCAGGCGCAGATCAAGCCTCATTTTCTATACAACACGCTGGATTCGATCTATTGGATGGCCGTACTGCAGAACAACGACGACATCGCCAAGATGGCGGTCGCCTTGTCCGAGAGCTTCAAGCTCAGCCTGAACAAAGGCAAGGAGACGATTCCGGTGTTCAAGGAGCTTCAGCATATCGAGCATTACATGACGATCCAGAACTTGCGCTACAAGTCCCGCTTCCGATACATCGTCGACGTGGACCCGGCGCTGATGGGCGTCGAGATTCTGAAGCTCGTGCTCCAGCCGCTCGTCGAGAACGCGATCTATCACGGCCTGGAGCCGAAGCTCGGAGAGGGGACGGTGAAGCTGACGGGACGGATGGAGGAAGGGACGGCCGCGTTCGCCGTGGAGGACGACGGGGTCGGCATGGAAGACGTCCGGCTGACGGAGCAGGGCTACGGCATGCGCAACGTGCGCGAACGGCTCGCGCTTTATTACGGCCCTGGCAGCTCGATGCAGGTATTCAGCGAGCCCGGCCGCGGGACGAAGGTCGAGATCCGGTTCCGGCCGGACGAGCTGAGAGGGGGGTGAGGCGGTGCTGAAGGCCGCGATTTTCGACGACGAATATATCGTAACCCAAGGACTTCGCGCCATGATCAATTGGGGCCGCTACGGCATCGAGCTCGCCGGCACCGCCGGAGACGGCTTCTCGGCGCTGAACATGGTCCGCGAGCTGAAGCCCGACATCGTCATGACCGATATTCGGATGCCGGGCATGGACGGTCTGAAGCTGATCGAGGCGATCTCGAGGGAAGCCCCCGACACCGCCTGCATCGTGTTCAGCGGCTTCAACGAATTCGACTACATTCGCCAAGCGCTGAAGCTGGGCGTCGTCGATTACATCGAGAAGCCGGTCACGATCGAGAAGGTGGACGAGGCAATGCTCCGGACGATCGAGAGAATCGGCCGCCAACGGGAGCATACGGAGCTGAAGGGCAGGCTCGAGGCGAGCAAGGAGGCGCTGCTGGAGAAGGCGACGCGCGATCTGGTGCTGCTCGGAGAGGAGGCGCTTCCCGCCTGGAGGCAGGCGTTCGGCGAGGAAGAAGCGGGGCGCATCGTCGGCGTGACGGTCTTGGCGGGATCGGCGCAGGAGCTCCTGGAAGCGCTGGACGCCCCGCCGCCGGGCGGGGAGGGTTCGGCGGCCGAGCTTGAGGCGACGAGAGCGGAAGCGGAGACGGGAGCGCAGGATGAGTCGAATGCAGCGGGCGCGGCAGAATCGACCTTAGGCGAATCGGGCATGGCCGATGGGACGGATGAGAGGGGCTCGAAGAAGGCGAAGAAGACGAAGACGGCGAAGAAGGAGGCGGAAGAGCAGGATGAGCCGAGTGCAGCGGATGCGGATGCCGCCATTCCGATGCCATACCGCTCCGTTGCGTTCCCGAACGGCGACGAATGGGTCGCCGTCGTGTTCCATTACGAGCTTCCCGCGGACTCGCTGTGGGAACGCCTTGAGCTTCGCTCTCCGCACATGAACGGGACGGTCGGCTCCGGTCTCACGTACCCCGAAGTCAAGGACGCGGGCCGGAGCTGCAAGGAAGCTCTGCGCGCGCTGCGTTACGGCCTGTTCCTGGAGGAGAAGGGATGGACCCGGTTCGAGCACGCCGAGGAGAGCGAATCGTTCCCGGAAGGATTGTCCGAACGGGAGGAGGAGCTCGTGTTCTTCCTGCGGACCGGCAATCGCGAAGCGCTGAGCGGCCATCTGGAAGCCGTCAAGCGATGGATGGAATCGGAGAGGCTGAACCCGGATCTGGCCGAGCGGGAGCTGCTCAAGCTGGCGTATCTTGGTCTGCAGGTGGCGAAGGAATCGGGGCTGAAGAACGAGAGGCAGGCCGGCCATGCCGAGACCGTGCCGCACCGGGAGCTCGGCGGCATGCGCACGAGGGACGAGATGTTCCGCTGGCTCGGGAGCTACCTCGGGAAGCTGATGGACGGAATGGCCGAATCGAAGCGGACCTCCAAGCACGGAGCGGTCGACAAAGCCCTCGCCTTCATCGAGAAGAACTACGATCGGGATCTGACGCTGCAGGAGGTGGCGGAGCACGTCGGGATGAACGCCACGTATTTCAGCTTGCTGTTCAAGGAGAAGGTCGGTCATTCCTACATCAAGCACGTGACCAGGCTTCGTCTAGAGCAAGCGAAGGTTCTGCTGCGCCGCGGCCTGAAGGTGAACGAGGCGAGCGAGAAGGTCGGCTACTACAACTATCGGCACTTCACGGAGCTGTTCAAGAAGCACGTCGGCTTGACGCCGGGACAGTATCGGGAGAGCCGGGGAATGCCGGATAGCCGCGAGGAGGGAGACAGCCATGATTAAGCCGCTTCGGGCGCTCGCGGCCGCCGTTGCCCTGGTCCCGGTTCTCGCCTCTTGCTCGGCGGGAGGAATCGGCCTGGAAGGCGGGAAGACGATCGTCTCGGACAAGGCGCGGGTGATCCGCTACGTCACTTCCGACTTGGAATTCATGCAGCCTCGGCTGATCAGCGATCGGGCCCGGGAATACGAGAAGAGCCACCCGGACGTCAAGTACGAATTCGAGAACGTGGGCACGTCGGATCTCCTTCAGAAAATCCAGCTGCTGGCCGCGAGCAACGATCTCCCGGACCTGTTCGCCTACGAGTCGGGCCGGCCTCTCGAGCGGTTGTCCGACAACGGCTACGTGCTCGACGTCGAGAAGGCGTTCGCCGAGATCGGCCTCGGAGACGAGCTGAATCCGGCGGCGGTCAAGCTGCTCAAATCGATGACCCGCAGCCAGGGGCTGTACGCGCTGCCGCTGGAGATTAACGTCGAAGGGTTCTGGTACAACAAGAAGCTGTTCGCCAAGTACGGGGTGAAGGAGCCGAAGACGTGGGACGAGCTGCTGCAAGCGGCGGAGCGGTTCCGGACGGCCGGCGTTCAGCCCTTCGCCCTGGCCGGCGCCCAGAAATGGCCGATCACCCGGCTTATCAACGGGTACGTTATCCGAGTGTACGGTTACGACGCGATGCAGAAGGTGGACCGGGGCGAGCTGCGGCTGACCGATCCCGGGTTCGTCGAGGCGGCGTCCGTCGTGCAGAAGATGGCGCTTCGCGGCTACTTCGGGGATCACGTGAACACGACGGACATGGAGGAAGCGGTGAATCGGTTCCTTCAGGGCCAAGCCGCCATGTATTACACGGGCAGCTGGAGCCTGCGAGACTTCAACGACCCGGCCAAGAACCGCATCGGTACGGAGCAGATCGGCTTGTTCAATATTCCGCTGGTTGCCGGGGGCAAGGGGACGACGGACGATTGGCTCTTGAACGCGGGGCTGACCACTTCCTTCTCCGCGGCTTCGTACGACGATACGATGAAGAAGTGGGTCAAGGCGGTGTTCGAGGATTACGGCGACCGGGCGATGAAGGAGAAGGGAGTCATCAGCGGCTTCAAGGTGGACCGGATGCCTGCATCCTTGCCGTCGCTGACGCAATTGGCGCAGACGACGATCGAGAGCGTGAAGAACGGCGCGCTCTGGTTCGAAGCGCTGTTCGATACGGACGCGCAGGCCGTCGCTTGGGACAACGCGCAGCTGCTCGTCATGAACGCGGACTATACGCCGCGCATGTATATGGAAGAGCTGCAGGCGGCCATCGACCGCCAGCAGAAGGAGGAGGAGTGACGCCGGCGTGCCGCGAGCCCCTCGTCGGCGCTCGTAAGTCGAATGCCGGACTCGCGTTTAATGCAACCGACATTTTGGCGGTTAAAGCGGGGGATCGCCGCGGGCCGGGCTCTGTAACCGCCATTTTGGCGGTTACAGCGGGGGATCGCCGCGGGCAGGTCCCTGCAACCGCCATTTTGGCGGTTACAGCGGGGGATCGCCGCGGGCAGGTCCCTGCAACCGCCATTTTGGCGGTTACAGCGGGGGATCGCCGCGGGCAGGTCCCTGCAACCGCCATTT
>NZ_JACJVR010000103.1 GCF_014212175.1 Cohnella xylanilytica | reverse complement strand
AATTCTATAATGTTAAAAAAAGCACCCCTCGCGGGGTGCTTCTTCCTCTTACTCCGTGGTGTACGGCAGCAGAGCCATCTGGCGCGCGCGCTTGACGGCAACCGTCAGCATGCGTTGGTACTTCGCCTTCGTGCCGGTTACGCGGCGCGGCAGGATCTTGCCGCGTTCGCTGATGAACTTGCGGAGCAAGTCCAGATCTTTGTAATCGACATGGGTGATCTTGTTCACCGTGAAGTAGCAAACCTTACGGCGCTTGTTGCGTCCGCGGCGGAACTTGCGGGGCTCGCGTTGCTCTCCGTTGCCGCCGGGACCGCGGTTCTCACGAGGTGTATACGTACGCTCTTCACGAGCGGCCGGTGCAGCTTGTTGTTGTTCGCTCATTTATTCTCCGTCCTTCCTGTCTTAGAATGGCAAATCATCGTCCGATATATCGATCGGCTTGCCGTCATCGGCGAATGGGTCCACGTTGCTGCCGCCGCGCGATCCGGAGCCGCGGCTTCCGCCACCGCCTCCATATCCGCCTCCGCCGTACCCGCCGCCGCCGGAATTCCCTCCGCCGTAATCGTCGCGGCCTTGCCCTTGTCCGCCGCCCCCGCCTTCGCGGTTCGGCGATTCCAGGAAGCGCACGTTATCGGCGATGACTTCCGTTACGTAGACTCTGCGGCCTTCGTTATTCTCGTAGTTGCGCACCTGAATGCGCCCCTCGACGGCGGCCAGACGGCCCTTCCGAAGGTAGTTCGCGCAAGTCTCGGCCAATTGGCGCCACGTTACGATCGGGATGAAGTCCGCCTCGCGTTCGCGTTCTCCTCCGCCGCTATCGCGGGAGAAGGGGCGGTCTACAGCCAGCGTAAATTGCGCTATGGCCACGCCTGCAGGCGTATAACGAAGCTCGGGATCCTTGGTCAAGCGTCCGATCAGAATAACCCGGTTCAACATGGTTGGCACCCTCCCAACTATGACGACTCACGGCGGTTGACCGCCGGGTGTGCTGCGTTGCGTCCTGCCTTAGGCGACGACTTCTCTGACGATCATGTGACGAATGACTTCGTCCGTAATCTTCAGAACGCGCTCGAGCTCGTTCACGACGTCCGAGGAAGCCGTAAATTGGACCAACACATACGTCCCTTCGCGGTGCTTGTTGATCTCGTAAGCGAGACGGCGCTTGCCGAGCACGTCATGCTTCACGATCTCTCCGCCGTTCACGATGATGCCTTGGAATTTCTCCACGACAGCTTGAACGGTCTCTTGTTCCACGTCCGGACGGATGATGTACATCAACTCATAGTTGCGCATCTTCCGTTCACCTCCTTCTGGTCTTTGGCCCCCCGCTTCGAATACCGCCGGACAAGTCCGGTCGGCCGAGGAGCAAGGAGTATGCTTGTTAATGGCATACCTATATAATCTATCATAATTCCCGGTCCAGGTCAATGAATGCAACATTCGGGAATCGGCCTGTGCATCCGCCCGCACGCCCGCCTACGGGATGAATACCCTGATCTAGCGATTCGACAACGCGTCTCCCGAGACCCTTGCGGCTCGAGGAAGCGTTCGTAGACGGAGAGGAGTCTGGACCAATGAGCCGATTAACCCTTGCTTCGGCATCTGCCGCTGCTCGAACCGCGGTTGCCCGCAAATCGCGATCCTTCGGGAAAAGAACCTCGGCACCGTTCGCGAAGAAGCTCGCGACGATCCGCGTCGGCCGAGAGCCTCTGTTCCTGGCCGTGAACGAAGCCGCGGGCCGCGTTTACGCGAATAACGGCTCCCGCGGAGCGATCTACGTTCTGAACGGAAGCACGGACCGTCTGGCGGCCACGATCCGGATCGGCAAGCCGTTAGGCCCCATGGCCGTCCATCCCGAGGCCCACAGGCTGTACGTCGCCGCGTCACCGGATTCCCTGCTCGTCATCAGCACCCGAACGAACCGCGTGCTTCGTACCGTTAAGCTAGGCGGCGATCCCGGCCAGATCGTCGTATCCCCCGACGGCGCCCACATCTACGTCGCCGTCGACAACCGGACGATCGCCGTCGTGGACGCGAAGACCGATAAAGTCGCGGGGCTGATTCCGGTACCGCAAGGCGTCATCCAATTCGCCCTGAATGGCGCCACGAACCGTCTATACGCGGTTGGCAATCGCCTGAGCGTCATCCATCCCTCCAAGCTGAAGGTCGTCGCGGCCCTCGATATCGGAGACCGTCCTCTCGCGAGCGGGATCGCCGTCAACGAGCATACGAACCGCATTTATGTCGCGAACTTCTTCGACAGCCATTCCAATGCGATCTTCGCCGTCAGCGGCAACACGAACCGGGTCCTCCGCCGCATTCCGGTAGACGGGGTTGCGGGCGTCGCCGTCAATCCCCGATTGAACCGGATTTACGCCGGATCGCTGGGCGAGGGTCCGGCCGATCTGGCGGTCATCGACGACGAGATGAACGAGGTCGCGAAGAAGGTAACGACGGATCAAGCCAGCGCCGATTCGGTCCTGGCCGATACGGACAACAACTTAGTCTTCATCGCCAGCGAAGCGGACGGGGTCGTCACCTTCGTGGATGGAACGAACAACAAGCGGTTCGCCTCGATCGCGATCGGCGAGAGCGGCTTCCAGCCGGTCGGGCTCGCGTTCAACCGGCGAACCGGGAAGCTGTACGCCTCGAACTTCATGGCGAGCACCGTTACCGTGTTCCAGACCGGCCGAACTTCGAGGTAAGCGGGGAACTTCCTGCCCGGATCGGCCGGCAGCCTAGCCGACGATCGATGAAGCGGAGGTTCCTGCGCGTGCATAGGCACCCCCCTTTTCCCCGACAATATAGGTTGATTCCGATCATGGGGGGTGAGCACAATGGGAGAACAGAGCGAATTCGAGCCGGGCCAACGCGCGCCGAACGACGGAGAGTATATCGAGATCGGCGAAGCCTCGTTCCACACGGGAATCAACAATCCCAAGATCGTCCGCCTGAGCAAGGGCGACCGCTTCCCGGAGACGTCCAACCACCGGCGGAAGTGGAGACGATTCAACAATCACGGCTGAACGATGAATAGGAGGGTCCCCGTTCGGACACTCTAGATATCGGCGACGAACAGAGAGGTGTGGTTCCATTGAACCCATGCAGGCAACAGCCGAAGGAAGGACCGTGCCACACGGAGTAGGAACGGAGGGTTGTGCCAAAGACACTTGTCTGTAACACACATGGTTCGCTAACGAGCGATCCGTTGACCCGAAGCGCTGGCATCCGGCAGGGCGAAGCTCGTCTTCGCTTCCACCGAAATGCATAACAGCAACGTCTGGATTACGACTTCGACTCGACTAACGTCGCCCGGAGAACCCCGTAAGGGGTTCTTTCGATTTTCTCGCCTTACCGTCGCCGCGCATCCGTACTATCGTACCGGCCACTGTTGCAGCGACTATCACGCCAGGGCCTACGAACATGCCTTGATGCATGTCAGCTTAACGGCCCGTTCTCACCCCACCCGCCCATTAACGCAAAAAATCGATCCCTGTTATACAGGAATCGATCGAATTCGCTTTTATGGCGGAGAGGGTGGGATTCGAACCCACGCACGCCTTGCGACGCCTAGTTGATTTCGAGTCAACCCCCTTGGGCCTCTTGGGTACCTCTCCGCAGCAAGAAAAATCATATCACATTTCGGACGGGCTTGCAACAGGTTGTTGCTTCCTAATTTTGCTCGCCCGCTCCCTCTTCCCCGGACGCCGAGCGAAGCACTTTTTTCATGCTTTTCTCGAACTTCGCCCGCGGCAGAAGAATGCTGTGCTTGCACTTCACGCACTTGATGCGGATGTCCATGCCCATGCGGATGACTTCCATCTCGTTCGCTCCGCAAGGATGAGGCTTCTTCATCTGCACGATGTCGCCCAGCTGGAAGACCTTCGGTTCCATCAGCTCACCCCTCCCGCCCGCTCAAGCGCTTTGTAATAACGAGGATCGCCGGCCGCTTCGAACGCCTTCTTGATCTCCGCGTTCAGATGGCGCGTCAGCGCCGTCTGGGTGTTCGGCCGGCAGACCGCCGTCACCCGCAGCACGACGTCGGACCCGGTCATCGACTGGACGCCCAGCAGCTCCGGCATCGCGACCAGATTCGGGTCCTCGAACTTGGCCAGAACGCCTCGCACGATCTCCATCGCGTAATCGAGCTGTTCGGTCGCGGCGATCGACACGTCGACGACGGCCAGGGAGTTGTTCACCGAGAAGTTCGTCACATCCGTGATCGATCCGTTCGGGATGATGAACACCTCGCCCGTCCAGCTCTTGATGCGCGTCGCCCGAAGCCCGATCATCTCGACCGTCCCGCGGAACTTGCCGGTCTCGATGACGTCCCCGACCGAGAAGTGATCCTCGAGAATAATGAAGAAGCCGGTGATGACGTCCTTGACCAGGCTCTGCGCCCCGAAGCCGATCGCGAGGCCGATCACTCCGGCGCCGGCGAGCAGCGGGGCCAGATCGATATGGAACTCGCCGAGAATAAGCAGGATAACGATAAAGTTGAGAACGTAGGAGGCCGCATTCTTGAGCAGCTTCCCTACCGTCTGAACCCGGCGGCTTCTCAGCTTGAACCGCTTCGAAGCCTTCGGGTTGGCCAGATGGTCGATAACCCGATAGAGAATGATCTTGGCCACCCGGCTGAAGAGGAGGATCATCAGGATCCGGAGCGCTACCTTCAGCACGTACAGCCACATATCCGTATCGCTGACCGACTGCCAGATATCGTCAACGAACTGCTGCCATAGATTCAAGTTTTTCTCGAGCGCTTCGTCGAGCCCTTCTTCCGCGAGAGGCATGAAGACGAGCTTGCCTAATCCCATCCCGCTTCCCTCCGATCTTACCTGATTTGTTCGTATCGGCCCGGCTCCAACTGCCGGAACAATCCGCGAATCTCTACCTTCTCGCCGTCGATGACGTTCCGGACCGTATCCAGCTCCTCCGCCGGGAACTCGATGGACAACGCGCAGCCGGCGGTAATCTCCTTGGGGGTCGGCCGGATATCGATCTCGATGTCCGCGTATTCGAGCAGCATCTCCGCCCTTAACGCCTGCTGGGTGGAGTCGAAGGCGATCAATAAGGGCTCCATTCGCGTCGGCTCCTTCCGTCCGATGGTATCCCGGCTTCCAGCCGATTTTGCAAGTCTTCGACCTGCCTATGAGTATAAATGCGCTATACCGTCCATATACTAGTAACATCCCCTGGGAGGAGGCGAAGCAGACGAATGAACGGCGCATGGGAGAGACGGTCCGGCACCAATAGCGAGACGGCCGCGCTCTCTTTGAAAATCCCTTACAACGAACCTTCGGTTACGAACCGGTTAGCCCAGCGGCTTGAGAGCCAACTCGCTCCTCTCCCCCTGGACAGGCGCATCGTCATCGTCTGCGTCGGGACCGACCGGTCTACCGGCGACTCGCTCGGCCCGCTCGTAGGCACGACGCTCTCCCGGGAAGCGAATCCCCAGTTCGACCTGTACGGCACGCTCGACGAACCGGTGCACGCCATGAACTTGACGGAGACGCTGCTGCGCATCTCCAGATCGACGCCGCGGCCTTACGTCATCGCGATCGACGCGTGCCTTGGACAAGTCTCCAGCGTCGGCTGCATCCAGATCGGCACCGGACCCGTTCGGCCGGGAGCCGGCGTCAACAAGGATCTGCCTCCGGTCGGGGACATGCATATGACCGGTATCGTGAACGTGGGGGGCTTCATGGAGTACTT
Source organism: Cohnella xylanilytica (assembly GCF_014212175.1). GTDB lineage: Bacteria > Bacillota > Bacilli > Paenibacillales > Paenibacillaceae > Cohnella > Cohnella xylanilytica. The sequence continues at coordinate 23,411 of NZ_JACJVR010000103.1, read as the reverse complement.
CGTGCTGCAGAACACCCGGCTGAATCTGGTTATGAAAATGGCGGACATTATCTCGCAGAGTCTTCTGCAAGCGATCCGCAACACGCGCACTCCGGCTATTCCTTTTGCGATGCCTGATTGATGGCCGTCTTCTCTTCCGGAGACAGCATGTATGCCGATTGGCCCTTGTCGAGCGGCTTCGCGTAAAGGAACGTCTGTTCCCGGCCGTGAATGCCGGTGAGGACGACGCCGTCCTGCTCGTCGTTCACGATGGCCACGGAGAAGCTGAGGTCGCTTCCCGAATCGGAGAACGCATTGAACCGATGAACGCCGATCCGTCCCTTGAGGGCGGCGAGGCGTTTCTCGTGTTTGTCGAGGCGCTCGTCCTGAATCCGGCGCACGCTCTCCAGCTCTTCCAGCCGGCCGTGCAAGTTGACCAGAACGCCCTCCAGCTCGGGGATTCCCGTATCGCCGATCAGCTTGGCGTGCGCCTTCCGCAGCCGGCGCAGCTTGCCGCTAAGAATAATGACCCACACTAGTACGATGACCGCCAAGGCTCCCTCGCCCGCGACGATGGCCAGCCAAGCGCTGTCGTCCAACCCGTTCATGCCTTCTCCCCCATGCTATCCAATCTTCTCTGAACGCGTATTAATTCGCGGAGCCGCGCATCGCAGCCGTGATGTCGCGCACCGCTTCGATCAAGGATACGATTTCCGATTCGGTTGTAAAATATCCCGGACTGGCCCGCAGGGCGCCGGTCTCGGTCGTGCCTTCGCTCGAATGCCCGAGCGGCGTGCAGTGGAAGCCGGACCGCACCGCGATGCCGAATTGCCGGTCCAATATAAAGGAAGCTTCCGACGGATCGAGCCCCTCCATCAGGAACGAGACGATCGCCGTTCTCTCCGTCCCGGGGCCGGGACCCAGCAGTTTCACGCCCGGAATGGCCATGAGACCTTCCATCAGCTGCACCGTCAGGGCTCGCTCGCGGGCATGAATTCGCTCCGTCGTCTCCTTCAGGACGAACTTCACGCCCTCCGTCAAGCCGGCGATGCCGACCGTGTTGGGCGTTCCCGCCTCGTACCGGTCCGGACGGGCGGACGGCTGCTCCGGCGATTCCGAGGCGCTGCCCGTTCCGCCGTGCATGAGCGGCTCCAGCTCCAGATCGGGGTGAATGTACAGCCCCCCCGTCCCTTGCGGCCCGAGCAGCCCTTTATGCCCCGGAAAAGCGAGCATATCGATCCCGAGAGCGCCGACGTCGATGTCGAGCACGCCGGCGCTCTGCGCGGCGTCCACGAGCAGCTTGACGCCCTTCGCCTTCGCGATCGCCCCAACTTCCTCGAGAGGCGTAATCGTGCCGGTCAGGTTCGAGCTGTGCGTCACCGCGATGAGCTTCGTAGTCGGCCGAATCTCTTCGCGAAGCACCGCCAGATCGACCGTTCCGAGAGCGTTGGTCTTCACGTAGCTGACTTCGATGCCGATTCTCCTGCGCAGCGCTTCGAGCGGCCTGCGCACCGAATTGTGCTCCAGCGAGCTCGTGATCACGTGGTCCCCCGGCCGGAGATACCCCATCAGCGCCAGGTTAAGCGCGTGGGTCGTATTCAACGTGAAGGCGATATCGTTCGGGTTATGGATCCGGAACAGCTTGGCGAGCGCCTTGCGCCCTTCGAACAGCACCCGGCTCGCCTTCACGGCCATCTCGTGGCTTCCCCGCCCCGGATTGGCCGCGGCTTCCCGCATGCACTTCTCCATCGCCTCGATCACCCCGGGAGGCTTCGGCCAGGAAGTCGCCGCATTATCCATATAGATAAGAGGTTGATTCATCTGAGATTCCTCCGTCAACGTCGTCCTGACGCAAGGATAGCATACCTAAGTTTAATCCTTCCCGGGAAAGATTACAACTTGGGTATGCTATCGCGCTCAGCCTATGCAAGTGCTTGAAGAATCTCCAGAAGCCTCTCCAAATCTCCTTTGCCGTAGTAGGCAAGTTCGATATGCCCTTTGTCCTTGTTCGGCTTGATCCGGACCGTCGTCTTGAACTTCTCGCGCAGCGTCTCCTCGATCTCTTCGAGATACGGATCGCGCTTCACCGACTTCGGCTTCGGCTTCGCCTTCCCCTTCGCTTCCGGCTGCTGCACCGCATCCTCCAGCTCGCGGACGCTCCAGCCGTTCGCGACCGACAGCTTGGCCAGCTCCTTCTTTTTCGCGTCGTCCTTGATGCCGGCCAGCGCTCTCGCGTGTCCCATCGATAATGTTCCACGTGAAACATGGTCTTTGATCTCTTCCGGCAATGCGAGCAACCGGAGGAAGTTCGCGATATGGGAACGGGACTTCCCTACCTTCAGAGACAGCTCTTCTTGAGTCAGAGAGAATTGATCCATGATCGCTTGGTAGGCGATCGCCACTTCGATCGCGTTCAGGTCTTCGCGCTGAACGTTCTCGATCAGGGCGATCTCCATGACCTGCTGATCGCTGTAAGACCTTACGACGGCCGGGATCGTCGGATTGCCCAGTAGCTGGGACGCCCGGAACCGGCGCTCGCCCGCGATAATCTCGAATCCTCGCAGCGCCGTGCGTACGATGATCGGTTGGATAACGCCATGCTCGCGGATCGATTCCGCCAGCTCCTTGATCGCTTCGTCGTCGAACGTCTTGCGAGGCTGATAGGGGTTGGCCCGGAGCTGCGCCAACGGAATCTCGACTACCTTATCGTCTTCCTTGATGGACAGGGACGTAATGAGAGCATCCAGTCCTTTACCTAGCCGCTTGCTCATACGTAATCACTTCCTTCGCCAGCTCGAGATACACCTCGGCGCCTTTGGATTTGGGATCGTACGTGATGATGGATTGTCCGTGGGAAGGCGCTTCGCTAAGCCGCACGTTGCGGGGGATGACGGTCTGGTACACTTTCTGTTGGAAGTACTTCTTCACTTCTTCGATGACTTGAATGCCCAGGTTCGTTCTCGCGTCGAACATGGTCAGCAGCACGCCTTCGATCTGCAGGGACGTATTCAGATGCTTCTGCACGAGTCGGATCGTGTTCAGAAGCTGGCTTAATCCCTCCAACGCGTAATACTCGCATTGGATCGGAATGAGAACGGAATCGGCCGCCGTCAGCGAATTGATCGTCAGGATGCCAAGCGACGGCGGGCAGTCGATCAATATGTAATCGAACTCGTTCTTCACCATCGCGAGCGACTTCTTCAAGCGAATCTCCCGGGAGATGGTCGGAACCAGCTCGATCTCCGCACCGGCCAGTTGAATGGTGGCGGGGATCATCTTCAAATTCGGAAGCCCCGTCTCGACGATCGCTTGCTTCGGATGCACGTCGTTAATCAGAATGTCGTAGATGCAATATTCCACATCCGCTTTACTGATCCCAATGCCGCTGGTCGTATTCCCTTGGGGATCAATATCGACGATGAGCACTTTACGGCCCAATGTCGACAAGCAGGCGCCCAGATTGACGGCGGTCGTCGTCTTCCCGACACCGCCCTTTTGGTTGGCAACCGCAATTATTTTAGACAAAACCCTTCACCTCATTATAAACTGCCATGCGAATAAACCTCTGCTCGTTCTCTCATTGTATAACAACGACTCTATCAACTAAACTCTCAATGCTTGGAAGCAGGCCGAACCCATGCAAGGAAGCCCATGAACGTCGAAGAAGCTTCGCGGAGATCATCTAGTCGTGGATCGGAGATGGCCTTGCAACGGGTAGATGATTGAGCTAATTGGGATCTTCAGCGTTCTTGCCGCCGAGGAAGCTTGGCGAAGATCATCTAGAGAGGATAAGGGCCGGTCTTATGAAGTCTAGATGACAAAAGAGAAGACGCGAACGCGACGCCCCTCCCTGCCGTCCCTAGACCAGGAACGTCCGCAAGGAGGCTCGCCGCCGTCTAACCAGAATCGCTTCCCGCTTTACTTCCGCTTCGGAATCTGAATGACGATCTCGATGTGGTCTTCGCAGTCCCGTTCGCTCGACTTGATCGGGATCCCCGATCCCGTAACCATATCGACCGATTGACGGATCGTGTTGATGGCCAGCCGAATATCCTTCGAGAACGATACCCGGCGGTTCTTCGGCTTCTTGCTCGCTTCGAGCAGGAAGGCGATGCGGGTCTCGGTCTGCTTCACGTTCAATTCCTTCTCGATGATCTCCTGAAGCAGCTTGTTCTGCGACTCTTCGTCGGGAAGGGACAGGAGCGCCCGCGCGTGCCGTTCGGTAATCTTCCGTTCCAACAAGGCGTTCTTCACCGTGTCTCCGAGCTGGAGAAGGCGAATCTTGTTCGCGATCGTCGATTGGCTCTTGCCGAGCCGCTGGGCGAGACTCTCTTGCGTCAACTGATGCAATTCCATCAATTTATGGTACGCAACCGCTTCTTCGATCGCAGTGAGCCCTTCGCGCTGAAGGTTCTCGATCAGAGCGATGGACGCGGCCTGGGAATCATTGATCTCGCGGACGATCGCAGGGATCTGCTCCATGCCGAGACGCGTGACCGCGCGCCATCTGCGTTCGCCGGCGATAATCTCGTGCTTGCCGTTGCGAACCCGAACGACGATGGGCTGAATGACCCCGTGCGTCTTAATGGTCTGGCACAATTCCTCGATCCGTTCGTCGTCAAATACCGTTCGCGGTTGATAGGGGCTGGGTACGATGTCTGCTACCGAGATCTGCTTCACTTCTTCTTGGCCGCTACGATCCGACAGGCCGAAAATTCGCGACAACGGTTCTCTCATCTTCTTAGGACCACCACGTTCTCATATTCTTAACGTTCCTCTCGACGAAAAAGCGCCGCCATTTAACGCCCGGAAGGCGCATATGCGGCACGTCGGTTTGCTTCTATCATTGTTAATTCGCCGTTGACGGCTCATTTCCTGCCTGTGAAAAAACTTTCATGGTTTATTTTGTTCCACGTGAAACATCTCCGCGAGTTCAGATCGAATGTTTCACGTGGAACATGGAGGGTTAAGTGCCGAGGAGCGGCATCTTCAGAGGAACACCCGCTTTGCGGGGGTAAGACTGGGGAGTCGGGCGCACCTTGCGGATAAGGACAAGGTGCCGCTCGGAGCGCTCGATCGGAAGCTCCAGCCGCTTCACTTCCTGGAGTTCGCCGTTCAATTGCTTGATGCTGAAGCGACTCTCTTCGATCTCCTCCGACAGATCCGACCCCTTCATCGCGACGAACAGTCCCCCGTCCCGGACGAATGGAAGACACAGCTCGTTCAATCCCGCTAGCCGGGCCACCGCGCGGGCGGTGACGACGTCATAGCGATCCCGGTGCGCCGGCAGCCTCGCGATATCCTCCGCCCTGCCGTGAATGCAGGCGACGCCGTCAAGCTTGAGGGAAGAAGCGACTTCCTCCAGGAATCGGATTCTCTTGGCCAGCGCATCGACGATCGTGATCTTCAGCTGCGGAAAAGCGATCTTGAGAGGGATCGAAGGGAAGCCCGCGCCGGAGCCGATGTCGGCCAGCGCGCGCTCCCCTCTCAGATCCGAAGCGAGCGAGACGGTTAACGAATCGTAGAAGTGCTTCTCGTACACCGCTGCCCTCTCCGTAATGCCGGTCAAATTCATCTTCTCGTTCCATTCGACCAACAAGCGGAAGTAGAGCTCGAATTGCTCCAGCTGCCCTTCGTTTAAGGAAATGCCGATTGCTTCGGCTTGTTCGCGAAGCCATGCCTGCACGCTGTCCATGTTACCCCCGCGCCGCCGCCGTCACCCGGTTGTAATGCTCCAGGTGGACGAGCAGAATGGACAGATCCGCGGGCGTGACGCCGGAGATGCGGGAAGCCTGGCCGATCGAGAGCGGACGAACCTTGTCGAGCTTCTGCTTCGCTTCCGTCGCCAATCCGTGAATGATGCCGTAGTCGATGTCCTCCGGAATGCGCTTCTTCTCCATCTTGCTCAGCTTCTCGACCTGCTGCAGCTGCTTCTCGATATAACCGGTGTACTTGATCTGGATCTCCACTTGCTCCTTCATGTCTTCCGTCAGTTCGACCGGCGAAGGAGACAGCTTCTCGAGATCGGCGTAGGACAATTCGGGGCGACGCAGCAGCGTGACGCCGTCGACCGTGTTCTGAAGCGGCGCGGATTCCAGGGAAGCGAGCATCGCTTGCACTTCCTCGTCCGGCTTGAACTTCGTCTCCCGCAAGCGGGCGATCTCCGCTTCGACCCGGTTCTTCTTGTCGAGGAACTTCCGGTATCTCTCCTCCGGAATAAGCCCGATCTCGTAGCCCAGCGGAGTGAGCCGCAGATCCGCGTTGTCGTGCCGCAGAAGAAGGCGATATTCCGCGCGGGAAGTGAGCAGGCGATACGGCTCGTTGGTCCCCTTGGTCACAAGGTCGTCGATCATGACGCCGATGTAGCCGGCGGAGCGATCGATGATGACCGGCTCCTCCCCCTTCACCTTGCGAGCCGCGTTGATGCCGGCCATGATGCCTTGCCCGGCCGCTTCTTCATAGCCGGAGGTGCCATTGATCTGGCCGGCGGTGAACAGATACGGGATGAGCTTCGTCTCGAGCGAAGGCCACAGCTGCGTCGGCACGACCGCGTCGTACTCGATGGCGTAGCCGGTGCGCATCATCTCCACCTTTTCCAGACCCGGGATCGAGCGAAGAATGCGGAGTTGAACGTCCTCCGGCATGCTCGTCGACAGGCCCTGCACGTAGTATTCCTTCGTGTTCCGCCCTTCCGGCTCGAGGAAGATCTGATGCTTCGGCTTGTCGGCGAAGCGGACGATCTTGTCTTCGATCGACGGGCAGTAGCGCGGACCGGTCCCTTCGATGGCGCCGGAGAACATCGGAGCGCGATGCAGGTTGTCGTTGATGATCTTGTGGGTCTCCTCCGACGTGTACGTCAGCCAGCAAGGAATCTGTTGGTTGGCGAGGTCGGAATATTCGGTCTCGAACGAGAAATACTTCGGCTTGTCGTCGCCCGGCTGGATCTCCGTCTTGCTGAAGTCGATCGTGTCCTGATGAACGCGGGGCGGCGTGCCGGTCTTGAAGCGAACGAGCTCGAGCCCCAGGCTGCGCAGATTTTCGGACAGCTTGACGGAAGGCTGCTGATTGTTCGGACCGCTCTCGTACATGAGCTCGCCCATGATGACCTTGCCGCGCAGGTAGGTGCCCGTCGTCAGAACGACGGCCTTCGCCCGGTACTCCGCGCCCGTCTTCGTGATGACGCCGCGGCAGGCGCCGTCTTCGACGATCAGCTCCTCGGCCATCCCTTGGCGAAGGGTGAGCCTCTCCTGCTTCTCGATCGTCTCCTTCATCGTATGCTGGTACAGGAACTTATCCGCTTGGGCGCGCAGCGCATGGACGGCCGGCCCTTTGCCCGTATTCAGCATTCTCATCTGGATGAACGTCTTGTCGATGTTGCGTCCCATCTCTCCGCCCAAGGCGTCGATCTCGCGCACGACGTGGCCCTTCGCCGGTCCGCCGACGGACGGGTTGCACGGCATGAACGCCACCATATCGAGATTGATCGTGAGCAGCAGCGTCTCGCAGCCCATACGTGCGGCGGCCAGCGCCGCTTCGCAGCCCGCGTGGCCGGCGCCGATCACGATCACGTCATAATCGCCTGCATGATAACTCATAACGCGTAATACCTCCTTTATATAGTAGGACTGACGAAGATCCGTCCCTTTACTTGCCCAAGCAGAATTGGGAGAAAATCTGATCCAGCAGCGACTCCCCGACGGAGTCGCCGACGATCTCGCCGAGCTGCTCCCACGCCGCGGCGATGTCGATCTGAATGAGGTCGATCGGAATGCCCTCTTCCGCCGCGCCCATCGCATCCTGAAGCGACTTCGCCGCCCCGTGCAGAAGCGAAATATGGCGAGCGTTGCTGACATACGTCAGATCCTCGCTCTCGATGCTTCCGCCGAAGAACAGCTTCGAGACGGCTCGCTCGAGCGCCTCGATGCCCGTCCCCTCCTTCGCGGAGATCTCGACGATCCTCTCCGCTTCGAATCGGCTTCGCACTTCGTCCAGCTCCAATCGACCGGGCAGGTCGATCTTGTTCACGACGACGATGACGGGCCGTCCCTCGAGTTCCTCGAGCAGCCGCCGCTCGTCCTCGTGCAGCGGCTCGTTGTGGTTCAGCACGAGCAGAATCAAGTCCGCCTCGTTCAAGGCTCCCCGCGAACGTTCGACGCCGATCCGCTCCACGACGTCGCTCGTCTCCCGAATTCCCGCCGTATCCAGCAGCCTAAGCGGAATGCCGGAGAGCGAGACCGATTCCTCGACGATATCCCGGGTCGTTCCCGGAATGTCGGTGACGATCGCCTTGTTGTCCTGAGCCAGCGCGTTCAGCAGCGAAGACTTGCCGGCATTCGGCCGGCCGACGATCGCCGTCACGATGCCTTCCCTCAATATTTTGCCTTCCGCGGCCGTTTTTAGGAGCCCGCGAACGGCTTCCAACACCTTCCCGCACGTCTCGGTAATCGCCGAAGCGGTCATCTCCGCCACATCGTGCTCCGGATAGTCGATATTCACCTCGACGTGCGCGAGCAGCTCGATCAGCTGCCGGCGCAGCGGCACGATCTTCTTCGACAGCGCTCCTTCGGACTGCCTTCTCGCCACCTGGAACGCCCGGTTCGACTTCGAGCGGATCAGGTCGATGACCGCCTCCGCCTGCGCCAGGTCGATCCGTCCGTTCAGGAACGCCCGCTTCGTGAACTCGCCCGGCTCCGCCATCCTCACGCCGCTGCGAAGAACAAGCTCCAGCACCGACTGAACGGCCACGATCCCGCCATGCGTGCTGATCTCGACGACGTCCTCCGCGGTGAACGACCTTGGGCCCTTCATCACCGTAACCAGAACTTCGTCGACGACCGCGCCATCGGCGGGATCGACGATCCACCCATAATTCACCGTATGCGTCTTCGCTTCCCGCAAATCCGTCTTCGACCGGAACAGCGGCGCGATCCGCTCGACCGCTTCCGGTCCGCTTACCCGGACGACCGCGATGCTGCCTTCTCCGAGCGCGGTCGCCACCGCGGCTATCGTATCTTCCGTCATTGGACGCTCCCTCTTCTTCGCTTGCGAAAATATGAAAAAACGCAATGCTCCGCTAACGTGCGGAAGCCATTGCGTGGTTGCGACGATTTACTTAAGAGCAATGACGATGCATCGATGCGGTTCATCGCCTTGGCTATACGTCTTCACTTGGGGGTGCGACTGCAGGCGTGCGTGGATGATCTTGCGCTCCTGGGAGGACATCGGCTCCAGCACGACTTCCTTCCTCGTCTTCACGACTCGTCCTGCCATCCGGTCCGACAAGGCTTCGAGCGTCTGGCGCCGGCGAAGCCGGAACTGCTCCGCGTCCAGCACGATTCGCAGGTGCTTGTCGGAATGGCGATTGGCGACGATATTGGTCAAATACTGCAAGGAGTCGAGAGTCTGGCCCCGACGGCCGATCAAGATGCCCAGATCCGATCCGGTCAGGTTGATCAGCACCTGATCGTGGTCGTCCTCTCTCTCCACGTTCACCTTCAGCTGCATGGCGGCGGTCGCCTCGCGAAGGAACGCGATCGCCTCTTCCACGCCGTCCGGCCGCAGCTCCAATTCCACCTTCGCTTCCTTGGCGCCGATCAGGCCGAACAGCCCCTTGCTGGGCTGCTCCAAGACCGCGACGTTCACGCGGTCCCGGTCGACTCCGAGCTGATTAAGACCGTTTCTTACTGCCTCTTCCACTGTTTTTCCGGTTGCCACCAGCTTTTTCATTGGGCATGGCCTCCTTGCCTGTACCTTGCGGTTTCGGCGAACGTCCATACATGAAATAGTTCTGAATAATGGTGTACACGTTGGTGTAAATCCAGTAGAGCGGCAGAGCCGACGGGAACGACAGCGCCATCACGAAGATCAGAACCGGGAAGACGAACATAAGCGCCTTCATCGGACCCATCTGCTGCTGAGGCTGCATCGTCATCATCATATACGATTGAACGAACGTCGTAATCGCGGCGATGACGGGAAGAATATAGAGATGGTCCGGCTTGCCGAGCTCCAGCCAGAGGAATTGATGCGTGCTGATCGTCTCGTTGACCGTAATGGCCCGGTACAAGGCGATGAAGATCGGCATCTGGATAATGAGAGGCAGACATCCGGCCAGCGGATTGACTTGATGCTCCTGGTAGAGCTTCATCATCTCTTCCTGCTGCTTGCGGGGGTCGTCCTTGTGCTTCTCTCTCAGCTTCATCATCTCGGGCTGCAGCTTCTGCATCGCCTTCGAATTCTTGTACTGCTTGATGCTCAGCGGCAGGATGATCGTCCGGACGATGACCGTCAGAATCAGAATCGACAAGCCGTAATTGCCGCCGAACCATTCGGCGAACTTGTCGAGCATAAGCGAGAACCAGTAAACGACGTTGCTGTCCCACCATCCCCGCTCGAGCAAGCCTTCCGTCGTCGTCTTCGTGGTGGTCGGCGTACAGCCGGACAGGAACACCATAACCGTGGTCAACAGACCGAGCAAAACCCAAAATTTGCGGTTACGCAACAACACGCACAAACTCCTCTCTAGCCCCAGGAAACCGATTTATAGTAGTCGTGCAAAAAAAACGTCCCAAGCCGCCTTCCGGCGCCGCGGAGACGTCGCGCCTAGCACCCGGTAAGAATAAAGGTAACCTTCCCGCTCCGAATGCGGAACGATCCCTTGCCTTGCAGGCTTCTTGTCCAAGACAACTATACCATAATATTAAAGACAAAGGAAAGCGCGCGGCGACGCGTTCTTCGAGCGGGGAGCGCCGCCTCCCGGACCCTTCTTCGCGGGCGTCCGGACCGCCGGCGAAGACCCTTTGAGCAGCCCCGCCTTGCGAAGGACGTGCAGGACGCTTTTCTCCATCTCTATATAAGGAAGAGACAAGGCCGGCTTGCGCACGATCAGGATCAGATCCGTCTCGTCGTTCAGCTTGTGCGCGTTCAGCCGCACGATCTCCTTCACCATCCGGCGCATCCGGTTCCTCACAACGGCGCCGCCCAGCTTGCTGCTCGCGGATATGCCCAGGCGGAACCGCTCCGTCTCCGGCCGCTTCCGCCAATAGACGACGAACTGCGAGTTGGCGAACGATCGCCCCTGGCGATAGATCCGGCTGAAGTCCTCCCTGTTCCGAAGGCGCAGCTTCCTCTGCATCTTACACCTTCCTCCGACTCTCGATGCTTCTATTCCTTCTTATCTATTATCGTCCGCGAATAAAGAAAAAAGACCACCGACGTGGTCTCTTTATCCTTAAGCAGACAGCACTTTACGTCCCTTTTGACGGCGAGCTTTCAGAACTTTGCGTCCGTTCTTCGTGCTCATACGGCTACGGAATCCGTGAACCTTCTTCCGCTTGCTTACATTCGGCTTAAATGTAGGACCCACCGCTCAATACCCCCTAACCTTGAAAACTCAGGTCTTCTTATTAAACCATAGGAGCGCCCAAAAGTCAACGAGATCCGTTCGGCCCCTGGCGACCCCCGCTTCTGAATTATGCACATGTGAATAAATCGAGTCGAAATTTCGGGGTGTCCAGAACTTTGTCGAATTGTCTCACAATTTATCAACAATATCTAGTGTTGTGCACAGAATTCATCCACAAGTTATTGAATTTGTGGATAACATGCCGGAATCCGTTGAATTTCGCGGGTTGTTCTGCTATGATTAGTTCGATCTTTTTCAGTGGATATCCTCCAAACGGACGTCTTTTATTAACAGGCTGTGTATAACTTTGTGAACAACACCCTCTTCTTCTGGACATCCCCATAAAGAATTCAGGGAATTATGTGGATAAGTTGTCGTCGACCCGTCGTCATTCGACAATCCGCCGCCCTGGTCCGCCTGATGGGTTAAAGGAGTGACTATTCAGATGGACAGCCGCAGCAGCGAGATATGGCAGCAGGTATTGTCGGTCATCCAAACCAAATTGAGCAAACCGAGTTACGATACCTGGTTCAAAGCGACCAAAGCTTCCTTCCTGAACGAGGACACGGTCGTTGTAACCGCTCCCACTACGTTTGCCGCCGAATGGCTGGAGACCCGATATACGAAGCTGGTTTCAACTGCGCTATCCGATTATTTAGGGAGAACGGTGGACGTCAAGTTCGCCATCGAGGAAGCCCGCCCGGCCGAGCCTCCGGCGCCGATGCCGCCGATTCCGGCCGCGCAGCCGGTTCAGCCCGAAGAGAGCATCTCCCATATGCTCAACCCGAAGTATACGTTCGACACGTTCGTCATCGGAGCCGGCAACCGCTTCGCGCACGCCGCTTCCCTCGCGGTGGCGGAAGCGCCCGCGAAGGCGTACAACCCGCTGTTCCTGTACGGCGGCGTCGGACTGGGCAAGACGCACTTGATGCACGCGATCGGCCATTATATTTTGGAACACAACCCGAACACGAAGGTGCTCTACATCTCTTCCGAGAAGTTCACCAACGAGTTCATCAACGCGATTCGCGACAACCGCGGCGAGAGCTTCCGCAACAAGTACCGCAATATCGACGTTCTGCTGATCGACGATATTCAGTTCCTGGCGGGCAAGGACGGAACGCAGGAAGAGTTCTTCCATACATTCAACGCGCTGCACGAGGAGCATAAACAGATCATCATCTCCAGCGACCGGACGCCGAAGGAGATCCCGACGCTCGAGGAACGGCTGCGTTCCCGGTTCGAGTGGGGGCTCATCACCGACATTCAGCCGCCGGACCTGGAGACGCGGATCGCGATTCTCCGCAAGAAGGCGAAGGCCGAGAACCTCGATATTCCGAACGAAGCGATGGTCTACATCGCCAACATGATCGATTCGAACATCCGCGAGCTCGAAGGCGCCCTGATCCGGATCGTGGCCTACTCCTCCCTCACGAACCAGGACGTATCGTCCCATCTGGCGGCCGAGGCGTTGAAGGATATTCTTCCTACGGGACGCAACCGGCTGATCACGATCCAGGACATTCAGCAGAGGGTCGGGGAGTTCTACGGTCTCAAGCTGGAGGACTTCAAGGCGCGCAAACGGACGAAGGCCGTCGCCTTCCCTCGTCAGATCGCGATGTATCTGTCGAGAGAGATGACCGACTATTCCCTGCCGAAGATCGGCGAAGCGTTCGGCGGGCGGGACCATACGACCGTCATTCACGCCCACGAGAAGATCTCGCAGCAGCTCAAGCAGGACCAGGAGCTCTACAAGATCATTCAGAATCTGACGGAGAAAATCAAAAGCCTGACCTAAATCGACGGCAATCGCAACTTATCCCCGTGGAAAACCGTAAAGCCTATGCACAAAGCATGCACATGTGGATAGGCTTGCGTTTTCGCGCTTTTTCGCACTTATCCACATATCCACGCCGCCTACTGCTACGACTCTATTATTAAGACTTCCTACAATAAGCCGAAATGGACGAGGTGAGCCCATGAAATTGACGATCTCTCGCAACGAATTGAACGAAGCGGTCCAGCACGTGGCCAAGGCGGTATCGGCTCGCACGACGATCCCGATCTTGAGCGGCATCAAGATCGAGACGAGCGCGCAAGGCGTGACGTTGACGGCAAGCGACACCGATATATCGATCCAGAGCTTCATTCCTCTCGAGACGGCCGACAAGACGATCGTCACGATTCACCGCAGCGGAAGCGTCGTTCTTCCCGCCAAGTTCTTCGTCGAGATCGTTCGCAAATTGCCGAACGAAGAAGTTCATCTCGAGGTCGGCGAACGGTTCCAGACCCAGATCACGTCGGGGGCGATCGACATCCAGCTCGTCGGCCTCGATCCGGAGGAGTTCCCCGTTCTCCCAGTCCTCGAAGAAGATCAGGTGTTCTCCATTCCGGGAGACCTGCTGAAGTCGATGATTCGACAGACGGTATTCGCCGTCACCACCAACGAATCGACTCCGATTCTGACCGGCGTTCTGTGGAGCCTGCAGGACGGCGTATTCAAGTTCGTCGCGACGGACCGTCACCGCTTGGCCACCTGCAAGATCCAGACGGACGTGCCGGAGCAGCTTCGCTTCTCGAACGTCGTCATCTCGGGCAAGACGCTCAACGAGCTGTCGAAGATCATTCCCGACCAGAACACGCTTGTGGACATCGTCGTCGCCGACAACCAGGTGCTGTTCAAGCTCGGCAACGTGCTGTTCTTCACCCGGATGCTGGACGGGACGTTCCCGGATACTACCAAGATTATTCCGACGAGCTTCCGGACAGAACTGATTTTGAACACGAAGGCGCTGAGCGACGCGATCGACCGCGCTTACTTGCTGTCCCGCGAGGAGAAGACGAACATCGTTCGCCTGTCCACGACCGAATCCGGAGGCGTCGAGATCTCTTCGAGCTCCTCGGAACTCGGCCGTGTGCAGGAGCAGCTGTCCGTGTCGGAATTGCGCGGAGATCCGCTTCGCATCGCGTTCAACTCCAAATACATGCTGGACGTGCTTAAGGTCGTCGACAGCGAGAAGCTGTTCATCGGCTTAACCGGGGCGATGAGCCCGATCATCATCAAGCCGGACCACGACAACAGCCTTCATCTCATTCTTCCGTACCGGACGACGAACTGAGGCGAACGGGGGTGACCCATATGAGAGAAGTTGCGATATCGACCGAATACATCACGCTCGGCCAGGCGCTCAAGCTGGCCGACGTCGTCGGCTCCGGCGGGGAGGTCAAGGCCTTCCTCCAGGAGAGCAAGGTGACGGTGAACGGCGAGCCGGAGAACCGGCGCGGACGCAAGCTCGTGCCCGGCGACTCCGTCGACGTGGAGGGCTTCGGGGTTATCGTCGTGAAGACCCGCTAATACCGGGAAAGGAATCCGAACATGCAGTTGAAACGCTTGGAGCTACACGGATACCGCAACTACGAGCATCTGGAGCTCGCCACCGGCGCCGGCGTCAACATCCTCATCGGGCCGAACGCCCAGGGCAAGACCAACCTGCTCGAGGCGATTCACGTGCTGGCCTTGACCAAGTCGCACCGCACGTCGAAGGACAAGGAGCTGATCGGCTGGAACCAGCCGTCGGCCCGCATCCGCGCCGAGCTCGAACGCAAGCACGGGGCGGTCGAGCTCGAGCTGCAGCTGTCGCCCCAAGGCAAGCGGGCGAAGGTGAACGGATTGGAGCAGCGGAAGCTGAGCGGCTTCGTCGGCACGGTCAACGTCGTGCTGTTCGCGCCGGAGGATCTGGATATCGTCAAGGGAGCGCCGGGTGTGCGCCGCCGGTTCATGGACATGGAGATCGGCCAGGTGCACCCCGGCTATTTGTACGATTCCCAGCAGTACCAACGGATCATGCAGCAGAGGAACAACTACCTGAAGGCGACGGATCCCCGGCACGCTTCGCAGGAGATGCTCGACGTCTGGAACGAACAGCTGGTCAGCTCAGGTGTTAAAATGATGCAGAAAAGGCAAAACTTTATCGTAAAGCTGCAAAGTTGGGCCGAGAAAATCCATGAGGGCATCACGAATGGAGCCGAACGATTGACCGTGGAGTACCGCCCTTCGTTCGGGGGGGATCTTGGGAGCCATTCCCAAGATCAATCTTCTTTATTCGATCAATTTATGTTAAAGTTAACACAAGGAAGAGAGCAGGAATTCCGCCGGGGGACGACGCTAGTCGGTCCCCACAGGGACGATCTGGCCTTCTTCATCAACGGGAAGGACGTCCAATCGTTCGGATCTCAAGGACAGCAGCGCACGACCGCGCTGTCGCTCAAGCTCGCCGAGCTCGAGCTCATGCGGGAGGAGATCGGGGAATATCCTCTGCTGCTCTTGGACGACGTCCTGTCCGAGCTGGACCAGATGAGGCAGACGCAGCTCATCGAGACGTTCCAGAGCCGGGTGCAGACGTTCATCACGACGACCGGGCTCGAGAGCGTGAACATGAGCCGGCTGAAGGATGCGGCCGTGTACCACGTGAGGCACGGGGAAGTGTTGCCTTGAACCAGGAGCTGGAGGAGGCTCGCCATGTACATTCATCTCGGCGGAGAGAAGATCATCCGCACGTCGCAGGTCGTCGCCATCTTCGATATCTCGATCGAGCAGTCTTCCAAGCTGTCGCGGCAGTTCGTGGCGCAGGCGCGCAAGAACCGCGAAGTGGAGACGATCGGGGAGGAAGACGCGAAGTCGATTGTCGTCACGGATGAACGCGTCTATTATTCGCCCATTTCCTCATCCACGTTAAAGAAAAGGGCACATCATCTTGTCGATCTATAGCGGAAGGGCGCGGCTCATGGGCATCTAGCTGCCAAGCCGGCCCCGTGAATAGCAGCGCGTCAACGCAAAGAAGGCGGTGGAGGGTTTGTCCTTGAATTCGCAACAGCAAACTTACGACGAGAGTCAGATACAGGTATTGGAAGGTTTGGAAGCGGTTCGCAAGCGCCCCGGCATGTACATCGGCTCGACGAGCGGCAAGGGGCTTCACCATCTCGTGTGGGAAGTCGTCGACAACAGTATCGACGAAGCCTTGGCGGGATATTGCACGCAGATCCAAGTCATCATTCACGAAGACAACAGCATCACCGTCATCGACAACGGGCGGGGCATCCCGGTCGGCGAGCATCCGAAGATGAAGCGCTCGACGCTAGAGGTCGTCATGACCGTCCTTCACGCCGGCGGCAAGTTCGGCGGCGAAGGGTACAAGGTATCCGGCGGTCTTCACGGCGTCGGCATCTCGGTCGTGAACGCCTTGTCGGAGATGGTCGTCGTCAAGGTCAAGCGCGAAGGCCATATTCACATGCAGGAATATCGCCGCGGCGTGCCGCAATACGACTTGAAGATTATCGGCGACACCGAGGAGACCGGCACCGAGACGCGGTTCAAGCCGGACCCCGAGATCTTCACGGAGACGACGGAGTACGACTACGATACGCTGGCCGGGCGGATTCGGGAGCTCGCTTTTCTGAACAAAGGCATACAGATCTCGCTCACCGACGAGAGAACGGGCATGAGCGAGACTTTCAAATACGACGGCGGCATCATCGAGTTCGTCCAGTTCCTGAACAAGACGCGCGAGCCGCTGCACGAATTGCCGATCTACGTCGAGGGAACCAAGGATTACATCCAGTGCGAGATCGCGATGCAGTACAACGACGGATATACGGAGAACATCTACTCCTTCGCGAACAATATCAATACGCATGAAGGCGGCACGCACGAATCCGGCTTCAAGAGCGCCTTGACGCGGATCATCAACGACTACGCGCGGAAGGCGGGGCTCGTGAAGGAGAGCGAGTCGAACCTGACCGGCGACGACGTGCGCGAAGGCTTGACGGCGATCATCTCCGTCAAGATTCCGGAGCCGCAGTTCGAAGGCCAGACGAAGACGAAGCTCGGCAACAGCGAGGTCCGCGGCATCGTGGAATCGCTGCTGGCGGAGAAGCTGCTCGAATTCATGAACGAGAACCCGTCCGTCGCCCGCAAGGTCGTGGAGAAGTCGCTGCAGGCTTCCCGCGCGCGCGAAGCGGCGCGGAAGGCTCGCGAGCTGACCCGCCGCAAGAGCGCCCTCGAAGTGAGCTCCCTCCCCGGCAAGCTCGCCGATTGCTCGTCCAAGGACGCGTCGATCAGCGAACTGTTCATCGTCGAAGGGGACTCCGCGGGCGGCTCGGCCAAGTCGGGCCGCGATCGCCACTTCCAGGCGATCCTGCCGCTGCGGGGCAAGATTCTGAACGTCGAGAAGGCGCGCCTGGACCGCATTCTGTCCAACATGGAGATCCGGGCGATCATCACGGCGCTCGGCACGGGCATCGGGGACGACTTCGACCTGTCCAAGGCGCGCTACCACAAGATCGTCATCATGACCGACGCCGACGTCGACGGGGCCCACATCCGGACCCTGCTGCTCACCTTCTTCTACCGCTACATGCGGAAGCTGATCGAAGCGGGCTACGTCTACATCGCGCAGCCGCCGCTGTACAAGGTCGAGCGGGGCAAGGTGATCCGCTACGCGATGAACGAAGCGGAACGCGACGCCATCATCGCCGAGTTCGGCGAAGGCGCCAAGATCAACGTGGCGCGGTACAAAGGTCTGGGCGAGATGAACGCGGAGCAGCTGTGGGAGACGACCATGGACCCGGAGAGCCGGACGATGCTCCAGGTGAGAATCGAAGACGGAATGAAGGCCGACCTGTTGTTCGACACGCTGATGGGCGACAACGTCGAGCCGCGGCGCGACTTCATTCACCAATACGCCAGGTCCGTCAAGGATCTGGACGTCTAGACCGAGCGCGAACGCCGCCGGCACAAGAGCCTTTGCCACCCGCCGAGGCAACGCATGGAGAGAGTCGGCCCCCGACGGGCCGAACTGCGATCCGCGCGTTGCGGGAACGGCGGGTGGCTGTTTATTGGCTCGGCTTCTTCCGGCTTCCTCGCTGCCGCTTCCGCGCCCTTCTGCGGGAAGGGAAGCGGCCGTACGCGACGGCGTAAGAATAGATCCGGCGGAAGACGGCGGGATCTTTGAGCTTGCGGAACAAGAAGGGGTCCGGCTTCGTGTTCACCTCGAGAATCCAGGGCTTCAGATCGGCGTCGATGGCTACGTCCACGCCGATCTCCCGGATTCTCGGGAACCTCCGTTCGAGCGTTCGGGCGACTTCCACGCCCAGGATGTCGAGAACCTCTTGGTACTCGTCCAGTCGGATGGACTCCGGCAGGTGTTCGGCCAGAAGGGCGCCCAGCGGCATCGGCGTTCCCCCGCTGTGATAGTTCGTGACGATCTTGCCCGGGTAGGCCAATCTTCCGATGATGCCGGTCGTCTCCCAGGCCGACTCGGGATTCTTCTGCACCATGACGCGGAAGTCGAAGCGCCTGTCGTCGTGCTTCAGGAGCTCGATTCCTTGCTGCGACAGGTAATTCCTTTTTCTTTTGACGGTCAGCAGTTTGTTATACATGGATTCGTACGACTGGAACCGGTATTGGCGGAGACCGCACTGGAATCGGTAAGGGATCGGTTCCCCCGTTCGCCATTCCAAGCGGATGACGCCCTTCCCGAACGTGCCGTTCACGGGCTTCACGTAGATCATGCCGTACCGGTTCAGCATATCCCGGACCGAAGCGCGGTTCATCGGCCTCGTATCGGGGATATGGACGGCCAGGTCGGGATTGGCCAGCAGCGCTTCCGTCTTCGCCGCTTTGCTGCGAACGCGCTGGATCGTCATCGGGGCTCGCCCCCCTTTCCCCTCAACATTATGCTATAATGGAATTATTCATCCTAATTAGGGTATGACGGTTGCCTTCCCGCGGTGTGAGCGGGCGCGCAAGATTAGGAAGCGGATCGGACCGGCATCGGACGGCTTCGAATCCGCTTTGCAACGATGAAGGAGGATCTTCATGTCGGAAGAGCAACGCTCCCACATTCGCGACCAGGATATCGGCGTCGAGATGCGGGAATCGTTTATGAGTTACGCGATGAGCACGATCGTCAGCCGCGCTTTGCCGGACGTCAGGGATGGCATGAAGCCGGTTCACCGTCGTATTCTGTACGGGATGTCGGAGCTCGGAATGGCGCCGGACAAGCCGTTTAAGAAGTCGGCGAGGATCGTCGGCGAAGTCATGGGTAAGTACCACCCGCACGGCGACTCCTCCATCTACGAGGCGATGGTGCGGATGGCCCAGGACTTCTCGATGCGCTACATGCTCGTCGAAGGCCAAGGGAACTTCGGTTCCGTCGACGGCGACTTCGCGGCGGCCATGCGTTATACGGAGGCCCGGCTGTCCAAGATCGCGATGGAGCTGCTCCGCGATATCAACAAGGAGACGGTCAACTTCATCCCGAACTACGACGGGGAGGAGCAGGAGCCGGAGGTTCTGCCTTCGCGGTTCCCGAACCTGCTCGTGAACGGCACGACCGGGATCGCGGTCGGGATGGCGACCAACATTCCTCCGCACAACTTGACCGAAGTCATCGAAGGCGTCCAAGCGCTGATCCGGGATCCGGATCTGACGCCGATCGATCTGATGGAATATATCAAGGGTCCGGACTTCCCGACGGCCGGCTACGTGCTCGGCCGCGAAGGAATCCGCCAAGCCTATACGACCGGCCGCGGATCGGTGACGATGCGCGCGCGGGCCGAGATCGAAGAGACGGGCAACAAGGCCCGCATCATCGTGCACGAGCTGCCGTACCAGGTCATCAAGGCCCGTCTCGTCGAGAAGATCGCCGAGCTCGTGCGGGAGAAGAAGATCGACGGCATCACCGACCTGCGGGACGAATCGGACCGCAACGGCATGCGCATCGTCATCGAGCTGCGCCGGGACGTGAACCCGAACGTCGTGCTCAATAACCTGTACAAGCAGACGGCGATGCAGTCGACGTTCGGCATCAATATGCTGGCCATCGTCAACAAGGAGCCGAAGGTTCTGAACCTGAAGGAAGTGCTGTTCTACTACCTTCAGCACCAGATCGAGGTCATTCGCCGCCGGACGGAATACGACCTGAAGAAGGCGGAAGCGAGAGCCCACATCCTGCAAGGGTTGCGCATCGCGCTCGACCATCTGGACGAAGTGATCGCGCTGATCCGCGCGTCGCAATCCGACGAGGAAGCCCGCAACGGCTTGATGGAACGGTTCGGCCTGAGCTTCGACCAGGCTCAAGCGATCCTCGACATGCGTCTGCGCCGGCTCACCGGATTGGAACGCGAGAAGCTCGAGCAGGAGTACAACGAGCTCATCCAGAAGATCGCCGAATACAAGGCGATTCTCGGCGACGAGCAGCTCGTCCTGCAGATCATCAACGAAGAGCTCGAGGAGATCAAGACGAGATTCGGCGACGAGCGCCGCACGGAGATTACGATCGGCGACAACGAGATTCTCGACGAAGATCTCATCCCGCGCGACGACGTCGTCATCACGATGACGCATACCGGCTACGTCAAGCGCCTGCCGGTGTCGACCTACCGCAGCCAGAAGCGCGGCGGCCGGGGCGTCGTGGGCATGGATACGAAGGATGACGACTTCATCGAGCATCTGTTCATCTCCAACACCCACCACTACCTGCTGTTCTTCACGAACAAGGGACGGGTGTTCCGGCTCAAGGCCTACGAGATTCCGGATCTGAGCCGCACCGCGCGGGGGACGCCGATCATCAACCTGATCCAGATCGAACAGGGCGAGACGATCAACGCGGTTATCCCGGTGGAGGCGTTCGAGCCGAATCAGTACTTGTTCTTCGCGACCCGCGCCGGCATCGTCAAGAAGACACCGCTGGACGATTACGCGAACATCCGCAAGGTCGGCCTGATCGCCATCTCCCTGCGCGAGGACGACGACCTGATCGGCGTCAAGCTGACGGACGGGGAGCGGGAGATCGTGATGGGAACGAGCGAAGGCATGTCGATCCGGTTCTCCGAGAAGGACGTGCGCTCCATGGGCCGTTCCGCGACGGGCGTCAAGGGCATCCAGCTCGACGACAACGACAAGGTTATCGACATGGACGTCGTCGATCCGGACCGCGACGTGCTGATCGTCACTTCGAAGGGCTACGGCAAGCGGACGCCGGTAGCCGAGTATCGCACGCAGACGCGCGGCGGCAAGGGCATCAAGACGCTGAACGTGACGGACAAGAACGGCCCGATCGTCAGCCTGAAGGTCGTTCGCGACGACGAGGATCTGATGATCATGACGTCTTCGGGTACGCTGATCCGGACGAGCATGTCCGGCATCAACACGATGGGACGGATCACCCAGGGCGTCAAGCTGATCAACATCAAGGAAGAGGACTTCGTCGCCACGGTAGCGCGCGCGCCGAAAAGCGAGGATTCGGACGAGACGGACGAAGAGAACGGTCAAGGCGAACCGGACGGGCAGGCCGAATAACCTGGCTCCGGACCGCCCGGCTCGACCGGCTATGGTAGCGGAATTCGATTTATTCATGGGATAGACGGGGAGGAACAACGCCATGCCGGTATTGCCCACTTCACAAGTTCAGGCAGGCGATCGTCTGGCGACCGACGTCCAGACGGCCATGGGTAGTGTATTGCTGCAGGAGGGCCGGACGCTGACGGCTCGCGACCTGGAGATTCTGCAGGCGTTCCTTATCCCGAACGTAGACGTCCGCCGCAGCGGACTCGCCGAATCCGGCGGGGACGAAGCGACCGACGAAGCGGCCGCCGCGGAAGCCAGCCTGCTTCCTCTGCAGCAGAAGTTCCTTAGCATGGAGAAGCTGCTCAAGTGGGCGTTCACGCAGGTCGGTCCCGGGCAGAAGATCCCCATCCTCGAGATTCGCAACGGGCTTCGGGAACTGTTGGAGCTCATCGACGATTACAACGTCCTTATGTTCTCCCCGCCGTTCGACGGGGGACAGACGGAGCGTTGGGTTCGCAAAAGCGTGCTGGTCGCTCTGACTTCGTACCAACTCGCGCGCTGGTGCAAGTTCCCGGACAAGGACTGGACGGCGATCGCTCTCGCCGGCCTCCTTCACGATATCGGGAACGTCCGCATCGATTCGGCGATCTTCCGCAAGCCGAGCCGCCTTACCGCCGAGGAACTGCACGAGATGAGGCAGCACACCGTCTACGGCTTCAGGCTGCTGGAAGGAGTCGCTTCTCTTAATCAGGGGATCTCCTTGGCCGCTCTGCAGCATCATGAGCGCATCGACGGAAGCGGATACCCGATGAAGGTGACGGGGGAGAAGATTCATCCGTATGCCAAGATCGTCGCTATCGCGGATATGTATCATGCGATGACGTCGGACCGCCACCATCGGAAGGCGGAGTCGCCGTACCTCGTGCTGGAGCAGCTCCAGTCGGAGGCGTTCGGCAAGCTGGATCCGTTGTACGTGCAGACGTTCATCGACCGGACGACCCAGTTCCACAACGGCATGCTTGTTCAACTGAACGACAATCGCGTAGGCGAGATCGTGTTCACCGATCGCAGCCATCCGACCCGTCCGATGGTGTCCGTCTATGGGGAGATCATCAATCTGAACAAGCAGCGCGACCTTTATATATGCGCGATCTACTCGACGTAAGACGAAGACCGGAAGCGGGCGGCAAGCGCCTTGCTGTCCGGTCTTCTCCTCTATAGAAGAGAGGCGCCGATTCAAGCATGTGCAGAAAATCAAAATAAAATTCGAAAAAACAGTTGCATTCGCCTATTCAACGTGATATATTATTCAAGTCGCCGCTGAACGGCAGCGACAACGAAGCAAGAGCAACGAACTTGTTCCTTGAAAACTGAACATCGAGTGTAATCGTGCAATACCAGCAATGAATTGAGCCTTCAAGGCTCTCTGATAAGGTTTCACCTTTATGGAGAGTTTGATCCTGGCTCAGGACGAACGCTGGCGGCGTGCCTAATACATGCAAGTCGAGCGGATCTTCAAGGGAGCTTGCTCCTGAGAAGGTTAGCGGCGGACGGGTGAGTAACACGTAGGCAACCTGCCCTCAAGACCGGGATAACATTCGGAAACGAATGCTAAGACCGGATACGCAAGAAGGAGGCATCTTCTTCTTGGGAAACACGGCGCAAGCTGTGGCTTGAGGA
>NZ_JACJVR010000102.1 GCF_014212175.1 Cohnella xylanilytica | reverse complement strand
GGGCTCGGCTTCCGCGGGCGCGGCGGCCGCCGGTACGGGCGCCGCGTCGGCGCGGCCGGACGCGGCCTGGATCGGCCGCTTCCTGCAATGGCTCGGCGTCGAGCACGAACGCCAGACGCTGCTCCTGCACGGGGACGCGGCCGGTCATGCCGCCGGCTCTGCTGGGCTTGGCGGCGATGCGGGGACGAACGCGGACGTCGAGCGGGCGGGCGACACGCTGAAGAGCGCGCTGCTGACGCTGGCGGCCAGCGACGACCTTCCCGCGCCCCTCCGCGAAGCGGCGCAGGGGCTGGCCGGGCAAATCACGGGCCAGCAGCTGCTGCTCTCGCCGGAGCGGCAGAACATGGCGCTCATGAGCCATATGACGCTGTTCGTGCCGATGAAGGGGCCGGACGGGGATACGACGGCGACGATTCACGTCCAGACGCGCCGGGGACGGAAGGGCGAATGGGACGCGGACAACTGCCGCCTGCTGTTCGATCTGAAGATGAAAAATCTCGGCGACACGATCGTGGACGTGCACGTCGTGGACAAGGTCGTCTCGCTTCGGCTGCTGAACGACCGGCCCTGGGTGGCGGAGCTCGTGGAGGCGGCCAGGGACGAAGCGGCGGCGGGGCTCGGCGCGGCCGGCTACCAGCTGCTGTCGTTGAAGACGGTGCCGTTCCCGGCGTCCTCGGCGGCGGACCCGTCTTCCGGCGATAAGGGAGCGGCCGCCTCCGGAGGTCCGATCGACCGGCTGGCTTCGGACGCCTACGCGGCCAAGCCCTACAAGGGGGTCGACTACCGCGCATGAACCCGCAGGAGAAGGAGCCCGGCTCCGAGGCCGCCGGGACCGCGCTGCCGCGCAAGGCGGTGGCGCTCAAGTACAGTCCCGAGAAGGCTTCCGCCCCGATCGTCGTCGCGAAGGGACAGGGCCATCTGGCCGAAGAGATCGTGAAGCGCGCCAAGGAGAACGGAGTGCCGATCCAGGAGGACGCTTCGCTGGTCGAAGTGCTCGCCAAGCTGGATCTGGAGCAGGAGATTCCGCCCGAGCTGTACCGGCTCGTGGCGGAGGTGCTCAGCTTCGTCTACCGCGCCGACCGGAGAGCCGGCTTGAAGGATGCCGACAGCGATCTGCTGCCTTGAGGAGGAACGGGAGGAGGAACCGGGATGGACGGAAGACCCCGGCCGCCGCGCAAGCCGGCCGCGGACGGACGACGCGCGACGGGGCTCGCCGCGGAGCGGGAGGCGGCCCGGCATTTGACCGCGCTGGGATATCGCATCGTGGAGCGCAACTGGCGCTGCCGTTCCGGCGAGATCGACCTGATCGCGCTCGACGGCGGCGTTCTCGTGTTCGTCGAGGTGCGGTCCCGCCGCAATCCGACGCGCTTCGGAACGGCCGTCGAGGCGATTACGCCGCGCAAGCGGGCCCAGGTGCGGGCGGTCGCCCAAATTTATCTGGCGATGAGCCCGTCGGCGCGTGACAGCTCCGTCCGCTTCGACGTCGTCGCCGTCACGTTCGACGGGGAGGGAATGGTGGCCGAGCTTCGGCACCTGGAAGGAGCGTTCTGACCCGGTACCGCCATTCGTCCCGGAGGCTTCGCTTCATTACTCCAGCCGTCCGTTCCGGCGGGCGCCATCAAGCGGATGCCCGGGCGGCAACTCCGATCGTCAGCTCTCAACGACATATCGATAGAATCGGGCATTGCGACAATAGACCTCCCGGAACGCCGGAACGGCGAACCGGGAGGTCTTCCGATTCCATGGCGGGCAGCTCGCTCGATAACGGGAACGGCCCGTTCGCTTGCGGGACGCCTTCGCTAGCCGGCCGCGTTCGCGTCCAGGCAGCGGTACTGCACCGCTTCCGCGACGTGCTCCTCCTTCACGGCGTCGCTGCCGGCGAGATCGGCGATCGTTCGCGACATCTTCAAGATGCGGTCGTGGGCCCGGAAGCTGAGGCCAAGACCCGCGTACGCGCCCGCGAGCAGCGACTCCGCGCCGGGCGCCAGCTTCACGTGCTCCGCCAGCCTCCGTCCCGACAGCTCGCTGTTCCAGCGGATGCCGAGGCTTCGATAGCGGAATCGCTGGCGCTCTCCGGCTTCGGCGACGAGCTCCCTCGCTTGCGCGGAAGTCATCCCGTCCTGCGCGGAAGGGACGATCGGCTGCCGGGGCATCTCGACCTGCAGGTCGATCCGGTCGGCGAGCGGTCCGGACATGCGCGCGCGGTAGCGGGCGACGGCCAAGGCGGAGCACGTGCAGGGATGCTCCTTCGTCTCGGCGCCCCAATAGCCGCACGGACAGGGATTGGCCGAAGCCGCCAGCATGAAGCGCGCGGGGAAGCTGACGACGCCTCTGGCGCGGCCGATCGTCACGTGCCGGTCCTCCAGCGGCTGGCGCAGCGCCTCAAGCGCCGTCCGCGGGAATTCCGGCATCTCGTCGAGGAACAGCACGCCGTGGTGGGCGAGCGTCGCTTCGCCCGGCTTCGGGACGGAGCCGCCCCCGATCAGCCCCGCGGCCGACACCGTATGATGAGGGGAGCGGAACGGCCGCTCCCGGATCAAGCCCGGCCGCTCCCTCCGGAGCTTGCCGCTGACGCTGTAAATCTTCGTCACCGTCAGCGCCTCTTCGTCGTCCAGCGGCGGGAGCAGGGTCGGCAGCCGGCGGCAGAGCATCGTTTTCCCCGTGCCGGGCGGTCCGATATACAGTAGATTGTGCATGCCCGCGGCGGCGATCAGCAAGGCGCGCTTGCCCCGATGCTGGCCGACGACGTCGGACAGGTCCAGATCGTGGCCGCCCTCTTCGCGCGCCGCGGGCCAAGCCGCCCCCTCGATCCCGGAAGAGGGACGCTCCGGCTCGGGATGCCGTCCTCCTCCGAGAATCCACTCCCGAAGCGAGCCGATCCCCCGCACCCGGATGCCCTCGATAAGGGAAGCCTCGGCGACGCACTCCCGAGGCACGAACGCTTGCGAGAGCCCTTCCTTCCGGGCCCGCTCCACCATGGGCAGCACGCCGGGCACCGGCTTGATCTCGCCGCTGAGAGACAGTTCCCCGATCAGCAGGGAGCCTTCCAGCATCCCCGCGGGAATCTGGCCGCTGGCGCCGAGGATGCCGGCCGCGATGGCCAGGTCGAACGCGCTTCCTTCCTTGCGCATGTCCGCCGGCGCGAGGTTGACCGTAATCCGGTCGAGAGGGAACTTCATTCCTCCGTTCTGAATGGCGGTCCGCACCCGCTCCACCGATTCCCGGACGGCCGGATCGGGCAGACCGACGACGGAGACCTGCGGCAGTCCGGACGAGATATCGACCTCTACCTCGATGAGCCGGCCTTCCACGCCGACCACGCTTGCGCTGAGCATTCTCACGAACATGACAAAAGCACCCTCCTCATCAAGCGTCGATGCGCTTGCGGAGAAAGGTGCTTCCTTACCTTCCGCGCTTCAAGTTCCTATGGCTATCAGTGTACGACTCGCGGCGCTTCCTGTCAACGCGGAGGCGTCGGAGAACGCTAGAGACGGCCGCGGGAAGCGAAGGGCATGAATCGCCCGGGGATGGGCAATTCTAGTATCGATTCCCTGCGATTCGTTCGCATCTTGAGATGAAATCATTGCCGATTGGGACTAAAAAATTGATGAAAAACAGAGGTAGACGCGAAAAAAAGGTGTTACAATAGGAAAGGTTTAGGTGCATGGACATGTACCGAGCAAGGTTCAGATGCATGCAAAACGGGAGGATGCTAGGCCATGAATATTCATGAGTATCAAGGCAAGGCAGTCTTGAGACAGTACGGCGTCACCGTGCCTAACGGCAAAGTCGCGTTTACCGTGGACGAAGCCGTAAGCGCGGCTAAGGAACTCGGCACGCCCGTCGTCGTCGTCAAGGCCCAGATCCATGCGGGCGGACGCGGCAAGGCCGGCGGGGTCAAAGTCGCGAAGGGCTTGGACGAGGTGAAGAAATACGCCGAAGAGATTCTGGGCAAAGTGCTCGTCACCCACCAGACCGGTCCGGAAGGCAAGGAAGTGAAGCGCCTTCTGATCGAAGAAGGCTGCGACATCAAGAAAGAATACTATATCGGCCTCGTCGTCGACCGCGGCACCGGCCGCGTCGTCCTGATGGGCTCGGAAGAAGGCGGCACGGAGATCGAGGAAGTCGCTGCCCACTCTCCGGAGAAGATCATCAAGGAAGTGGTTGACCCGGCGGTCGGTCTCACGACGTTCCAAGCCCGCCGTCTCGCATACGCGATCAACATTCCGAACGAACTCGTCAATAAGGCGATCAAGTTCATGCTGTCGCTGTACGCGGCGTTCGTGGACAAGGATTGCTCGATCGCCGAGATCAACCCGCTCGTCGTCACCGGCGGCGGCGATATCATCGCGCTCGACGCGAAGCTCAACTTCGACTCCAACGCGCTGTTCCGCCACAAGGACATCGTCGAGCTGCGCGACCTGGACGAAGAAGACGAGAAGGAGATCCAGGCGTCCAAGTTCGACCTGTCCTACATCGCGCTCGACGGCAACATCGGCTGCATGGTCAACGGCGCCGGCCTCGCGATGGCGACGATGGACATTATCAAATATTACGGCGGCGAGCCGGCGAACTTCCTCGACGTAGGCGGCGGCGCCACGAAGGAGAAGGTCACCGAAGCGTTCAAGATCATCTTGAGCGACGCCAACGTCAAAGGCATCTTCGTTAACATCTTCGGCGGCATCATGAAGTGCGACATCATCGCCGAAGGCGTCGTCGCGGCCGCTCGCGAGCTCGGCCTCGACAAGCCTCTCGTCGTCCGTCTCGAAGGCACCAACGTCAAGCTTGGCAAAGAAATCTTGAACGGTTCCGGCCTGAATATCGTGGCCGCGGACTCGATGGCCGACGGCGCGCAGAAGATCGTGTCGCTCGTGAAATGACAAGGGAGAACCAACCGGGGAGTGTGAAGTCATGAGTATCTTGATCGATAAAAACACCAAGGTGATCACCCAAGGCATCACGGGCGCTACGGGAGCGTTCCACGCCAAAGGTGCTCTGGAATACGGCACGCAGATGGTCGGCGGCGTCACGCCGGGCAAGGGCGGCCAGACGATCGATTTCGACCTGGAGAACGGCACGAAGGTCACGCTGCCGATTTTCAACACGGTCAAAGAAGCGGTAGCGGCGACGGGCGCGACGGCATCCGTCATCTACGTCGCTCCTCCGTTCGCGGCCGACTCCATCATGGAAGCGGTAGACGCCGAGCTCGACCTCGTCATCTGCATCACGGAAGGCATTCCGGTGCTCGACATGGTCAAGGTGAAGCGGTACATGGAAGGCAAGAAGACGCACCTGATCGGGCCGAACTGCCCGGGCGTCATCACGCCGGAAGAGATCAAAATCGGCATCATGCCGGGCTACATTCACAAGAAGGGCCATGTCGGCGTCGTATCCCGTTCCGGCACGCTGACGTACGAAGCGGTTCACCAGCTGACGACCCGCGGCATCGGCCAGTCGTCCGCGGTCGGCATCGGCGGCGACCCGGTCAAGGGCTCCGAGTTCATCGACATCCTGCACCTGTTCAATGAAGACCCGGACACGTACGCGGTCATCATGATCGGCGAGATCGGCGGCACCGCGGAAGAAGAAGCGGCCGAATGGATCAAGGCCAACATGAAGAAGCCGGTCGTCGGCTTCATCGGCGGCGCCACCGCGCCTCCGGGCAAGCGCATGGGCCATGCCGGCGCCATCATCTCCGGCGGCAAGGGCACCGCGGCCGAGAAGATCGCGAAGCTCGAGGAATGCGGCATCCGCGTCTCCCCGACCCCGTCGGAGATGGGCGCGACTCTCGTCAGCGTGCTCGAAGAGCGCGGCCTGCTCGAGAAGTGCAAAAGCTGATCGTTCGTTATATAATAGGAACGAATAGATCCGAATAGATAGCCAGGATAGGCAAGCAGCCTTCCGCCCTCCCCGTCCGGGGAGCGTGGAGGGCTGCTTGTTTGCGTTTCGGCCGGCTTAGGCGCGGCCGGGTTCGCGCCACAACCGAATGAAGGGAGAAGGGCGATGACGGAGGAACTGAGCATGAGCGAAGCGATCGTGGCGATGCACGAGACGGAGGGGATCGGCTGGATCACGATCGACCGAATCGTGCGCCGAGGGGGCGTCCAAGGCGCGCAGAGGCGCAGAGAGGCGGACTGGCGGGAATACGGGCTCTATCCGCGGCAATCGTCGAAGCTCGTCGAGAAGCTGCGTCCCGAGGCGGTGGACGCCTCGAGGCGAAGGCGGGCCCGCAAGGGCGTCTCGGTCGTGACCCCGCTCGATCCCGGGTACCCGAGGCTGCTGCTGGAGATCGAGCAGCCGCCTTGGGCGCTCTATTACATCGGCCGATTGGAGCTGGCCGATCAGCCGTCCGTAGCCATCGTCGGAACCCGGATGGCCACGGCTTACGGCCGGCGCGTCGCCGAGGATCTCGCCGCCGAGTGCGCCTCGGGCGGCCTGACCGTCGTCAGCGGCCTGGCCAAGGGCATCGACGCCGCCGCCCACGCCGGCGCGCTGCATAAGCCCGCGGGCACCGTCGCCGTGCTCGCCTCGCCCGCGGATTCGCCTTACCCGTACGAGAACAGGGCTCTCTACCGGGACATCGCCCGAGAGGGTCTCGTTCTCTCCGAGACCCCGCTCGGCACGCCGCTGCATCCCGGGCAGTTCCCTCTGCGCAACCGGATCATCGCCGGCCTGTCGCTCGGCACCGTCGTCGTGGAGGCCGCGGAGCGCAGCGGGGCGATCATCACGGCGGAACACGCGCTCAAGATGAACCGGGACGTGTTCGTCGTGCCCGGGCCGATCACGTCCCCCCGCAGCGCGGGAGCGCTCCGGCTGTTCCGCGAAGGGGCGAAGCCGGTCATGGACGTCAGCGACATCAAGAAGGAATATCCCTACCTGTTCCCCAGAGTCTCCGAACCGCCGTCCGCGGGCTTCGGCCAGGCGGCGGCGAAGCGCCTCGAGATGAGCCCGGCCGAGCGGACGGTCTACGAGCTGCTCCTGGACCGGCCGCGCACCGTCGACGAGCTCGCGGAAGAGCGGGCGCTCGAGGACGGCGCGCTGCACGCGGCGCTGCTCGCCCTTCAGATGAAGAGAATCGTCGTCCAGCGGCCGGGAGCGCTGTACGCTCTTCTGTGAGCGGCGGATCCTCGTCCGGCTCAGGCTGAGAACGCCCGAACGGCAAGGGGAGCGGGCGTTTTCGGCGCGTCTTGCGGCCGCTCGCCGGCCCCCTTCGCCGGCCTCCTCCGACGCGACTTTTGGACTTTTACACTCGGTTCTGTTATCTTTACAGATAAAAGCGCAAAAATCACCAGCAACCCGGTTCTGTATATACTGTCCTTTGACCGGCCGTATTGGAATGAAGGCGGCCCGGTCGAAGGGCTCGTCGACCGTTGGAGAGGAGGAATGGACGTGGCGGATTCGCTCGTTATCGTAGAGTCGCCGGCCAAGGCGAAGACCATTGGCAAATATCTGGGAAGCAAATTTATCGTCAAAGCGTCCATGGGCCACATTCGGGACTTGCCCAAGAGCCAGATGGGCGTGGAGATCCAGAACGATTTCGAACCCAAATACATCACGATCCGCGGCAAGGGCAACGTGCTTAAGGATTTGAAGGAAGCCAGCAAGAAAGTCAAAAAAGTCTATCTCGCGGCCGACCCCGATCGCGAGGGAGAAGCGATCGCGTGGCATCTTGCGCATTACCTGGACCTGGACGAGAAGGACGCGTGCCGCGTCGTCTTCAACGAAATTACGAAGCAGGCGGTCAAGGACGCCTTCAAGGCGCCCCGCCCGATCAATATGGATCTCGTGAACGCCCAGCAGGCCCGCCGGGTGCTGGATCGGCTCGTCGGCTACAAGATCAGCCCCCTTCTGTGGAAGAAGGTGAAGAAAGGCCTCAGCGCCGGCCGGGTCCAATCGGTCGCCGTCAAGCTGATCATCGACCGGGAGAACGAGATCAAGTCGTTCGTGCCGGAAGAATATTGGAGCATCACCGCGCATTTGTTGAGAGAAGGAGCTCCGTTCGAGGCGAAGTTCCACTCCCTCGGCGACGACAAGAAGGAGCTTCACAGCGAAGCGGACGTGAAGGAAGTGCTCGCGCTGATCGAGGGCAAGCCGTTCTCGGTCGGCGAAGTCAAGGAGAAGGAGCGTCAGCGCAACCCTTCGCCTCCGTTCATCACGAGCTCGCTTCAGCAGGAAGCCGCGCGCAAGCTGAACTTCCGGGCCGCGAAGACGATGCAGATCGCCCAGCAGCTCTATGAGGGCGTCGATCTCGGCAAGGAAGGCACCGTCGGTCTGATCACCTATATGAGAACGGACTCGACGCGCATCTCTCCGGTCGCGCAGGAAGAAGCGCGAGAGTATATCGTGAACAAGTACGGCGCGAAGTTCTATCCCGAGACTCCCCGCGTCTACCTCAAGAAGAACGCGAACGCCCAGGACGCGCACGAGGCGATCCGCCCGACGTCCGTTCTCCGCGATCCGGACGAAGTGAAGCCTTATCTGACGAGGGACCAGCACCGGCTCTACAAGCTCGTCTGGGAGCGGTTCGTGGCGAGCCAGATGGCGTCGGCCGTCCTGGATACGATGACGGTCGATCTTCTGAACGGTCCCGTCACGTTCCGGGCGAACGGCTCCAAGCTCAAGTTCGCCGGCTTCATGAAGGTGTACGTGGAAGGCAACGACGACGGGACGACGGAGGAAGACCGGCTGCTCCCGCCGCTGGCGACGGGCGACAAGGTCGAGACGAACGCGATCGATCCGAAGCAGCACTTCACGCAGCCGCCTCCCCGCTATACCGAAGCGAGGCTCGTCCGGACGCTGGAGGAGCTCGGCATCGGCCGCCCGAGCACGTACGCCCCGACGCTGGAGACGATCCAGAAGCGGAATTACGTCGCCATCGAGGACAAGAAGTTCTTCCCTACCGAGCTCGGGGAGCTTGTCAGCCAATTGATGGAGGAGTTCTTCCCGGAGATCGTGAACGCCGAGTTCACCGCGAACATGGAAGACGATCTCGACCACGTCGAGGAAGGCAAGGAGAACTGGGTCGACGTCATCGGCGAGTTCTACGAGTCGTTCAAGAAGCGGCTCGAGGTCGCCGAAGACGAGATGAAGGAGATCGAGATCAAAGACGAGCCGTCGGACGAGATCTGCGAGAAGTGCGGAAGCCCGATGGTCTACAAGATGGGACGCTTCGGCAAGTTCCTCGCCTGCTCCGGCTTCCCGGAGTGCCGGAACACGAAGCCGATCGTTAAGGCGACGGGGGTCGAGTGCCCGAAGTGCGGCAAAGGCCATGTCGTCGAGAGACGGAGCAAGAAGGGCCGCATGTTCTACGGCTGCGACCGGTATCCGGAGTGCGATTACGTCTCCTGGGACAAACCCGTGCCGAAGCCTTGCCCCGATTGCGGCGGCATGATGGTCGAGAAGCGCGGGAAGGCCGGCGTCACGTGGAACTGCACCCAGTGCGGCCACAGCGAGAACGCGGCCGAGCCGGAAGAAGCGGCCGACTGACCGGGCGGCGCCCGACAGGCGCCCAGCTTGCCGGCCGGTCTCGAGGCTGCAGTCAACCCGGAAGCGTCCCGTCCGGGGACGCGATCTTCTCCCAACCCCGATATTCCATTGCCGCAGGAGGTACGAACCCTTGAACGCTTACCGACCCGTGACGGTCGTCGGCGCCGGTCTCGCGGGAAGCGAAGCCGCTTGGCAGATCGCTTCCCAAGGCGTCCCCGTCACTCTATACGAGATGCGCCCCGCGCGACGCACGCCCGCGCATCATACCGACCGCTTCGCCGAGCTCGTCTGCAGCAACAGCCTGCGGGCGAACGGCCTGACCAACGCCGTCGGCGTGCTGAAGGAGGAGATGCGCCGGTTCGGCTCGCTTATCCTCTCCTCCGCCGACAACAACGCCGTGCCGGCCGGCGGCGCGCTCGCCGTCGACCGCGAAGGCTTCTCCGGCGAGGTGACCCGCCGCCTGCGCGAGCATCCGCTCGTCACCGTCGTGAACGAAGAGCTGACGGACATCCCCGAGGACGGGATCGTCGTCGTCGCGACGGGGCCGCTCACGTCGCCGGAGCTGTCGGAGCGGATCCGCGAGCTGCTCGGAGAAGAGTACTTCTACTTCTTCGACGCGGCCGCCCCGATCGTCGAGAAGGACTCCATCGACATGGAGAAGGTGTTCCTCGCCTCCCGATACGACAAAGGCGAGGCCGCTTACCTGAACTGCCCGATGACCGAGGAGGAGTTCGAAGCGTTCTACGAGGCGCTGACGACGGCCGAGACGGCCGACGTGAAGGACTTCGAGAAGAACATGGTGTTCGAAGGCTGCATGCCGATCGAAGTCATGGCCGGGCGGGGCAAGCAGACGATGCTGTTCGGCCCGCTCAAGCCGGTCGGGCTCGTCGATCCCCGCACGGGCAAGCAGCCGTACGCGGTCATCCAGCTGCGCCAGGACAACGCGGCGGGCACGCTGTACAACCTGGTCGGCTTCCAGACGCATCTGAAGTGGGGCGAGCAGAAGCGGGTGTTCTCGCTGATCCCCGGCCTCGAGAACGCGGAATTCGTCCGCTACGGGGTCATGCATCGCAACACGTTCATCAATTCCCCGAGGCTGCTGCGGCCGACCTACCAGTTCCGCGGCAGGGACACGCTCTTCTTCGCGGGGCAGATGACCGGCGTCGAAGGCTACGTCGAATCGGCCGCCTCCGGCCTGATCGCGGGCTTCAACGCGGGCCGGCTCGCCAGAGGGCTGGAGCCGCTCGTCCTGCCGCCGCATACGACGCTCGGAAGCATGGCCGACTATATTACGACCGCCGATTTCCGCCATTTTCAACCGATGAACGCGAACTTCGGCCTGTTCCCTCCGCTGGACCACCGGGTGCGCAGCAAGAAGGAGAAGAACGACAAGATCGCCGCGCGGGCGCTGGAGGCGATCGAACGATTCCGGTCCGAGACGGCGGACCGGACCGACATTCCGACACATTGAAGCAGCGGCAGCCGGAATCAGCGCCCGCTGCTTCGCGCTTTTGCCGCAGCCGGAATATTTTAGGAGGTTGAGGGAGATGGAGATGAGTTTTCACGCCACGACGATCTGCGCCGTCCGCCACAACGGCAAAGGCGCGATCGCCGGGGACGGCCAGGTCACCTTCGGCAACAGCATGGTGATGAAGAACACGGCCAAGAAGGTCCGCCGGCTGTACCGGGGCCAGGTGCTCGCCGGGTTCGCCGGCTCGGTCGCCGACGCGATCACGCTGTTCGAGAAGTTCGAAGGGAAGCTCGAGGAGCATCACGGCAACCTGCAGCGGGCCGCGGTGGAGCTGGCCAAGGATTGGCGCTCCGATCGCGTCCTGCGCCGGCTGGAGGCGATGATGATCGTCGTCGACGCGACCGGCATGCTGCTGCTCTCCGGCAACGGCGAAGTGATCGAGCCGGACGACGGCGTGCTCGCCATCGGCTCGGGCGGCAGCTTCGCCCTGGCGGCGGCCCGGGCGCTGCTCCGCCACGCCCCCGCCCTGGAGGCGAAGGACATCGCGAGGAACGCGCTGCAGATCGCCTCGGAGATCTGCGTCTATACGAACAGCAACCTGGTCGTGGAAGAGATTTAAACAGGGGAAGCGGAGGGAACGCCATGAACGATCAACTGACGCCCCGCCAGATCGTGGCGGAGCTGGACAAATACATCGTCGGACAGAAGCAGGCCAAGCGCTCGGTCGCCGTCGCCCTGCGCAACCGGTACCGGCGGGGACGTCTGCCGGAGACGGTGAGGGACGAGATCGTGCCGAAGAACATTCTCATGATCGGGCCGACCGGCGTCGGCAAGACGGAGATCGCCAGACGCCTCGCCAAGCTCGTCCACGCCCCGTTCGTCAAGGTGGAGGCGACCAAGTTCACCGAAGTCGGCTACGTCGGCCGCGACGTGGAATCGATGGTTCGGGACCTCGTCGAGACGGCGATCCGGATGGTGAAGGAAGAGCGGATGGAGAAGGTCAAGGACAAGGCCGAGCAAGCCGCGAACGAACGGCTGGCTGCGCTCCTCGTGCCTTCGCCCGCCAAGCCGAAGAGCCAGCGCAATCCGCTCGAGATGCTGTTCGGCGGCGGACAGAACCAGGCCGAGGAGCCGGAGCCCGTCGACCCGTCGCTGGCGTCCCGGCGCGCCGACGTCAAGGCGAAGCTGGCCGCGGGCGGCCTCGAGAACGAGACCGTCGAGATCGAGGTGGAGGACCAGGCGCCTTCCATGATGGATCTGTTCGCCGGTCCCGGGCAGGACCAGATGGGGCAGAACATGCAGGAGATGCTCAGCCAGTTCATGCCCAAGAAGCGGAAGAAGCGGAAGCTGTCGGTCAAGGAAGCGCGCAAGGTGCTGACCGTCGAGGAAGCGGGCAAGCTGATCGACATGGACGACGTCATCGCGGAATCCGTCCGGCGGGCCGAGCAATCCGGCATCATCTTTATCGACGAGATCGACAAGATCGCGTCCAACGGACGGGGCCAAGGTCCCGACGTCTCCCGGGAAGGCGTGCAACGCGACATTTTGCCTATCGTCGAAGGCTCGACAGTCGTGACCAAATACGGACCTGTCAAGACGGATTACGTCCTATTTATCGCGGCCGGCGCCTTCCACGTCGCCAAGCCCTCCGATCTCATTCCCGAGCTGCAGGGCCGCTTCCCGATCCGCGTCGAGCTGTCCAGCTTGACCGACGAGGACTTCGTGCGCATCCTGACCGAACCCCAGAACGCGCTGACGAAGCAATACGCGGCGCTCCTGCAGACGGAGGGAATCGAGATCGAATTCACGGACGAGGCGATCGCCGAGCTGGCGAGAATGGCCCAGGAAGTGAACCGCAACACGGAGAACATCGGGGCGCGGCGCCTGCATACGCTGCTGGAGAAGCTGCTCGAGGATTTGAGCTTCGAAGCGCCCGAGCTGCAGATCGAACGGATGTCCATCACCCCCGAATACGTGAAGGACAAATTGTCAACCATTGCAAGCAACCGAGACTTGAGTCAATATATCTTATAGCTTCACGGCTTGTCGCTAAGATGGAGGAAACGGAACCATGACGTTGTTGGAGAAAGTCAGATCATTGAACGCGCTGTTGCAATCGGCGGCCGGCAAGCCGCTCAACTTCCGGGAGATGGCGGAGGCGCTGCGCGAGACGCTGATGGGCGGGGTATTCGTCGTCAGCCGCAGGGGCAAAATCCTGGGGGCCGCCCCTTCCCCGCATTTCCCGGAGGCGTGGCTTCGGCAGAACCCGGCGGACGAACTGAGGTTCCCGCCGGAGACGAACGAGCACCTGCTCGGAATCGCGCAGACCGCTTCCAACGTGGAACCGGGGGAGGTTCTCTCCCCGGTGGAAGCCGCGTTCGCGGACCAGACCGTCACGATCGTGCCGATTATCGGAGGAGGAGATCGTCTAGGGACTATAGTCCTGGCCAGAGAAAATCAAATTTTCGGAGACGACGATCTGATCTTGGCGGAGTACGGTTCGACGATCATCGGCATGGAGATTCTGCGGGAGCGGGCGGAAGAGCGGGAGGTCGAAGCGCGCAGCAAGGCCGTCGTGACCATCGCGGTCAATTCTTTGTCCTTCAGCGAGCTGGAAGCCGTCGATCATATTTTCGAGGAGCTGGAAGGAAGGGAAGGGCTTCTCGTCGCTTCCAAGATTGCGGACCGGGCCGGCATCACAAGGTCGGTTATCGTGAACGCCTTGCGCAAGCTGGAGAGCGCCGGGGTCATCGATACCCGCTCCCTCGGCATGAAGGGCACCTACATTCGCATCCTGAACGACCAGCTTCTGCAAGAACTGGAATCGAGGAAATACTGAGTCTTTTTCCATAGGAATGGAAAATAAAAAGTCCTGTTCTGTTCACAAGAATAGGTCTTTTTTCTTATTGTCGTTTTCGGCTCGGTAATGGATGATAGTTCTTAGAAATTTTTAATGTCGCCATAAATCGACGATTATAGGAAGATTTAAGAAAGAAATGTCGAACGAGGCAGGAAAATGCGGAAACGCCGTTGAACTAATGTCTTTGTGACGATTGTCCAACATTTCTACGCGCAAAGGAGAGGCGGTACATAATGGATTTGTTAAGCGGAGCTTCGTTCCAGAGGCTGGAAGGGGCGATTAAGGCCGCTTCGCTGCGGCAGCAGGTGCTGGCCAACAACGTGGCCAACGTGGACACCCCGAACTTCAAGCGTTCGGACGTCGTCTTCGAGGATCTGCTCGCCCAAGCCATGAGTTCGGACGCGGGACCTTCGCCCGGCTTCGCCGGAATCCGCACGGACGATAGACATATTCCCGTAGGAGGAACGTCCTCCCCGGTGCCCTCCGCCCGCATCGTAACGGAAGAGAGCACGCGAATCAACAATAGCCGCAACAACGTCGACATCGACAAGGAGATGGCGCTTCTCGCGGAGAACCAGCTCCGGTACAATCTGTACGCCCAGCAGATCAACCACGAGATCAAGATGCTGCGAATCGGCATCAAAGGCCAGTAACCGAGCGTAAACGAACAGGAGGCTTCTGAATGAGACTAGGCGGAATCGACATCAGCGCATCGGCACTGACCGCGCAGCGTCTGAGGATGGACGTGATCTCCTCCAATATCGCCAACGCCGAGACGACCCGCGCCGGCTACGTCAACGGGGAATTCGTTCCTTATCGCCGCAAGATGGTCGTCGTGGAGCCGATGAAGGCCAGCTTCTCCGACATCCTGGACGGCAAGCTGAACGCCGCGGGCTCCCAAGGCGTACAGGTGACGGAGATCCGGGAAGATTCCACGCCCTTCAAGCAGGTCTATAATCCTACGCACCCCGACGCCGATGCCGACGGAATGGTCCGCATGCCGAACGTCGACATCCTCAAGGAGATGGTCGACATGATCTCGGCGACCCGCTCGTACGAAGCGAACGTCACCGCCCTGAACGCGAGCAAGGCGATGTTCGCCAAGTCGCTGGAGATCGGCAGAGGCTAAGCCGCATAGAGGGATTACCCACTCTTAGGAGGGTTCAAACATGATTCAGAATCATTTGTTGTCCGCCGTCTCTCCGGCCGCATCCATGGCGGCGGCCGCGCCCGCCAAGCCGGCGGCGACGCCCGCCGAAGCGACGGAGAGCTTCGCGTCCTTCCTGAAGCAAGCGCTGGACGGCGTAGCCGCCCAAGAACAATACGTACATACGGTGAACGACCGGTTCCTGATCGGCGAAGCCGACGTGAACGACGTCATGATCGCGGCTTCCAAAGCCGAGCTGAGCCTGGAATTAACCTCACAAATCCGCAACAAAGTGATCGAAGCGTATCAGGAGATCATGCGGATGACCGTCTAATCGCAGCTCTACTATGCAGCAAAGTCCGCAAGTGAGGTGAAATCGTGAGCGCAAAGTTGGCCCGTATTTGGGAGAAGCTGCTCGGCTTCTGGAACCAATACAGCAGAACCCAGAAATGGGTGCTGGCATCGACGGCGGGGCTGTTGATTCTGGCGATCGTTTTTTTTACTTATCTATTTACACGGACCGAGTATGAGCTCGCGTTTCAAAATTTGGACAGCAGCGATTCGCAAGCCATCATGGAGTACTTGGACAGCAGCGGCATTCCTTACAAGCTCGGCGACGGCGGAACGAGCATCTCGGTTCCGAGCGCGTCGGCGGCCAAGGTTCGGGTGGCGGTCGGCTCCCAAGGTCTCGTGCAGAACGGATCCATCGGGTTCGCCGAGCTGAGCAAGTCCTCCTCGACGATCGGCACGACGGACCAGGAGTTCCGGGTCAAGTACCGCAACGCCTTGAACGGCGAAGTTCAACAGCTCCTGCTCGGCATGCAGGGCATTCAGAGAGCCAAGGTGCTCGTCAATCTGCCGGAAGAGAGCGTGTTCCTGAGCGACGCGGACAAGGAGAGGGCATCCGCCTCCATCCAATTGACGTTCAAGCCCGGCTTCCGTCCGAAGCAAGAGGAGATCGACAGCTACTTCAACCTCGTGAAGACCGCGGTTCCGAACCTCAGCGTCGAAGACATCACGATCACGAGCCAATCCGGGGAGCTGGTCCCGTCGGCCGCCATCGGCGGAAGCGGCGGGGGCGTCAGCGGAACGCTGCTCGATCAGCAGTTCGACATCCAGCGCAAGTTCGAGAACGGAATCAAGACGAAGACCGAGCAGTTCCTGGCGCAGATGGTCGGCATGGACAACGTGGTCGTCAGCGTCGTGTCTTCGCTCAACTTCGATCAGAAGACGCAGCAGGAGCAGCTGGTCAAGCCGCTCGACAACAACGACAACAAAGGCGCCGTCGTCAGTCAGCAGGATACGGCGGAATCCTATACGGGAACGGACAGCTCCGCGGGCGGCGTCGCCGGCACCGGCCAGACCGACGTCGCGAACTACCCGTCCTCGAGCGGCACGTCCGGCTCGTCCTCGGAGAAGACCTCGTCTACGGTTACGTACGAGAACAGCCACATTACGACGAACACGACGTTCGCTCCCTACCAAGTGAACGATCTGGCGATCAGCGTCGCCGTCGATGCCGCCGCGATGACGCCGGAGAAGCAGACGGCGATCCAGCAGAAGCTCGTCAACGACGTGCGGACGCTGCTGGCGAACTCCGGCAAGGAGCTGCCGGACGAGGAGATCGCCAAGCGGGTATCGGTCATCTCCCAATCGTTCGCGGCCGGAACGACGGCTTCCGGAGGCGTATCGCCTTCGACTTATTGGCTGGCCGGACTCGGCGTCCTGGCGCTCGCTCTCGTCGGGGGAGGCGGCTACTATCTGTACCGCCGCCGCAAGAAGGCCCAGGAAGCGGCGCTCGTCGAGGAAGAGCCGCCGCGCGTGGAGCTGCCGACGATCGACATCGACAGCGTGTCCAACGAGAACCAAGTTCGCAAACAGCTGGAAGGCTTGGCCAAGCGCAAACCGGAAGAATTCGTCAATCTTCTCCGGACGTGGCTTGTGGATGAATAGAGGTGGCGTTCATGGCTAAAACGGGTCAATATCAGCTGAGCGGCAGACAGAAAGCGGCTATTCTGCTCATAACGTTAGGGCCGGACGTCTCGGCCCAAGTATTCAAGCATCTGCGCGACGAGGAGATCGAACAGCTAACCCTGGAGATCGCCAACGTGCGCAAAGTGGACAACGCGGAGAAAGAGACGATCCTGTCGGAATTCCATCAGATCTGCGTGGCGCAGGAATACCTGACGCAAGGCGGCATCACGTACGCCAAGGAGATTCTGGAGAAGGCGCTCGGCTCGCAGAAGGCTTCGGATATCCTTCACCGGCTGACGGCGACCTTGCAGGTTCGGCCGTTCGACTTCGCGCGGAAGGCTGAGCCGACCCAGATTCTCAACTTTATCCAGAACGAGAACCCGCAGACGATCGCTCTCGTTCTCTCGTATTTGCTCCCGGAGCAGTCCTCGGCCGTTCTGTCCTCGCTTCCGCAGGACAAGCAGGCGGACGTGGCGAGAAGAATCGCGCTCATGGACAGCACGTCTCCGGAAGTCATCGCCCAGGTCGAACGCGTCCTCGAGCAGAAGCTGTCGGCGACCGTCACGCAGGATTATACGAACGCCGGCGGCATCGAAGCGATCGTGCAGATCCTGAACGGCGTCGACCGGGGGACGGAACGCACCATTCTCGACTCTCTCGAGATCCAGGATCCGGAGCTCGCGGAAGAGATCAAGAAGCGGATGTTCGTCTTCGAGGACATCGTCAATCTCGACAACCGCTCGATCCAGCGGATTATCCGCGACATCGAGAACGCGGATCTGCAGCTCGCGCTCAAGGTGGCGAGCGAGGAAGTCCGCGAGGCGATCTTCCGCAACATGTCGAAGCGCATGGCCGAGACGTTCAAGGAAGAGATGGAATACATGGGGCCGGTGCGCCTTCGCGACGTCGAAGAAGCCCAGACGCGCATCGTAGCGACGATCCGCAGGCTGGAAGAAGCGGGAGAGATCATTATCGCCCGCGGCGGAGGAGACGATATCATTGTCTAATCTGATCAAATCCTCCCATGTCATATCGGTCGAAGATTTGAGAAGGATCGAACAGCTCCGGATGGCTACCAAGCCGCAAATTATTTCGGAATCCGCCGTCGACGGCGGAGGAGAATCGTCGATCGATGTCGAAACTCAATCGATGAAGGAACGCATTCTTCGGGACGCCGAGCAGGTCGCGGAAGAGCTGGTTCGCCAAGCCCGCGAGAGCGCCGAGCAAATCAAGGCTCAGGCGGCCGAAGAAGCGGAGAGCTGGTGGCAGGAACGACGCCTCCAGGACGAACAAGCGACCGAAGAGGCCAGGCGGCTCGGCTACGACGACGGATTCCGTCAAGGCAGCGAGGACGCCGGCCGGCAGCTGCGGTCGGAGTGGGAGGCGAAGCTGTCGGAGGCCTCCCAGATCGTCAAGCAAGCATACATAGCGAAGGAACACATTATTCAGGAAGCCGAGCAATTCCTCGTCGAGCTCAGCTGCAGGATCGCCGAGAAGGTCATCGCCCGTCGGATCGAAGAGACGCCGGAGCTGACGCTCGAGCTGATCGCCAAGGCTCTGTCGAGGCGCAAGGAACAGGGAACGATCACGCTCTGCGTGGCTCCGTCCCAATTCTCGTTCGTGCACGCGGCCAAGGACGAGCTGTCGATGGCGATCGATTCGCAGGCGAGCCTTGCGATCGTGCCGGATCAGACCGTCGGCGAAGGCGGATGCGTGATCCGTTCTTCGTTCGGAAGCATCGACGCCCGCGTCGATACTCAATTGACGTCTATTCGCCAGGAATTGTTGCGGGTCGCCGCGCATTCCGCCGAAGCGAGGGATGACCATGTCCCGGGGGATTGATCTCGCCAAGTACGAAGAGGCGCTTCAGCACCTCGATCCGGTCCGGGTCAACGGCAAAGTCACCCAGATCATCGGACTTACCGTCGAGTCGCAAGGCCCCGACGCGGGCATCGGAGACGTATGCGCCATCCACCCGCTCAAGGGGGGCGAACCGATTCTGGCCGAGGTCGTCGGCTTCCGCGACAACCGGGTGCTGCTCATGCCGCTCGGCGATCTTCACTCGGTCGGTCCCGGCTGCGAAGTCGTCACGACGGGCAGGCCGCTTACGGTGCAGGTCGGCTCCGAGCTGCTGGGCAAGGTGCTGGACGGACTCGGGCGGCCGCTGGACGGCTCGAAGCTTCCGCCGCACCTGCCGCATTATTCGACGTACAACACGCCGGACAATCCGCTGCTGAGGCCGCGCGTCCGGGAACCGCTCGGGACGGGCGTCCGCAGCATCGACGGATTGCTGACGGTCGGCCAAGGACAGCGGATGGGCATCTTCGCCGGATCCGGCGTCGGCAAGAGCACCTTGCTCGGCATGGTCGCCCGGAACACGACGGCGGACGTGAACGTGATCGCCCTCGTCGGCGAGCGCGGCCGCGAAGTGCTCGAATTCATCGAGCGCGACCTCGGGCCGGAAGGGCTCGCCCGTTCGGTCGTCGTCGTCGCGACGTCGGACCAGCCCGCGCTCATTCGGATCAAGGGAGCGCTTATCGCGACGACGATCGCCGAGTATTTCCGCGACCGCGGGCTCAACGTGATGCTCATGATGGATTCGGTGACCCGGTACGCGATGGCGATGCGGGAGGTCGGCCTCGCGATCGGCGAGCCGCCGGCGACTCGCGGCTATACGCCGTCCGTCTTCGCCGCGTTGCCCAAGCTGTTGGAGAGGGCGGGGACGGGGCCGAGCGGAACGATCACGGCGTTCTATACCGTGCTCGTCGACGGCGACGACATGAACGAGCCGATCGCCGACGCGGTGCGGGGCATCCTGGACGGCCATATCGTGCTCAGCCGCCAGCTTGCGCACAAGGGCCATTTTCCCGCCATCGACGTCCTGGCCAGCATAAGCCGGGTCATGAAGGACATCGTGTCCGAGGAGCAGCAGGACGCGGCCGAACAGCTCAAACGATTGCTCTCCGTCTATAAAGATTCGGAAGACCTGATCAATATCGGGGCGTACCAGAGCGGATCGAATCCGGAGATCGACAAGTCGATCCGGTTCATCCAAGCCATCAACGACTTCACGCGCCAGAAGACGACCGAGAAGGTCACGCTGGAAGAGACTCGGCAGCGGCTCATTATCGATTTCTACAAGAGATGAGGTTCCGAATAAATGAAGTTCCGTTACCACTTGCAGAAGATCGTGGATCTCAAGGAGAGCGAGAAGTCGATGGCGGAATGGGAGTACGCGGCCGCCCTCGGCAAGCTGAAGGAAGAGCAGGAGAGGCTCGAGCGGATCGGCCTCGAGAAGGAAGAAGCCGAGAAGCGGCTCGCCGAGCAAGCGCTTCGCCCGACCCCGCTGATGGAGATCCAGCGGCTTCAGCAGTTCATCGAGTGGCTCGATTACCGGATGAAGAGCCAGCTGGCGGAGGTTCGCAAGGCGGAAGACCAGACGGCGCTGCGCAGGCGGCGGCTCGCGGACAAGATGGTCGACGAGAAGGTGTGGCTGAACGCCAGGGACAAGGCCCGCGAACGGTTCCGCGCCGAATGGCTCGCCCGCGAACAGAACGAATTGGATGAGATGGCGGTTATGAGAGCCGCGGCATCCTCCCGGATGTAAGAGAGGTCCCAATGAATGACATCATCGCAGAGAAGGAGGGGGTTTCGTGTCGGGCTCCAACGTTGAGAAGAGCGGGTATTCCGGCTTCGAGCGGTTCCTCTTTTTCCTGACTCCCATCTTGTTCACTGCGGTTCTGCTCGGCGTGCTGCTGCTGCTGTTCAATTCCGATTGGCGGCAGTCCGCGCTGACGTTCGGCAACAAGATTCCGCTGCTGAACTCGGTGCTGCCGGATCCGGCGAAGCCGGAGAACGAGGCGGCGAATCCGGACGAGCTGACGGTCAGCAACGCCAGGCAGAAGGTGGACGAGCTGAACGCCCAGCT
Organism: Cohnella xylanilytica; assembly: GCF_014212175.1. Classification (GTDB taxonomy): domain Bacteria; phylum Bacillota; class Bacilli; order Paenibacillales; family Paenibacillaceae; genus Cohnella; species Cohnella xylanilytica. The sequence goes on along the minus strand of NZ_JACJVR010000102.1, from coordinate 6,686 downwards.
GCTGGACCAGCAGACGGCGCTTCAGCAAGAGAAGACCAAGACGGCGGAACAGCAGAAGAAGATCGAAGAGCTGAACAATCAGATCGCCGCGCTTAACAAGCAAATCCAGGACAAGACGATCACGGCCGACCAATACGACGCGAAGATCAAGTCGCTCTCGGACATGTACGGCAAGATGACGCCGGGCAAGGCGGCGCCGATCTTCGAGAAGATGACCGCCGAGGAAGCCTCGCTCGTGCTCGGGGCGATGTCCGCCACCGAGAGGGGACGGATTCTCGAGAAGATGACGCCCGCCGTCGCGGCGGACATCACGATGCGGCTCAAGGACGCGGACTCGGTGCAGGATCAGCAGATGGCCGCTCTGCAGGCGCGGATCAAGGAGCTGGAGAAGCAGTCAGATTCCGACACGTCCACCTTGGATACGGCGGAGCTGAAGCAGACGTTCACCTCCATGCAGCCGGCCAAGGCGGCGAAGCTGCTGCTCCAGATGGCATCTTCGAACCAATCCAAGGCGCTGCGGATTCTCGGAGCCCTGGAAGATTCGGCCCGCTCGCAGGTGCTGGCGTCGATGTCGGACGAAGACAGCAAGACGACGGCTACGCTCGTGAGCAAGCTCATGCCGGCCAACCCGTAATCGGGCGAAGGCGGCCTTCGGAAGGGAGGTGAGAACATGAGTAGAATCATGATGCCGAACGCGTCCATGGGCCCGGCGGCCGCTCCGGCGACCGCGTCCGGTTCGGGGGCGGGCAAGACGGCGGGGGGCAACGCGTTCGCGGGCGCCCTGGTCCAAGCGATCGGAGGCGAAGGCTCGCAAGCCGCTCCCTCGGCGACAACCGGGCTGACGGTCTCGGCTATGCTAGCGGCGGCGCTTGGCTCGCTGACGGGAGAAGGCGACGCGGAAGCGAACGCCGGACTTCTCGAACTTCTCTCCGGCCTGATCGATCGGATGCAGCCGTTGGCGGAGGACGAGACGCTTCCGGAAGACGCGCGCGATCCGCTGGCGGAGCTGCTCGCTTCCCTGCAAGCGCTGCTGGAACAGCTAAGCCCGGCGCTGCCGGAAGCGACGACGTCGCCGGATATGCAGCTGACCGCGGGAGACGAGCTCGCGGCGTTGCCGGAGACCGGACAAGGCTCCGGCGCCGACCGGTTGGCTCTTCTGCTTCCGGCCCTTCTGCACGCTTCGAAGCAAGCATTCGCCTTGACATCGCAGCCGGAAGAAGCGGAGAAGGCCTTCGCGAACGCGATTCAGCGGCTTCAGCAAGCGCTGGCTCCCGCGATCGCGGCGCAGTCGGAGGCGCAGACAGCCCAGGCGCAAGCGGCCGCGGATCCGTCCAAGGCATCGGTCGCCCTGCCGTTGTCGGGCTCCGGGCCGCAAACGGCGGAGGAGACGGTCGTTGCGGCGGAACCGCGCAAAGCCGTATCGGCGTTCAAAGAGCCGATCGTTCTGTGGAACCTGGCGAACGCCGCGGACGCTTCGGCGGAGACGGCGGACATGCCGGTCGTGCAGGCGGCGGCCGAAGATCGCCCGGCCGACGGCAACGGCCAGCCGCTTCCATGGATGCTGATGGGGCAAGAGGCGGCCAAGCAGGCGAACGCCCAGAGCGGCCAGCCGACGCTGCCGGCGCAAGTTCCGGTGCACCAATTCTCGCAGCAGGTCGGCAATTATCTCGTGAAGCAGTTCGTGCTCACGGAAGGCAACGGCATCTCGGAAGCGAAGCTGTCGCTGCGTCCGGAGCATCTCGGCCAAGTGGACATTCGCATCGCGATGCAGGACGGCCAGCTGACGGCGCAATTCGTCGCTCACAACGGAACGGCCAAGGAGCTGCTGGAGAACCAGATGGCCCAGCTGCGCGCGGCGCTTCAAGTCCAGGGAATCCAGGTCGAGAGAATGGAAGTCGTCGAGCCGACCGGCTTGAACGGTTCGGCGTTGTTCCAGGGTCACGAGCAGCGCGAGCCGGGTTCGGGCGGCGGAGACGGACAAGCGTCCAAGCGCGACCGGGAAGGCTCGTACGAGGATCCCGTGACTTTCGAAGCGGAGATGGAGAGAACCTCCGTCCTGCGCGAGGCCGGGTACGGCGGCGCGATCAACGTAACCGCATAGCGAGACGGGGAGGTGAAGCGATTGGCTGGCATTAGCACGACGAACGTGTGGCCGAACTACTCCAGCGCCAACGTGGAGAAGGCGGCCCGCAGCACCACGAAGGAGCTCGGCAAGGACGAATTCCTGAAAATCATGATTACGCAGCTTCAGAACCAGGACCCGATGCAGCCGATGGAAGACAAGGAATTCATCGCGCAGATGGCCCAGTTCTCGGCCCTCGAGCAGACGATGAACATGGCGAATCAGATCTCGGCGCTGCGTTATTCTCCGGGAATGGTCGCGATGACGCTCGGCATGAACGTCACCTGGATAGAGACGGACAAGCAGGGCAACACCCAGACGAAGTCGGGCATCGTCGATTCCGTCGTGACGAGGGACGGAGTGCCCTACGTGAAGATCGGCGCGACCGAGGTCAAGATGGACGAAGTCACCTCGATCTCGCTTCCATCTTCCGGCGGAGGCTCGGAGGTGGACGCGGGTGAGTGACCGGCTGCTGATCGGACATCTGGCGGCGAGCCGGGTCGGACCGATCGCGGGCAAACGGGCAGTCCACTCGACAACGGACGGACAGACGGGCGCAGGTCCGGCGGACGCCTCGTTCAAGCAGCTGCTCGACCGGGCGGACCTGAAGTTCAGCCACCACGCGGAGCAGAGGCTTAAGCAGAGGGGAATCCGGTTCCAGCCGGAGCAGCTCGACCGAATCGCGAGCGCGATCGATCAGGCGGAGGCGAAGGGAGCCAAGGATTCGCTCGTCTTGTACCGGGACATCGCCATGATCGTCAGCGTTCCGAACCGGACGGTGGTCACCGCCATGGACGGGGCCACGATGCAGGACCACGTATTCACGCAGATCGACAGCGCGGTTGTCGTCAACTGATCGGAACGAACGGGAAGGGCCGGACCTCTCGAGGAGGCCCGGATCCGCTGACCGACCGATGCGGATCATTCTCGAACTCAATTATCGGAGGTAGATGAATTCATGTTGCGTTCCTTATATTCCGGAGTGTCCGGAATGCGCGGGTTCCAGACGAAGCTGGACGTCATCGGCAACAACATCGCGAACGTGAACACGGCGGGCTTCAAGGCGGGCCGGGTTATGTTCAAGGATATTCTGAGCCAATCGATGTCGGGCGTCACCGCGCCGGTGGAAGGCGAGCAAGGCGGCGTCAACGCGAAGCAAGTCGGCCTCGGCGTCACGATCTCGGCCATCGATACGATCCATACGGCCGGCAGCGCGCAGACGACCAACGTGCCGACCGATCTTCGCCTTGACGGCGACGGCTTCTTCGTCGTCAGCCCGACCGGCGCTCCCGAGAACGCGTTCCTGACGCGCGCCGGCAACTTCAATGTCGACGCGACCGGCTTCCTGGTCAACTCCGACGGATTGTTCGTGCTCTCCGCCGACGGCGAACCCATCCAGATCGATCCGGAGACGGTTACGGCGTTCTCGATCGGCCAGGACGGAAGCATTCTGCCCGTTAACGCCGACGGCACGACGGGCGACGCGATCGCCCAAGTCGGCGTGGCGAAGGTCATCAATCCGGGCGGCCTCGAGAAGGTCGGCGGCAATCTGTACCGGATGACCCCGAACGCCAACCCGGAAGCCGCTCTCGACCTGGGGGCGGCCGCCGACGAAGAGAGAGGGACCGGTTCCATTATCGCGGGTCAGCTCGAAATGTCCAACGTCGACCTGACGAACGAATTCACGGACATGATCGTCGCGCAGCGCGGCTTCCAAGCGAATTCCCGCATCATCACGACTTCGGACTCCATCCTGGAAGAAGTCGTCAACCTGAAACGCTAATCGATAGGCCATTGAGGTTCTGCCGGGGAGAACGCGTCAAGCCGCGTTCCTCCCCCGGTGGATCGGAGGGATCGGCATGATCGCTTTGACACGATTGAACGGAACGACGTTCCATCTCAACGCGCTGTTGATCGAATCCGTCGAACAGACCCCGGATACGATCATCACGCTCACGAACGGCAAAAAACTCATTGTGGTTGAAAATTCTTCGGATGTGATCCGGTCCATCCGGCACTACTTGCGCAGCATCGGCGTGCTCGCGGCGGTTACGAAACCGCCCGACACCCAATCGGAGGGGGCAACGTCATGAAAAAAATGTTACCTTGGCTTGTATCGCTGCTTCTCGCGATCACGCTAATCGTTATCGTCGGACTCTATTCCTGGAGCACTCTGTTCGGCGACTCGTCGCCGAAAGATCCGGAAAAGCAGGCTCAAGAAAGCGTCAAAGACGTGAAAGCCGAGCCGATGTCCGCGGATGAAATGATCAAGGTCACATCCGAATTGAATGATATTACGACGAATATCGCGGATACCGATTACGTGGTGAAGCTCAGCCTCTCCTTCCAGCTCGACAGCGAGTCCGCGAAGGAAGAGTTCGATAAAGTGAAAGATATCCAGATCAAGCCGATCGTCAACCGGGCCTTGTGGGTACTGGATCGGGAACAACTGAGCGGAACGACCGGCAAGGACCAGCTGTGCGCCGAATTGATCAACGCCATCAATCCGGTTCTCACGAAGGGCAAGCTCTCCAAGGTAGAGATTACGAACTTCATTATGACGACCGTCTAAAGCGTCGTGGCCGGGCGCCTATCGGAAAGGGGTGAGAAGATTGGTTGACGTTCTTTCGCAAAACGAGATAGACGCGTTGTTGGCGGCGCTGTCCTCCGGGGAGATGGACGCGGAGGAGCTCAAAAAAGAGGAAGCCCAGAAGAAGATACGCGCCTACGACTTCAAGCGGGCCGTTCGATTCTCGAAAGACCATATCCGCAGCCTGACACGCATCCACGAGAATTTCGCGCGTTTCCTGACAACCTATTTCTCGGCGCAACTGCGGACGTTCGTGCAGATCAACGTCGTACAGGTCGAACAATTGCCGTACGACGAGTTCATCCGCTCTATTCCGAAGATGACGATCCTGAACATTTTCGAAGCCGAACCGCTGGAAGGACGAATGGTTCTCGAGGTGCACCCCAACGTGGCGTTCGCCATGCTGGACCGGCTTCTAGGCGGGGCCGGCTCCGCTCCGAGCAAGATCGGCAGCCTCACGGAGATCGAGACGATCATCATGGAGAAGATCTTCAGCCGGGCTCTCGAGACGCTGCAGGAAGCGTGGAAGACGATCGTCGATATCGAGCCGAGGCTCGAAGCGCTCGAGACGAACCCGCAATTCATGCAGATCGTCTCCCCGAACGAGACGATCGCTCTGATCTCGCTCAGCACGAAGATCGGAGATACGACGGGGATGATCAACCTGTGTATTCCCCACGTCGTCATCGAACCGATCATGTCGAAGCTCTCCGTCCACCATTGGTTCGTCTCCCAGAAGAAGTCGAGAGCGCCCGACGAGATTCACCATCTCGAGCAGCGCGTGAGCAAAGCCAAGCTCCCGATCGTGGCCGAGCTGGGATCTTCCCGAATCTCCATTCAGGAATTCCTGAACCTGGCGGTCGGCGACGTCATCGCCCTGCACAAGACGACGGACGAGGGACTGGAGATCAAAGTCGGGGACAAGCTGAAGTTCATCGGCAGCCCGGGTACCGTTCGGGACAAAATGGCCGTACAGATTCACGAGATCGTCGGCGAAGGAGTGGAAGAATTCAATGACGAGTAAGGACTACTTGTCGCAAGAAGAGATAGACGCTCTGCTAAGGCAATCTTCGGGCGCGGAAGAGAGCGCTCCTTCCGCGTCCGGGGGCGCACCGTCCGTGGACGATTACTTGTCCCCGCTCGAACAGGACGCTCTCGGGGAGATCGGCAACATTACGTTCGGCAGCGCGGCGACCGCGCTCTCCACGCTTCTCGGCCGCAAGGTCGACATTACGACGCCGAAGGTGTCCATGATCTCCAGGGAACAGTTCGAGAGCGAATTCCCGAAGCCGCACGTGGCCGTCCATGTCCGGTACGTCGACGGCTTCGAAGGGATCAATTCCCTCGTCATCAAGTCGCACGACGCTCAGGTAATCGCGGATTTGATGCTGGGCGGCGAAGGCAACGTCCAGACGGAAGAATTGAACGAGATTCATATCAGCGCCGTCCAGGAAGCGATGAACCAGATGATGGGCTCTTCCGCCACGTCGATGTCGACGATCTTCAACCGGTTCGTCAACATCTCGCCTCCGGGCGTCGACATCATGGACGTGAAGGGCAATTCGGGCGTCTCCAACATTCCGCCGGAAGACGTCTTCGTCAAAGTGTCGTTCCGCCTGAAGATCGGGGATCTGATCGATTCGACCATCATGCAGCTGCTGACCGTGCCGTTCTCGAAGGAGCTGGTCTCCTCGCTGATCGGCGGAGCGTCTTCGGAACCGGCCCCCGCGCCTGCTCCGGCGCCGCAGTCCGCAGCGCCGTCGGCGCCTCCCGCGCCGCCCCAGGCCGCGCATCAGGCGCCGCCCGCCGCGGCCGCCCCGGCGCCCGGGCCAAGCCATGCGCCGAATCCGGCCGCGCCATACCCGCCGAATTCGGCGCCGCAATATCCGCCGCATCCGGCCGCGGGAATGCCGCCGATGACGGGCTATCCGCCGTACGTCGATTACTCCCCCCCGCAGCCGCTCGGGGGAGCGC
>NZ_JACJVR010000101.1:377-42005 GCF_014212175.1 Cohnella xylanilytica | reverse complement strand
TTATCACAGACGTTTGACACGAATTTCATCCGTGTATTGACGAATGCTTTGGCGAAGAATATAATGGAGTCTAAATCGACCGAACATTTAACGGCCGTGAAGAGGAAGAAGCGGGAGGGCTCTTGAGCTCAGAGAGCGTCGGATTTGCTGAGACCGATGCCTTAATCCCTGTACGCTGGGTCTCCTCGGAGCTGTTCGCCTGAACCGCGGCGTCCGCCGCGTTGTAGGGGGAATCGGAATGACGCACGTTACCGCGTCCGAGGTATGAAGATCGGCGCTTGAGCGCTCAGGCGATCCGGCCATACTTTACGAGACCGTCGCCGCGAGGCGAGCGGTGAATCCGGGTGGTACCGCGGAAGGAACAGCCTTTCGTCCCAGAACGTCAATCGATGTTCGGGCGAAGGGCTTTTTTGATTTTCTTGGCGCCAATGCCAGAGAAGAATGAACATTCCGGAAGGAGGATGACGGATGAGCGCGCATAGTGCCACGCTGAAGTCCAAAGAAGAACTGATTGAGAAATGGAGCAAACCCGAAGTCATATCGGGATCGGAAATGCTGCTTCGAAGCCTGTTGTTGGAGGGTGTCGACTGCGTCTTCGGTTATCCGGGCGGCGCGGTTCTGTATATCTACGACGCCATGTACGGCTTCTCCGATTTCAACCACCTGCTCACCCGCCACGAGCAAGGAGCGATCCACGCGGCCGACGGCTATGCCCGCAGCACGGGCAAGGTCGGGGTCTGCATCGCCACCTCCGGCCCGGGGGCGACCAACCTGGTCACCGGCATCGCGACGGCTTACATGGATTCGGTGCCGCTCGTCGTCATCACCGGCAACGTCGCCACGTCGCTGATCGGCACGGACGCCTTCCAGGAAGCCGACATCGTCGGCATCACGATGCCGATCACGAAGCACAGCTACCTGGTGCGCGACGTCGAGGATCTGCCGCGCATCGTTCACGAAGCGTTCCACATCGCGAATTCGGGCCGCAAGGGGCCGGTTCTGATCGATATTCCGAAGGACGTGTCCGCCGCGAAGGCGCTGTTCCAGCCGGTGAAGGAAGTTCACCTGCGCGGATACAACCCGACGGTTCATCCGAACCGGAACCAAGTAGACAAGATGATCCGCGCGATCGAGCAGGCGGAGCGTCCGATCCTTCTTGTCGGCGGTGGGGCGGTATACTCCGGGGCGCATGAGGAAGTGTACGAGTTCGTCACGAAGACGCAGATTCCGATCACGACGACGCTGCTCGGCATCGGAGCGTTCCCGACCGGCCACGAGCTGCACATGGGCTTCCCGGGCATGCACGGAACGTGGACCGCGAACACGGCGATCCAGAACGCGGACCTGCTGATCAGCATCGGCGCCCGCTTCGACGACCGCGTGACGGGCAAGCTGTCGGGCTTCGCTCCGAAGGCGAAGATCGTCCACATCGACATCGACCCGGCCGAGATCGGCAAGAACGTGCCGACCGACATCCCGATCGTCGGCGACGTCAAGGCGGTTCTGGAGGTCGCCAACCAGCTGGCCAAGCGGGCGGACAAGGCCGACGCGTGGCGCGATCAGATTCAGGCCTGGAAGGCCGAGAAGCCGTTCGGCTTCAAGGATTCCGAGACCGAGCTGAAGCCGCAGTGGGTCGTGTCCATGATCCACGAGACGACGAAGGGCGAAGCGATCGTCACGACGGACGTCGGCCAGCATCAGATGTGGGCGGCTCAATTTTATCCGTTCAACAAGCCGCGCTCGTGGGTCACCTCCGGCGGCCTCGGCACGATGGGCTTCGGCTTCCCGTCGGCCATCGGCGCCCAGATGGGCAACCCGGACCGCACGGTCGTCTCCATCAACGGCGACGGCGGCATGCAGATGTGCGCCCAGGAGCTTGCGATCTGCGCGATCAACAACATTCCGGTCAAGGTCGCGATCCTGAACAACCAGGTGCTCGGCATGGTTCGCCAGTGGCAGGAGCTCATCTACGACAACCGCTACAGCCATATCGACCTTGCCGGCAGCCCGGACTTCGTGAAGCTGGCCGAAGCGTACGGCGTCAAGGGCTTCCGCGCGACGAACAAGGAGGAAGCGCGCCGCGCGTGGGAAGAGGCGCTTAAGCACCCGGGTCCCGCGGTCGTCGAGTTCGTCGTCCGCAAGGAAGAGAACGTCTTTCCGATGGTGCCGCAAGGCAGCACGATCGATCAAATGCTCATGGGGGATTCCGAATGAACCGCAAACATACCATTGCCATTCTCGTGAACGATCAGCCGGGAGTATTGCAGCGGGTGTCGGGGTTGTTCGGACGCAGAGGCTTCAACATCGAGAGCATTACGGTCGGAGCCTCCGAAGAACCCGGCCTGTCCCGGATGGTCATCGTCACGACGGGCGACGACCATACCCTGGAACAGATCCAGAAGCAGCTGTACAAGATCATCGACGTCATCAAAGTCGTCGACATCGGCTCGAATCCGATGGTCGGACGGGAGCTCGGCTTGATCAAGGTCAACGCCGAGCCTTCCGCCCGGCCGGAGATACTCGGCGTCGTCGAGACGTTCCGCGCCGCGGTCGTCGACATCGGACCGAACAGCCTGATCGTTCAGGTGGTCGGGGATTCCGAGAAGATCGACGCCATGATCGAGCTGCTGAAGCCGTACGGCATTCGCGAGCTGTCGCGCACCGGCGTGACCGCGATGACCCGCGGCAGCCGCTGATCGTCCAAGCGTCGGCGCCAGGCCGCCCTTATCGTTCTTCATCCGCTTCCCGCAGGAGCGGGTGTTCGAGGGGAGAAGCGGACGCATCGCCGCGGGCAAGGCTTGTCCGAGCCTGTGCACGAGCCCAGCTTCTCCCTTGGGACGCCCGTTCCATGAGGGTTGCCATACAAGGTTTATTTAATTAAGGAGGAACACATCAATGGCAGTCAAGTTATTCCATGAGAAGGACGCCGACCTCGGCGCTCTGAAAGGCAAGACGATCGCGGTCATCGGCTACGGCAGCCAAGGCCATGCTCAAGCTCAGAACCTGCGCGACAGCGGCCTGTCCGTCATCATCGGCCTGCGCGAAGGCAAATCCGCGGAAGCGGCCCGCAACGACGGCTTCGAAGTGCTGAGCGTCGCCGACGCGACCCGCAAGGCGGACGTCGTTCAAATCCTGATGCCGGACGAGACCCAAGCTTCCGTCTATAAGAACGAGATCGAGCCGAACCTGAAGAAGGGCGCCGCTCTCATGTTCTCCCACGGCTTCAACGTTCACTTCGGCCAGATCGTCGCTCCGGCGGACGCCGACGTTCTGCTCGTCGCTCCGAAGTCGCCGGGCCACATGGTTCGCCGCACGTACGTCGAAGGCTTCGGCGTTCCGGGCCTGATCGCGATTCATCAGAACGGCACGGGCAAGGCGTTCGAGATCGGCATGGCTTACGCGAAGGGCATCGGCTGCACCCGCGCGGGCGTCATCGAGACGACGTTCCGCGAAGAGACCGAGACCGACCTGTTCGGCGAGCAAGCCGTTCTGTGCGGCGGCGCCAGCGCCCTCGTCAAAGCGGGCTTCGAGACGCTGGTCGAAGCCGGCTACGCTCCGGAGATGGCTTACTTCGAGTGCTTGCACGAGCTGAAGCTGATCGTCGACCTCATGTATGAAGGCGGTCTCGCATCGATGCGCAATTCCATCTCCAATACGGCCGAGTACGGCGACTACGTCACCGGTCCTCGCGTCGTGACCGACGAGACGAAGAAGGCGATGAAGGCGGTTCTGGCGGACATCCAATCCGGCCGCTTCGCTCGCGACTTCATCCTCGAGAACCAATCCGGCCGCGCGTTCCTGACGGCTACCCGCCGCAACGAAGCCGAGCATCCGATCGAAGTGGTCGGCGCCCAGCTTCGCGGCCTGATGCACTGGATCAAGAAGTAAGCGACGAACGGCACCGGCTGTCCCGGGGGCAGGCTTCTGCCCTTGGGACAGCCTTTCTTTTACAGCCGCGGCGCCTTGGAATTGTGCTATAATTTAGAGCAGATGATCGTCTCTTCAGGAGGTGCGGGCCAACCCCTGCCATGAGGAAAATTTACGTATTCGACACGACTCTCCGCGACGGAGAGCAATCCCCGGGCGTCAACTTGAACACCCAAGAGAAAGTTGAAATCGCTCTCCAACTCGAGAAGCTCGGCGTAGACCGGATCGAAGCCGGATTCCCGGCGGCCTCTCCGGGCGATCTCGCGGCCGTCAACGCTGTGGCGCGCGCGGTGAAGAACGCGTCGGTCATGGGGCTTGCCCGTTCCGTGGAGAAGGACATCGACGCGGTATACGAAGCGCTGAAGGGCGCGGAGGACCCGGCGATCCACATCTTCCTCGCGACCTCCCCGATCCACCGGAAGCATAAGCTGCGGATGGAGAAGGAGCAGGTGCTCGAGACGGCGCAGAAGGCGATCCGCTACGCCAGGAAGTACTTCAGCCGGGTGGAGTTCTCGGCGGAAGACGCCGGCCGGACGGAGCTCGACTTCCTGTGCGAGGTGACCGCTCTCGCCGTTCGCGAAGGCGTGTCGGTCGTGAACATTCCGGATACGGTCGGCTACATGAACCCGCAGGAGTTCGGGAATATTTTCAGAACGTTGAAGGAAAACGTGCCGGATATCGAACGCATCCAGCTGTCCGCGCACTGTCACGACGACCTCGGCATGGCGACGGCGAACTCGCTGGCGGCGATCTTGAACGGAGCCGACCAGGTGGAAGGCACCATTAACGGCATCGGCGAACGGGCCGGCAATACCGCCCTCGAGGAAGTGGCTCTCGCCCTCGCGACGCGCGCGGATTATTTCGGCGCCCGGACGACGCTGAACCTGAAGGAGATCGCCAAGACGAGCCGGCTCGTCAGCAAGCTGACGGGGATGGTCGTGCCGGGCAACAAGGCGATCGTCGGCGCGAACGCGTTCGCCCACGAGTCCGGCATCCATCAGGACGGCGTCCTGAAGGAGAAGACGACGTACGAGATCATCTCGCCGGAGACGATCGGCCTGAAGGACAGCAAGCTCGTGCTCGGCAAGCACTCCGGACGCCACGCGTTCCGCGAGAAGCTGATCGACCTCGGCTTCGAGGACTTGACGGAGGACCAGGTCAACGCCGCCTTCGGCAAGTTCAAGGATTTGGCCGATCGCAAGAAGGATGTCAGCAACGAGGACATCATCGCTCTGCTCGAAGAGAAGATGGTCCAGACGCCGGAAGTGTTCGCCCTGGAGCAGCTGGTCGTCTCCTTCGACAGCCATGCCGCGCCGGCCGCGACCGTGCGTCTGAAGACGCAGTCCGGCATCGCCGAGACGACGGCGGGCGGCAACGGTTCCGTAGACGCGATCTACAAGGCGATCGACAAGCTGACGAAGGAAGAAGTCGTGCTGGACGATTACACGATCAAGTCGGTCACGGACGGAACGGACGCCCTGGGCGACGTACACGTCGTCCTGAAGCAAGGCGACGTCAACGCGCAAGGCCGAGGCGTCAGCACCGACATTCTCGAAGCGAGCGCCCGCGCGTACGTAGACGCGCTCAACCGGCTCGTCGACAAGCGCAACGCGCCGACCCGCAGCCGCAAGGACCGCGACAACGTCACGTTAATCTAATCGAACATGGATCACCGCCGCCCCATCGGACGACGGCAATATGAGAGCGGGGGCCCGCAGCTTCGCTGGGCTTCGCGACAAGGAATGGGGAACCCGAGATGAACTATCGGTTTTCCGCCAGACTGGGGAGCTTCTCCTCGTCGGCGGTTCGCGAGATTTTGAAGCTAACGCAAGGCGATTCCATTATTTCCTTCGCCGGCGGCTTGCCGGCCGAAGAGCACTTCCCTGTGGCGGCCATATCCGAAGCGTTCGGGCGCGTGATGCAGCTGGGGAACAAGGCGCTTCAATACGGCCTGACGGAAGGCTATTTGCCGTTGCGGGAGTCTCTGTGCAAGAGAATGGCCGGCAAAGGCATGAACGTGACGCCGGACAACATGCTGATCACGACCGGCTCGCAGCAAGTCATCGACTTGCTCACCCGCGTCTATATCGATCCGGGCGACGTCATCTTGGTCGAGCGCCCGACGTATTTGTCCGCGCTTCAAGTGTTCCGCTCTTACGGCGCTGTACCGGTGTCCGTGAACGGCGACAGCGACGGCATCGACCTCGACGATCTGAAGGCGAAGATCGCCAAGCATAAGCCGAAGATGCTGTACGTCATCCCGACGTTCTCGAATCCGACGGGACGGGTGTGGAGCGAAGAGCGCCGCCGCGGGGCTCTCGAGCTGTGCCATGCATCCGATACGCTTATTCTCGAGGACGATCCGTACGGGGAATTGAAGTTCGGAGACTCTTCCCGGAAGTATCCGTCGATCTTCGCGCTCGACCAGCATCCGGAAGGCTCCTGCGTCGTGTACACGAGCACGTTCTCCAAGACGGTCGCACCGGGTCTGCGCACCGGATGGGCTCTCGGCGACGCGGAAGTCATCCGCCAGATGGCTCGCGCCAAGCAAGCGGCCGATCTCCAATCCAGCTCGCTGGACCAGCAGACGCTTCATCAGCTGCTCGAGCACTTCGATCTGGACGGCCATATCGAGTTCGTCCGGAAGGAATACGAAGCCCGCATGAGGCAAATGGCCGACCTCATCCGGCAGCACGACTGGCCGGGCGCCGTCTGGGAAGAGCCGAAGGGCGGCATGTTCTTCTGGGTCGAGCTTCCCGAGACGATCGACACGGCCGAGCTTCTCAAGTCGGCTGTCGAGCAGGGCGTCGCGTTCGTGCCGGGCATCACGTTCTACGCGGATAACCCGCAGACCAACGCCATGCGCCTCAACTTCACCCACAACGATGCAGCAGGTACCGTCGCCGGCATGGAGCGCCTCTCCAAGGCTCTCGCCGCCGTGCTGGTTTAACCGCCGCGATCGTCCAATAGGTCCCGGGGTATCCATCTCGTCTCCCCGGTCCCATCCCAGCCGATCATTCGGGTTCATACCGGAATGGTCGGTTTTTTATTCGGCAGTAGTCCATGGCGTTCTACGTCCCCTTTCTCCCTCTTTTTAGTCTTATCCCCACTGCTCAGCCACGCCGCAAGAAGAAACTACACGTCTCAAATCGTACAATCGAAACCTCAGATGGAACAAATAATCGACTCGAATGGATAACGAACCCCGAATGGAACATAAAAGACTCGAATGTACAACGAACCCCGAATGGAATATAAAAGACTCGAATGTACAACGAACCCCGAATGGAATACCAATAACTTCGCATGCAACACCAAAGTGCTCGCATGCAATACCAAAAGCTCGCGCGCAACACCTAGAATAAAGCTACATATGGACATCACCGAAATAAAACTTCGAATAGAGTCCTCAAAAGTTCCATGGGCTCTCAAAGAAAGAATCCTCGAAACTCAATCCGAAGGCAGTCCAGACGGAATGATATACAAAGATAGGCTAAGTGAAGGGAGTCGCTGTCCTCAAATCGAAATCAGTTGTAGAGAAAGCATCTCCTCGGAATGCGTGTAGGCAGCCGAAGTCAGCTTGATCTTGCCATGCAATCTACCGAGAAGGAGTACTTGTTCGGAGAAGCGCTTCTACCGATCAATTGGGAGTATGTAACCACGGGGCGGAAAGAGCATTGATGCAGCAGGTCCGTAAGAATAGAAGCTCCGTCCTCCGATTCGAACCGGAAGCGGTATTCAAACTGGTTCAGGTACGCTTGAAGGTGCTTGGGGCCGAGGCCGCGGAACGTCTCGTTCATCCACCGCGAAGCCTCCTGGCATAGGCGGGCTAACGGGCGATGGCGGGCCGAGTTGTAGATGCCGATCGCTAACTGAACGGCGGATTCCGGCTTAACGTGATGCCGAATGAAGCTCTGAAAGCCGTCCCTCGTAATCATCCCGGCAAATAAATCGCCCGGAAGGACCTGATGCAGCTTAACGAGAACGATCCGGCCGTTCTCCGAGATAGAGGCGGCGGCGATCAGAGGATGCTTCTTGCGGCTCTGGTCGAACAGGGCGGTGAACGAAGTCGGCTCGTAACGGGCCTCGTTCACTCGTACGTTGCCGGCGAGCTTCACTTCGGATTCGGCCAGGCTTATCGCGCGGCGGATCTTATGGGCGATAAGCCAAGCCGTCTTGTACGTCACCTGGATCGAATCGGAGATGTGACGGGCGCTCGCGCCGAATGCGACCCAGTAAATGGCGAGGAACCATTTTCGAAGGGGGGTCTTACTCTTCTCCATGACGGTACCGGCAGTCAACGATACCTGATAGCGGCACTTCCGGCATTGATAAAGAGGGAGCCGCCGGGTACGAATGACCGATGCTTCGCGGTGGCGGCACAAAGGACACGTAAACCCTTCGGGCCACTTGGTTCGGTAGAGATGGCGAATGCAAGCATCCTCCGAATCCAGCAGCCGCAGGTGGTCGACAGAAGAAAATCGAGTCTCCATTGCAGCTCCTCCTTCGCCATAAACAGGAACATATGTTCGTTAATTTGATTCTACCAAACAAATGTTCCCATTTCAAGTTTTTTTGACGGGTGGAGGTTGGCTCGAAGCAGCTGAGGTATGGGGATAAGCCTAAAAAGGACGTTGATGGGCCTAAGGTATTGTAAGGGGGATGAAACATGAACGAAAGATGTAGACGCTAGTGGGAATAGATGGGTTAACGAGAGGGGAAGGATGGACGCCGGGGAAAAGATCAGGGGGAGTGGAGAGACGATCGGAGGAAAGACGAATTATGGAAGAGACGAATTGAGAAGGAAGAGATGAATTGAGAAGCAGGAGACCAAACGGAGAAGCAGGAGATGAATTAAGAAGCGGGAGATGAATTTGAGGGAGACGAATGGAGGCGGCTGAGCTGTGGGGATAAGGCTAAAAATGGCCGGGGAGCGGAAAGAGCCGAAAGAAATCGTGGCAGGCTGAGGAGGGGGGAGGATCGCGTCGGTTGCGAGGGGGACGTACGGTCGTGAGGGGAGTTCGAGAGGAATCGGAACGAGCCGGGCTGGTTGTTTATCCGAGCTCCATAGCTGCGGACTATAAAAACGATAGCTTTTATCTATTTTGCCATCGATGCCGAAGTGTGCTACAAATGATGTAGTGCCTTCATAGGACAATCGTATACGGGAGTGAACCTGAATCATGGCAGAAGTGAAGAAGATCGCCGTCATCGCCGGCGACGGAATCGGTCCAGAGGTCGTGGCCGAAGCGGTTAAGGTATTGAAGAAAACGGAAGAATTGTTCGGCTACAAATTCGAACTGGAATACGGTCTGTTCGGCGGCATCGCCATCGACGAGAAAGGAACTCCGCTGCCGCAAGAGACGCTGGAAATGTGCCAACGCGCGGACGCGGTGCTGCTTGGAGCGGTAGGCGGCCCGAAGTGGGACAACAATCCGAAGGAGCTTCGCCCGGAGACCGGCCTGCTCGGCATCCGCAAGGCGCTCGGCCTCTTCTCCAATATCCGTCCGGCGGTCGTGTTCGACTGCCTGAAGGACGCGTCCACGCTGAAGCCTGAAGTGCTGGAAGGCACGGACCTGATCGTCGTGCGCGAGCTGACCGGCGGCATCTACTTCGGCGAGAAGTTCCGCCGCGAGGGCGCGAACGGCCAGGAAGCGGTCGACACTTGCGTATACAACGTGCAAGAAGTCGAGCGCATCGTTCGCCAAGCGTTCGAGATCGCCCAGAAGCGCAGCAAGCGCCTGGCTTCCGTCGACAAGGCGAACGTGCTGGAGACGTCCCGCCTGTGGCGCGAGACGGTCAACCGCATCGCTCCGGAATACCCCGACGTGGAGCTCGAGCACGTGCTGGTCGACAACTGCGCGATGCAGCTGCTTCGCCGTCCGTCCAGCTTCGACGTTATCGTCACCGAGAACATGTTCGGCGACATCCTGAGCGACGAAGCCGCCATGCTGACGGGCTCCATCGGCATGCTCTCGTCCGCTTCGCTCGGAGAAGGCAGCTTCGGCTTGTACGAGCCGGTTCACGGCTCGGCTCCGGACATCGCGGGCCAAGGCATCGCCAACCCGATCGCGACGATTCTGTCCGTGGCGCTTATGTTCCAGCTCACTTTCGGATATGCTGAAGCAGGGCAAGTCATCGAGAACGCGGTGAAGAGCGTTCTGGACGCCGGCCACCGCACGGGCGACATCGCGGTCGACAAGAGCAAAGCGATCGGCACGAAGGAAATGGGCGATCTGATCGTCGCCGCCATGAGCCGCTAAACGGAAGATACTTATTTAGAATTGTTATAAATAAGTATTGATTCCATATTGATTTTCGTTCTCAATGATGGTACCATCTAGGTGTAGATCATGAGCCCGGCTGTTCAGGTCGGCAATATAGGAGGTTATTCACAATGGCAGAACGTTTGGTGGGCCGTCCGGCTCCGGATTTCACCCTTGAGACCGCCCTTGGCGACGGCAGCGGCTTCGGCAAGGCTTCCCTGTCCGATTACAAAGGCAAGTGGCTGGTATTCTTCTTCTACCCGCTCGACTTCACCTTTGTATGCCCGACCGAGATCGTCGCCCTCTCCGAAGCGGCCGATCAATTCAAGGCTCTGAATACCGAGATTCTCGGCGCGAGCGTCGACAGCATCCACAGCCACCGCGCTTGGATCAACACGCCGAAGAACGACAACGGCCTCGGCAAGCTGAACTTCCCGCTGGCAGCCGACATCACGAAGTCGGTCGCCCGCGACTACGGCGTCCTGATCGAAGAAGAAGGCATTGCTCTGCGCGGCCTGTTCATCATCGATCCGGAAGGCGAGCTGAAGTACCAAGTCGTCAACCACAACGACGTAGGCCGCAGCGTAGAAGAGACGCTCCGCGTGCTTCAAGCGCTCCAATCCGGCGGTCTGTGCCCGATCAACTGGAAGCCGGGGGACAAGCACCTGGTTGCAAAATAAGGATCGTCAAGCGCGATCGAGACGCATGCTTCGGCATGCGTCTTTGCTTTCTTCGGCATAATTCGCATATGATAAAAGCAGGGTTCGTCCCCCTCCGCTTCGACAAAAGGCTTCAAAAACATCGCGGCGGGGTAAAACGAATTCGGCAGGAATTCCATTTAAGCAGAGAGAATATAGTGTGTAGCATAGAGTCGTTCGATTCGTGCTCGACGAGGAGGGGGAGACGATGAGTTTCTGCTGCGGAGCCAGCATGATCGGGACCAAAGGAACGCTAAAGCATTATCGGACGCGTATCCATAACGTGCCGATCCTGTTCTGTCCGGTATGTCACCGGGTGGAAGTGCACTATCTGGTGGAGAACGAATACGAGATCTTGGCGGAGTACGCCCACGGCGACGGAGCCTCCGAGGTCGACTTCCACGATTATGTAGACGAGTCGGACAAAGCCCTCCACGAGAATTGCGTCAACAACGAAGAGGAAGATCCGATGGCGATCGTCCAGAGCCAGATCGATATGGCGCTCGACCTGCTGTCGTTCGCGAAGCAGCTGGGCGATTCGGAATGGGAGCAGCAGCTGAAGCGGCGCCTCGGGGTGCTGGCCGGACGCCGGCATAAGCTGCGCCTTAAGCGCGCGACCGGCGGGACCCTCTGAGACGGACGCCGCCGCCCGATACCGAGAACGAACGCTGCAGCCCCATCCGCGTCTAACGCCATCCCGCCGTTATCGGCCGTGCTTCCGGCGCCCCCGCGCCGCGAGCCGTTCGAATAAAGCCGGATAGGCGGGTCGGCGCGGATGAGGGCTTTTTTTGCGCGCGGCACCCCCTCAACCGACAACCAGACGACGAATGATATGAACGTGGGGTGAGCTCTTGCTGCTCTTACTGTGGAGAAAATGGACCGGACGGGGGAGCGCCGCCGTGGCCGAACGGCCGTCCATGTCGCCTGACGAGGCGATCGCGGCGATCCGGAACGGAGACGAGGCGCTCCGCAACGAATGGATCAAACAATATCAACCGTTCATCGCCAAGACGGCCAGCCGGTTCGCCAAACGGTACATCGACCCCGATCGCGACGATGAATTCAGCGTGGCCCTGGCGGCCTTCGACGAGGCGATCGACGGCTATTCGCCGGATGCGGGAGGAAGCTTCCTCGCCTTCGCGGCGCAGGTCATGAACCGCCGGCTTATCGATTACGCGCGCCGGGAGCGGCGGCACGCTTCCGTCGTGCCTTACAGCTCGCTGCAAGGCGAACGGGACGAAGAGTCGTCCATGCTGTCGGCGATCGAGGCGAAGGAAGCGCTGTCCGTCTACTCGCGCGAGAGGACGGCGGAGGAACGGCGGGACGAGATCGCCTCGCTGACGGCGGAGCTCGAGCCTTACGGGGTCCGCTTCGCCGACCTGGTCGATCAATCGCCGAAGCACCAAGATTCGAGGGACATGCTATTAAGCATCGGGGCGCGGTTGGCGCGGAACCCCGTTCTGTTCCGCCTGCTCGCGGACAAGCGTCAGCTTCCGCTCAAGGAGCTGTGCGAGATCGAGAACGTGTCGCGCAAGACGCTCGAGAGGAACCGCAAGTACTTGATCGCGGTTACCTTGATCGCGAGAGGGCCTTACCCGCTGCTGCAGGAATACATATATCCGTCGACGCCGGACAACAAGGAGGGGACGCTATGAACCGGGCCATCGTCATGTCACTGGAAGGCAATCGCGCGGTCGTGCTCGCGCAAGGCGGAAGGTTCATCCGGGTTCCGAGCCAGCCTCATTACCGGGTCGGCGACGAGATCGAACTGGAGCCGGAGGAAGCACGGCCTGGACGGCTCGCGTTCGCGCGGGGCGTCGGCGGCAAAGTCCGCGCGGCCGCGGCGGTCGTCGCTTCCTGCGCCGCCGTTGCGATGCTCCTGGCCGGCGTCTGGTGGTTCCGCGCTCCTTCGGTCGTCGCTTACGTCACGATGGACGTCAATCCGAGCGTGGAATTCGGAATCGACGGCAAGGAGCGGGTCCGCGAGCTTCGCGCGCTTAATCGGGACGCCGAGCCGATCGTCGCTTCCGTCGAGTACAAGGGAGAGAACGTCGAGGAAGTGACGGAGGAGATTGCCCGGGAGCTTGCGAAGCGGCATCTGCTGAACGGCGGCGACAGCGAGATCGTCCTGGCCAGCGTCGCGATCCGTCAGGTCGACGAGCAATGGGAGGCCGAGGTCACGGACAAAATGAAACGCGCGATCGAGGAAGCCGGCGCGGCGTCGAGCGGAGGCGACGCCGGAACGTCGGCGGGAACGAAGGCGCCGGAGAAGGCGGTACCGCGGATCACGACCGTGTCCGTGCCGAAGGAAGTGCGGGAGGAAGCGAAGGCGAACGGCTTGTCCGCGGGCAAGATGGCGTTCTGGCTGAAGGCCGAGAGCCAGGGGCACGACGTTCCGATCGAAGCGCTGAAGCACCGCTCGCTGAAGAAGATCGCTTCTTCCTGGGGCGGCGTTCAGGAAGTGCTCGGAAGCGGGAACGACGCTTCCGCCGGCCAGGACGAAGACTGGAACAAGCTTCTCCAGGAAGCGAGGAAGAAGCAGAAGGAGAAAGAAAAAGAGGACGAAAAACAAAAAGAGAACGAGCAAGGGACAGAGAACAAACAAGAGAGAGACAACGAGAACGGAACGGATAAAGCCGGTCCCAAGCCGCCAAGCAAAGCCAGCGGGAACGGAGACGCCAAAGGCCAGGCCGGTAACGGCAACGGAAACGGAAACGGAAACGGTAATGGTAACGGTAACGGCGTCCGCTACGGCGGCAAGGATACGGCCGGCTCCGGCAAGGAGAACGGCAAAAGCGGCAAGCCCGACGATGCCGCCAAGAACGGCAAGGACGGCAAAAACGGCGGCAGAAGCGGCAACGGAAGCGACGACATCAAAAGCAATAACAACGGCAAAGTAGACAAAGGCGCCGTCATCGGGAACGACGATAAAAACGGCGACGGCGATAAAAGCGGCAACGGCGAGAAGAACGGCAGCGACGGAGAAACCAGCAAAAAGGATAACGGCGGCAAGATTGATAGGTACGGCAGCTGGGGGAATGACAGCGACAACGGCAAAAACGGCAACGGCAAAGCGGGCGGCGGCTCCGCCAAAGGCGCCGTCACCGTCGTCATCGGGAACGATGAACCCGAAGACGGCCGAGGCGGCGGTGACAACCGGAGCGGTGAAGACCGCGCAAGCGACCGGGACGACAAGGACGACCGGAATTCCGGGCGCGGGAATCGCGAAGATCGGCGGTAAAATAGGCTTGTAGAGCCAAAAAAAGCCATTCGACAGTCCGCCGAGCCATTCGACATGATCTCTCATTGACAGGCCGAACGCCCGCGGCCTATGATAAATGTGAAATTTTGTCGGTATATTCCTTATCCTATCACCGATAAGTCCGGGAGGAACCCTTTATGGAAAGGTGGAAATCTCGCTATTTTCCGTCGCTGGCCGAATTCGCGCTAGCCGACGGAGAGGACCAGAACAAGGAGATCGCGGCGTTGCGGTACGATTTGCTGGGCGTTTCCACCGACGAAATTCTCGACCATCATGAAGAAAGCGTCCGATTCCTGCTCTCGAACGCCGACCCCGAAGACCGGATGACCTTGATGCACCGGTCTCTTTTGTTTCTCATGGAGCTTCTGGCGATGCTGCGGCTGCCGGAGGCCGCCGCCGGCGACGACGTCAGTGCCGACCGCCTGAAGGAAGCGGCCATCGATTCCCTCCCCATCGAGGAGGATAAGCCGAGCAAGTTCGAGACGGTTCTGCAGCATATGGACAGCGGCATCGCTTTGTTCGATACGTCGGGCCACCTGCGCTTCCTGAACGTCCAGATGTCCAGGCTGCTGCAGGCTCCCCGGCGAATTCTGATCGGCAATTCGCTGCGCCAGCTTTTTTTCCACCCCTATCTTCGCAAGTCGATCCGGATGATCTTCCTGCGCATGTACAAGGAGATGGTGTATTACCGCCGCTTCCACGGGGAGTTCCAGGACTCGAACGGCCGGTTCCTGCTTATCAGCATTACGCAGATCGACGAATTGGACGGCGACTACCTGATCAGCGTCAAGGACGTGTCCGAGTACAAGCAGATCGAGCAGACGGCGTTCCAGAACGACAAGCTGGCGATGCTGGGGAAGATCGCGGCGGCCATCGCGCATGAGATTCGGAATCCGCTTACATCGATCCGGGGATTCATCCAGCTGTTGAAGCCTTACCTGGAATCGATCGGCAAGCTCGAGTACGCCCGCATCATTCTGTCGGAGATCGACCGGGCGAACGACATCATCTACGAGTTCCTGAACTCCTCCAAGCCGTCCGCGCCGATGAAGCAGAAGCTGTCGGTGGCATCGCTCGTGAAGGAGACGATTCTGCTCACCGAGAGCGAAGCCCATATGAAGGGCTGCGAGCTGCAATACGAGATTTACGATTCCGAGATCGCGGTCGCCATCGACGTGAAGCAGATCAAGCAGGTGCTGCTCAACATCGTCAAGAACGCGATGGACGCCATTCTCGAAGCCGGGGACCAGCGCAAAGGCCTGATCGAGATGTCGGCCCGGCGAGAGGGGCGGTTCGCGGTCATCCGGATTCGCGACAACGGCAAGGGAATGGACCGGACGACGCTCAACCGGCTGTTCGACCCGTTCTTCACCACGAAGGAGGAGGGCACCGGGCTCGGCCTCTCGGTCAGCTACCGGATCATTCGGAACCATGGCGGAATGATCCAGGTCGACAGCCAGGTGAACGAAGGCACGGAATTCATGATTTATTTGCCGTTGGTCGCGGACAAGGAGTAGGGGGCGGGGCGCTAATGCTTTGCTAACAATTCCCGTTCTTGCCGGCCCATGAAACTAATGAAAATCAAATAAACGGCATCTAATTTCCCTAACAATTTCCTCCTATTCTTACGTTAGAGAATAATGGCTAATGGAGGAAGGGAAGGAAATGAGGTTATCGGATTTTTACAAAGACCTGTTCGAAGAGGCCTTTTGTAAATTCGAGCCTGTGTGGGAGGCGGACGCGCCGAGTCCGGCCGAGTATCGATGGTCCAAGGCCAACTATCCGTTCAGGGAGCAATTCCAGATCGTTCATTCGGAGGACGGGCATCCGGTGCTGCTGTTCTCCTTTTTGCTGCCGGAGCCGTATTTGGATTCCACGATCTTCGAAGAGGTCAAGAGCTACGAATCGAGCTACGGCCTGTCGCTGATCGTCATGGAGAGGACGCTCCGCCTCGTCGCGAAGCAGCCGGCCGAGAACATGCGGGAATCGATCCTGGGCTTCATCCACCAGGCGAGGAGCGAAGTGATGGACATTCTGGACCGCGTCGCCAAGCGGGCGAGAGGCCAACGGTCGCGGCCGTCCGCCCCCTGCTCTTGAGCGGGAGGGAACGCGGCCGTCCGCAGGCTCTCGTTTTTCCGATCGGTTAAAGGGTATAATGGGGGGGGAAGCGCCAATCGAGAAAGGAAGCGAGAGCATGAGCGTGTCGGACATCGGAAGCCGGGTGCCTCCGGGGCAGCGGCTCACGACGGGGTTCCCGGTTCTGCATCACGGGGAGGTGCCGTACTACGAGGACCTGAGCCGATGGGATCTGAAGCTGTTCGGGCTCGTGGAGGAGGAAGCGACGATCCCGTTCGACGAATTCATGAGCCTGCCGCGGCGGGAGTTCGTGAACGACATCCACTGCGTGACGACGTGGTCGAAGCTGGACAACGTCTGGGAAGGCGTGGCCGTCTCCACGGTGATGGAGCGGGTGAAGCTGAAGCCGGAGGCGAAGTACGTCATGCTGCACGCCGAGCACGGCTGGACGACGAACCTTCCGCTCGAGGACTTCCTCCGGGAGACGAGCTTCTTCGGCCTGAAGCACAACGGGGAGACGCTGACGCCGGAGCACGGCTACCCGGTCCGGATGGTCGTCCCGCACCTGTACTTCTGGAAGAGCGCGAAGTGGCTGAGGGGCGTCGAGTTCCGGGCGACCGACAAGCCGGGCTTCTGGGAGCGGAACGGTTACCACATGTATGGCGATCCCTTTCTGGAACAGAGATACGACTTCGACTAGAAAACGGCGAAGGAAAAGGCCTGCTGTCCCCAAGCAGGCCTTTAACCTTTTCATTCAGTACGTTAAACGGACGAGCTTGCTCGTTCTCTCGTTCTGCCGCAACCGGATGAGGATGAACGATAAAACGAAAGAGGATAATAAAGTGATCATGAAGTACAGCCAGCTGTAGTTCTTCTCAAGATTCATGGACAACAAGGAGAATACCTTCGGATAGACGATCATGAACAACGGATGCGTGCAATAAATCAGGACGCTGCTGTCTCTCAGCAGGCGGTAATCCAAATTCCAATCGGGCCATTTCGCGTTCAGAAGGAAATGAACCAGGAAGTAGGCGGACGGAATCAGGAACAGCATCATGTTGAAATCGACAGGATCCGTGTACGTATTCAATACATAAAACTCGATAACCAACCCCGCCAGAGATACGCAGCAGAGGAAGGCCGATACCGAAGGTCGAATCGCCGCCTTCTTGACGGCCATAAACGCTCCTAGCGAGACGTAGAACAATCCGAAGAACAGGCCGTTCCGAGTCGATACGAAGAGGCTCTCATAACCGTCTACAATCCCGGATAACGCCGAATTCCCCTCGATCAAGCCGCTGTACGAATCCCCGAATAGTCCTGCGAGGTAAAAGACGAAGGAGATGGCCAGAATCGTCTGGACGGACAGCATTCTGCTAAGCCAATAGAACAGAGCGATCGCGAAAATAAGGGCCGGGAAGTACCAAAGATGAAAATGGCTCCCGTCGAAAAAGAAATTCTGGACGAAGCTCGTTAAACCTTGGACGACATCTTGATGTTCCGAATAAATGACGTACGCGTGGTAGACGAAGTAAACGAGGCTCCAGAAGAGATAAACGAGGATTAAACGGTACAGGTATTTAACGACATATTGAGGATCGCCTTGCCGCTTGCGGATCTTCGAATAAAAAAGGTATCCGGACGTCATGAAGAAGAAGGGGACGGCAATTCTTGCGATCGAGGAGATGAATCCGAAGCTTAAGTCTTCGTTAAAGGACAACAAGGGCTTCGTATGTATGCAGACGACCAAGATTGCGGCAATGAACCTCATCAAATCAAGCGAATGAATGCTTTGGCTCCCAGATCGGGAAACTTCTCCCTCCAAACCTTCCACTCTCCTATCTTGGATATTTTTAGCTAAATGGTAACATACGAACAGATTGGGGTAAACGGGAAGGTTATCCGCGCGGGAAGGCCCGCGGGATACAGGGGGGCTACACGAAGACGGCGAAGCCGGGAGACGAGTTGGATCGAGAGGACGGGGCGGCCTTTGGGCGGCTTCTTTTTTATGTGGTATCAGCGGGCTAATAGCAACAAAAAAACCGACACGTAGGTGTCGGTTGGCTGTTTTAGACAGTTTTGAAGAAAAGATAGATGTCCTCGCCATCTATAATATTAGTATAACCGAAGGATGAATATAAGTCTATACTTTTGGGCGAATTTTGGATATATTTTTTCAGCATCTCAAAAAAGGAGGAGAATGGTTTGATCTCATTGCAAGGAATCAGCAAGTCGTTCAAGGTGGCCCGGCGCGCCGCGGGGCTGCGTCAGGCCGCCAAATCGCTGATCTTCCGCGAGCATACGGTCGTCGAAGCGCTCAAGGATATCACATTCTCGATCGGAGAGGGCGAGATCGTCGGCTACATCGGTCCGAACGGAGCGGGCAAGTCGACGAGCATCAAGGTGATGAGCGGCATTCTGGTGCCGGATCGCGGCTCCTGCACGATCAAAGGCTATACGCCTTGGAAGGAGAGAACCGCCTACGTCGGCCATATCGGGGTCGTGTTCGGCCAGCGCTCCCAGCTCTGGTGGGACGTGCCCGTCATCGACTCCTTCCAGCTGCTGAAGGACATCTACCGCATTCCGCCGGACGAATACCGGCGCAATCTGGCGCTGCTGACGGAGACGCTGGACCTGGGCGGCCTGCTCGAGACGCCGGTCAGGCAGCTCAGCCTCGGCCAGCGGATGCGGTGCGAGATCGCCGCGTCGCTGCTGCACGGGCCGAGCGTCCTGTTCCTGGACGAGCCGACGATCGGCCTGGACGCGGTCAGCAAGCTCGCCGTCCGCGACTTCATCCGGACGATCAACCGCGAGAAGGGAGTCACGGTGATCCTCACCACGCACGATATGAGCGACATCGAAGCGCTGGCGGACCGGATCCTGCTGATCGGCAAAGGAACGCTGCTCTACGACGGAACGCTGCAGCAGCTTAGGGGCAGGTTCGGGACGGAGCGCACGGTCACGGTCGACTATCGGGGAGGCTCGGGCCAGGGCCCGCTCGTCGTCGAAGGGGCCGAATCGGTCTCCTGGTCGCCGGAGCGGGCGGTGTTCCGCGTCGACACCGGGAAGACGCGGATCGCGGACGTGCTGTCGCGGCTGTCCGAGCAAGCCGAGCTGCTCGACGTCGCGATCGAGGCGAAGCCGGTGGAGGAGCTGATCGTCGAGCTGTACCGGGAGCATCGGATATGAGGCCGTATCTGTCCGTCTGGAAGCTGCGGTTCATCCTCGGGATGCAGTACCGCTCGGCCGCTATCGCCGGCATCGCCACTCAGCTGTTCTTCGGAATGATCTTCCTCATGATCTTCCAAGCCTTCTATAGCGGGAGCGCGGCGGAGCCCCCGATGCCTCTGGACCGCCTCGTCTCCTATGTTTGGCTGCAGCAGATCTTCCTCTCGCTCATTATGCTGTGGTTCCGCGACAACGAGATCTTCCAGCTCATCACGAGCGGCAACGTCGCCTACGAGTTGTGCCGGCCGTGCGGCCTCTATTCGTTCTGGTACGCGAAGCTGCTCGGCCAGCGCCTGTCGAGCGCGACGCTGCGCTGCTTCCCGATTCTGCTTATCGTCTTCTTCCTGCCGAAGCCCTTCCGGCTGAGTCCGCCCGCGAGTCCCGAGGCGTTCGTCCTGTTCCTGGCCGCCCTTGCGCTCGGCCTCCTGGTCGTCGTCGGCGTCTCGATGTTCATCTACATCTCCGTCTTCTGGACGCTGTCGCCGGTCGGCTCGACGCTTATGATCTCCGTGGCGGGCGAATTCTTCGCCGGCATGATCATCCCCGTCCCGCTTATGCCTCATTGGCTGCAGACGGTCGCCGGCTTCCTGCCGTTCCGCTGGACGGCGGACTTCCCGTTCCGCGTCTACAGCGGCGACATCCCGGCCGGCGAAGCCTTATGGGGCATCGCGGCGCAGCTCGTCTGGATCGCGGCGCTGACGGCGGCCGGCGCTTGGACCCTGCGAAGAGCGCTGCGGCGAATCGTCGTACAAGGAGGCTGATCGAGCCATGGTTCTCTACTTCAAATACTTGTCGATCTTGTTCAAGTCCCAACTGCAATACCGGGCGTCGTTCTGGCTGCTGACGTTCGGCCAGTTCTTCATTCCGTTCTCGGTCTTCGCCGGAATGTACCTGATGTTCGAGCGGTTCGGCGAGCTCCGCGGCTGGACGTTCTACGAGGCGGCGCTCGTCTTCGCGGTCATCCACCTGGCGTTCTCGCTGAGCGAATGCTTCGCCCGAGGCTTCGACATGTTCTCCGGGCTGATCGCAAGCGGAGGCTTCGACCGCCTGCTCGTCCGCCCGCGCAGCACGGCGCTCCAGGTGCTCGGCTCGCAATTCGAGTTCACCCGGTTCGGCCGTCTGCTGCAGAGCGCGATCGTCCTCGTCTGGGCGCTGGCGAAGCTGCCTATCGACTGGAACGCGCCGAGAGCGGTCACGCTCGCGCTTATGGTCGCGTGCGGCGTGCTTATTTTCACGGGGATCTACATGCTCTTCGCCACGCTCTGCTTCTGGACCGTCCAGGGGCTGGAGATCGGGAACATCTTCACGGACGGCGGGCGGGAGATGGCGCAATATCCGCTGGATATCTATAAAAAATGGGTCACCGTCTTCTTCACGTTCGTCATCCCGTTCGGGTGCGTCAACTACCTGCCCTTGCTCTACGTGCTCGGGAGGGCGCACGGCCACCCCGCCGGGTACATGGCGATGCCCCTCGCGGGCGTCCTGTTCCTGCTGCCGTGCCTGGCGGTCTGGCTGATCGGCGTGCGGCATTACCGGTCGACGGGCTCCTGACCCGGGCGACTCATTCGTTCGACACATGAAAAATATCGGCGGCTTCCGACCCTCTCCATGGTACAATAGAGCAAGTTTTGACATCGCTGAACGACGAGTGAGGGAACCGTAGAAAATGAAGGATGGAGTCCAAGAGAGACAAGCCGGACTGTCGCGGGGCATGCTGCTGCTGATGGCCTTCTCCGCCGGCATGACGGTGGCCAACCTGTATTACAACCAGCCGCTGCTCGCGGATATCGGGCGCTCGTTCGGCGTCGGGCCGGACGAGGCGGGGGTGATCTCGACGTGCACCCAGATCGGCTACGCGGCGGGCATGTTCCTGTTCGTGCCGCTGGGAGACATCAAGGAACGGAGAGGGCTGATCTCCGTCCTGCTGGCGCTCGTCTGCGTCTCCCTGATCGGGGTCGCGGCGGCGCCCAACCTGATCTGGATGTACGCCGCCAGCGTCGCCGTCGGGCTGACGACGATCGTGCCGCAGGTGTTGATTCCGCTTGCGGCCACCTTGGCCGCTCCCGGCGGGCAGGGCAAGGCCGTCGGCACGGTGACGAGCGGCCTGCTGCTCGGCATTCTGCTGACGCGAACGGTATCGGGCCTCATCGGAGGCACCTGGGGCTGGCGCGTCATGTACGGGATCGCCGCTGCGGCGATGCTCGTCCTGCTCGCGCTGCTGCGGATGAAGCTGCCGAAGAACGTGCCGTCTCAGACGCTCGGATACGGGCAGCTGCTCGGCTCGATGTTCGGCCTCGTGCGAAGGCACGCCGTTCTGCGCGAGTCGGCGCTGATCGGGGCGGCCAACTTCGCGGCGTTCAGCATCTTCTGGACGGCGCTGTCGTTCTATCTGGAGGGAGAGCCCTACCGCTACAGCAGCCAGGTCGCGGGGCTGTTCGGGCTGATCGGAGCCGCGGGCGCGCTGGGCGCCCCGCTCGTCGGGCGGCTCGCCGACCGCTTCCGGATCTCGCGGATCATCGGCGTCCTCCTCGCGCTCAACCTGCTGTCCTGGCTTCTGTTCGGAGCGCTCGGCGGCTCTCTCGCGGCGCTGATCGCGGGCGTCGTGCTGCTCGATCTCGGCGTGCAAGGGACGCAGGTCGCCAACCAGACGAGAATCTACGCGCTCGATCCGCCCGCGCGGAGCCGCCTCAACACCGTTCAGATGGTGACGACCTTCCTCGGAGGGGCGGTCGGCTCTTCTCTGGGCAGCTTCGCTTGGCACGAGTGGGGATGGAGAGGCGTCTGCCTGTCGGGAGGCGGCGCGATGCTGTTCGGGTTCCTCGTCTGGGCCGTCCACCGGGTTCGCTTCTCCCGTTCGGCCCCGGTGCGCCGGGACGCGGCGTAAGGCGCGGGGCCCCGCGCCTTGTCGGATCGGAAAGATTCCTGCTATTATTAGCTTATGCGAAGCTCCGGCCTTGGACGGCCGCGAGCCCGATCGGGAGCAAGCCGTCGATCCGACTCCAGGATGAGGGGAGGAATTGCCATGGCGGATTCGAACAAAGCGCAGGAGATGCTGGCGATGATGGCCCGCAACGGCTGGCGGATTACCGACCAGCGACGGACGCTCGCCCAGATTTTCTCCGCTACGGACAGCTACTTGTCGCCCAAGGACGTCTACGACCAGCTGACCGCCAAATACCCGAGCGTCAGCTTCGATACCGTGTACCGCAACTTGAGGATGCTGAGCGAGATGGGCGTCCTGGAGCAGTTTTACTTCATGGAAGGCGGTTTGAAGTTCAAGGCTTCCTGCCTGGATCACCACCACCATCACCTGATCTGCATGAATTGCGAGAAGACGCTGACCTTCGACTTCTGTCCGATGAAGGAATCGCTCGATTTGCCCGGCCGCTACAAAATCGTGAACCACCGCTTCGAGATTTACGGCATCTGCGAAGAATGCCAGAAGGAAGCGGCCGCGGTCACGAGCGCGGAGTAAGTTCGCCGAGGCCTTGGAATCGCGCTTGCGGCGCATCGAGAGAGTCCTGCGGCCTCGCCGCCGATCCCGCTCCTGCCGGCTTGCCATCGCCCGGCTTCGAGCGGGATTTTCGGTTATATCGGGCGGCTCGGCGGAAGATGGGCGTTGACGTACGAGACATCCGTTGCTACACTGTTAATACGTAATAATTACGATTAAACGAAAGGGCTTGGGCGGCAATAAGGGATTTGTCGCGGTAACGACTCGTTTTCTAATCGTAATAATTACATATATTGAACGTCGGGGGAGGAACGCGAATGTTGCTGGCGTCCATGAAGGAAGTGACGTTCGGCTACTCGGACGCTCCGTGCCTGGTCGATGCCAATCTCGACCTCCTGCAGGGGGAGTTCGTCGCGCTGACCGGGCCGAACGGGGCTTCGAAGACGACGCTGCTCAAGCTGCTGCTCGGGCTTCTGAAGCCGTGGACGGGCGAGGTGCGCTGGCCGGGCGAACGGAACGAAGGGCGCGGCCGCTCCGTCGGGTACGTGCCGCAGCAGATCGCGGCGTTCAACGGCGGGTTCCCGAGCACGGCGGAGGAGTTCGTCCGTTCGGGCCGATTCGCCCGGGGCTCGTGGCTTCGGAGAACGACGAAGGAGGACCGCGAGCGGACGGAGGAGGCGCTTCGGCAGGTGGGGATGTGGAACCTCCGCGGCCGCCGGATCGGCGAGCTGTCGGGAGGGCAGAAGCAGCGCGTCTGCATCGCGCGGGCGCTCGCCATGGACCCGAAGCTGCTCGCGCTGGACGAACCGACGACCGGGATGGACGAGGAGAACCGGTACGGCTTCTACGAGCTCATGCATCGCGAAGTCCGGGAGAACGGGCGGACGGTGCTGATGGTCACGCACGGCCTGACGGAGGTTCGGCCTTATCTGGACCGAGTCGTGGAACTGGAGAGGAAGGAGGACGGGGGATGGAGATGCTGCGATACGACTTCATGCAGCGGGCATTTTGCGCCGGCGCGCTCGTAGCGGTCGTCGCGTCGGTGCTGGGCGTCTACTTGATGCTGAGGCGGCAAGCCCTGATGGCGGATATGCTGTCGCACGTCTCGCTCGCGGGCATCGCCGCGGGCGCCTATCTGTATGTACATCCGACGATCGCCGGCTTCGTCGTGGCCATCCTCGGAGCGATCGCGGTGGAGTACGTCCGCCGGACGTACAAGACGTATAGCGACGTGTCCGTCGCCATCATCATGGTGGGAGGGCTGTCGACCGCCGTCATTCTGATGAGCCTGAGCCCGAGCGCGAACCGAAGCTTCTCGTCGTACTTGTTCGGCTCGGTCGTCGCGGTAGGCCGCTCGGAGCTGGTCCTGATGTTCTGCGTGGCCGTCGCGGGAGCGCTGTTTTTCTGGCTGCTGCGGCGTCCGCTGTACCAGATGGCGTTCGACGAGGAGACGGCCCGGACGAACGGCTTGCCGGTATCGGCTCTGTCGATGGCGTTCAGCGTGGCGACCGGCATGATCGTGGCCGCCGCGATGCCGATCGTCGGCGTGCTGCTCGTCTCGGCGCTGATCGTCCTGCCGGCGGCGCTGGCGATCCGGATCGCGCCAAGCTTCGCGGCGGCGCTCTGGATCGCGGCCGCCGTCGGCGTCTCCGGCGTCTTCGCCGGGCTGACGGCTTCGTATCGGCTCAGCACGCCGCCGGGCGGGACGATCGCGCTCTCGCTGCTGCTCGTATTGATCGTCGGCCTCTTCGCGAAGAAGATCGCGGTCAGGGCGAGCAAGAGGCGCGGCCGCGTGCGCGGACGGGCAGAGGGGGCGGGGGAGGCGGCTAAGTCGGCTTGGCTCGCTGAGACCGCCGGGACCGCCGAGACCGCCGAGATTACGGGAGAGTCGATCCCCCGCTGGCCGAAGGGAACGTCGATTCATTGAGTGGACGGATTTTTGAGGATATGAGATGCCGGGTCAATGCAACGCTGGGTAAATAAAGTCGAGTAAAACGAAGGCGGGTACTAAAAGTCGGATAAAACGAAAGTCGAGACCATAATAGTCGAGTGCAAATAAAGTCGCGTAAACGAATAGATGAGCCTATAAATAGTCGGATAAACGAAAGTCGAGTCCATAATAGTCGAATCCTTAAAAAGTCGGGAAAACGAAAAGATGAGTCTATAAATAGTCGGATAAACGAAAGACGAGTTCATAAAAAATCGAGTTAAACATAGAGGCGGGTCAGTCCAAGAGCAAGTCCATCCAAGTTGGACTCATTAGGAGGAGGAATAGACGAACATGCAGGCAATAAAGACGGCGAAACGGGCGGCAGGATCAGGAGAGTCAAGAGAGGCAAGTGAGTATAGGGAGTCTAAAGAGTCTAGAGAGTCAAGAAGGGCAAGAGAGGCAAGTGAGTCAAGAGAGTCGAAAAGGTCGAGAAGAGCGAGAGGGCCGATAGGGGCGATCTGGACCTTGACGGCCGCCTTGCTACTGGCGGGGTGCGGTTCGAACGCGGGTACGGGAGGCGGTGCGGGGTCCGAAGCCTCCGGGCTGAGCAGCGGGGATAAGGCCGCAAGCGCGGGGTCCGAAGCCTCCGAGCTGAGCAGCGGGGATAAGGCCGAAAGGATGGGCGAAGGAGCTGGCGCGAGCTCGGGAGCTTCCGGCGAGGCCGAGACGAAGCTGAAGGTCGTGACGACCTTCTACCCGATGTACGAGTTCAGCCGGCAGGTGGCCGGCGATAACGCGGACGTCGTCGCCCTCGTGCCGGCGGGAGCGGAGCCGCACGATTGGGAGCCCAGCGCCAAGGACATGGCGCTGATCGCGGATGCCGACGTGTTCGTGTACAACGGCATCGTCGAAGGGTGGGCGGAGAAGGCGCTGGCTAGCGCCGGCAACGCCGATCGGATCGTCGTCAAGGCGAGCGAGGGCATCGCCCTGAAGGAAGGGGTTGCCGAGGAGGAAGACGATCACGGTCATGGCGACGAAGCGGAAGGGGCGGAGGATCGCGATCATGACCATGGCCACGAGCTCGATCCGCACGTCTGGCTCGATCCGTCCCTGGCCAAGCGGGAAGTCTCGAACATCGAGGCGGCCCTGGCCAAGGCCGATCCGGAGCATGCGGCCGACTACGCCAGCAACGCCGAAGCGTTCAACGCCAAGCTGAGCGAGCTGGACCAGGCGTTCCGGGACGGGCTCAAGGACGCGAAGCGCAAGGAGTTCGTCACCCAGCACGCCGCGTTCGGCTATTTGGCCAAGGCGTACGGCCTGACGCAGGTGCCGATCTCCGGCTTGTCGCCGGATCAGGAGCCGTCGCCCGAACGGATGGCGGACATCGTGAAGGAGGCGAAGCGGCGCGATGTGAAGACGATTTTCTTCGAGACGCTTGTCGACCCGAAGGTGGCCCGGACGATCGCGGACGAGATCGGAGCGGCAACGGACGTGCTGAATCCGTTGGAAGGCCTCACCGACGAAGACCGGAAGAACGGGCTGGATTATATCGGGATTATGCGCAACAACTTGGCTGCTCTGAAGAAGGCGTTAAACCAATAAGTACAAATCGTAATAATTACATGTAGGAGGGCGAAAACAAATGAATCAAAGGCCAATACCGGTGACGGTGCTGAGCGGCTATCTGGGGGCGGGCAAAACGACGGTGCTCAACCACGTGCTGAACAATCGCGACGGGCTCAAGGTGGCGGTTATCGTCAACGACCTGAGCGAGGTGAACGTCGACGCGGAGCTCGTTCGGGACGGCGGAGGGCTCTCGCGGACGAACGAGAAGCTCGTCGAGATGTCGAACGGCTGCATCTGCTGCACGCTGCGGGAGGATCTGCTCCGCGAGGTGGAGAGATTGGCCGGCGAAGGCCGGTTCGATTACATTCTGATCGAGTCGACCGGAGTCGGCGAACCGGTGCCCGTCGCGCAGACGTTCACCTATATCGACGAGGAGCTCGGCATCGACCTGTCGAAGCTGTGCCGGCTGGATACGATGGTGACGGTCGTCGACGCCTACCGGTTCTGGAGCGATTATGCCTCGGGCGAGACGCTGCTCGAGCGGGGCCAGGCGACGGGGGAGGACGACGGGCGAGAGGTGGTCGACCTGCTGATCGACCAGATCGAGTTCTGCGACGTGCTCATTCTGAACAAGTGCGACCGGGTCGGGGCGGAGGAGCTGGACGAGTTGGAGAAGGTGCTGCGCGCCCTCCAGCCGAAAGCGCGGCTCATCCGCGCCGTAAATGGGCGAGTCGACCCCGCGGCGATTCTGAACACCGGGCTGTTCGACTTCGAAGAAGCGAGCCGGTCCGCGGGGTGGATTCAGGAGCTTGAGAAGCCCCATCATACGCCGGAGACGGAGGAGTATGGCATCTCCTCGTTCGTCTACGAACGGGCGTTGCCTTTTCACCCGGAGCGATTGATGGAGTGGATGTCGAACTGGCCGGCCGAAGTGGTGCGGGCCAAGGGGACGCTGTGGCTGGCGACGCGAAGCGACTTCGCGCAGACGTTCAGCCAGGCGGGGCCGTCCATCCGGATCGGGCCGGCCGGCTATTGGGTCGCGGCTCTGCCGGAGAACGAGCGGGCGGGGCTGTTCCTCGAGGATCCCGAGCTCGAGAAGTCGTGGCATCCCCGGTTCGGCGACCGGATCAACAAGCTCGTGCTGATCGGCATCGGGCTGGACCGCGCCGAACTGGAGGCACAGCTCGACGAATGCCTGCTGACGGAAGCCGAGCTGGCCTCGGATTGGAGCCGCTTGGCCGATCCGTTCCCCGGAGCGGCCGTGGAGGAATTGGAGTTAGGAGCGGGCTGATCCCCGCAAGCGCAAACCACCCCGGCCTAAGGCATCCCGGCCGGGGTTTTGGCGTTGTCCGCTTTTGATATCGAGCTCAAGTGCCGAAATCCAGATCCCCGTAAACGTAAGGGTCCTTGGGAGCTTTGATCTTGACGGCCTCCTCCGCCTTCAGGAGCAGGACGTCGTTATCGCCGTACTTCGTCGTGGCGAGGGTGCCCGTTATCGTCAGCCATTCGTTGTCGTCGTGCAGCCCGGCGTCGGGAGAGTCGACGAGAATTCCGTAGGGCATGGCATCCGCGGCGCAGCATTGGACGGCGAAGCGGCCGATGACGAATTTGTCTTCCGGGACGGACGAATCGCGGTAGACGAAGCCGGAGATACGGACCTTGTGTCCCGCGAAGGCGCCCGAGTACAGATCGAGCGTCGTCAGGATTTCCATGTAGCTTTTTTCGGTCACTTCGATGAGGGGGCTTCCGTAAATCTTCTTGCCGTATTCGGCGTACGCTTCGCTGAATGGATCCGGCGGGAACAAGGCGTCCAACGGATCGGACGAATGGGGGACGTCCCGGCCGCCCCCTCCAAGGCCTCCATTGTCCGCATAGCCGCCATCCCCGCCAACCTCGCCATCCCCTCTATTGCCGCCATCCTGACCGGAGGGGATAGGGGCGCTGTCGGGCGAGACCGAAGGGGCCTCACTGGAGGTCCCCTCTTCCGCCGCCGTCCGAGAAGCCGGCTCGCGGTTCTTCTCCTTGATGCCGGCTGCGCTGCTCAGGTTCATCCCCTTCTGCGAAGCCATGGCGCTGCCTATCGTCGTATCCGGCGTCAGGAAGAAGACCGCCAGCGGCACGAGGAACAAGCCGTAGAGGGCGAACTGCCGCAAGGCGGAAGGGCGCGCGGGCTCCGCGCAATGCTCGCAGGCTTCCTCTTCGCGGCTGCCGTTCCAAGCCCTGAGCGCTTCGAAGAGGAGAACGGCCGCCACGAGGTAGAGGCCGACCGCGGCCAGCTTGACGTAAATCGTCATTCGCGGAGCGATGTACAAGGTCAGGCGTCCGGCGTTGTGCAGATGCACGATGTAGAAAGCGATGCCCGCCAGAATGACGGCCCGGACGAGGCGAACGACGATCGAGCCGCGGCTCAAAGTCTCGGTCATGAACATTCCTCCTTCAGGGCTAGCCGATCAGGCGTCCGGCCGCGAGAGAGGCGATCAGGACGACGACGGCGACGAGAACGGTCAGATTGGCGACGAAGCGGGCGCGGAAGACCGTTAGCATCATGAGCGTGTTTTTGAAGTCGATCATCGGACCGAATACGAGAAAAGCGAGCAAAGCCCCCTTCGGGAAAACGCCCGCGAAGGAAGAGGCGACAAAGGCGTCCGACGTCGAGCAGAGGGAGATCGCGTACGCGAAGCCCATCATCAGGACGTGGGCGCCGAACGTTCCGCCGCTGAGGGAGACGAGTTCGGCGCGGCTGACGAACGTTTGGACGAGCGCGGTGAGCAGGGCTCCAAGCAGGAGGAATTTGCCCATCTCGAAAAATTCGTCCGCCGCGTGGCCGAAGACGGAGAGGAACCGGCCGCCCCGGACGGCGCCTGAACGATCGCGGGTATGGAGATGCGCATGGCCGTGGCCGTGATTATGCTCATGTCGATGCGCATGCCCCTTCTCCGGGCGAAGCGGATTGCCCTTGAGCGTCCAATGGAGGACGAGCCCCGCGCAGAAGGCCGCGATGAACGCTAGAATCAGACGATAGATGGCGATGCGGGGGTCGGACGGGAAAGCCATGGCCGTCGCCGCGTAGGTGACGGGGTTGATGACGGGAGCGGCCAGCACGTAGGCGATCCCGACGGGAATGGGCATCCCCTTGCGGATCAACCGGCGGACGATCGGGATCATCCCGCATTCGCATACCGGAAGAACGATGCCGAGCAGGCAAGCGATCGTCACTCCGAGAATCCGGTTGCGCGGAATCCACCGCCGGATCGCATCCTCCGGAACGAACAGGTGGAGCGCCGAGGAGACGAGAACCCCGAGAAGAATAAAGGGGAGGGCCTCGAGGAAGATGCTCACGAACACCGTCTTGATGTTTTGCCACTGGGAGCCGGGAATGTTGGCCAGCGCGGCCAGCTCGGTCAGACGATGGCCGGAGAAGATGAGATACAGCAGGACGAGACAACCGGCCGTCGCCAGATTGAGACTCCACTTGTACACGGATCCGGGCAAACTCGGCACCGCCTTGTTAAAAGTAATTATTACGATTATTATAAAGGGGGCCCGTCCGCCGGCATACGGACTTAAGGAGCATTTTAGGGGAGCCGCTTGACGAAAAAAAACCGCGCTATTCGTCGGAATAAGCGCGGGGCGGCGGCATTCGGATAGAGAGTTGTCGCTATAACGGAGCGGTCCGACTGACTTTACGGCATTCGGAGCAGCTTCGGATCGAAGGCGGGAACGAGCCCTTCCTTCGCGGCCCGCGTAAGCAGCCCTTCGATCGCCGCGTAGCCGTCTTCGCCAAGATCGGCGGTGAACTCGTTGACGTACAGGTCGATGTGCTGCTTCGCCACTTCGGGCGCCATCTCCTGGGAGTGGCTCAGCACGTATTCGCGCGAAGCGTCGGGATGGGCCCAAGCGTACTTCACGGAGGCGCGGATCCATTCGGAGATCGCCTTCGCGTCCAGGGAACGCCGGACGATAATCGCGCCGAGCGGAATCGGCAGGCCGGTATCCTCTTCCCACCAGCTGCCCATGTCGGCCATCAGGCTCAGGCCGTAGTTCGGGTACGTGAAGCGGGCTTCGTGGATGACGAGGCCGGCGTCGATCTTCCCGTCCCGGACGGCCGGCATAATCTCGTGGAACGGCATGACGACGATCTCGCCGATGCCGCCGGGAACCTTCTGGGCCGCCCACAGCCGGAACAGAAGGTAAGCGGTCGAGCGCTCGCTCGGCACCGCGACGCGTTTGCCGGCCAGAGAAGCGGGATCCTGGGAGCTGGACGCGGTCAGCACGAGCGGGCCGCAGCCCCGGCCGAGCGCGCCTCCGCAGGGGAGCAAGGCGTAGTCCTTCAGCACCCAGGGCAGGGCGGCGTACGAGATCTTGAGCACTTCCGGGCCGATCCCGTCCGCGGCCCAATGGTTCGTCTTATCGATATCCGCGTAAGTGACGTCGAGCTCCGGAGCGCCGGGGATCAGGCCGTGAGCCCAGGCGTGGAACACGAACGTATCGTTGGGACATGGGGAGTAAGCGATGTTCATCGTAGAACCTCCTTCAGAATGGAGCTAGCGGCTTCGAGGGAATGCAGGGCGTCGGGGATGCGCCAGGCCGAGCGGTCGCGAGGCCCAATGGGGTTGGAGACGGCGCGGATCTCCATCGCCGGCAAGCCGAATTGGCGCGCGGCGACGGCGACGCCGTAGCCCTCCATGCCTTCCGCCGAGGCGCCGGGCACCCGCTCGGCCAGCTTCGCGGCGGTCTCCGCCGTGCCGGTGACGGTTGACAGCGTCAGAATCGGACCGGCCACGGCGACGAGCCCCGCCGCGTTCAGCGCTTCCGTCCAGCGGCGCGCGAGCTCCGCGTCGACGAGAACGACCGACGAGCCGAAGCCGAGCTCGTCCACGCTGGCGTAGCCGTCCGGCGTCTCGGCGCCCAGGTCGGCGGCCACGATCTCGCTGGCCACGACGAGGTCGCCGATCTTCGCCCGTCCGGCGAAGCCGCCGCCGATGCCGGCGCTGACGACGAGGCCGTAGCCGCCGGACGAGAGCTCGGCCGCGGTGCAGGCGGCCGCGGCGGCGGGTCCGACGCCCGCGATTCGCACGTCGTAGCCGGCGGCGCCGCCCAGTCCGCGGACAACCGCGTCCCGCTCGGCTTCGACGGCGGTCATGATCAGCACCTTTGTCTCCATGTTGCTTGCTTGCGTCATTGCTTGAATCATCTCCCGTTCGGTCTCTCTATCTATCCTATCAAATTCAACCCGAAATTCCCAAACGACAAAAAGCTTTGCGTATTGGCGGAAGATCGGTTACAATCAGATTAGAATTATTCTAAATAAGCGAGTTAAGCGAACCGTCATTAAGACCGAAAGGCGGGTGACCTCATGACGATTGCGGAACATATGGATAAATTAAGCAAGCAATTGCTGAATAAAGGATACAAGCTGACTCCGCAGCGGGAAGCGACCTTGCGGGTTCTGCTCGAGAACGAGAAGGACCACCTGAACGCGGAGGAAGTTTACATGCTCGTCAAGGCGAAGAACCCGAATATCGGGCTCGCGACCGTGTATCGGGCGCTCGAGCTGCTGAGCGGACTTCACATCGTCGAGAAGATCAACTTCGGCGACGGAGGCGCCCGGTTCGACCTTCGCAGCGACGATCAGCCGCACATGCACCACCACTTGATCTGCACCCGTTGCGGCAAGGTGGAGGAGATCATGGACGACTGGCTGCTGCCGATGGAGAACCGGATCGAGCGGGAGTTCGGGTTCAAGGTGACGGACCATCGCCTCGACTTCCACGGCGTCTGCCGGGAATGCAACGCGAAGGAACGGGAGCGCGCGCGCAAGGCCGTCTCCTGAACGGAAATATGGGGGAGCATATAAGCGCGCATAAGCGCGCATGAGGACAGCCGACGAGGCTGTCTTTTTTTGCGTTGGACATACTGAGAAGGTTAACCCGTTCGCCGAAGCCTTCCGCAATTATTTAACGTTGACGTTAACGTTAGATGGGTGTACAATCGATGTCGACAAGCAGAACTGCCGAGGAGAGGGTCATGGAGCTGTACAAGATCGACGACGTCGCCAAGATGAGCGGATTGACGAAGCGGACTATCCGGTACTACGAGGAGATCGGGCTGCTGCCGGCTCCCAGTCGGAGCGAAGGCGGGACGCGGCTGTATACCGGCGAGCATATCGAGACTTTGAACAAGCTGATCCGCGCGAGGGACGCTCTCGGCTTCTCTCTTCAGGAGCTGCAGCGGTACGTTGAGGCGTCCGATATTCTGGAAGGCAAGCGGCAACACTACCGACAGCTGACGGATACGTTGACGCCGGAAGAGCGCAAGGAGAAGCTTCTCGACATGGACGAGACGCTCGTGAAGCAGCTGGAGCTGATCGAGAGCAAGCTGGCCAACATTCAGGCGATCAAGGCCGAATTCGAAGAGCTGAGGGAACGGATCCGCAGAAGGCTCGAGACATTATAGTCCGGGCTCCGGGATACGGGCTCGCTCGGTTGCAAGCATTTGCTTTTCCGCCCGCCAGGGCTATTTTTTATGGCAAAAATGAAAATCATTTATTCACCATGGAGGTTGGCATCATGAGCGCGAATCATTCGGAATTAGAGAGACGCAAGGAGAAGGCGGGGCTGCTGAACCAGCCCAAAGCGGTGTGGGCCGTGGCCTTCGCTTGCGTCATTTCCTTCATGGGACTTGGGCTCGTCGACCCGATTCTCCCCGCGATCGCCGAGCAATTGAACGCGTCGAAGAGCCAGGTGTCCCTTCTGTTTACGAGCTATAACCTCGTCACCGGGGTGGCCATGCTCATCACGGGCATGGTATCGAGCCGGGTCGGCGTCAAATGGACGCTGCTGACGGGGATCTTCTTTATCGTCGTCTTCTCCTTCCTGGGAG
The DNA here is from genome assembly GCF_014212175.1 of Cohnella xylanilytica. Classification (GTDB taxonomy): domain Bacteria; phylum Bacillota; class Bacilli; order Paenibacillales; family Paenibacillaceae; genus Cohnella; species Cohnella xylanilytica. The sequence continues at coordinate 8,716 of NZ_JACJVR010000101.1, read as the reverse complement.
GAACGGCCGACAGCGTCGGAGGCATCGTCGGCTATCGGGCCGGCTGGGGACTCGGCAACGCTCTCTTCATCGCGACGGCTCTGTCCGCCATCGTCGGCTTGTCCGTCTCCGGAACCGCCAAGGCGATCATCCTGTACGAAGCCGCGCTCGGCGTCGGCATCTCGGTCGGGCCGCTGCTCGGCGGCGAGCTGGGCTCCATCTCCTGGCGCGGCCCGTTCTTCGGCGTCGCCGTCTTGATGCTGATCGCTTTCCTGTCCATTACGATCCTGCTGCCGAAAATTCCGAAGCCGAAGCAGCGCACGACGCTGGCCGACCCGTTCAAGGCGCTGGCTTATCCGTCCCTGCTGACGCTGGGCATCGTGGCGTTCCTGTACAACTTCGGCTTCTTCACCCTGATGGCTTACGCTCCGTACGAGATGGGGCTCAAGGAACGCGGGCTCGGCTACGTCTTCTTCGGATGGGGGATGCTGCTGGCGTTGACGTCGGTGTTCGTCGCGCCGTGGATTCAGAAGCGCTTCTCGCTCGTGAAGTCGATGAGCGCGATGCTCACGCTGTTCGCTCTCGATCTGGGCGTCATGGCGGTCGGTACCTACAATCATTCCCATACGACGGTTATCGTCGGGACGATCGTCGCCGGCATCTTCCTCGGCATCAACAACACGCTCATCACGACCGCCGTCATGCAGGCCGCTCCCGTCGAGCGGTCGACGGCTTCGGCCGCGTACAGCTTCGTCCGGTTCCTTGGAGGAGGCATCTCGCCCTGGCTGGCGAACAAGCTGGCCGAATGGTTCGCGCCGGAGATTCCGTTTTACTTCGGCGGCCTGATGGTGCTCGTCGGGGTGTTCGTCCTGATCGGCCGCCGGCTTCACCTGAAGCATATCGACCGGACGGCGGCCGCTCATTAAGCGCCGCTCGCAGCTCCGGGTATAATCCATGGCGGCAGTTGCGGCGTCGCCTCCGCGACGACGGGAGAGATCGCTTCGGTTCTCGCTTCGGACCGTCGCAAGGACGAGGGCGTCGGCAACTTCAGCACCCGGTCACAATGGAATCGGCAGCAGGCAACCAGAAGGGAAGAGGCGAATGAAGAATAGGCGAAAATGGGGATACGGGATCGTCGTCGCGGCGATAACCCTGCTCCTGGCGGCCTGCGCCGGCCATTCGGACGAATCGGCGGGCTCCGGCACAGTCGCTCGCGAGGCGGCACAGTATTCCCTTGACGTAAAGGCGGAACGGTTCGAACCGCCGCCGGAAGGGACGAAGGTCGACCCCTTGCCGAGAACGAGCTCCATCTATATCGAGTCGGAGCGGACGAAGGCGGACGTGCGCCTCGACTTCTCGCTGAACCGGAAGGGAGACTTCACGCTTGCCGAAGGGAAGGGAACGTTGACGATCAAGGGCCGAGACATTCCGTTCACCCTCGACCAAGTGTCCGTCGTCCACACGGAGAAGCTAAGGGACGGTACGGAATTCGTGTTCGGAGGCTTGCAAGCGAACGCCGGCGCCGGCATCGAGCCGCCCGCCTTCGCCTTCGGTTTCCGCTTTATCCCGCAGACTCAGGAGCTGGAGCTTCGGCTGTCCAACGGCGAAGGACTCCTCGTATTCGGACACGGCAACACGATAGCGCGGCACGAGAAAGAGATCGACGACATCGAAGCGAACAATCGGCCGCAAAATACGTAAACACGATCTTTCGCTCCCAGCCGCGATACACAGCCGCGATGCCAGCCTTGACTGGCTGAGATAGGAAACGTATAATGGGGAATAATTCCGAGTTATTGTGTAGGATATAACTTGACCGATAGAAAAGGAACGTGATTCCCATGGCCAAAATCGTCATTCTTCTCGGCAGTCCGTCCGAAAGGTCCCGTCTTCACGGTGTTCTGGACCGGGTACTCTCCATCGCCTCGGCATCCGGCGTCGAGACTTCCGTCATCTCGGTTCGCGATCTTCCGGCCGAAGATCTTCTCTACGCGCGCTTCGACAGCGAAGCCATCAAGTCGGCCAACCGCGTCGTGGAAGAAGCGGATGCCGTCATCGTCGCGACGCCGGTCTACAAGGCCTCCTTCCCCGGCGTGCTGAAGGCGTACATCGACCTGCTCCCGCAGAAGGGGCTCGAGAACAAAATCGTGCTTCCGATCGCCATCGGAGGTACGATCGCCCATCTACTGTCGATCGACTTCGCCATGAAGCCGGTCCTGTCCACGATGGGCCCCCGCAACATCTTGGCGGGAGTGTTCGTCCTCGATTCGCAGGTGAAGTGGAACGAAGACGGCACGGCCGACATCTCCGAAGACATCGCCGGTCGTCTCGACGAATCCGTGCGTCTTCTTCTCCAGGAAGTCGCCTGGCAGACAAACAAAGCCAAAGCTTAATCGATTCGGGTCACGACAGGGACTTCGCCAGGCCGGCGAGGTCTTTTGTTTTTTTTCCCGCTCATACCCCTATCCCCTCCGCTCAGGAAGTTTCGGAGATCCCTCTCATCCCGCTTAGCCCATGTTCCGCATCGCACCTCGACATACCATTATCCCCTCCGCTCAGGAAGTTTCGGAGATCCCTCTCATCCCGCTTAGCCCACGTTCCGCATCGCACCCCGACATACCATAATCCCCTCCGCTCAGGAAGTCACGGGGGCCGCTTAGTCCCATCACAGAAGACCCGACATCGCAATAGAACCGTCACTGCAGTAAAACCGTGCAGAAGATCCTCAACGCAGAAGACCCATCAGGAGAGAAGGCCCATCAGGGGAGAAGCCCCATCAGTGCAGAAGCCCCATCAGTGCTGAAGACCCGTCAAAGCGGATCCTTGTAGCAACCTAAGCGGCAGCCAATATCGTCGAATCCGACGAGAATAGGCAGCCATACGGAGGCAGACAAGGGCGGGAAACCGATCCTGCCACGAGCGAAAATGAAGGGGAAAATGTGCCAACAACCTTGTTCCTCTTTGAGGGACAGACAGGAGTGGAAAACAAAGAGCACAGCAAGTCGCGGTCGAAATAGAAAAGAGCATAGAAGCATGCAAAAAACAATAACTTTTGGGACGGACAGTTATAAACGAAGGAGAACAGCGAACCGTTAGGCTGTCCAGGCGCTGAGGTGTTTTCCCTTCCACTTGGCGCGGCTGCCCCAGATTCGCCAGGGAACGGGAAGGACGGGCTTCTCTCGAATCAGTACCTTGTATATCAGGGTGTTTGTCGCGGCGCACAAGCGAATAAGCCGATTCAAAACGGGGATATCTCGCAGCATAGCGTTGATTCTGAAGCAGAACTCATCCAAGTAAGCCTGCAGATGCTTGGCTCCGATGCCGTTAAAAGTAAAATTCAGCCAAGCGCAGGCCCCTCGTTTGAAGCCGGTCAAGGAAGGCAGCGATTTATCGAAACGAGCCGGCGTACGAACATTTCGCCCGTCGGTATGATCGGATACGAATGCGTCGATCCCAGCCTTCTCAATCTGTCTTCTGCGGCTATGAACATGAGCCGGGTCTGGTTGTTTGATTTTGACAAGGATAGGTTGTTCTTCCTCGTTGAGAGCTGCGCCGATCACAAGCGGCTGTTGAGCATCCAGGTACAGAAACGAACCGTAGTTGAACGTCTCCACCCGAACGGCGCCCGTCAGCGCCTCTTCCTGGTCCGCTTGTTGAAGGGCGTGGCGGATTTTGTGAGAGATGAGCCATGCCGTCTTGTACGTGACTCCGAGCAGCTCGGACAGGCGCGACGAACTTATGCCGGACGGGCGGGACAATAAATAAAAGGCTCGGAACCAGAGGGGCAGGGGTGTCGAACTTCCTTCCATAACGGTTCCGGCGGTGACGGAGGTTTGGCGTTTGCAGGATACGCATTCGTACAGAGGCAATCTACGCGTCGAAATAAGGTAGCAACGGGAGTGGGAGCAAGCGGGGCAACGGAAGCCGTTCGGCCATCGAGCTTGATACAGCGCCTCGGAACAAACTTCATCGGTGCCGAATCGTTCGCAGAACTCCTCGTAGGCGGCATTTTCCGGAATCATGCGTTGCTTCCCTCCCTGTCGCATCGGGTTTTTCTGTTTTCATTATACCAAACGTTTGTTCGCATATCAATACTAAAATGGAATTATGGAGGAAAAAATGAGGTGAAAGAGGACCAATGAGCATTACGGCGCTGAAGTTGCATGGAGAAGATTGAGGGCGCGAGGTAGAGCATGCGGTGACTATCGGGAAGAAGAAAAATCCTGACCGAAAGGGATAAGGGCATGAGATAAGGAGAGTGCGGGAGGCAAGCTCCTGATTAGAAGGGATAAGGTGCAAGGTCAAGGGGGATCTCATACGGCCGCTAACTGAAAGCCCTGAATGCTGGGGATAGAGGGATGAAGGAGAAGAAATCGAGGGGAGGGCCGGCGCCTGAGCGAGCGGGATACGGGGATGAGGCGGCGGGCGAGGAGAGCTTGGCGGGGCTCGTGCTATAAGGATAGCGGGACGAGGAGACGGGAAGAGAGATGCGCAACAGGGGCCGGACCTGAGCGGATGGGATAGTTGTCTGGGGAAGCGGGAGAACGGTGAGGCGGTGGAGCGTCTGAGCGAAGGGGATAGCGGGATGGGGGAACGGATTGAGGCGACGGTAGAAAAAGAGTATCGGCCCCGAACCTGAGCCAAGGGGATAGCGGTCTAAGGCAGGAGAGAGGGCGAAGGGACTGGGGCAAGTTGGGAGAGTCCCTTGTTAAACCGATGGTTTTCGTTATAAACTAAGTACCATGTTCATACAGGTTCGCAACAGATCGAGCAAAGGAGTAATCGAATCATGACGGTTCACAGCAAAACGAGCCATTGCAAAATCGTCGACTGCACCATTCGCGACGGCGGGCTTGTCAACAATTGGGATTTCAGCGTCGAGTTCGTCCGGGATTTGTACGAATCGCTCAACGAAGCGGGCGTCGAATACATGGAGGTCGGCTACAAAAATTCCCCCAAGCTGCTTAAAGGATCGGAAGGCGCGGGCCCTTGGCGCTTCCTCGACGACGACTTCCTGCGCAAGGTCATTCCGGAAAAGAAAAAAACGAAGCTGTCGGCGCTCGTGGACGTGGGCCGCGTCGACGAGAACGACATCCTGCCGCGCAGCGATTCTCTGCTCGACCTGATCCGCGTCGCTTGCTACGCCAGAGACACGGCGAAGGCGATCGAGCTCGCCACGCTGTTCCACGAGCGCGGCTACGAGACGACGATCAACATCATGGCTCTGTCGAACGTCATGGACAACGAGCTGACCGAGGCTCTGTCGATGATCAGCGAGAGCCCGATCGACGTCGTGTACATCGTCGATTCCTACGGCAGCCTGGATCCGGACGACATCCGCTATCTGGTGGAGAAATTCCGCCGCGGCTTGAAGCACAAGCGGCTGGGCGTGCACACGCACAACAACATGCAGCTCGCTCTCGCGAACACGCTGACGGCGGCCGAGATGGGCGTCGAGCTGCTGGACGCTTCCGTCTACGGAATGGGACGCGCGGCGGGCAACTGCCACACGGAGCTGCTGCTCGCGAAGCTGGCCAAATCCGACTACAACCTTCGCCCGCTGCTGGGCGTGATCGAGCGCCACATGGTCGATCTTCGCCAGCGCGAGGAGTGGGGGTACCTGATCCCGTACATGCTCACGGGCGTGCTGGACGAGCATCCCCGCTCGGCCATGGCATGGCGCGCGTCTCCCGAACGCGACGAATATTTGAATTTCTACGACAAGCTGACGACGCCGGAGACGTTCCCGAAGTCCTGAAGCCGACGACCAAGAGAGGTTCTCCCCGCGGAGAGCCTCCTTTTTTTACAAACCGCCGCGCATCTCGACAAATCCCGCGCGATGGGATAAGGTGATAGATAAACGTATTGCTCGTTTAACGCTTTACCGGAGAGGAGCGTCGAAGCATGAACCCCAATTCGATCGAACGTCTAATCTCGGCGTTGGAGAGCCGGCCTTATCCGCCCCCGCTCGCGCCGCGTCACGTCTGGCAGCCCGGTCTGGACGAGGAGATCGCGGAGCTTGCCGCCCGCGTTCCCGGAGACGACCCGCGGGACAAGGAAGCTTCCCAAGCCGTTCAAGCGATGGCGACGGCGCTTCATCTATGGAACGACAGCCTCGAAAGCGCGCACCGAATTGTCCAACTTTTCGAATATATTCCGACCTTCGATCTGCTGCACGGCATCGTTCACCGGCGGGAAGGCGATTACGCCAATTCGAGATATTGGCTGCGGAACGCCGGCCATCATCCCGCTTACTACGGCTTGCAGGCGCGGGCGTCCCGCCTGCTCGAAGGGAAGGATTGGACGGAAGTAGACGCGGAGGCGGGGAGCGCCTTGAACGCCATGGCGGAGCAAGGGGAATGGAACCCGTATTTGTTCCTGGAGGCGGTCGCCATTCGGCAGTCCCGCGTCGGAGGGGAAGAGGCGAAGGAAGTCTTGGAGCAACTGCAGCTGTTGGAGCTGAGGAGCATCGTCCGCTACCTGGAAGGCCTGCTTCGGCAGGAGGGCCGGGAGGGGGACGAGGCATGAACCGGGAAGATAAGAAAAAATACACCCGTCACCGCATTATCGAGTCGGCCATCGAGCTGTTCGAGGAGCAGGGCTACGAGTCGACGACGGTGCAGCAGATCGCGAACAGGGCCAAGGTGGCCAAGGGCACTTTTTTTAACTATTTCGCGTCCAAAGAGGACATGATTCTCGAGCTGCAGGGCTTTATTCTGATGAACGTGATCGAGAGCAAGCGGGAAGCGGCGGGATCGATCGTCGGCGGGCTCCGCGACAGCCTGCTCGCCTACGCTCGGAACTTCCCGATGACGCCGTCGGTGACCCGGGCCGTGCTTCAAGGCACGTACGGCAAACCGAGGCTGGGCTTGGCGCAGTCGGAGAGAAGCCGGGAGTTCCTGGCTTATCTGGCGCCGATTCTGGCGGAAGGGCAGGAGCGGGGCGAGATCCGCAAGGACGTGTCCGCGGAATGCATCGCCCGGATGGCGGTTCAATGCTACTACGGCGTGCTGATGCTCTGGGTTCTGGAACAGGAGCAAGTCTCGCTCGAAGAGCGGATGACGCTTCAGTTCGACGTTTTTTTCCAAGGGCTCCGGGCTTGACGCAATTACTTGTTTAGACTAACGCGAAGGGCTCGAAGCATAGCCCTCCAACTCGCCGATGCCGCGGATGGCGGCGGCGCGGTGGGCCGGGTTGGGATGGAAATAGCCGTCCCCGTTCAGGTTCTTGCCTCCGATCGTGACGGTCCGTACCGCGACGGCGATCTCCTCGGACCGGGCGAATCGGTTCAGCAGCTCTTCGTCCGAAATTCCGTCGATATCGATATACCAGGATAACGTTCCGTATTCGTGAATGACCATCAGCTTGGCCCTCTCGAACGAGAGTGTCCAGTTCTCTTCGTTCTGCGACATTTTCAAGGATGCCAATTCATAGTTCTCCATTAAGCGACAACTCCCGATGGGCTTGATGAGATCGCTCGCGCGGCGAAGCCGGGGCGAGACGCGTTCTTGAAGATTGTAGCCGGAGGGGGCGGGTTTTGGCAAACGGGAGGCCTCTTGGATAAGGGGGAGAAGCATGGGAGAGTGGACCATCGCGCCGCTGGGGGACGCCGGATTCGCGCTGCGCCCCCGGGGTTATTCGCGGGATAGGCTTCCTTCCGTTCTGGCCGAAGCGGCATCCCGCTGCCGCCGCGTTCCATGGATTACGGACGCGGTGCACGCGTACGATTCGGTGACGGTCTATGCGGATTGGCGGGAGCCGGATGGCCGGGAGGACGGACGATCGCCGGAAGAAGCCGCGGCTTTTCTGCTGGAGACGGTTGCCGACATTGCGGGAGGGGAGTTCGAAGGCCGAAGGACGGTCGTTCTCCCCGTCTATTACGGCGGAGAGGACGGGCCGGATCTCGCGTCGGCGGCGGAGCGAAGCGGCTTGACGGAGGAGCGGTTCGTCGAGCTCCACTCCGGCACGGAGTACGACGTGGCGATGATTGGCTTCGCCCCGGGTTTTCCGTATTTGGCGGGAATGCCGGAGGAGCTGGCCCAGCCCCGCCGCCCGAATCCGCGCAAGCGGGTGCCGGCGGGCTCGGTCGGGATCGCGGGAGTCCAGACGGGGGTGTACCCCGTCGACTCGCCGGGAGGCTGGCAGATTATCGGCCGTACGCCGGTTCGGCTGTTCCGTCCCGAATCGGAGGAGCCGTTCCCGCTACGCGCGGGCGATAAGATCCGGTTCCAGCCCGTTCGGGCGAGAGAGGCGGAGCCGGATTCTTATGGGGACAGGGAAGAGATCGCGATCGCGGGGAAGGCAGGAACAAACGGGAAGGTAGAAAGGGAGAGGGAGCAGGAAAAGGAAAGGGAAAAGGA
>NZ_JACJVR010000101.1:0-247 GCF_014212175.1 Cohnella xylanilytica | reverse complement strand
CCGCGCTGGAGTTGACCTTGCTCGGTGGCGAGTTCCGCGCCGAGCGGGACGTGCTCGTGGCGGTAGCCGGAGCCGAGTTCGACGCGCGCGTCGAAGGCGACCGGCTGCCGATGGGGCGCCCCGTGCTGCTGCGGCGGGGCGCGCTCGTCTCCTTCGGCCCGGCGCTGCGGGGCTGCCGGGCCTATCTCGCCGTCGCCGGCGGCATCGACGTGCCGCCGGCGCTCGGCAGCCGGGGCACGGACGCGCG
>NZ_JACJVR010000100.1 GCF_014212175.1 Cohnella xylanilytica | reverse complement strand
CCTGAATTACGAAAGCCTATAAAATCGGGCTTTTGAAGATGCAGCACTTGGATAAGACAACCAATTATGGAGGGAGAATATGCAATCAAAATGAAATGCGAGCAAAAAAGCCATCACTTTCCCCCTCCCCACATGAAGGGGCAACGGCATTTCCAAGACACAAATTGGGATTATTGTTTATTCCAATAAAATGCTTTTTCGTTCCATGCGTCGCCATGCCCACTGGTTTTGGAAGGATGTACTCAGCTTCAATGTCATTTGGCGGGCATGCTGGACAAACACACCTGCACAAACAAAAAACGTTCGCCGGAACTGCTGGATAGTGTAGGATCGGTGAATCGGCTCACAACAATGATGCTTGAATCGCTCAAAAAGATTATAGGCGAGCAACTTTAAGAGCAGGTCGATTTCATTGGCGGCAAACGACTGCGTTGGAATGCGGTGGATGGCAAAGCCATTCTTACCTTCCTTGATGTAGTTCTCCATGCAGCAGCGCTGGTTGTAAAACCGCCACACGTCGATGGCTTCCCAGGCTTCCGTTGTGACCATGGCTTCGTATTGCCAGAGCAAGTCGAGCTCCAGTTGAGACTGGTCCCCGTCCCAGCGCGGCATTTTGCGGATGACGGCGACACGACGCATCTTCTTCCAACCGATCGCTTGGTAGGCCAGCACGATGCCTTCGATGATCCAGTCCTCATCCACAAAGCGTTGCCAGTGCTCACAGGCTTTGACGTGCTCCTGGAGGCGACTTGTCCATTTCAGCTTGCCGACGTAGCCGATTTGGCGGGACTCCCAAAACGCGTAAAAGTCTTCTCCGCCAAAGCCTTTGTCAAAACGGGCATAGCGTACGTTGTGGGAATGAAGCAACGCCAGCGTTTGCCGCGCAAACGCAAGGACGTCGGTCGAACTGCTCGTGTTGCCGGGACGCAGTGCGGCATTCACCAGCATCCGCGACTGCCCTTCGTACACGAGCAAGGGATGAAGACTTTTGCGACCACGCTTGTGACTGTTGTAGCCGACTTCCGCTCCCTGCTGGTTGCCGTACACGGTCTCAACCGTGGAATCCAGATCCAGAATCAAGGCGTCGGGCAACTGCGGTGCGATGATCTCGACGTTCAGCTTCCGCAGGGCCGGTGCTACATGGTCGTGGGCCTTGCCCAGACGAAGCAAGTCCTTGCCCAGCAACGTGTGGTGCGGCACTCGGCCGCCAACGGCCTGGGCGATCAAGGCATCACCTTGTAGGGACTTGAAGTGAAAGAGACGTTCACAGCCCAAAATCCAGCCGATAATGAGCATCTGCAGGATGCGATGCGTCGGAAAGATAGCATTCGCCGCTTTGGCTAGTCCAAGGCTCTGAAGGGCTTGATTCAAACCGATGTTTTCAAGAAATCCCAGGATCACTTTGCTTCCTGCAAAATTTGTAGCATTTCTCATAGAAAATTCCGTTTTCAATGATGCGATTTTTGTGGTAGACTTCACCTTAAAGGTGCTCCTCTCTTTGGGTGATGTTGTTCTTGACAAACACCATTCTACCAAAGATCTGGGCACTTTTTTATATTTTTATGAGGTGGTACTTTCGTAATTCAGGATTAATTATTCTTCCTGAAACCGGTCCACCTCCCGGGATGCTGCCGTCAATGGTGATATCTTTTAATGTCAGTTGGCCATTTGTAAGATA
>NZ_JACJVR010000010.1 GCF_014212175.1 Cohnella xylanilytica | reverse complement strand
GCAACCCCTAATCCAGGAGCTGCTCTTAGCATACAAGGTAGAATTTGTATGATTTTTCACACAAAACAAACTGCGTGCTTTTGCGTGCTTTCTTGAGGCGATCTTTATTTCGATTTTTCATACACATGTACGATTCGAAATTATCCCGGGATAGGCTTCGTTAGTGAATGGGACTTCGCAGAAAAACGAAAAAACGGGCAAAACCGCCCAATCGCGATTTGCCCCGCCTTATTGCCGCCTTCCGCCGCGCCTTACCGAGTGCGCAGCGTGTACAGCGCGTGCTCCATGTCCGCGGGCAGCGGAGCGCTGAACTCGAGCGTCTCCCCCGTCCGCGGATGGACGAATCCGAGCACGCCCGCGTGCAGCGCCTGGCCGACCATGCCCAGCGTCCGGCCGGCGCGTCCCCCGTACATCGGATCGCCGACGATCGGGTGGCCGATGTACTTCAGATGCACCCGGATCTGGTGCGTCCGTCCGGTCTCGAGCCGGAGCTCGACGAGCGTGTAATCGTCGAACCGCTCCAGCACGGCGAAGTGCGTCACCGCCCGCTTCGAGCCCTTGTCGGTGACCGCGAACATCTTGCGGTCGTGCTTGTCCCGGCCGATCGGCGCGTCGATCGTCCCCCGCTCGTGCGGCAGCGCGCCGTACGCCAAGGCGTAATAACGGCGCAGAACCGTATGGTCCTTCAGCTGCTGCGCGAGCGAAGCGTGAGCCAGGTCGTTCTTCGCGGCCATGAGCAGGCCGGACGTGTCCTTGTCGATGCGGTGCACGATGCCCGGCCGCATCACCCCGTTAATGCCGGACAAGTCGCGGCAATGATACAGCAGCGCGTTGACGACCGTGCCGCTCGAATGGCCGACGGCCGGATGGACGACCATGCCCCGCGGCTTGTTGATGACGATGACGTCGGCGTCCTCGTACACGACGTCGAGCGGGATGTTCTCCGGCAGCGCCTCGACCGGCTCCGGCTCCGGGATGCGGACTTCGATCTCGTCTCCCGCCGCCACCTTCGCGTTCGGCTTGACCGCCTTGCCGTTCACGGTGACCGCGCCGATCCGGATCCATTCCTGCACCTGGGAGCGGGAGGCCGTTCCTTCCCCGAGCCCGTCCGTCACGTGCTTGTCGATTCTCTCTCCGCCGCTCTCCGGCTCCACCGTCCAGGCGATCGTGCCGTCCGCTGCGTCCGAATCCGGCGAGTCCCCTTCAAGCTCAACGAGCGGTAGGCTGTTCTTGTTCTCCGGAAGGTTCTCCGGGCTGTTCTCCGTGTTCATCGTTATCCTTCTTCTCCTTGCCGCTCGACAGAAGCGAATCCAATATAATAAGCGCCACGCCGCATACGATTCCGCAATCGGCGAGGTTAAAGATCGGGAACGTGTACGACCCGAAGTTCAGCTGCAGGAAGTCGACCACTTCCCCGTAGATGGCCCGGTCGAGGAAGTTGCCTACCGCCCCGCCGAGCACCATGGCCAGCGCGAACATCAGCAGGCGCCTGTCCTGCTTGTAGGACCGTTGAAGATACCAGACGATGGCGGCGACGACGGCGATCGTGATCAGAATGAAGAACGCTCGCTGCTCCTGCAGGATGCCGAAGGCGGCGCCGCGGTTCCGAATGGACGTAATGAGGAAAAAGTTGCCGATCACCGGGATCTGCTCCTCCAATTCGAGCGTGGCGGCGATGATCTTCTTCGAAGCGTAATCGAGCGCGAACACGATAACCGCCGTCAAATAATAAATCCAAATGCCCGGTTGCCTACGTTGCATAAGATTATGAGCCGCCTTTCAAACGGTAAAATTCCATCCTGATGATTTTACCATAACGGCGGACCGACCGTCCACGCGGGACGCGTTCGGCGCGGGAGCGTCCTTCCCTCGCCTTCCATTCATACTTTCCTTCCCGCCGACGGACACTATCCGGTAGTCGAACCGCCGCCAGCCGGATATCGCGCCGGGCCAAGCCGGAATCACCGGATCGGATCGGCCGAAGCCGGCGGCCGCCGGCGAAGCGGACGAACCCATCAACCTACAAGGAGTGGAACCGATGACCCTCCCGTTAACGGAAGAACGGCTGCAGTCGCTGCGCAGACGCCTCTTGCAGGACAAGAGCGACACGGAACGGCGCGCGCGCGAGAACGGGCATTTCGGCTTGACGAATTCCTACCGCGACGCGACGGGCGATCTGTCCAGCAACGACAATCACCCCGCCGACGCCGGGACGGAGATGTTCGAGCGGGGCAAGGACATCGCCCTCCTGGAGAACGAGGCGTTCCGCCTGGAGCGCATCGAAGCCGCCCTCGAACGGATGGACACGGGCGAATACGGCCGCTGCGCGGCGTGCGGGCGGTTCATTCCGGCGGAGAGGCTCGAAGCGCTGCCGACGGCCATCTATTGCCTGGAGCATGAGCCGAGGCAGCGCGAGAAGGAAGGACGCCCGGTCGAGGAATCGTTCGAGCACCCGCCGTTCGGCCGCACGAGCATGGACGACCAGAGAGACCAGAACGGCTTCGACGGCGAGGACGCCTGGCAGATCGTGGAATCATGGGGCTCGTCCAACAGCCCGGCCATGGCCGAAGGCAACAACATCGACGATTACGACAGCATGGCGATCGAATCCGACGAGAACGACGGCTTCGTGGAACCGCTCGAGAGCTTCCTCGCCACCGACATTACCGGCCGGGACATCAGCGTCGTGCGCAACCGCGCCTACCATCGGTATATGGCGAACCGCGAAGGCGATCCCCTGCTGGAGCCGGACGAGCTCGGGGACGAGTGGAGCTGATCTTGTCGTCGCCCGTCCTTGACGCGGGTCCCCTCTTTTACGCCCAATGCCGTCAATATGGATTGATTTCCAGCTGCCGCTGTACGATCCGGACGATGTCGGCGATGTAGTCGCCGACGATCGGCAGGTTGAGCGCCCCGAGCAGCTGCAGCAGCCAGACGATGGTCGCGGCGAAAAAAGTAAAGCCGAGCGCGATTCCGATCCCCCTCGTCAGGCCGGAGACGAAGTTGCGCCAGATCAAGCTCCACGGGTGGCGCATCAGATTCACGTATTCCTTGAGCTCCGCCTTCTCCATATCGATGGCCAGCCGGTCGATCCGTTCCGCCAGGAACTCGAGAGTGCCCCTGAGCGCTCCCGCCTCCGCGGCGATCTCCCCGGCTCCCGCGGCCGGACCGTCCGGTGCCGGGCGATCCGGCGCCGGGCGATTCGGCGCCGGATCGCGCCTTCCGGTTTTGCGCTTCGTCACGATAGGCCTCCTTCCGTCCCCAGACAAAAAAAAAGCGGCTGCTTCGGGAATAGTCTTCCCAAGGGCAGCCGCTTTTTACCATCCTTACTTCGCCACGATCGCGAGTCCGATCGTCTTGTCGCCGGCTTGAACCGTCTCCGTCGCTTCGGTGCGTCCGAACGTCACCTCGTTGACGAGCACGTTCTCGCGCAGCACATGGTCGAACGCCTTGAGCGCCGCTTCCGTCTCGGCGTCTACGTCGAGCACGAGGCCGACGCGCTGCTCGATCGGCAGGTCGAGCTTCTTGCGCGTGTCCTGCACGGCGCGGATTACCTCGCGCACGAGCCCTTCCTGCTCGAGCTCCGGCGTAATGTCCGTGTTAAGCGCGACCGTCAGGCCGTAGCCGGATGCGGATGCGAAGCCCGGCTTCGCCTGCTTCTCGACGAGCAGCTCTTCCAGCGACACGTCGAGAGCCTCTCCTTCGGCGGAGACGAACGCGAGCTTGCCGTCCGCGACGACCTTGCGGGCTTCGTCGGCCGACAGTCCCTTCAGGACGCCTTGGATCGGGCCGACGTGTTTGCCGTATTTTTTGCCCGCCAGCTTCAGGTTCAGCTTCAGCGTGAAGTCGACGAAGCCGCTGTCGTCGGTGACGAGCGTGATCCGCTTGACGTTGATCTCGTCCTTGACGATGTCCTCGTAGCCGGCCACGTCGAACTCCCCGCTCAGCGAGACGAGCAGCTCCGAGAGCGGCTGGCGCGTCTTGATGCCCGATTCGTTGCGCACGTTGCGCGCGAGCTCGACGATGTTCTTCGCCGTCTCCATGTCGCGCTCCAGCTTCGCGTCGATCTTCGCCTCGTCATAAGCCGGATAGTCGGTCAGATGGACGCTCTCGCCTCCGCCCAGGTTGCCGTAGATGTCCTCGGCGACGAACGGCGTGTACGGCGCCAGCAGGCGCGCCAGCGTCAGGAGCACTTCGCGCAGCGTCTGGTACGCCGACACCTTGTCTTCGCCGAGCCCGCTGCCCCAGAACCGGTCGCGCGAACGGCGGACGTACCAGTTCGACAGCTCGTCGACGAACGTCTCGATCGACTTGGCCGGGTTCAGGAAGTCGTTCGCGTCGAGGCCGCTCGACACTTCCTTGACGAGCGAGTGAAGCCGCGACAGCACCCAGCGGTCCAGCTTGTTGTCGGATTCGCGAGACGGATGCTCCTCCGGTTTGAAGCCGTCGATCGACGCGTACAGCGCGTAGAAGGCATGCGTGTTGACGAGCGTGTCGATGACCTTCGACTTCGCTTCCGCGACGATGCCCTTGGAGAACCGCTTGCTGTTCCAAGGAGCGCTGTCGGCGAGAAGCGCCCACCGGAACGCGTCCGTGCCGAACTCCTCGATGATGTCCCAAGGGTCGATGACGTTGCCCTTGGACTTGCTCATCTTCTGCCCGTTCTCGTCCAGGACGTGTCCCGTCGAGATGACCGACTTGTACGGCGCCTTGCCGTTATAGAGCGTCGACACGGCCAGCAGGCTGAAGAACCAGCCGCGCGTCTGGTCGATCCCTTCGCAGATGAAGTCCGCCGGATACTGCTCGTTGAACTTCTCTTCGTCGCCGAACGGATGATGGTATTGCGCGAACGGCATCGAGCCGCTGTCGAACCAGACGTCGATAACCTCCGGCGTCCGCTTCATGACGCCGCCGCACTCGCAGCGCAGGTGCACGTCGTCGACGTACGGCTTGTGCAGCTCCAGATCCTCGGAGACGTCGCCGATCGCCAGCGACCGCAGCTCGGCGTGGCTGTGCGGAGCCTTCTCCTTGCCGCACGTCTCGCAGGTCCAGACGTTGAGCGGCGTGCCCCAGTACCGGTTGCGGCTGATGTTCCAGTCGACCAGGTCCTCGAGGAACTTGCCGAACCGGCCGTCGCGCAGATGCTCCGGATACCATTGGACTGTCTTGTTGTTGGCGATCAATTGGTCTTTGACGGCGGTCGTGCGGATGAACCAGCTCTCCGTCGCGTAGTAGAGCAGCGGCGTCTTGCAGCGCCAGCAGAACGGGTAGCTGTGCTCGTGCTTCTCTTTATGGTAGAGCAGTCCGCGTTCGGACAGCTTCTTCACGATCTCCACGTCGACGTCCGGGTCCTTGACGAACCGGCCGGCCAGATCGGTCACGGCGTCGATGTAGCGGCCCGCGCCGTTCACCACCTGCAGCATCGGGATGCCGTGCTTCTGCGAGACGCGGTAGTCGTCCTCGCCGTGCGCCGGCGCGATGTGGACGATGCCCGTACCGCTCGAATCGGTGACGAAGTCCCCGTCGATGACGCGATAAGCTCCCTCCACCGGCACGTAGGAGAACAGCGGCTCGTATGCGCGGCCGACGAGCTCCTTGCCCTTCAAGGTTCCGAGCGTCTCGTACTCGCCCTTCATCACCTTGTCGGCGAGCGTGCCGGCAACGATGTACGTCTCGCCTTCCTGGCGGACGCGAACGTACTCGATGTCGGGATGGACGGCGAGAGCCACGTTCGCCGGCAGCGTCCACGGCGTCGTCGTCCACGCGAGCACGTACTCGCCGCTGTCCTTCAGCTTGAACTTCGCCGTCGCGGTCAAATCCTTGACGTCCTCGTAGCCCTGCGCGACCTCGTGCGAGCTGAGCGTCGTCTGGCAATCCGGGCAATACGGGCTGACGCGGTGGCCGCGGTACAGCAGCCCCTTGTCGTGGATCGTCGCGAGGATGTTCCAGACGCTCTCGATGTAGCGGTTGTCGAGCGTGATGTACGGATCGTCGAGATCGGTCCAGTAGGCGATCGCTTCGGTCAGCTCGCGCCATTGGCGCTCGTACTCGAACACGCTCTCCTTGCACTTGACGACGAACGGCTCCACGCCGTACTTCTCGATCTCCTGCTTGCCGGAGATGCCGAGCTGCTTCTCGACGCCGAGCTCGACGGGCAAGCCGTGCGTGTCCCAGCCCGCCTTGCGGATGACCCGGTAGCCGGACATCGTCTTGTAGCGGGCGACGAAGTCCTTGATGACGCGGCCGAGCACGTGCCCGATATGAGGCTTGCCGTTCGCGGTCGGGGGGCCTTCGTAGAAGACGAAGTTCTTCGCCCCGCTCCGGTTGTCGATCGACTTGCGGAACGTGTTCTCCTTGTTCCATTTGTCCAATACGCGCAGCTCGCGGGAGCGCGCTTTCTCTTTGACGTCTACGCGATTCATCGTCTCGTCGCTTCCTTTCGTGTCCTCTGTCGATAAAAAAATAAAAACCCGCCCCCGTAAAGGGACGAGTTCGACTCGCGGTACCACCCTTGTTCCGATTCGGCGACGGCAGTCGATTGGAATCGGCACTTGAGAGCGCGATGCGGTTCAACGTTCCGCAGGCGCCGCCCCGTTAACGGAAGGGTTCCGGGCTCGCCTAATCGGACGGATTCCGTCCGTTCCTTTCGGCTTGCCGTCTCGGGGAGGATATGCCGCCTTCGCCTCACGCTGGCTCGCACCGGCCGCCAGCTCTCTGGGCATCCGCTCATGGGGCACTTGTTCCCGTCAAGGACATTCATCTTATTGTTCTTCCCTTTTTTATAATGATAAAAACCCCTTTTGTCAATTCTATTTTACAAAATCCATACGCGATTACCGCATCGAACTACCAAAAATAGTCATCGCTGCACCCTACCGCATACCGCAGCGCTTTTTTTACACTGGACATGAACCATCGCATGCAACCTCGCCGATAACGGAGGTGATCGTCGAACGGCAACGGATACGATCGCAGATTTGGGTTCCGGCATGGCTCGACTACGATTCTCATTCATTCGCGACTCAGGAGGAGGTTGTTCATGATTAAGCTCAAAGCGTTATCGATCGTTGCTTTGATAGGTGTCATGACAGGCATGACCGCCGCAAGCGCCGAAGGGACCGTCGTGCCGGTCGCGGACTTGAAGCCCGCCCTCAAGCTGGACAAACCCGTTCTGACCCCCGTCGGCGGCAAATTGATCTTCAGCGACGACCCCGAACCGTTCACCGAGCCGGGAGCCTTCTACCGCGACGCGGCGGAAGGAGAATTCCGCGTGTTCTGGCACCACCAGAATCAAGGCGTTCTTCCGTCGACGGTAGCGGTGGCGATCACGAACGCCTCGCGGGAGACCGTCCGGCTTCTCTCGAATGGACAAGGAGTGGCCACCAGCCAGTATGTCACGGAAGCCGGGCAAAATTCGCTGGCCGACTTCTTGAAGACGTACGGCAGGACACAGCCCGTTGCCCGCTTGGCCCCGGGAGAAAGCTACTTTCTCGAAGCTCCGACCGGGCCCGGGATGACTACGAGCGGCCTTGCCCAGTTCTACGCCGCGACTCAGCGCGGCAACGATCCTGCCGAGGTCCGAGTGACTGTGCTTAATTACGGCGAGAAGCCCGAGCATCCGGAGCAAGTCGAGGTTTTGCCGGCGAGGGGACCGCAAGTCAGAGGCACGTTCCCGCATTTCGACCGGCTCGGCACGCTGACGTACCATACTTCGATGGGGAATGCGTACCTTCCGATCGATTCGGCCGCCTCCGGCAAGTGGAAGGACGATATGCCCGGCGAATACGAGACGGGATGGAACGCGGTCGACGGCAAGGAAGTCATCAACAACGGCAATTATGGCGTACTGTATCATTGGACGTTCGACTATATCAACGACGACCTCGGTCCGAAGACGATCAACATGTATCTGAATCCGCCGGGCGGATACGGGAACTACACGCTGCAGTGGAAGCACGAAATTCTCAATTCCGGCTGGCTGAAGTTCACGGATGCGTGGAACTTCAAGAGCTTTACGCTCGGAGCCGGCGAACGGGAAATCAAAGTGCGAACGAGCCTCGTCGGCGGCTCCGCCGGAGCGCAGAACCTCTACTTCACCAACGAGCCCAAGCTTCGCTAATTAGCTGCCGGGAAGGCTGCATACCGGGAGCCGCGAACCGCGCGGCTCCTTTTTCTATCGGCCTCTCCCCGCGACACCGCATCATACTACCAGAAATGGTCATCGCTGCACCCTACCGCATTTCGCCCGGCTTTTCTACACTGAACTTGAACTTCGCAGGCGCATTCAATCCTGAGATTAGGAGGCTTAACCATGGAACTCGCTTTAAGCATGTGGAGTTTGCACCGAACCGTACGCGCCGAGAGGTGGACGGTTCTGAACTTCCTCGATTACTGCCGACGGGAGGGCATTCGTCGCGTCGAACTGCTCGACGTGTTCTGGCGAGACGTCGAATCGGAGCTGCCGCAGGTCGTCGAATTCGCCGGGACCCATCGGATTCGGATAGCCAGCTATGCCGTCGCCAACGATCTCGTCAAGGCCGATCCGGCGGAACGTTACGCCGCGCTGCGGCAAATCACGGACGCCATCCCGATCGCGCTGGCGCTGGACACCCGGACGATTCGCGTCTTCTCGGGCAACCTGAACGAGGGCTTCGCGTTCGACTCGGCGCTCGGCTTCATCGTCGAGGGGCTGCGCGAAGCCGCGGCGACGGCGGCGTCGGAAGGCGTAACGCTCTGCCTCGAGAACCATGGCAAGCTGGCCGGCACCGGGAGCCAGGTGCTGGATATTCTGGAGCGCGTCGGCTCCCCGGCGCTGAAGAGCACCTTCGACACCGGCAATTTCCTCTTGGTTGACGAAGAACCGCTGCAGGCGCTCGACGTCCTGATCTCCAGGGTCGGCCACGTTCATATCAAGGACTTCGCGAAAGACCCTGCCGGGCGGTACGTCTCGCTCGGCGGAAGCAAATTCGAAGGAACCGCGGCAGGCCAAGGGCAGGTCCAGCTGGACGCGATCGTTCGGCGGCTCCGGGAATCCGGATACTCCGGCGAATACGTGCTCGAATACGAAGGCACCGGCAATGAAGCCGAGGGCGTCCGGGCGAGCTATCAATACTTCCAGTCTCTCATTCCGGGCTGAATAGGAGGAGATCGCCATCGCCATGGGACGCGAACTCGTTGCCGACATCGTCGTCATCGGCGGCGGGACGGGAGGCTGCGCCGCGGCGCTTGCCGCCGCCCGCGCCGGCCGCACCGTTATTCTGACGGAAGAAACCTCCTGGCTTGGCGGACAGCTGACGAGCCAGGCCGTGCCGCCGGATGAGCATCCGTGGATCGAATCGTTCGGCTGCACGGCGAGCTACCGCGCGTTCCGCGACGGCGTGCGGCAGTATTACCGGGATTATTATCCGTTGACCGCCGAAGCGCGCGCCAACCGAGAGCTCAATCCGGGAGGCGGCTTCGTCAGCCGGCTCTGCCATGAGCCGCGGGTGGCGCTCGCGGTCATCGAGCGGATGCTGGCGCCTTATGTAAGCAGCGGCCGGATTACGGTGTTGCTGCGCCATGCGCCGGTCCGAGCCGAGCTGGACGGCGACGCGATCGTCTCCGTCGACGTTCGCAGCCTGGACAGCGGGGACGTCGCCCACCTGACGGGCGCGTATTACCTTGACGCGACCGAATGCGGCGATCTGCTGCCGCTGGCGGGAGTCGAATACGTGACAGGCGCCGAATCGCAGGCGCAGACGGGCGAGCCCCACGCCGTAGAGGGCGAAGCTCGGCCGCAGGACATGCAGGGGTTCACCTACTGCTTCGCCATGGACTATCTCGAGGGCGAGAACCATGTTATCGCCAAGCCCGAGCAATACGATTTCTGGCGGGAGTATGCGCCGGATTTCTGGCCGGGACGGCTGCTGAGCATGACCGGCGTCCGGCCCGCGACGATGGCGCCGATCGCGTACGACCTGTTCCCCGGCGGCTCCTCCCTGCCGCTGTTCAAGTACCGGCAGATCGCGGCGCGCGACCGCTTCGCAAGCGAGCTGTACCGCAGCGACATCACGCTCGTCAATTGGCCGCAGAACGATTATTGGCTCGGCTCGATCATCGACGTGCCCGAGGAAGAGCGCCAGCGTCACCTGTACAGTGCGAAGCAGCTGAGCTGCTCGCTGCTGTACTGGCTGCAGACGGAAGCTCCCCGGCCGGACGGCGGCCTAGGCTATCCCGGTCTGCGGCTGCGGCCCGACATCGTCGGCACCGAAGACGGGCTGGCGATGTACCCGTACATTCGCGAGTCGAGGCGGATTCGCGCCGAATTCACGGTGCTGGAGCAGCACGTGTCGCCGGAATGCCGGCCGAACGGCAAGGCCGAAGCGTTCGCCGACACAGTCGGAGTCGGCTGCTACCGGATCGACCTCCATCCGAGCACGGAGGGGCGGCCCTACATCGATATCGCCGCGCTGCCGTTCGAGATCCCGCTCGGGGCGCTCATCCCGCAGCGGGTCGGCAACCTGCTCGCCGCCGGCAAGAACATCGGCTCCACCCACATCACCAACGGCTGCTACCGATTGCACCCGGTCGAATGGAACATCGGCGAAGCCGCCGGCTGGTGCGCGGCCTACTGCCTCGATCGCGATCTAGGCCCGAGCGCCGTCCGCGCCAATCCGGAGGAGCTGGCCTCGTTCCAACGCATGCTGACCGCCGCCGGCGTCGAGCTTCGCTGGCCGTCGCTGCGCGCGATGTAGGGCGATGGAGGGCTACGTAGGGCGATGGAGGGCAATGTTGCGATGAAGCGATGTAGCGATGTTGCGATGTTGCGATGTTGCGATGTTGCGATGTTGCGATGTTGCGGCGATGTGGCGATGTTGCGGCAAGACGATGTTGCGGCAAGGAGCTTCGTAGGGAGCCTCGTCGTTTGTACGAAATTTCATACAAGCTAGTCCGACAACTCGGCCCATTGCTCGATTTTGTGTGAAATATCGTACAAGTTGATCGAAAAATCGATTCCGGGCAGCCGATTTATACGAAATTTCGTACAAACCGACCCATTTGGAAAGAATCCCTTATCGTTTGTACGAAAAATCGTTCAAAAAGCGCTGGAATGCGAATCAGCATCCATTATTAGGGCGAAAAATCGTATGAAACGATACGCCGCCGTCCCGCTGCTCACCTGATCCGCCATTCATCCGCTGCCTCTTATCACTTTTAAAGGAGAGGGTTACGAATGAGTCAAATCGGCATCGGCATCATCGGTCTCGGAACGATCTCCGAGATGCATCTGAAGTCGTATCAGAACAATCCGGACGCCAGGATCGTCGCCGTGTGCGACCTCAACGAGGAACGCGCCCGCGCCAAAGCGGAGAAATACGGCGTTCCGAACGTTTACACCGACTACCGGGACATGCTGCAAAATCCCGACGTGCAGGCGGTCAGCGTCTGCACCTGGAACAATACCCACGCTCTGTTCAGCATCGCGGCGCTCGATGCCGGCAAGCATGTGCTCGTGGAGAAGCCGCTGTGCAAAACGGTGGAGGAAGCGCGCGAGATCGAGGCTGCCGTCCGCCGCTCGGGCAAGCAGCTGCAGGTCGGCTTCGTCCGCCGCTACGGATCGAACACCGGCATCGTCCGCTCGTTCCTGGAGAACGGCGAACTGGGCGAGATCTACTACGCGAAGGCCTCCTGCATCCGCCGCGTCGGCAACCCCGGCGGCTGGTTCGGCGATGTCGAGCGCTCCGGCGGCGGCCCGCTGATCGATGTCGGCGTGCATGTCATCGACCTATGCTGGTACCTGATGGGCCGTCCGAAGGTCCGCTCGGTCAGCGGCAACGCTTATCACAAGCTCGGCAACCGCGCCAACATCCGCAACTTCGCCAGCTACAAGGCCGCGGATTACAGTCCCGACCACAATACGGTCGAGGATCTCGCCAACGCCATGATCCGCTTCGAGAACGGCGCCTCCCTGCTCGTCGACGTCAGCTTCTCCCTGCATGCGAAGGAGGACGAGCTGACCGTCAAGCTGTACGGCACGAAGGGCGGCGTCGAGCTCGAGCCGCAACTGACGTTCGTGCTGGAGAAGAGCGACACCATGCTGAACGCGGTACCTCAGATCAACCATCTGTCGTTCGACTTCGCCTCCGGCTTCCAGGCCGAGATCGATCACTTCATCGCCGTCTGCCAAGGCGCCAAAGAGACGCTCAGCCCGGTCGAGGACGGCGTCGAGATGATGAAGATTTTGTGCGGCATCTATGAATCGGCCCAGTTGGGCAAAGAAGTCGTGTTCGAGTAACATTAAGAGAACCTAAGACGATACGGCAGCGGGCAGTCTCCGACGGTCGCAACGGCCGCGCGAGACTGCCCCGTTTTTATTCCCGAAAGTTTGAAATTAAATGATCAAACTCAAGCTATTAATAAATGTATCTCATTGTCCTCCCAACAAACCGAAAAACCGCCTCCCACGCCATATTCATGACGTTAGAGGCGGCCTTCCACCTAACCTTCTATATCTCCCGCGGTCCTCTCTCTTTACTCTACTTCTTCGAGCTCTTATACCATTCGTTTGCGCCTTCGGTCATCTCGGCACCGCCTTGCTCCTTCCACTTGGCCACGAACTTGTCGTAGTCGGACAGCGGCTCCGTGCCGGTGATGAAGTTCAGCATCTCGTCGATCTGCAGCTGCAGCAGGTTCAGCTTGTTCTCCGCGACCTGCGGAATCGGCGGTGCCAGCGCGATCGGGTCGGTTACGATCAGCCCTTCGGCGTTCGCCTGCATCTGTTCGAAGTACGATTGAAGGGTCGGATCCTTGCGCACGCGGGCTTGCCAGTAGTTCGGATAGTTCGTCTCGTCGACGCCGGTCATGTAGTTGCTCGCGTTGTTCAGGTCGTCGGTGAACTTGGGAAGAATCGGATAATACTTGCCGTCCTTTACTTCATGGTGGACGCCCTCCTGGCCGATCGCCAGCTCCTTGAAAATATCCGGCGACAGCTTGGCGTTCAGCAGCTTGACGGCGTCCTCCTTATGCTTCGCGTACTTCGGCACGACGGCGTACCAGGTGGTGCCGCTCGCCGCGTAGACGGTCGCCTTGCCGTTCATGTCCTTGAGGAACGGCACGAGCGCCGGCTTCGCGTTCGGATCGCTTTTCTCCAGAGCCTTGATCGTGCTCGGCGCGTTGTACCAGGCAATCTTGAACATCGCCGCCTGGCCGTTCGCGAATTTCTCCATCATTTTGGCCGCCGTGTTCAGAGGCAGTTCCGTGTCCAGCAGCCCTTCCGCGTACAGCTTGTTCATGTAGGCCAGGTATTCCTTCATCTGCGGCGTCTCGACCTGATGAACGAGCGTGCCGTCCTGGTCGACCCAATCGGTCGTCACGCCGAACGCCGCCGCGATATCGCCGAGCAGCGCGCTGACCGCGTCCTTGCTCGCCGTGAGCGGAATGACGTTTTTCTTTTCCTTGATCGTCTTTAGCACCGTGTACAGCTCGTCGGGGTTGGTCGGCATCTTCAGCCCAAGCTCATCCAGCCAATCCTGCCGCACGACGAGCTCCTCGCTGATCGCGATGCCCGATCCGGTCTCCGGGACGCCGTAGATTTTGCCGTTCAGCTTGGCGCTCTCCCACGCGACGCCCGAGATCGCCTTCTTGATGTCGGGACCGTTCTTCTCGATCAGATCGTCGAGCGGCTCGAGCGCTCCGGTGCTGGCCAGATTGTAAAATTGCGGGGCGCTGAGCTTCATCAGGTCGTAAGGCTCCTTGTTGGCGACGAGCAGATTGAGCTTCTGGTCCGCTTCCTCGGCCGGCAGCATGTCGTATTGGACCGGGTAGCCGGTCAGACGCGAGATCGCCTTGGCCGCATAGTCTTCGTTCGGATCGAAGCGGCCGTACTGAAGAAGCATCTTCAGCTCGGGCTTATCGGAGCCCGATCCCCCTTCATTGCCCGAATTGCCGCCGCAGGCCGCCAGGGAGAGGGTCAATGCGCCCGCCAGAGAGATTGCCGCTATTTTTCTGATCATGCCTTCAACCTCCGTTTTTCATGGTATGGGCCGATTGTCGCGATTTGCCGATTGCCGAACCGTCGTGCCGACATCACCTCCCGCAAGCATCAACGAGCACCTCCTTCGGAGACCCTCTATTCTTTGACCGATCCGACCAGCACGCCTTTGACGAAATATTTTTGCAGGAACGGATACACGAGCAGAATCGGAACCGTCGCGAGCAGGATGGAAGCGGCTTGAATCGACTGCGGAGCCGTATTCAACGCCTGGTCCGGGTTCAGGGTCGCGTTGCGCAGAAAGTCGCTGGAGGACACCAGAAGCTCCTTCAGGAACAGCTGCAGCGGCTTCAGGCTGGGCGTGGAGATATAAATCATCGCGTTGAAATAATCGTTCCAGAAGAAAACCGCGAAAAACAGCGCGATCGTCGCCAGCACCGGCAGCGACAGCGGCAAATAGATGGACAGCAGAATCCGGATATGCCCGGCTCCATCCAGCTTGGCGGATTCCTCCAGGCTGTCGGGCAGCCCTTCGAAGTAGTTTTTAATGACCAGCATGTTGAACACATTGACCATCGAAGGCAGGAACAGCGCCGGCAGCGTATTGACGAGATGAAGATTGTGCATGAGCAGATAGGTCGGGATAAGACCGCCGCTGAACAGCATGGTGAAGATGAAGATCAGCAGCAGCCATTTGCGACCGGCGAGCCGGGGCTTGGACAAGGGGTAGGCGGTCAGCGTCGTCACCAGCAGGCTAAGCGCCGTGCCGAGCACGGTCAGCAAGAGCGAGACGCGCAGAGCGCCCATGAACGCGTCATCCTCCAGCACGTAGCGATACGTACCGAGCTGCAGGTCGATCGGCAGCAGGTTCACCCTCCCGGCGACGACCGCCGCTTCGCTGCTGAGCGACTTGGCGAGCAGGTTGACGAACGGGAGCAGCGTCGACAGGCCGAGCAGCACGAACAGCGTATAATTGCAGACGTCGAAAAGCTTCTCCGGCCAAGAGCGGCGAATGTCCCTCCTGCGACGCTTCGCCTGCGCGGACGTCGGCATCCGCGGCGTCAAGCTATCCATGAAGTTCTCCTCCTTCCCGCAACCGTTAACAAGTCAGCCGGAGGCTGATAGGGCCGGTTGTCGGCTAAGTCAAGGCTGATCAGACGATTGTCGGAATCGTCACCAGATGCCCCGCCGCAAATATTTGCGGCTCAGATAGTTGCCGGAGAGGATCAGCGCGAAGCCGATGACCGATTCGAACAAGCCGACGGCCGTCGTGAAGCTGTACTCCTGCTTGCCGAGGCCCATCCGGTACACGTACGTGCCGATGATATCGGACGACTTGTAGACGGTAGAGTTGTACATCGCCAGAATCTGTTCGGTGTCGCCCGTGAACATGCTGCCTAGCCGCAGGATGAGCATCAGCACGATAACGGGCGAGATGCCCGGCAGCGTAACGTGCCAAATCCGCTTCCACCTCCCGGCTCCGTCCATCCGCGCCGCTTCGTACAAGCCGGGGTCGATGGTGGAGAAGGCCGCGAGATAGACGATGGTGCTCCAGCCCGTCTCCTTCCAGCCGGCCGTCGTGACGAGCACGCCGCGGAAGTAGGCGTTGCTTAAGAAGAAGGGAATCGGCTCGATGCCGAATGAGCCGAGCAGCTTGTTGACCAGCCCGCCGTTAATCGACAGAAGGTCGATGAACAAGCCGCTGATAATGATCCAGGAAAGAAAATGAGGAAGGTAGATGACGGTTTGCACCGCCTTGCGGAAGGCCAGCTGCCGTAATTCATTCAGCAAAATGGCGGCGATAATAGGCAGCGGAAAGAGGAATACGAGCTTGAGCAGGCTAATCTCGACCGTATTGCGAAGCACGAGCAGGAAGTCGTCGGATTCGAACAGCTTGCGGAAATTGTCCATCCCGACCCAGGGGCTGCCCCCCATCCCGTCGAAAATGCTGTAGTCCTTGAACGCGATCAGGACGCCGTACATCGGAGTGTACTTGAACAGCAGCAGCACGGCGATGCCCGGCAGGAGGAGCAAGTAGAGCTCCCGGTCGGCGCGAATGTTCTTGCAGACCGACCGTCTGCTCGGCTGCGGCGCGGTTGCGGAGTGCGGATTTCGGTTCGTCATGCGTCTCCCCCTCGGACTGGTCTTGATCGATTCCTTGGTTATAAGTGTAGAGGGGGAAACGCCGAGCTTGTAGAGGAGGCTCATGACCCTTTTTGGTAATTTGTTGTTGGATCGGGAGGAGGCGGAGCCGTCCGTTATGGCTCGTTACGGCTTCATTCCGCCCGGCGTCACGCCCCAGTACTTGCGGAAGACCTTCGTGAAATAGCTGACGTCGCGGTAGCCGACCATACGCGCGGCGTCATACACTTTGGCCCCATCGGACAACGCCGCCTTGGCCTTCTCCATCTTCAGCTCCAGCACGTACGCCGAGAACGTCTGCCCCATCTCCTGCTTGAACAGGCGGCTCAAGTACGACGGATTCACGAACAACCGTTCAGCGGCCGTATGCAGCGTCACCTCCTGATCGATCTCCTCCTGCGCGATGCGAAGCAGCGTCTCGACGAACTGGTGGCGGCTCGACTTGCGGCGCCGGGCCTGGTAGGCGGCGATCTCGGCCGTGCTGCTCTCCAGCCAGGCGCGGATCTTATCGCGGGTCGTCAGCTGGCTCGGATTCAGGAACGAGGCGTAATGGTCTCCCAGCACCTCCTTGATCGCAAGTCCTTGCTTCTGCACGAAACGCACGAGCTGGCTGGCGATATAGAGAACGCCTTCCATGATCTCGTCAGCCGTATCGGCTTCTTCCAAGCCGCCAAGCCACATCTCCTCCAGCGCCCGGCCCGCCGCCTCGGCATCGCCGAGCTCCAGCGCGATCTCGAGCGCCTTCTCCTGATCGCCGCTGAGCGGAGGCAGGGCGGTTGCAATCGCGCCGCAGGTATCGGGCTCGCGATAGGGAATCGCGATTCCCGGACCGTACACGATGCGGTCCTGCAGCGCGAGACAGGCTTCGGCATACAGCCGGTTCAGCTCGCCAAGAGGCTCCGCGGAGCCTCCGATCCCCGCGCTGCAGACGAGGCCCAGCCCTTCCCGGGCCCGGTTCAGCAGCTTATCGACAAGCGCCTGAAGGCCCAATAGCCCTTGCTGCGCATCCGTGTCCGGAGCAACGGTAAAAATAATCGCCAAATAACCTTGTCCGTCCAGGAACGGCCAGCAATCCGCATCCGACAGCAGCGCCTGGGCGAGCAGATAGACGGAGAACCGCGCGCGAGCGGGATCGACCGGACGCGCTCTGTCTCCGCCGCCCAGGGCTTCGCCATCCGCCTTGGCCCCGTCCGCCTTTGCATCGTCCGCCTTTGCATCGTCCGTCCCTACACCGTCCGTCCTCGCACCGTCCGTCCTCGTACCCCCCGCCCCCGTTCCGAGCGTCTCCCCCGCCGGCTCCGCGTCAACGACGGCAACCGCGTATCGCGCGCCCTCCGGAAGCGTCAGGCCGTACTCGGCGCCTTGGCGCTGCGCCTCGCCCGGCCGGAACGAGCCTCGCAGCAGCCGCTCGAAGAAGGCCGCCCGCAGCTGCGGCAGGTGATCGATCCACTTCTGCCTCAGCAGCTCCTCGTTGTAGCGGCGGTCCAGCTCCTGGCGAAGCTCCCTCGCCGCGCCCGCGACCGCCTCGAGAATGTCCCGTTCTCCCGCGGGCTTGAGCAAATACTGGGTAACTCCCGACTCCATCGCCTGCTGCGCGTACGCGAAGTTGTCGTGCCCGCTTAAAATGATCGTTTTCAGGAAGGCGTCCCTCTCCCTCAGAAGGCGGACTAGCGTCAAGCCGTCCATCTCCGGCATCTGCACGTCGAGCAGAAGAATGTCCGGCTTCTTCCGCTCGAACAGCTGCAGCGCCTCCTTGCCGTTCGACGCCAGCGCCACAACCTCGATGCCGTGTTCCTCCCACGGAATGGCTCCCGCCAGCGACAGCCGCAGCCGGGCTTCGTCCTCCACAATCATCAAATTCATCTAAGACGCCTCCTCTCTTCCCTTCGAGCCGGCCGCTTCGCGGGAAGCTTGCGCGTACACGTCGTATCGGCAGCGCTCCAGCGGCAGACGCACGATCGTCCTCGTCCCTTCTCCTTCCCGGCTCTCGATGGCCAGGTCGGCTTCTTCTCCGTAACAGAGGCGAATCCGGGTCATCACGTTGCGCAAACCGAACAGGTCGTTCTTCTCCGGATGGAGCGACAGCAGACGGATCGGACGCCGGCGCAATTCCCCCAGCTCGCTCCGGATGTATTCGATCCGCTCCTCCGTCATCCCCTTGCCGTTGTCGGCGACCGACAGCTCCAGGAACGCGCCGTCAAGCCGCCCGACGACCAGGAGCCGGCCTCCCTCGCTGCGGCCCTCCATGCCGTGCAGAATCGCGTTCTCCACGATCGGCTGCAGCAGCAGCTTCAGCATCGGCACTTCCTCCGCCTCCGGATCGATCCGATATTCCACCTCGAAGCTGCCCAAGAACTTGAGCTGCTGAATGCGCACGTAATAGTTCAGATGCTCGATGCTCATCTTCACCGTGAAGACGTCGTTGCCTTTGTTCAGGCTCAGCCGGAAGAACTTGGACAGGTTAAGCACCATCTCCCCGATCTCCTCCGCCTCGTAGTTTTGCGACGTCCAGTAAATCGAGTCCAGCGTGTTGTACAGAAAATGCGGATTGATCTGCGATTGCAGAAACTTCAGTTCGGTCTGCGCCAGATGCAGCTGCTGCTCATAATGATTCTCGATCAGATTCTTCTGGTTAAGCGTCATTCGGTTAAACGTCTCGGTCAAGAAGCCGAGCTCGTCCGCGCGCTTGTAATCGATCCTCACGTCAAGCATGCCTGCGCTGATCTGCTTCATCCCCTGCATCAGCTTCTTGACCGGGGAGGCGATTCCCTTGTACACCGTCCAGGAGATGATAAAAGCCAGCACGACGCTAAGGCCGGCGATCATATACAGGTACCATTGGATCGATTCGGTTCGCCGGAATACCTCGCGCTTCGGTTGCGAGAGCGTCATCTGCCAGTTCGAATAGTTGGAACGAATCGTGACGGACAGCAGCCCCGGACCGCCCCGCGCGGCGGCTTCCGCCGTCTCGGCGCTGCCTTCGCCGACGATCAGGCTCCCATCCTGGCCGTACAGCGACACGTAGGCGTTCGCCGAGGGCAGCAGCGACTTGACCGCGGCCCGCAGCTCCGACGGGTCCAGCGAGATGATCAGCGCATTCGGCTGCCTGCGATGGTTGTACAGGTCCATCGAGCGAACGAGCGACAGGCCGTCGTTAAAGACCGATTGAACTCCCGCGGCGGCCCCTCCCGTACCGGCTCGCCCGGATTCGTACAGAATGCCCGAGCCGATGCGGTTCACCGTATCCGTCAGCCACTGCCGCTCCTCCGTCTCCGGCTGCCGCGCGCCGTACCCTGTCGTCAGCAGCGTATTGGAAGCTTCGTGATAAATCGAAATTTTCTGAACAAATTGATTGCTTAATTTGATATTGGACAGCTGTTTAAGAATCTGGGCAAAATCCGCGATCGACCTGGGCGTCAAGCTGTCGACGCTGCCCTCGAGCAAGGTGATAATAGTCGGATCGGTCGCGATAATGGTGGATAGCTGCTCCACGTTAAGAAGCGTCATATCGAGGCTGTCCATCGTGGAAGAGAGCGCCAACTGCGAACGTTCGACCGCCTGGTCGTACAGGACGTGCTTGGACTGCTCGACCGCATACATGCCGACGGCCGTCAACGGGAGCAGCAGGACAAGAAAATAACACGTAAGACGGAATTGGATGTTCTGCGAGAACATTCGGCGCACGCCGCTCGGACCGAACCTCATGTCAGTTCCCACTCCCCTCCCCGCTATCGTCGGCCGAAGACGGATGGAACGGTTGGAACCCATCCGCCGACTGAATCGTCGGTTGGCGGCCTTGCTTGGACGTGCTATGTAAATCATTGACTTCCTACCAAGATTAAATCACAAATCTCCCATAAGGAGAACTCTCTCGTCCCATCGATTCGATAATGAAAAATGCGGCATCAAAAAAAGAGGCATGCTCGGCGCGTATTCGCGCACAGAACATACCTCACTTGTATAATCGTCTATCGTGATCAAAGGAATGCCGGCGAGGCTGCCCATGAGACGATACGCTTACTCCAGCTCGCGGGCGCGGGGCTCCTGAACGTCGAGCGCTTCCCACCCGTCCTGGTTGAGCAGGTCGAGCTGCGTCTCGACCAAGGCGCGGAACCGGGCGCGGTAGATGGCGGCCTGCTTCTTCAGCTCTTCCACTTCCATGGCGACCTTGCGCGACTTCACGAGCGACTCGTTGATAATGCGGTCGGCGTTCTTCTCCGCTTCCTTGACGATCAGCTGGGCTTCCTTCTTCGCGTTGCCCTTCAGCTCGTCCGCCGCTTCCTGCGCGACGATGATCGTCTTGCTGAGCGTCTCCTCGATGTTGGCGAAATGGCCGAGCTTCTCCTGAAGCGCCTGCAGTTGGCTCTGCAGGTCCTTATTCTCGCGGATCATCGCTTCGTAGTCTTTAATAATCTGATCGAGAAATTCGTTCACCTCGTCTTCGTCGTACCCGCGAAGACGTCTGCCGAATTCCTTGTTGTGAATGTCCAATGGAGTAAGTGGCATTAACGTACCTCCTGATCCCAGTCCGTGTATGTTCACTCACTCATTTCGACGAGAGATGTCAAATTCCTCCCGGCGGCTATACAAATTTTCCGATTCTCGCGCGGATTCTGCCGCTTTTGGACACGCCTTCGACGGCGAGCACCTTGAAGCGGCCGAACCCCTTCAGCGAGACGACGTCTCCTTCCGAGAGAGGGACGGACGGATCCTCGACCGTCTTCCAGTTCACGCGGCAGCGGCCGGCGCGGATCGGGTCGACGATCTTCGCGCGGCTCAGCCGGAACGCGTCGCTGGCGACGCCGTCGAGCCTCATCGAAGCGACGGAGAGAACCGTCTCCTCGAGCTCGGGCTTCACCTCGATCAGCTGTTCGAGCGGAAGCACGGACGCGGACACTTCGGCGCGGTGCACCTGCCTTAAGTGCGTGCGCAGGAAGTCGCCGATCTCCTCGGCGATGAGCGCGTGGCAGCCGTCCTCGCGGACGTGCAGATCGCCGATCTTCTCGCGCTTGATGCCGAGGCCGAGCAGCGCCCCGAGGTAGTCCCCGTGGTCGAGATCGGCGATGCGGCGGTCGTCCGAGGAGACCGCCAGCACGGAGATGCCGATCGGCTCGTCCTCGAGCGGGCGGTAGTCCGGCGCGACGATGGCGCGCCGGCGCTCCGCGTCCGGGCTCCCCCCGTCCAGCCGGATGGCGGCGTCGGGGTGGCGGTTCGCGAGCGTAAACAAAATATGCGCCTGGCGGGGGTCGAGGAAGTCGGTACGCCGAACCTCATGAAGTTCGGCGGCCCTCTCGACCCACTCCCAGGCGCGGTCGACGAACGCTCGCTCGTCGGGATGGAAGTGCGCGTAAAGCTCGTTATGCGGCATGTTCGTTCTGTCCTTTCGGGCGATTCCTTCGCATGTCCGATTCCGCTAGCGGATGAACATATCCAGAACCGCGATTAGCCCCATGGCGATAAATCGCAAGGCGAACAGCGCGATGATCGGCGAGATGTCGAGCACGCCTCCGATCGGCGGGATGAACCGGCGGAAAATCTGCAAATACGGCTCCGTAACCTTGCCCAGCAGCTCGCCGACGAAGCTCTCTCTGACGGCGGGCACCCAAGACATGAGCACGTAAATGAGAATCATGTAAAAGTAAATGTTGTACAGCAGCCAAATATAGCTTGCCAATTCATCCAATCCGGGGTCACCTCATTTTCGAATAGTCGGCTTCCTCCGCCATCATCTCCGAGATCGTACCCGTAATCTCCACGGAATCCGGCGTGCAGAGGAAAATATTCGGGCCGACTTTGGAGATATGTCCTCCGAGCGCGTACACCGTGCCGCTGAGGAAGTCGACGATCCGGCACGCCTGCTCCCGTCTAACCCGCTGCAGGTTCACGACGACGGAACGGCGGGACTTCAGATGGTCGGCGATCTCCTGGGCCTCGTCGTACGTACGCGGTTCCGCCAGGACGACACGCACATTCTTCTGCGAATGAATGCTAACGATATTGTTCTTACTGGATTGTTTACGGGCTTCGAACGGAGAAGTTTCAACTTCCGGTTCGTCTTCGACGCCCATGCGTTCCCGATCCCGGTCGGCCGGGGCATCCGCTTCCTCATCCTGCAACCCGAGATAGTTCAAAAATTTGTTCACGACGCTCATCAAGATCCCTCCTCAATTAGGCCGACCGGGCGCGGCCGCCTGGCGGCCCCCGAATCCGGCTTCCTTCGCGTCAGTCACGCTTCCTCTTCTATACCCACGAGGACCGTGCCGAGCCTGACCCATGTGGCCCCTTCTTCGATCGCCACCTCGAAGTCGCCCGACATGCCCATCGACAGCTCGGCGATCGGGGCCGCGAAGGCTTCCTTCGCGTTCAGCTCGTCTCTCAGCTCGCGAAGCCGCCGGAACACCGGGCGCGTCTCCTCCGCTTCGCTCTCGAGCGGAGCCATCGTCATGAGGCCGATCGGCTTCACGCGGCTCAGCCCCCGGATCGCGGCGGCGAAGCCTTCCAGCTCCTCCGGGCTTAGGCCGTGCTTGGACTCTTCCCCGCTTACGTTCACTTGCACGAAGCACGGAACGTCGATGCCGAGCGCCGACGCCCGCTTCTGGATCTCCTCCGCGAGCGAGAGCCGGTCCAGCGAATGTATGTAGTCGAACTTGCCGACGACATCCTTGACTTTCCTCGTCTGTAGCGAGCCGATGTAGTGGAACGCGGCTTGTCCCTGGAGCAGCCGCCACTTCTCTTCGGAATCCGGCCAGCGGTTCTCGCCGAGATGCCGGATCCCGTGCGCGACGGCGTTCGCCGCCGTCTGGGCGGAGACGTACTTGGTGACGGCGACGACGTTCACTTCCCGGCGGCTTCTCCCGCTTCTGCGGCAAGCTTCCTCGATTCTGCGTTCCACGTCCCGGATCCGGTCTTGCAACGCCACGGAAGCGTTCACCCCTTCTTCCCGAGCCAGCTCATCATCCGTCCGGTCGCCCCGTTCTCCATCCGATGGGAGAAAAAAAGATCGGTGCGGCAACCGGTGCACCACGTTGTCAATTCGATGCGGCTCGGCAAAATTCCTGCTTTTATCATAAGGTGTCGGTTCATTTCTTTCAAGTCGAGCCGCGCGCGCCCGTTCCCTGTCGGCGTATGGAAGGCGCCTTCGCCTCCCGCGGCGCCCGCTCCGACCGCTTCCGCGAGCGGCCGCACGTGCTTCAGGACGGCCTCGTCCACCTCGTAGCAGCAGGCGCCGATCGACGGTCCGATCGCGCCGAGCAGCGCCTCCGGACGCGAGCCGAACCGCTCGCCCATCGCCCGCACGGTCTCGGCCGCGACGTCAAGCACCGTGCCCTTCCAGCCCGCGTGGGCCAGACCGACGGCTCCCGATTCGGGATCGTAGAAATAAAGCGGAACGCAGTCCGCGAAATACATGACGAGCAGCACGCCGGGCTCGTTCGCGACGAGAGCGTCGGCCTCTTGGATCGCGGACGCCCTATCCAGGCTGCCGCTCCCCTTGTCGGCGGCCGCGACGACGTGCACGCGATTGCCGTGCACCTGCTCGGCGCACGTCCACGCCGAGAACTCCCAGCCGAGCGCCTCGGCCACCCTGCGGCGGTTCGCGACGACGTCCTCGGAGTCGTCCCCGACGTGAAGGGCCGTATTGAGCGAGTTCCTCGGGGCCGAGCTGACGCCGCCGATGCGGGTCGTGAAGCCGGCCGTCAATCCTTCCCGCTGCTCCCATCGATCCAGCCGCAGAAGAACCGGGGAAGATCCGTCGTTGTCCTCGTAATCCGTTAGCTTGAAGGGCTCCATCCTCCCACCTCCGCCCCAAGTGTATCACAGGGCCGGCGCCGACGGGAAGAGAAGGGAGCCCGGCCTCACCGGCCGGCTCCCTCGGCTTCTTCCTGGCGGTACGACTTGGCGTCGTCCAGCCGGACGAGCACGACGTCGGCGCCGATCTTGACGATGTTCCGCCACGGGATGACCACGTCGTTGCCTCCTCCGAACATGCCGAAGAACCGGCTGACCGTCGGAACGACGATCGAATCGATCCGGCCTTGCCGCAAGTCGAGCTCCAGGTCGCTCACCTGCCCGAGCTTTTTGCCGTCCACGATATTGATGACGTCCTTCGTCTGGAAATCGGATATTTTCATGCGACGCCTCCCCGCTTTCTCCGCTGGTCTCTTCTCGTACCAGTATATGTTCGGACTGGGCGGAAAGGACATCAATTGTTGCGCTTATCCCTCTCTCCCGGCAGACGGACGGAACCCCGCGCGCAGCATAAAAAAGCGGGCGCCCCGCGCCCGCTTCCGGTTACGTCTTCACGTGTTTTTGCATCTGCTGGATGGCCGACTTCTCGAGCCGGGACACCTGCGCCTGGGAGATGCCGATCTCGTCGGCGACCTCCATCTGCGTCTTGCCCTCGAAGAACCTCATCGACAGAATCATCTTCTCGCGCTCGTTCAGCTTCCTCATCGCTTCCCGAAGCGCGATCTCCTCGATCCACTGAATGTCCTTGTTCCGCTCGTCGCTGATCTGGTCCATCACGTAGATCGGGTCGCCCCCGTCGTGATAGATCGGCTCGAACAGGGAGACGGGATCCTGGATCGCGTCGAGCGCGAAGACGATGTCCTCCTTCGGCACGTTCAGCGCCTCGGAGATCTCGAGAATCGTCGGTTCGCGGGAATGCTGGTTGGTCAATTGGTCGCGGACCTGCAGCGCCTTGTAGGCGATGTCCCTCAGGCTCCGGGAGACGCGGATCGGATTGTTGTCTCTCAGATACCGGCGGATCTCCCCGATGATCATCGGCACGGCGTACGTCGAGAACCGGACGTTCTGGCCGAGGTCGAAGTTGTCGATGGCCTTCATCAATCCGATGCAGCCGACCTGGAACAGGTCGTCCACGAATTCCCCGCGATTGTTGAACCGCTGGATGACGCTCAGGACGAGACGCAGGTTGCCGTTGACCAATTTTTCCCGGGCTTCCAGTTCCCCTCGGGTTTGCAGAGCGGTAAACAATTCCCTCATTTCGGCGTTGGTGAGGACGGGCAGCTTTGAGGTGTCCACTCCACAAATCTCCACTTTGTTGCGGGTCAAGGCGAATTCCTCCCGGGGAGCAGCGTTAATGTAAAGTATCTCCGGGGGAGGGCTTTTTATTCGGTCACACCATTTTGTTGAATTCCTTCCTCAGCCGCTTGATAATCCGTTTTTCCAGCCTGGAAATGTATGATTGCGAAATGCCGAGAAGGTCGGCGACGTCCTTCTGGGTCTTCTCCTCCCCGTCGGCAAGGCCGAAGCGAAGCTCCATGATCGTGCGCTCGCGGTCGGTCAGCTTGTCGAGCGCCTTGTGCAGCAGCTTGCGGTCGACCTGCTCCTCGATGTTGCGGTAGATCGTGTCGTTCTCGGTGCCGAGCACGTCCGACAGCAGGAGCTCGTTGCCGTCCCAGTCGATGTTGAGCGGCTCGTCGAAGCTCACTTCCGTGCGGGTCTTGCTGTTGCGGCGCAAATACATGAGAATCTCGTTCTCGATGCAGCGGGACGCGTACGTGGCCAGCTTGATCTTCTTCTCCGGGTCGAACGTGTTGACCGCCTTGATGAGCCCGATCGCCCCGATGGACACGAGATCCTCGATATGGATGCCGGTATTCTCGAACTTGCGGGCGATATAGACGACGAGACGGAGATTGCGCTCGATCAGCATCGCGCGGATCGCGGCGTCCCCCGTCGGCAACCGTTCCAGCAGGTATTCCTCTTCCTCGCGGGTGAGCGGAGGCGGGAGCGCTTCGCTGCCTCCGATGTAGTACACTTCCTCGCTCTTCCATCCTAGCTTGAACAACAGGCGATAGAGCGTCAGTTGGGACATCAGCCTTAACTTAACGAGCACTTCTTCAACCTCCTGTCACGCAGGCTGGGATGGGATCGCGTCCGCGGAGTCGGACATGCCCAGGTCGGGATGCACGATGGCGCGGTACGATCCGTCCGGAGACAAGGAGCCTCCGTCCAATCCGATCAGAACCCGGTTGTAGGCGCGGGCTTCGGAACCGCCGCGTCCGATATGGACCGAGTCGGGCTTGACGGCGAGCAGCAGCTTGGTATTGCCGTTCACTCCGCGGTAGGGAACGAGCCGGAGTCGGTCTCCCCAGGCGTACCCGTCGTCCCCGTTCCCGCCGAGCTCGGCGATCAGCTTGTCGGCCGGTTCGCCGCGGAGCCGGTCGGCCCATCCGGCGGGAAGGCGATCCTTCCACACGGAGGCTTCCAGAATCAGGACCGGAACCCGCGTGAGCGGATCGTACAGGCGGTTGCCCGTATCGACCAGGCCGCGGCAGGTCCAGCTCTCGCCTTGGACCGTGACCGTCACGTCGACGACGAGCGCGTCCAGCCGACTCGTCCGCTCCGCGCTCGACGAGGCGCTGCGGAACAGCCAGACCGACAAGGCGAACGACGCCGCGAACAGGCCGAGCTGCAGGCGCCAGTCGAGCAGCAGGCCCCCGTCCGGGGTGAACGTCATGCCGCCCCACGGATCGCCCGATTGTCTCAGCAGGAAGGCGATGCCGAGAACGCCGCCGAGCGTCGCGAAGTTCACGAGATAGAACGTGGCGAACAACCGCAGGAAGCGAACCGGTCCTCCGTATCCGAACGCGCACAGCACCATCGCGGCGGAGACGAGAACCTTCGCTCCGAAGCTGTAGAGATAAGGGACGCTGGCCATGAACATCGCGGCCGCGTAAACGGCGCCCAGCCCCGCGGAGAGGGCGATGCGGCGCCGTCTGGGTCGAAGCCTGCGCGCCTTGGCGGTCGTGAGCAGCACCGTACCGTCGACGGCCAGGTTCGTTAGGAATACCAAATCCACGTACACGGTCATCCGGATTCGCCATCCTTCTTCGCCCGGAACGCCTCTTAAGGGATCAAGGCCGGGATGGATGAACCCAGTATAATCCGAATCCTCTTCGGTGTCTGTCTAAATCCGCCGCCTATCCCCCTGTTTTTTTGTCGGCTTATTGCAGGACGACGGTGTCGCCTTCCCGAATTCCCCCGATCACTTCCGTCTTCTCCGGCGTCTCCAGGCCGATCTTGATCGGCTGCTTCTCGACCGCTCCGTTCCGTTCGACATAGACGTAATATCCGTCGTCGTCGCGCATGACCGCGAGCGTCGGAACGACGACGACGTCCTTCTTGCTCTCCGTCTCGATCGTGCCGACCAGGCTCAGGCCCGCGATCATCTCCGG
Source organism: Cohnella xylanilytica (assembly GCF_014212175.1). Classification (GTDB taxonomy): domain Bacteria; phylum Bacillota; class Bacilli; order Paenibacillales; family Paenibacillaceae; genus Cohnella; species Cohnella xylanilytica. The sequence goes on along the minus strand of NZ_JACJVR010000010.1, from coordinate 5,238 downwards.
CCGCTCCTCGAGCGAGACGACGACCTCGAACTGCGCCGGATCGGTGCCGGACTTGGCGAATTTGGACACCTGCTCGACCTTGCCCTTCAGCGTCGTCTCCTTAAGCGCGTCCGCCTTCACTTTGACTTCCATGCCCGGCTTGATGCGGAACACGTCGTATTCTCCGACCGCCGAGATCAGCTGCAGCTTGGAGATGTCGACGATCTTCCCGATCGGCTCTTCGGTATCGACGCGCTGCGGCTCCTTCGTCCCCTCGAACAGGAAGATCCCGCTCCGCGGCGCCTTGAACGACGCTTCCGCGAGCTTCTTCTCGCTCGCCTGGATCTCCTTCCGGTCGAGCTCCATCTGCACGTCGGCCAGCTCCCGCTCGGCCTGCTTCTTCTCTCGGCCGGCGTACCGGTCGAAGGCGCCGCTCTCGTCGCCGAGCTGCTCGTCCGGCTTCGCATCCGCGAGGCGAGCCTCGATGTCGCTCAGCTTCCGGTCGATCTGCTGCTTGCGCAGGCCGGCTTCCTTCAGCGCGATGGCGCTGCGGATCTCGGAATCGTCCAGCTCGAACAGGACGTCTCCCTGACGCACCTGCGCGCCGTCCTTCACGTTCCAGCTCTTCACCTCGGACGCGAACGGAGCGTATACCCACTTCTCGTTCGCGTACGACGATTTGCCCTTCACCTCGATCTTGTTCGAGATGTCCTCCTTCGTCGCCTGAAGCCGGATCACGTTCGGCTGGGCCGATCCGGAAGCCTGCTCCCCGCGCGAGCCCGCCGTTCGGGTCTGCATGTACAGGAACGCCGTTATTAGAGCGGCGACGACAATCGCGGCCGCGAATAGCCATTTTCGTTTGCTTCTCATCGAATATCCCCGTCCCTAATCTCGTTTGATCGCGGTTAACGCGTCGGTTCTCGAAGCCTTCACCGCCGGATAGATGCCCGACGCCACGCCCGTCAGAAGCGCGAAGAGCAGCCCGACGGGCAGTATCCACAAGCTGATGAACAGAATCTCGTCGCTCTCCGCGAATCGCTGCAGCACGATATTGATCGCCCAGATGACCCAATAGGAGAACAGAATGCCCGCCAGTCCTCCGACGACGCCGAGCAGCGCCGATTCCACGATGAACATGTTGCGGATCTGCTTCAGATTGGCCCCCAGCACCTTCATGATTCCGATCTGCCGGCGGCGCTGGTAGGTCGACATCGTCATCGCCACCACGATCGAGATCGAAGCGACGAACAGAATGAACGCCCCCGCCCCTCCGAAGATGAACCGGATGATCCGGAACTGGTCGTTCGTCTCTTTCTCGTAGTGAATATTGGATTGCGTCTGCAGGTTCAGCTTCCGGATAAGCGATTCGACTCCGGCGACGTTGGAGGGCTGGTCGACCTTGATGACGAGCTCCGGCTCCTGCGCCGTGCGCCCGTCTCTCCCGGCTTTGGCGCCTTCCATGATCCGCTCCGCCAAGCCTTCGGAGATGTAGCCGATGCTCTCTCCTTCGTAGCCGACCGTTCCTTCCGGCTTCTTCAGAACGGCGACGACGCGCACCGGGTACTCGTTCGTCTTCTGCACGATCCCATTGGCGTCGGCGATCGTCTGGGTCAGAATAAGCCGCTTTTGATATAACGGATAGGACACTCTAAGCCGGTCGCGGGAATCGCCGACGTCTCCTCCCTGCGCCTGCAGTTGGGCCAGTCTCGTATCGAACAGATCGAAGGTCGCGGCATAGGTAATGACGATGGCGTTGTCCTGCGCCGACGGGGAGCCTTGGCCGAACTCGAATCCGTATTCCGCCAGCTTGTCCAGATCCGCTTGGACGAGCCTTAGCCCTCCCTGCTTCGTGTCGTCGACCTTAAACGACAGGTAATCGATCGTCCGGAACAAGGCCGCGCTGCGGACGTGCGGAAGCTTGCGAATCAGCTCGATCTTCGGGGCGGTGAGCCCTTCCTGAACGGAGCTTCCCTCTACCGAACGGCCGCCTCCGTTCGCCGATACGTGGATTTCGTCCATTTTCAGAAAAGAATTCATTTGCACTTTGGCATAATGCGTAATCGATTCGCCGAACGCCAGCGCGACGATGATGGCCGCGGAGCCGATCGCGATTCCCATGGCGCAGAGCAGCGTCACCACCATGCGCCTCTTCAGCTGATCCCAGCCCAGGCTTATGTAATCTTGCAGCCTCATCCGTCCTCTTCCCCCTCGTATTCCTCTTGGGAGACCAGCCTGCCGTCCCGGAGCCGGATGATGCGATGCGCCCGCAAGGCCACCTCGTGCTCGTGCGTGACGATGACGAACGTAATCCCGAGCTCCCGGTTCAACGTCAGCAGCAGATCGATGATGTCCTTCTCCGTCTTCGTGTCGAGATTGCCGGTAGGCTCGTCCGCGAACACGATGGACGGCTCCGTCACGAGCGATCTCGCGATGCTCACCCGCTGCTGCTGGCCCCCCGACAGCTGGGAGGGGAACATCGACAGCTTCTCGCCGAGCCCGACGAGAGTCAGCAGCCGCTCGGCCTTCTCCTTGCGTTCCTTCGGCTTCATCCCTTGGAAGACGAGAGGCAGCGCCACGTTCTCGAGCACCGAGAGGTGAGGAATAAGCTCGTACGATTGGAAAATAAACCCGATATGGCGGCGTCTGAACTCCGCCAGCCGATTCTCGTTCATGCGCTCGATCGATTCGCCGTCGATTCGGATCGAACCTTCGGTCGGCTTCATCAGCCCCGCCATCAGATTCAGCAGCGTCGACTTGCCGGACCCGGAGCTTCCGAGCAGAGCGACGACCTCCCTCTTCTCGACGCGCAGGTCGATACCGTCCAGGACGGAGGTTCTCTCTCCCCCGTTCAGGAAGCTATGCGACAATTGCTCGATGACCAGCATCGTATCCCTCCCTTTCCAAACTATTTTAACGGAAGATTCCTTAAGAAAGTCTTACAAATTTGTTAGTTTTCCGAAAAAAGTCGACAGAAAAGCCTATGATCGGAATCATAGGCTTCGTTCTGTCTATTCGCTGATTCAGGCTGTCGCTCTGCGAATGAGCAGGTAAGAGAAGAAGGCATACAGGACGGTCGGTATGGCCAGCCAACCGAACACCCCCGCCGCGCTCATCGAGCGAATCCATTCCCATGCTTCTTCCCAGATCTCGTAATACGTGAAAAGGTAGGCGACTACGGTCAGGGCAAGCGCTAGAAAGACGATCAAGAAGAACAAGGCGTTGCGGCCGAATCTCCGATGCCAGCTGGCGAATATCAATCCGAGGAAGTACAGATGGAGCATGAGGCTGAACAGAACCCAGATCCGCTCGATCTCCGTTCCATCGCTGAACCAGGGAATGGAGAAGAAGTGCATTTGAACGCCCCAACCGCTTGTAGACTCCTCCGCAAGTGCAAGAACGTACAAAATAACGGAATAAAGTGCACATAGAAAGACGGCGAGGGAAGTCGTGCCTTTGAAAAAGTCGATCCTGCGCACGCTAAGCCCGATCGAGAACGAGAACCATTGAGTTATCGTCATGATGCCGTTGACGAATATAAAGCCGTAGAGCGAAGAGAGGGCTCCGGTGTACATCTCTTACCTCTCCTCTGGCGAAAAAACGGATCGCGAAATTGATGGCAAACGAGAGGGCCAGGATAAGCCAAGGCATGTAAATCCATAACCATTTATCCCGCAGCTGCATGCGGATGACGCCGACCGCTCGATTCATCGTTTTATTCCCTCCCTTGTCCGGACGGGCGATCCGTCCGCGTCAGATGCACGATCAACTGCTGCAGCGAGACAGGCGCGATCTCCAATCCGCTACGCGCGGCTTCCTCCCGGTCCGTCCCCGTCCCGGAGCCGAGAATGGACGCGGACGTCAAGCCGCCGAACGGTTCCCGGTGAATGACCCTTTTTCCCTTCGCGAACGCTTCCACCTTGTCCGCGGGGCCCGCCACCGAATAAGCTCTGCCGCGTAGCTCGTCGGTCTCCTCGTCCAGGATCAGCTTGCCGCCGTCGATGACGAGAACGTGCTCGAGCAGCTTGCTCACTTCGTCGATCAAGTGGGTAGACAGGATAACCGTGCGGGGATTCTCCCCGTAATCCTCGATCAACCGGTCGTAGAACAGCGAACGCGCGACCGCGTCCAATCCCAAGTACGGCTCGTCGAAAATCGTCAAAGGAGCGCGGCTGGCAAGCCCGACGACGATGCCGACCGAGGAGAGCATTCCTCTCGACAGCTTCTTCACCAAGCGGTTGAGGGGAAGCCGGAAATCCTCCGCGAGCGAGTAGGCGAATTCCCAGTCCCAGTTCGCGAAGATTTCCGAGGCGGCCTGGAACACGTCTTTAACGCGGAACGTGTCCGGATACTTCTGGCTCTCCTTGATGAAGCAGATCCGGCTGAGCACCTTCTCGTTCTCGTACGGCTCCTCTCCGAACACCCGGATCTCTCCGCTCGTGGCGAAGTTCTGCGCCGTCAACAGATGCATGAGCGTCGTCTTCCCCGCCCCGTTCCGGCCGAGAAGCCCGTAGATTTTGCCCGGCTCCAGCCGGAAGTTGACATCGCTAAGCGCCGCCACGCTGCCGAAGGACTTGTTCAAGCGTCTTACTTCCACAATCGCGCTCATCCGATTTTCTCCCCTCTCCGAATCATCGTCTCGAGTTCATCCCGCGTAATCCCGAGCTTCTCCGCTTCTCTTAACATCGCGATCACGTATTGATCGTAGAACTGCTCCTTGCGCTTCTCGACCAGCACCGCCCGAGCCCCTTCCTTCACGAACATTCCGATCCCTCTTTTCTTATATAGAATCCCTTCGTCGACCAGCAGATTGACTCCCTTCGCAGCCGTAGCCGGATTGATCTGATAGAACGCCGCGAACTGGTTGGTGGAGGGCACCTGAGACTCCTCCGGAAGAATCCCTTCGATAATGTCGTTCTCGATCTTCTCGGCGATCTGCACGAATATCGGGCGACTGTCGTCCATTTCCTTTCACCGCCTTCCGCTATTTATTTGTTCGTTCGTATCTTGCCATGTTTGTTGGTTCATTACTCATGTATCTAACTATATAGCCAACGAAGCTTCCCGTCAATAGGCATTCCTCTTTCTTAGCTTTTCTCGGAAGGCCTCGCGGCGTTCGTCATCGCCTTCCCGCTCCTTATAACCGCTCTCCCGCTAGCTCAGATCGTTCCCTTCTTCTCTGTCCTTCGTGCCCTCATCCCCTTCACTCCATCGGGAGTCTCCGAATTTCCTGCTCCTCATACCGCTATCCCCTCCGCTCAG
>NZ_JACJVR010000001.1 GCF_014212175.1 Cohnella xylanilytica | reverse complement strand
TTAAATACGAGGGACGAACCCCAGAGATCTTATTTAGGATCATCCGGGGGAAAAAGGGACTTCCAGCACGAAATAGCGTTTATACGATTCGTTAGATTCGAAATTTCGCTATTTTTGGCAAAATAGCGTCTCCTCGATTCGTTAGCCGCCTCTCCCCATCCGAAACGGGAACCAGGCAAAAGCGGAGGACTGCAGCCAATTCCTCCCGGACCGCCGATTCTATTGAACGGTCTCGGCCGCAGTGGTATAAAGAGGAGAAGTCATTTGTACGCGCTTACAACTCGAGAGGCGCTTAATGCCCCGGTTTTGACTGAGAGAGTTGCGCCATTCCTAGAGCGATACATTCGGAGAGAGGGAGACGAGGCATGGGAACGAACGCCGGTCGATGGGCAGTCGGGAGGGTTCGGGCTTGGTTCTCCCAGATCCGGACGACGCTGCTCCTTAGTTATTTGATCGTCATTCTGCTGTGCATCGCGCTGGTGGGCACGGCTTCCTTCTATATCTCCTATGAGACGATGTCCGAGCGGATCGAATCGGCCGGCTCGCAGATCGTCGGCCAGATCGAGAACAACGTGGACAACGACTTCCACAGCAAGCGCAATCTGCTGCTCGCCCCCTATTACGACCAAGAGTATATCGACGGCATCAACTCCTATTCCGAGATGAACGACGAACAGCGGTTCCGGTTCCGCCAGGATCTCGTGAACCTGTACTTGAAGAGCTTCAACGCCACCCCGATTCGCGGCTTCAAGCGGTTCCAGATTTATTACAGCACCGGAGAGCTGCTCGGGGCTTCCGACGATTTCAAGCCTCCGGCCGAAGCGAAGGTGCGCAATTCCGATTGGTTCCTGCGCACGGCAGCCGCCGACGGGGGCGTCATCTTCATCGGAGCGGGCGGGGGAGACGGCCCGGAGAACACGGACGATTCGTACTATTCGTCGTCCATTCTGATCCGAGACTTTTCCAATCCCGAACGCTTCATCGTGGTTCGCGTCGAATACGGCGACGAGCTGTTCCGCGCGATCGGACAGAGCGACGAGCTGTCGTCGGGCAGCCGCATCATCGTGCTGGACCCGAACAACAAGCTAGTCTACGCGTCCGGGAGCTTGCAAGGCGGAGCCGCCGCCTCCGAGCTGGTCGAGCGCGTCACCGGAGACAAGGGCAAGTTCTGGTTCGAGAGCGGCGGCGAAGACATGCTCGTCACCTACACCCGGTCGGACTACTCGGCGTGGAAGATCGTGCTCGTTATGCCGAGAAGCGACATCTTCGGCCCGCTCGACCGCATCAAGACGACCGTGCTGTATACCGCCCTGGTCGCCTTCGCCTTCACCTTCCTTCTCTCCGTCCTGTTCGGAAGAAGCATCACGAAGCCGATTCTCCACTTGTACAAGACGGTCAACCGCCTCAAGCGGGGCGACTTCTCCGAACGGGTGGCGACCGGCCCGAACAACGAGATCGGACGAATCGCGATGAACTTCAACGCCATGCAGGACGAGCTTCAGGCGCTCATCGAGACGAAGTACGTCAACCAGATCAAGCTGCAGGAGATGGAGCTCAAGATGCTCTATTCGCAGATCAACCCGCATTTTCTCTATAACACGCTGGACAGCATCCGAGCCATGTCGGACTACTACAAGGTCGGCGAGATCGGGGAGATGGCGCAGGCGCTCGCGGACATGTTCCGCTACAACACGAGGAACCGCGACGAAGTCGTGACGCTGCAGGAGGAGCTGGAGCAGATCGACGCTTATATGAAAATACAAGGGATCCGCTTCGACGACAAAATCGTCTACGAATCGGACATCGAGGAAGAGCTGTACTCCTTCCCCATGCTGAAGATGACGCTGCAGCCGCTCGTGGAGAACGCGGTGTTCCACGGCATCGAGCGCAAGCGCGGGCGGGGAACGATCCGCATCTCCGCGCACAGGGAGGGGGACGGCGTTCACTTGACGGTCGCGGACGACGGAGTCGGCATCTCCGAGGAGCGTCTGAACGAGCTGCGGGCGAAGCTGGACTGGAAGCTGCACCGGGAGCCATGGCCGGACTCGGCATCGGAAGGCGGCATCGGAGTGCGCAACGTCTACACGCGTTACGCGATTCGCTACGGGGAGCGAATGTCGCTTCGCATCGACAGCCGGAAGGGCGTCGGCACCCGCATGACGTTTATCCTGCCCGACGAGAGAGAGCTCGAGCCGCCCTTCGCGAGGTCGGAATCTTCCACATAAACGGTCGATTTCTTGAATGGGAGAGAAGTAAGCGCTTCCCTATAATCGACTTGTAAGCGATTACTACTCGAAGGGGTTGCTCGAATGAAGAGGAATAGAGCGTTATCGCTGGTTATGATCGCAAGCTTGAGCGCGGCGGCATTGACCGCTTGCGGCGGCAACGGAGACGGCGGGGGAGCCGGCAACGGAGGAAGCGCTTCGTCGCCGGCGGCGAGCGGTTCGGCCGGCGCCAAGCCGGCGAAGGATCCGGTCACCCTGACCTTCGTCATCGCGAATACGGAAGACACGACGGCTTATACGAAGGTGTTCGACGCCTACGAGCAGAAGACGGGCAACAAGGTCGAGCTCCAGGCGCTGCCCGGAGGCGATTACGACAACCTGATCAAGACCCGCTTCTCCACGGGAGACTTCCCGGACTTGTTCCTCATGCAGCCCGGCACGAAGCAGTACGTGAAGCTGAGAGCGGACGAGACGCTGCACGAATGGACGAACGAGTCCGGCGTGTGGGACAACGTGATCGATTCCATCAAGCAGGCGCAGGTTCAGAACGACAAGATCTACGGCGTCCCTTACGGTTCGACGGGCATGATGGGCGTGTTCTACAACAAGGACGTCTTCGCCAAGGTCGGAGTCAACCCTCCGACGAACTACGCGGACCTGATCGAGATCGCGAAGAAAATCAAGGCGGCCGGAATCACTCCGTTCTACGAAGGCATCAAGGACGCATGGCCTCCGCAGGTGTTCTACTACACCGGTTGGGTGACGCAGGTCGATCCGGCGATCGGCGACGAAGGCGTCGCGAAGCTGAACTCGAACCAGCTCAAGCTGTCCGACATTCCGGAGCTGAGGGATCTGTTCGCGAAGCAGAAGGAGCTGAAGGAGCTCGGCCTGTTCCAGGACAACGTCATGTCCGGCACGTACGACGAGCTGCAGAACGAGTTCGGCGACGGCAAGGTGGCGATGACCTTCATGCTCGACGGAATCATCGCGCAGCTCGAGAAGAAGTTCGGCAAGGACTTCGTCGCGAACAGCCTCGGCTTCTTCCCGTTCCCGTCCGCGACGGATACGGGCACGGCGATGATTACGCCTCCGAACCAGCTGATGGTGCCCGAGAAGGCGAAGCACGCGGCCGAAGCGATCGAGCTCGTGAAGTTCATGCTCGAGCCGGCCAACGTCGACCTGTTCTACGCCAACAAGCCGGGCATTCCGATCTACAAGGGCGCGACGAGCGAGCTGTATCCGGCTCAAGAGGACGTCAAGAAGTACATCGACGAAGGCAAGTCCAAGGTCAACATCCAGAATCGCCTGACCCCGTCCTTCGTGGACTTCTCCAAGACGCTGCAGAACTTCTTCCTCGACGGCGATATCGACAAGGCGATCAACGAGTTCAGCTCCAACTATCAGAAGGACGGCAAGGCGAAGGTGCTGGAAGGCTTCTAAGCCGCGCGAGCCGCATCGGAGAGCCGGCCGGGGGTCGCTCGCCGCGGATTCGTACCGCGGACGAACGTCCCCCGAAGTCCGGCGGGAAGCCAAGGAGGGGAGCTCGTGGAGAGACGCAAATACCCGCTTTACTTTTCTTTTCCCGCGTTAGCCGTATTTCTTCTGTTCTTCATCGCCCCGACCTTCATCGGGATCTACTACAGCTTCACGGACTGGAACGTCAACGCCGACTCGATTCGATTCATCGGGCTCGACAATTACAAGGCGCTGTTCGAGGAGCCGAGACTCGGGAAGGCCTTGTCCAATACATTGATCTTCGCGGCCGCTGTGACGGTGCTTCAGAACGCGGTCGGACTCGGGCTCGCTCTTCTGATGAACGAAGCGATCCGGATGCGCAATCTGTTCCGCACGATCTTCTTCATGCCGTACGTGATCGCCCCGATCGTCATCGGCTACGTGTTCCGCGCCATCTATCACCCCGAGCACGGCATCGTGAACGAAGCGCTCGGCTGGATCGGGCTCGGCTCGCTCGGCCAGGATTGGCTGAACAATCCGAAGTGGGCGCTGTTCTCCATCATCGCGACCGATATTTGGCGGGTGGCCGGCTTCGCGATGGTCGTCTATCTGGCGGGGCTGCAATTCATTCCGAAGGATCTGACCGAGAGCGCGTCGATCGACGGGGCGAGCTACTGGCGCCGGTTCCGGCACATCGTTTTCCCCTTGCTCGCCTCTTCGTTCACGGTTAACGTGCTGTTGTCCGTCATCGGCTCGATGAAGGTGTTCGAGATGGTCATGGTGCTCACCGACGGCGGGCCGGGCTATACGACGGAAGTGTTCTACACCTACATCCGCAGCACGTTCAGCATGGGGCAGATGGGGTATTCGACGGCGATCAACCTGGTGCTGTTCGTTCTCGTGACGCTCGTCGGCGTGCCCGTGCTGACGGCCTTGAAGAAGCGGGAGGTGGAGATGTAATGGAGCATCCGGGCCGCAAAACGATCGTCACCCTCGTCGTCGTCCTCGGAGCGCTCGTCATCCTGGTGCCGTTCTACCTGATTCTCGTCAACTCCTTCAAGGGAATTCGCGAATCCGCCTTGTTCGGGATGGGCTTGCCCTCCGAGTGGAACTTCGACAATTACCGGGAAGTGTTCGAGCAGGGCCATATCGTTCGCGGGTTCAAGAACAGCTTCCTGATCTCGGGGCTCGTCGTCGTCTGCGTGACGCTGTTCGCTTCGATGGCGGCGTTCGTCATCCAGCGCAGGGACGACCGCTTCATGCGCGGCGCGTACCTCGCCTTCATCATGGGGCTGATCGTTCCCGTGTCGATCGTTCCGACGATCCGGCTGATGGGCGACCTGCACATTCGCGGCACGTACTTCAGCCTAATCATGTATTACACGGCCGTGCTGCTTCCGTTCGCGGTGTTCCTGCTCGTCGGCTTCATGAAGCAGATTCCGCGGGAGCTCGACGAAGCGGCGCTGCTGGAGGGCTGCGGCTACTTCCGGCTGTACTGGCGGATCATTCTGCCGCTGCTCGTCACCGTGCTCGTCACGGTCACGATCGTCGTCATGGTGTCGGTCTGGAACGACTTCTTCGGGCCGTTCTATCTCATGACGGACAGCACCATGTGGACGATCGTGCTGCAGATCTTCAACTTCGTCTCGCTGTACAACACGAACTGGGGCATCGTCTTCGCCTTCATGGTCATCGTGATCGCCCCGATCCTGCTCGTGTACCTGCTGCTGCAGCGCTACATTATCGACGGGTTGACGGCGGGCTCGGTCAAGGGCTGACGAGGGCGATGGGCGACGGGTCGACGGCAGGTTCGACCATACGCTGACGAAGACGACTGGAACGGTCAAGAATGAACGGATTTACGCTAACGGATCGAATGAGGAAAAACGAAAGCCGAGGCAGAGGCGACGACTAGAGCGGCGAGGGGGCGGCGGCATGCGCAAGGTGCTGGTGGTCGACGACGAGAAGTGGATCCGGCGCGGATTGATCCAGCTCATACCATGGGAACGGTTCGGTCTGGAGCTGGCGGGAGAAGCGGCGGACGGCCAGGACGGCTACGAGCTCGCGCTGGCCGTGAAGCCCGACCTGCTGTTCCTCGATATGCGAATGCCGGGTCTCGAAGGCAAGGAGCTGCTCGGGAAGCTGCATCGGGAGCTGCCGGAGCTGATCACGATCGTCGTAAGCGGCTATTCCGACTTCGAATACACGAAGGAAGCGATCCGGCACCGGGCCTTCGATTACTTGCTGAAGCCGGTGAAGAAGGAGGAGCTGGCCGCCGTGCTGGAGAAGGCGATCGCCGAGCTGGAGCTTCGGGCGGAACGGCGATCCTCCGCCTCCGGGACCGGCGGCGCGGAGGGCGACTGGCTGCGGGGCGCGTTGACGAAGCGCGCGGGAGGCGAGGCGGCGGACGAAGGGGAAGCGAAGCCGCCGGCCGATTGGATTGAGGGCGAGTGCGTCGTCTTCGTCGCCCAGGAGGATGCCTTCCGCGACGAGGCGCCCGACGGAGCCGTCCTCGCGGAAGCCGTCCGCGGGCGGCTGGCGCAGTCGCGCGCCTTCCACTTCGGCGGCGGCTGGTCGTTCGCGCTGACGCCGGGGCCGGACGGCAGGGCCGAGCTCGTCGGCGCAATCGGCTCGAGGCGGCTGCTCGCGGGCGAGCTTGACCGGCTGCTCGCGGAGATCCGCGCCTGTCTCGGAGAATCGGCCGGAGCCGAATGCAGCCTGGGCGCGAGCCGCGCGGCGAGCTTGCTCCCCCGGGATCTGCAGGCGGCTTGCCGCGCGGCGCGAGAGGCGCTCGGGAGCCGCAGGCTGAACGAAGCCGGAAGGCTCGTACTGGCGGGCGGCGATGCCCGGCCGGGAGCGGCGGATCTTCCCCCGTATCCGCAGGATCGGGAGGCGGCGCTGCTGCTCGCGCTTCAGATGGGCGGCGAACAGGCGGTTTACGAGCAGTTCCGGCAGTTCCTCGCGGCGATCGCGTCCGACGAGGCGACCGTCGAAGGGATGCAGAGAAGCGCCGCCATGCTCGTCCATTCGATCGAGAAGCAGCTTCAGCGCTCGGGCGCAAGTCTCGAGAACGCGTGCGGACGATCTCCGCTCGCGTACTCCGAGCTGCTAAGGCAGCGCAACGACCGTGCCTCCGCGGGAGAGCTGTTCGAGCGGGAGATCCTTCCCGGCGCGCTGGCGCAAGGGAGCCGGGCGGGCGGCAAGCAGGGCGAGCGCCTCGTCAGGGAGGTCCAGAGGCTGGTCGAAGCCCATTACGACCAGGCGCTCTCGATCCAGCAGATCGCCGAGAGCCGCTTCGTCAACGCGGATTACTTGAGCCGCCTGTTCAAGAAGACGACCGGCCATACGTTCGTCGACTACCTGACGGATTACCGCATCCACAAGTCGATCGAGCTGATGAAGGTGCCGGCTTACAAAAATTACGAGATCGCGCGGATGGTCGGGTACGACGACTACCGGTATTTCAGCCAGATTTTCAAAAAGAAAACGGGCAAGACGATCGGCGAGTACCGGGGCCGGACCGAATGTGCGAGCCCTTGACGCGATCCATACAAGAGCTAAATAAGGAGAGAATCCGCGATGACACGTAGACAGATTCCCGACACGCTGACCTTGGAGGAGAGAGCCGGACACGCGCTGAACGCGATGGTCGGCATGGCCGACCGGGAGTACGGCGGCATTCCGTTCTTCGCCGCGAACCTGATGACCGATCCCGCCAATCTGACGCACGGCGATTGGGACTTCGGCTCCTCGCACGGACGCATGATCGACGGCATGATTCTGGCGAGGCACATGTCCGGCGAGACGTTCGGCGCCGAGACGGAGCAGCGCTACCGCGACAACCTGATGTCGTTCTTCAAGGAAGACGGGCTGAGCTACCGGCAGACGAATCCGAATTACGACTGGGAGCCGAACGCCAACCTGATCGACCAGCGCGCGGTCATTCTGTCGCTGACGACCTGGTTCATGGCGACCGGCGACGCGAAGGCGAAGGAAGCGGCCGACCGCCACGTCGCCGCGCTGAAGCGGATCGCGATCAAGGAGCGCGAGGTGTGGTACTATCCGGCGTCCGAATACAAGGAGGGCGGCTGGCCGTCCGCGAACGCCGCGCAGCTGCGCCTCGCTCCCGATCCGGCCGCGTTCTGCGGGCGGCTCGTCATGCCGCTGCTGAAGTACCACGAGCTGACAGGCAACCGCGACGCGTTCGAGCTGTGCCAGTTCTTCGTCGCGCTGATCGTGGAGCGCAGCGGCGTGTTCAACAAGGACGGCAGCTTCAACGACGCTCTGGCTTACCGGAGCGGGCACTTCCATACCCGGCTCGGCACGCTGGACGCGATCGCGCGATTCGGAGCCTTCACGGGCGACGCCTCGCTGATCGCGTTCGTCGAGAAGAGCTACGCATGGGCTCTGACGCAGTGCACCGCCTTCGGCTGGACCCCGGGAGACATGAAGGAGCAGGCTTACGAGCACGAGACGTGCTCGCTCGTCGACCTGATCGCGACCGGCATTACGCTCGCGAAGAGCGGCTACACGAAGTATTGGGGCACGGTGGAGCGCTTCATCCGCAATCATCTGACCGAATCGCAGCTGCTCGATCTCGATTGGGTGAGGGAGACGGACGACCGTTCCCGGAACGTCGCGGGCAAAATCAGCTACACGAACGTGGCCGCCAGCACGAGGGGGGCGTTCGCCGGCTATTCCGCCCCGAACGACTTCTGCTGCGACGTGAACCACGGACGGGGGCACACGAACGACTTGCAGATCTGCTGCCTCGGCTCGGGAACGCGCGGGCTCTACATGGGCTGGAGCAACACGGTGACCGAGAAGGACGGCAAGATCAGCGTCAACTTCCTGCTGAACCGCGGCTCCAAATGGCTCGACATCGAATCGCATCTGCCGCACGAAGGCAAGGTCGTGCTGCGCGTGCACCGGGATTTGCCGTCGCTTCAGGTTCGAATTCCGGAGTGGGCGGGCTTCGCCAAGGTCCGGTTCGTCCGCGAGCGGGACGGATCGGCGACGGAGGGGCGCGGCTCGGAGCCGAGCCGCTGGGTGAAGGAGTGCTTCCTGCAGCTGAACGAGGCGTACGCGGGGGAGACGATCACGATTACGTTCCCGCTGTCCGAGCGCACGACGGTGGAGACGGCGATCGGCCAGACGTTCGTGACGCAGTGGCGGGGCGACGACGTCGTCGGCATCGCGCCGAGCGGCACGAAGCACCCGCTCTATACCGGACGCCGCGTCTTCGACGAGGCCCCGATGCGCGAGGGAGAGCTGCGCCGCCTCGAGAACGAGCTCGTATGGTAAGTCCGATGGCTAGGCCAGGGAGGGAGAGGTCACAATGAGAACGGTCGTTGCCGTATATACGGGCCAAGGCTTGGCCGACCCGTTGAAGAAGGTGTTCCAGGAGCTGCTGCCGGACGTTCGGCTCGTCAACATCATCGACGACAGCCTGATCGGCGACGTCGTGAAGGCGGGGCGCGTCCCGCCGGGAGTGGCAAGAAGACTCGTGCAGTATTACCGCCACGGCGAAGAGCTGGGGGCCGACGTCATTCTGAACACGTGCTCGTCCGTCGGGGAAGTCGCGGACATGGCGAGGCAGCTGATCGGCGTTCCGATCGTCAAGATCGACCAAGCGATGGCGGCCGCCGCCGCGGCCCGATACGACCGGATCGCCGTGCTGGCGACGCTGCCTTCCACGCTCGAGCCGACGATGAGGCTGATCGAGAAGGAGGCGAGGGCGGCCGGACGCGCCGTCGCGCTCGTGAACGGGCTCGCGGCGGGGGCGTTCGAAGCGCTGAACGGCGGCCGGCCGGAGGAGCACGACCGTCTGATTCTGGAGACGGCGGAGCGAGTCGCCGGCGAAGCGGACGTGATCGTGCTCGCCCAAGGCTCGATGGCCCGCATGGAGAGCAGGCTATCCGAAGCGACGGGCAAGCCGGTGCTGTCGAGCCCGCGGCTCGGCGTCGAGCAGGTGCGCGAGGTGCTGGAGCGGTTCGCGGGTCTCGAAGGCGGAGAGGCGGGTGCCCGATGAGCGGCGTCTGGAACGGGAAGACGCCCGACGCTTCGGAGCTTGCGGAGCCGGATGAAGCCGCGCGGACTTCGGTGCCGGATGCGGGCGGTTCGCTTGCTTACGAGGACCGGGTCGTCGCGCTGTACCTCGTCGAGACGCCGTACTCGCTGGAGCGAGCGGCCGAAGTCATCGCCGGCGAGCAGTCGACCGGCACGTTCACCGCGGTGCCGGGCGAGACGGCGTCTCTGAAGGAGCGCCACGGGGCGCAGATCGAGTGGATCGTTCCACTCGAAGAGACGGAGGCGCCGACGCTGCCCGGAGCGAAGCTTCCGCCGGGGCATGACGGACGGTACCGCCGCGGCAAGATCGTCGTGTCGTATCCGCTCGTCAACTTCGGGCCTTCGATTCCGAACCTGATGAGCGCGATCGCGGGCAATCTGTTCGAGCTTCAGGAGCTGTCGGGTCTGAGGCTGCTCGACATCGAGCTGCCGGAGGCGTTCGCCCGGCGTTACCCGGGGCCGAAGTTCGGCTTGGCCGGAACCCGCTGGCTGACCGGCGTCTACGGCCGCCCGATCATCGGCTCGATCGTGAAGCCGAGCGTCGGCTTGTCGGCCGAGGAGCTCGGCCGTCTCGTCTACGAGCTGGCCATGGCCGGCCTCGACTTCATCAAGGACGACGAGCTGAACGCGAATCCGCCCTACCTGCCGCTGGACCGGAAAGTTCGGGCGGTCATGGAAGCGATCGAGAGGGCCGCGGACGCCACGGGCAAGAAGACGATGTACGCGTTCAATATTACCGGCGACATCGACGAGATGCGCCGCCACCACGACGCGGTCGTCGCGGCGGGAGGCAACTGCGTCATGGCGAGCGTCCTGAGCGTCGGGTTCGCCGGTCTCGCGCACCTGAACGGCTACAGCGAAGTGCCGATCCACGCGCACCGCAATCAGTGGGGGATGCTCACGCGCTGCCCGGGGCTCGGCATGGAATTCGCCGCCTTCCAGAAGCTGTGCCGGCTGGCGGGAGCCGACCATCTGCACGTGAACGGGCTCGACAGCAAGTTCTACGAGAGCAACGAATCGGTCGTTCGCTCGATCCGGGCGTGCGCGTCCCCGCTGTTCGGCGGCTACGAGACGGTGCCGGTCGTCTCTTCCGCCCAATGGGCGGGCTCGGCTCCGGCCACGTACGAAGCGATCCGCAGCGTCGACGTCATGCACCTGGCGGGCGGCGGCATGCTCGCCCATCCGGACGGTCCCGCAGCCGGCTTCGCGAGCATGCGCCAAGGCTGGGAGGCGGCCGCCGCGGGCATCCCGCTCGGGGAATACGCGGCGACCCGTCCCGAGCTGGCCCGCGCGATCGAGAAATACGGGAAGGGCTGAGGAGAAATGGCTAGCATTCGAAATCGAAACGAGGGAGGAGGGGGCCGCGGCGAGCGGCCCCTGATCGGTTATTACGGAGACGACTTCACCGGGTCGACGGACGTGCTCGAAGCTCTGTTCCGCCAAGGGCTTCGGACGGTGCTGTTCCTGGACCCGCCGGAGGAAGGGACGTTGTCCGGGATAGGGCCGAAGGCGAAGTTCGCCGATCTAGACGCGTTCGGCGTCGCCGGGGTCGGCCGTTCTCTCTCCCCGGAGGAGATGGAACGGGAGCTGCCCCCGATCTTCGAACGGTTGAAGCAGGCCGATCCTGTCATCGTGCATTACAAAATCTGCTCGACGTTCGATTCGTCGCCGGGCACGGGGAGCATCGGCAAGGCCGCGGAGCTCGGCCGCTCCCGCTTCGGCGGACGGTTCGTTCCGCTGCTCGCGGGGGTTCCCTACCTCGGGCGCTATACGGTGTTCGGCCATCACTTCGCCGCGTCGCCGGACGGGGAAGTTCATCGGCTCGACCGGCATCCGACGATGTCGCGGCATCCGGCGACGCCGATGGACGAGTCGGATTTAAGGAAGCATCTTGCGAATCAGACGGCGTTGAAGGCATCCCTGATGGATATCTCCGCGCTGGATGCCGTTCCCGAAGTCGCGGGCGATAGGCTGGAGAAGCGGATCGAGGAGGAGAATCCCGATCTGGTTCTGTTCGACGTGCTCGACGAGCGGCGGCTGGCCGTTGCGGGAGAGTTGATCTGGCGAGAGGCCCGAAGGCAGGGAGGCGGGCTTTTCGTCATCGGCTCGTCCGGGGTGGAGTACGCACTCGGCGCGGCTTGGCGGGCTTCGGGCCGGCTGCCGCCGTCTTCGGCAGCTTCGGGATCGTCGATATCGGCGAAGCCCGTCGATCGCTTGCTGGTCGTGTCGGGGAGCTGTTCGCCCGCGACGGCGAAGCAGATCGCCGAAGCGGAGGAGGACGGCTTCGCCGCGATCCGGGTGCCGGCGAGCGACCTGATTCGTCCCGTGACGGCGGAGGAGACGCGGGCGCGGCTGCTCGCGGAGGCGCAGGCGTCGCTGGACGAAGGGCGCAGCGTCGTTCTGTATTCCGCCCGCGGGCCGGACGATCCGGACATCGGCGCGCTGCGGCGAACGCTCGCGGAGCTGGGGCTGCGGCCGGAGGACAGCAGCCGCCTGCTCGGGGCGGAGCTGGGCGAGCTCGCCCGCAAGCTCGCGATCGAAGCCGGGCTTGGCCGCATCCTGGTCGCGGGAGGCGATACGTCCGGGTACGTCGCCCGCGCGCTCGGCATCTACGCCCTCGAATGCCGGCAGACGCTCGCGCCGGGGGTGCCGCTGTGCCGGACTTACTCGGAAGACGAGGCGCTCGACGGGCTCGAGCTGGTGCTGAAGGGCGGCCAGGTCGGGGGCGAGCGGTTTTTCCAGCGGGTGAAGAGAGGCGGGGGCGAGATTCGATGAACGACAACAACCCGATGTACAAGGCAAACTCGATGGCAACCTCTAAAGGAACCTCAAATGGAACTTCAAATGGAACCTCAAATGGAACCTCAAATGGAACCTCGAAGACAACCGCGGAGGAGATCGCCGTCCCGCCCGATTGGGCGAACCTGGAAGTTCTCGAGAGGAACGCGGAGCCGCCGCGAGCGGATCTGATTCCGTACGCGGGGCCGGACGACGCGATAACCGGCGAGCGGGAGCGTTCGCCCTACTTCCGACTTCTGAACGGAGATTGGAGGTTCCGTTATTCCGAATCGCCTGCCGACGCCCCGGAAGGGTTCGAACGCGGCGACTTCGAGGATGAGGATTGGGATCTGCTTCCGGTTCCTTCGAATTGGCAGATGCACGGCTACGGCATCCCGCACTATTCGAGCTGCCCGTATCCTTTTCCCATCGATCCGCCGTTCGTCCCCGCGAATAATCCGGTCGGCTGTTACCGGACCTCGTTCTTCGTTCCCGACGGGTGGGAAGGAAGAAGCGTCCGGCTTCTGTTCGAAGGCGTCGATTCGGCTTACCACGTCTGGCTGAACGGGAGCCCGATCGGCTATTCGCAAGGAAGCCACTTCACGGCCGAATTCGACGTGACGGAAGCGCTGCGACCGGGAGAGAACCGGCTGGCGGTCCGCGTCTGCCAATGGTCGGACGGCAGCTACCTGGAGAGCCAGGATAAGTGGCGTTTGAGCGGCATTTTCCGAGACGCGTATTTGATCGCCCTGCCTGCGGTCACGGTGCTGGACGCGTTCGCGAAGACGAGCTGGCTGACGGACGGGAGTTCGGCCGAGCTCGAGGTGTCGCTGCAGTTGGGTCACGTGTATGGCGAAAAGGAGAGGTCCAGCCGCCTCGAAGCCGTTCTGCTCGATCCCGAGGGGAGCGTCGCGCTGAACGTCGAAGGTCCGGCAGCGACTCCGCTTCGTCCGGGCGAACGAAGAGAGCTCCGCCTGCGCGGGACGATCGCGTCCGCGAAGCCGTGGACGGCCGAGACGCCGAACCTGTACACGCTGCTGCTGAAGGTTACGGACGAGAACGGCCGCCTGGCGGAAGTCAAACGGATCGGCGTCGGCTTCCGGGATATTCGCATCGACCGGGGACGCTTGCTTGTGAACGGCCGTCCGATCGTCGTCAAGGGAGTGAACCGCAACGAATTCGATCCGCGGAGCGGCTACGTGACGACGAAGGAAGCGATGCTCGCCGATATTCTTCTGATGAAGCGGCATCACATCAACGCGGTCCGGCTGTCGCACTATCCGAACGACCCGAGGTGGCTCGACCTGTGCGACCGCTACGGCCTGTACGTCATCGACGAGACGGATCTGGAGACGCACGGCTTCCACTTCGTCGGCGACGAGGGCTTCCTGTCCAAGCGGCCGGAGTGGAGGGAAGCCTTCGTGCAGAGGGCGAGGCGGCTGGTCGAGCGGGACAAAAATCACCCTTCCGTCATCGTCTGGTCGCTCGGCAACGAATCCGGCTACGGCCCGAACCACGACGCGATGGCGGACTGGATCCGGCAGGCGGACGGAACGAGGCCGATCCACTACGAGCGCGCCTACGACGCCCCGGTCGTCGATATCGTCAGCTCGATGTACCCGGCCGTCGGGACGGTAATCGAGGAAGGTCTTAAGGACGACCCGCGGCCGTACCTGATGTGCGAATTCGGTCATGCGATGGGCAATTCGACCGGCAACCTCCAAGAATATTGGGACGCGATCTACGAATATCCCCGGCTGCTGGGAGGACTCGTCTGGGAATGGATGGACATGGCTATCGAATCGGTTGCTCCGAATTCCGCCGGTTCGACGGACGGGGGCGGGAAGGCGTACCTGTACGGCGGGGACTTCGGGGACGCGCCGCACAGCGGGCCGTTCTGCCTGGACGGGCTGCTATTCCCGGACCGGACCCCGAAGGCTTCGCTGCTGGAATGCAAGAAGGCGATCGAGCCGGTCAAAATCGTATCCTGGAACGAGGAGACGGGGGAGCTCGTTCTGGCGAACCGATACGACTTCGCGACGCTGGAGCATCTGGAAGGAGAATGGACGCTGCTTCGGGACGGGGAGGCGCTGAAGAGCGGGAAGCTGCCCGTTCTGCGGACGCCCGCCGGCGAGCGGGAATCGCTTCGGCTCGCTTCGAGGGCGGAGCTGCCGGAAGAAGCCGGTGAAGGAGAATACGGGCTTCGCGTTCGGTTCGTTCTCCGCGAGAGAACCTCTTGGGCGGACCGCGGGTTCGAGGTCGCATGGGCGGATCTGCCTCTAGGCATCGTCGATAAGACGGAAGAGGCCGGGTCTGCCGCGACCCGCCTGGCTTCATCGGCCGGCGCGATGCCGCAAGCGCTTCGAGTCGAGCGGTCCGCGAATCGGATAACCGTCCGCGGCGACGGGTTCTCGTTCGTCTTCGACTTGGCGAAGGGACGGCTCGCGAGCTGGTCGGTCGCGGGCCGGGAGCTGCTGCTCGCCTCCCCGCAGGTGAACCTCTGGCGCGCTCCGGTGGATAACGACGTTCATCTGGCGAAGAGGTGGGTCGCGGCCGGCTACGACCGTCTCGAGCAGGAGGTGCGGCATACCTCCTTCGAACGGCTCGAAGCGGACGGCTCGGTTCGCTTCCATGCGGAATTCGCGCTGGGGGCGAAGGGGGAAGGCATGGCGTTCCGCGCCCGTCTCGGTTACACGGCGAACGCATTCGGCGAGCTCCTGGCGGAGGCGGAGCTCGAGCCGCTGCGCGACGATCTGCCGCCGCTGCCGCGCTTCGGGCTCGAGCTGAGCTTGCCTCGCGAGCTCGACCGCATGTCCTGGTTCGGCAGAGGACCGCACGAATGCTACGCCGACCGGAAGGAGAGCGGCAAGCTCGGCTTCTACGAAGGCTTGGTGGCGGAGCAGTTCGTGCCGTACATCAAGCCGCAGGAGAACGGGAACAAAGCGGACGTGCGCTGGGTCCGCTTCGAGGACGAGGGCGGCTTCGGGCTTCTCGCCGTCGCGGCGGGGGCTCCCATGAACGCCAGCGCCCATCATTACGCGACCGCCGATCTGGCGAGCGCGAAGCACGTCCACGAGCTGACGCCGCTCGAAGAGACGATCGTCAAGCTCGACGCCGCGCAGAGCGGGCTCGGCAACCATAGCTGCGGCTACGTCCGACGCTGGAGAAGTACCTGCTGCCCGCATCGGAGCGGAGATCCTTCTCCGCGGTTCTCTCGCCTACGCGCTTGACCGGCGCGATCGGGAGGACGCGGTAACTACCGATGGTATAGGTCGGACTATACTTGAGGGTAATATCCTTCCTGCGGCATACTTCCTATACTTGCAAGTATGGCGCCAAGAAGAAGGGAAGGAATGTTTGCCATGGGAATGGGAGCTCAACCGATTTCGCCCGCCGAACGCATGGATTTCATGGACATCTTCAGAGGACTCGCGGTATTCGGCATCTTTTTCGTCAATATCCTGTACATGAGCACGCCGGATCTCTTCTACCAGCGGGGCGGCGCGCTTCCGGAAGAATCGGCGCTCGATCAAGGCATTCGTCTCGCCATCGATATGTTCTTAGCGGGGAAATGTTACCCGATCCTGTCCTTCTTGTTCGGACTCGGCTTCTTCCTGTTTATGAGACGATCCGAGCAAAAGGGGGAGCGAGCATACCGGCTTTTCTCCCGCCGGATGTTGATCCTATTCCTTCTGGGCATCGTGCATATGGCGTTTTTCTACAACGGCGACGTTCTGCATAATTATGCTTTGATCGGCTGTTTATTGATGCTGTTTTACCGGCGCAAAGACAAGACCGTGCTCGTCTGGGCCCTATCGATTCTTGTGGTCTATCTCGCTATGTTCTCGCTTGCCTTCCTTCAGCCGGAAGAGACTTTGAAGGCCGGCATGCTCACGAATGCGAAGATCGCTCAGGAGGAAGCAGCCGCCGCGATCGAAGTCAACCGGGACGGCGATTATGGCCAATGGTTGTCCTTCCATCTCCGGGAAGAGGTTCTCCCTAACCTGCAAGGGGAACAGATCGGTTACCCCAGCATGTTCGCCATGATGCTGCTCGGATTCTATTGCGGACGAATCGGCGTGTTCGAGAATATCGGAAAGTACGCGAGATTCATTCGTAGAATCCGAACGATATCCGGAACGGCAAGCCTCCTGACGGCGATCTTGCTGGGCTGCACGAGGCTGGGTTATATCGAATCGGGGGCGTATCAAGGACAGCTCGGCCAATTTCTGATTTACGGTTGCGGCCTGTTCCTTAGCTTCCTGTACCTCTCGGTGCTGACGCTGCTGATGACGAAGCCGGGCTTCGTGAATCTGCTTCAACCGCTGAAGTTCGCGGGGCGGATGAGTTTGACGAATTACCTTCTTCAGTCGGTCGTGTCGATAGGATTTTTTACAGGGCTCGGCTTGTATGCCACACTGAATTTTCTTGAGATCGTCGGGTATTGCTTGATCGTCATCGCGGTCGAAATCGGGTTTAGCCTCTGGTGGATGAACCGGATGCCTCTCGGCCCGATGGAATGGGTATGGCGGCGGTTCACGTACGGCAAGCTTCATCGGGCAAGGAAAGGCGGAAGCGTGTCAGCCTAAACGGCAGCCCTTCGCGCAACCGCTGGATTAGAAAAGCTGAACGGAGAGAAGGGCGGCGGTCGAGCCGAGCAGGCAGCCGACGGCGCAATCCGAAGGATAGTGGACGCCGAGATAGACGCGGGAGACGGCGATGAGGGCGGCGGCCGGGAGGACGACGCAGGCGGCCCACGATGCCGCGGCGGCGAAGGGGACGACGACGGAGAAGGCCGCCGTCGTGTGCCCGGACGGGAACGACGAATCGCGCAGGCTCTTGATGAGCAGATTCGCGTCCGGAAGCGCCAAGTAAGGGCGTTGGCGCTTGAGCAATCTCTTCGCGGCGAATCCGATCAGGAAGCTCGCCGACAGCGCGGCCAGGCTCTGCCAGCCGACGCGGCTCCAGGGCGCGGGAGCCAAGAGCGCCACCGTTAACGGCACGGCGATCGTAAACGCCGCGCCTCCCAGATGCGTGATCAGGCGCAGAAGCCGGTCGAGCAGCGCATTCCGTATTTTATCGTTGAACAAGCGGAACAGCCGGACATCCCATTCGCGCATTCGCTTCATGCCTCGGCTCATACCCGGTCACCTGCCTTATGCCGCGCGCGGGTGCGCAGCTCGATCGGGCGAAGGCCATAGAACAGCGCGAGTACGGCCATCAGAGCGGCGCTGACGACCACCGTCGTCGTCGCGCCGTACTGCTCGGCGATCCAGCCTCCGATCGCCGGACCGATCATGATGCCGATCCCTTCGACGCTGGACAGAACCCCCCATCCCGTACCCTTCTGCTCTTCGGGAACGAAGCGGGCCAGCAGAGCGTTCCAGGCCGGAAGCGCGGCCGCGCAGCTGAGGCCGAGCAAGACGGCCGCGGCCAGCGCGGCGGGCAAGCCGGAAGCGGCGAACAAGACGAGCAGCATGGAGACTGCCATCCCGGCGAAGCCGACGACGAGGAACCGCATGTGTCCGAACCGGTCGGCGAGCCACCCCATCGGGACAAGCAGCGCGACCGCGCAACCGCCGCCGGCGATCATGACGAGCGAATACTCCGACAAGCTGAGGCCGAGACTTCCGGTCGCGAAGGCGGGCAAGATCGGCACGAGCAATCCGACGGCGGCCATCTGCAGCACCATGCCGGGCAGAAGCGGCTTCATGGACCGGAGCTTGCGGCGGAGCTGGCCAATCTGCCGGCTCGCGGATAAACGCCGATTGCGGTGCTCGGCAGGGCGTTCGATCGGTCTCCATCCGGCGCCGAGAGCCCAGCCGAGGACGAGCAATCCGGCGAGCAGCCAGAACGAGAAGCCGTAGCCTCCGCGTTCGAGCGCAAAGTTGATCGCCACCGGACCCGCTCCGAGAGCGGACAGCCATACCGCATAGATAAGCCCGATCTGGCCGCCCCGCTGGCCTTCCTGCACCCGGCTCAGGCAGAGGAGCCATAGCGGCGACAGGCCGACGCCCAGCAAGGCGGCTCCCGCGACGAGCGTCCACGGCTGCGTTCCGGCGAAGGCGAGGCAGACTCCCGCCAACGCGCTGACGAACGAGACGTGCAGAAGCGCCCGGGAGGAGAAGCGGTCGAGGAAGAAGCCGGCGGCGATCTTGATCGCCGTATCCGCCGCGTAATGGATCGAGACCGCTAGACCTGCCGCGGCGGCCGAGAAGCCGAGCTTCTCCGCCGCGTAAATAGGCAAGAACGAGATCAAGAAGGCGCTGCGCGCGAACTCCGCCAGGAACAGAACGAAGGCGAGAGGAAGCAGCGCCGTTTGCGTTGTCCCTCGAAGGTTACCCGTCATAAGCCATTCGCTCCTCTCTCCGATAGGAATCCGCGAAGTCCGGTTCTAGGTGCCGCGCGGCGAGCGGGCGCAGCCTGCGATCCATGTCATCGGCGATCATCGCTGCCGCATCCCCTCCGTTCAACTCCCTGTACCTTCGGGCCATCCGCTCCCGGATCTCGGAGCGCTCCAGCAGCCTCGCCGCCTGATCCGTCAATTCCGCCGCGTTATACGCGATGCGGGCCGCTCCTTGGGCCAGGAAGTAGCGGGCGTTCTCCAGCTCTTGACCGGGCTGCGGCTTGTAGATCAAGAGCGGGGTTCCCGCCTGTACGGCCTCGGTCAGCGTGATGCCGCCCGCCTTCGTCACGATGCAGCTCGCTCTGCGCATGAGTTCGGGCATCGTCTCTACGAATCCGTGCACGGTTACCCGCGCTTCCCGCTTGAAGTCGCGTTCCAGCTCGCGACGCAGCTTGTCGTTCCGCCCGCATACGACGTCGATCCGGATGCCCGGCAGGCGCAGCAGCAGCTTGACCGAGCGAAGCGTGTCGGCGATCGTCGCATGGGTTCCCGACAGGTAGAGGATGGTTCCCGGCGGCTTCCGGCCGCTTGCCGGGGCGAAGCCCGCGCTGTCCGCGCTGCCGATTGCGCTGTCCCCGCCATCCATTGCGCAGTCCCCGCCGTCGATCGCGCTATCCGTGCCGTCGATCGCGCTATTCGCGCCGCCGCTCTCGCTATCGGCGGCCCGTCGCAATCCCGCGCGGAACGTCTCCCGCACCGGGATGCCGCTGACGACGATGCGGCCGCGGTCGACGCCGCGCTCCTTCAGCTCCGCGGCGAGCTCGGCCGTCGCCGCGTAATAGCGGTCCGCCTGGGTCTGAAGCCAGCGGTTGTGAAGATGATAGTCGGTAATGACGGTGAACACCGGCACGTATAGTCCGGCTCTTCGCAGCGCGGCGCCGACGCCCCCGAACGGGAACGTGCAGACGACGGCAGCGGGACGATCGGCCTTGACGGCTTGAAGCAGCGTTCTGCGCCCGAGCCCGTTCAGCCAGCGGACGCCGGGATGGCGTTCGTCCATATGCTGCGTGATCCGGTAAGTCCAGCCGTAATAATCGAAGCCAAGGGAGGAGAACAACGGGCTCCGCTTGTACAAGTAGCGGGCCAGCGCGTTCAACCGCGGGTGCGCCTCCCGGAACAGATCGAGAATGCGCACGCCGTACCCTTGGCGGACGAGCGATTCCCGGAGCGCTTCGGATACTTGCAAATGGCCTTCCCCGTAGGCGGCCGTCAGAATCAGGATGGAAGATGGCGTCTTCATGGCGATACCGACTCCTTTAATTTCGCTGATCTCATCATAAGAGAACCGGCAACGCCGGGAAATGAACGGAAGGCCGAACCGGGGTAGACCGAGGTCTAGTTCGATACGAGGCTTGCGTCGGGCACGATCGCGGACCGGAATGAGCGGGAAGGGGCGGGATTCGTGATGATTTCGTGAACGAACGCTCGGCGAAGCGGCTTGCGGGAGCGGCACCCGCCGTCAATATGCAACCTCCTCGGACAAGCTATCGTACTTAACGTCAAGGAGGCGGTGTCGACCAAGGGAAGAGCGGAACGGACGGAGCGGAAGAGAACCTTCTATGATGGGAAGCCGATCGAGCTGCAATCGATCGGGGAAGTCGCGGACTACGAGTCGAGTCAAAACGATATAAACGGAGTGGCAGCGCCCATGCGAACGAAACCAGCGAATACTGTACTCATAGCGGACAACCATCTAGAATCGAGAGAGGAATTACGGTTGCTGCTCCAGCTTGACGCCGAGATGGAGATCGTGGCGGAGACGGATAACGGGGCGGAAGCGATCCAGCTCTCCGCGGCCCTGAATCCGCGAATCGCGCTGATCGATCTCGAATTGAGAGATATGGGCGGCATGCAGGCCGCCAGGCGAATCAAATCCGAACATCCCGGGATGACGATCGTGATTCAAGCCGAATCCGCGGACGTCCGGTTGTTCTTCGAGGCCCTCAAGGCGGGGGCGCAAGGCTATTTGCTCAAATCTCTGCACCCCGCTTCGCGACATGAGTATTTAAGATCGATCCTGATCGAAGGGGCTACTCTGTCGCGCGAGATCGGGTATCAAATTCTGGAGCCGTTCGTGGCCGGGAATCCTTCCCGCAACGGCAAGGTCCCGTTGACGCCGATCGAGACGGCCTTTGTCCGCTATTTATGCCAAGGGTATCGGAATCAGGAGATCGCGGCAGCGATGCTGCTTACCGAGAGCGCGGTCAAGATCGTCCTGAAGGATATTCTGTTCAAGCTGAAGCTGAAGAATCGGCTTCAACTCGTTCGATACGCCTACGAGACGGGGATTTATTCGACAGACGCGACACCAAATGGTGACCTATAATCAATGGGCCGGACGGCGGTAACATTGGCGAACTAGAGAAGGGTATCGGAACATTAACGCGATATTCCAAGATTGGGGGAGTCCATGGAGATGGGCTCTCCTTTTCTTTTTCCCTCGAATACTATGAGTCCTAAAGGAGTGGGTGCGTTGACGAAGATCGCCATCGCCGCGGTAGGGGATCTGTTGATGAAAAGGAAGATGATCGCCTCGGCCGCCCGAAATAAAGGATTCGCGCCGATCTTCGCCAAGGTGAAACCGTACCTTAGGAATGCCGATTTAACGATCGGCAATCTGGAGACGACCTTCTCCGGCAGCTCGTTCCGCGCCGAACCCGGGAAGCTGCTGTTCAGCGCCCCGGACGCATTCGCGGCCGAGCTCCGGAACCTGGGCTTCGGCGTATTAGGCACGGCCAACAATCATTGTATGGACGGGAAGGTATCCGGATTGAAGCGGACATTAGACGTTCTCGACCGTTACGGTCTGCGCCATACGGGCACGAATCGCTCCGTCCGGGAAGCCCGCCGGCAACTGATCGTTAACGTTAAAGGGATTAAAATCGGAATTTTGGCTTACACGAAAGGGACTAACGGGATTCGGGTTCCGAAGCCTTGGCTGGTCAACCGTATAAACCGGACTAAGATGATCGAGGACGTTCGCCGCTTAAAAAAGAGAACGGATTTTAGGATCGTTTATTTGCATTTCGGCAAAGAATTTCGAATGTATCCCGACCGCGGCCAAATCCGGCTTATGCAGCTGTTGTTCAAGAATGGGGTGAACGTCGTCCTGGGTGCTCACCCTCATGTGCTGCACCCGATAAGAATGTTTAACCTGAATTTCGAAAGTACT